>NZ_CP082839.1:1980000-2580000 GCF_019930585.1 Sphingomonas nostoxanthinifaciens | reverse complement strand
CCATAGCCTGCCTGGCCCGCCGCGGTGAGCTGCGTGCCGGTGGTCGAGAACAGGTCGAGTTCGGCCCCGTTCTTGGTGGCGATTTCGCTATACTGGCGGTTGACGAACCACGTCTGGTCGATCTTCTGGCTCATGTGGAACCAGCCGGCCGACAGGTTGACGGTGCCCGAGCCAAGCTCGTGCTTGCCGTTGATCTGCAGGTTGTTCGCGAGATTGCCCATGTCGTGCATGAGCGTGTTGATGTTCGGATTGTTGTTCACGAACTGGCCGGTGAACGTCTTGCCCTGGTTCGGTCCGTTGGCATAGCGGATCGCGCCGACCGTCTGGCCATTCACGGTCGATCCGATCAGCGACGATGTCGGCAGCACGTTGAGGAACTGGGTGGTGAAGCTGCCGCTGATCCACGACTTGCGGAAATTGTCGTCGATCGTGATGCCGTCGGCGATCTCGTAATGGATCTGCGCCCCGACCGAGGTCACGCGCGGATGGATGCCCTCCACCTTCGCGGACTGGAGGTTGCCGTTCTGATCGACATATTGGAAGCGGCGATTATTTTCGGAATAGGTCGATCCCTCGCGCGGATCGATGCCGGGCGCGAGATCGAAGCCGGTGATCTTGTTGCCGTCGAGCTTCGCGATGGCGAGCGACGAGGTGTTCGTCGGCGCCTGCTCGTCCAGCCGCTTGAACAGCAGGCGGATATAGCCGCGATTGTCGGGCAGTTCCTTGGTGATGTTGGCCTTGACCTGATAGCCCTTCAGCGCGTCGTAGCTGATGTCGCTCGGCCCCGCGCCGCGCCGCCAATAGCCGCCGATATCGTAGCGCAACGTCGGATCGATGTGGCCGCCATAATTGAAGTTCAGCTGGTGCTGGCGAAAGTCGAGCCCCTCGGTGTAGCCGATCGAGCCGCCGTCATGATCGCCGGTGTTGCTGATATAGTTGATGACCGCACCCGGTGCCTGGCTGGCGAAGGTCGAGGCCGATCCGCCGCGCACCGCTTCGACGCGATCGACGGTATAGTCGAAGCGCAGCCAGTAATCGTTGTTGCCGAAGTTGATGTCGCCGAACAGCACGACCGGCAACCCATCTTCCTGCAGCGCGACATATTCGGATCCGCCGGTCGAGACGGGGATGCCGCGCACGCCGATATTGGCGTTGCCGCCGGGGCCGGCATTGGCGGCGGTCTGGATGCCGGGGATCGAGCGCAGGATCTCGGCCTGCGAACGCGGCGTGAAATTCTGGATCGCCTCGTTCGAGACCTGGCTGACCGAGACCGAGCTCTTGAAGCGCGTGCGGTCGCCGACAGCAGCAGTCACGACGATGTCGTCGCCCGTCTGTGCCTGGCTCAAGGCGCCGCTGACCGGCGGACTGGCAGGTTGGGCGCCGGCGGGCGCGTCCTGTGCGAAGGCGGGTGCCGCCAGAAGGGCCGTCGCCAATGCGGCAATGGAAACGGTGGGCTGGTGAGCCAAGCTCTTCATGCGATCCTCTCCGGTGATATCGTTGGCGCTCTGGTGGCGCGGCAGAGATGGTCATTAACGCTCATTCAATCGATTGCAATCGCTTTCCGCAAACGATTGTATCGACTTCGACCGAAGTCGTAGGATTGTTGCCGACGGGCATCACCGTCGGCCTCGCCTGCACTTCCGCCCGGTCAGGCGATCGTGCGCGCGATCGCATTGCCATGGCTGGGCATCGTCTCCGCCGCGCGCGCGATCGCGCCGGCCAGTTGATCGACGAACGCCCGACTCCGCGCGGGATCGGCGACGTGGTCGAGCAAAGGATCGCGCGCCTCGGGCAGGTTGAGCTGGCCGATATGGACTGCCGACCAGCTCGCCGCGCCGAACAGATCCATGTCGCGCGCGATCAGGCGGCCGAACCGCCGGAAGTGATCGATCTTGAGCTGGAGCGTGTCGGGCACGGCCATTGCCGCGCATTCCCGCCACAGCGGCGCATCGGCGCGCTGGGTCAGCTTATAATGCAGGATCAGGAAATCGCGGATCCGCTCGACTTCGGTGATGGCGATGCGATTATATTCGTCGGTTACCAGCGGATCGAAGCGGCGCGTCGGGAACAGTGCGAGCAGCTTGGAAATGCCCGCCTGGATGAGGTGGATGCTGGTCGATTCCAGCGGCTCCATGAAGCCGCTCGCCAGCCCGATCGCGACGACATTGCGGTTCCAGAACAGCCGCCGCCGCCCAGTGATGAAGCGCAGCGCGCGCGGCTCGCCCAGCGCCTCGCCGTCGAGATTGGCGAGCAGGGTCGCCGCCGCTTCGTCGTCCGACAAATGGCGGCTGCAATAGACATAGCCGTTGCCGGTGCGGTGCTGCAGCGGGATGCGCCATTGCCAGCCCGCGCTGCGCGCGGTCGACCGCGTAAAGGGGGTGAAGGGCGCAGTCCGTGCGCTGGGCACGGCCATGGCGCGGTCGCACGGCAGCCAGTGGCTCCAGTCCTCGTAGCCGGTCTGCAGCGCGCCTTCGATCAGCAGGCCGCGGAATCCGGAGCAGTCGACGAACAGGTCGGCCTCAAGCGGTCGCCCGTCGGCGAGCGTCACGCTCGCCACGTGGCCGCTGGTGCCCTCGAGCGCCACGTCCGCGACCTTGCCTTCGACGCGGACGACGCCGCGGGCCTCGGCGTAGCGGCGCAGGAAGGCGGCATAGAGGCCCGCGTCGAAGTGATAGGCGTAATCGAAGGTCGAGCCGATGCTGCGCGGATCGGGGAGGGGGCGGGCGAAGCGGTTCCGCTTCGCGGCACCCCACGCCATCGCCAGATCGTCCAGCGGCACCGTCGATCCCGCCGCTCGCGCCGCGAGCCAATGCTGGTGCACCGCGACCAGGTCGAACGGTTTTCCGAAGCTGCCGAAGGGATGGAAATAGCGCTGGCCGAGGCGCGCCCAATCGACGAACTCGATGCCCAGCTTGAAGCTCCCCTGCGTCGCGCGCAGGAAATCGGCCTCGGCGATACCGAGCGTCTCGTTGAACAGGCGGATCGGCGGGATGGTCGCCTCGCCGACGCCGACGGTGCCGATCTCCTCGGATTCGATCAGGGTGATGGTGCAGCCGCGCGGCAGCGCGTGCGCCAGTGCCGCGGCGGTCATCCAGCCGGCCGTACCGCCGCCGACGATCAGGATGCTGCGGATCGCGTCGTCGGCCACGGCCTTCTCCTTCGTCATGCCCGTTGTCCGCACGGGTTCGCGGGCGCTGTGTCACGGCGCATGCGGCTTGGTCAACGCTATCCGGATAAGAAATGCAATCGATTGTTGCATTCGGTGGGTCGATCCTCCATGATCGCTTCAGAGCCGACCAGAGCGGCGGAGAGGATCTCCCGAACCCCATGCGCCATCCGGACAGCAAGCCGCGCCTGAGCCTACCCCGCATCCTCGAGATGAACCTCGGCTTCCTCGGGCTGCAGTTCAGCTTCGGGCTGCAGCAGGGCAATATGGCGCCGATCTATTCCTACCTCGGCGCGAGCGAGGCGACTTTGCCGCTGCTGCTGCTGGCGGGGCCTGCGACCGGGCTGATCGTGCAGCCGCTGATCGGGGCGATGAGCGACCGCACCGACAGCCGCTTCGGCCGCCGCACGCCTTATTTCGTCGCCGGCGCGGTCCTGTGCATGCTTGGGCTGCTGTTCATGCCGTTCAGCGCCTCGATCGTGATGGCGGTGTCTTTGCTGTGGCTGCTCGATGCCGGCAACAACATCACGATGGAGCCTTATCGCGCTTATGTGTCGGACCGGCTGGACGAGAGCCAGCACGAGATCGGATTTCTCACGCAGAGCGCGTTCACCGGGCTGGCACAGATGCTGGCGTTCCTGACGCCTTCGTTGCTGGTGGCCGCGGGCATGAACGCCGACTGGGTCGATGCGCACAACATTCCCTATACGACGCGGATCGTCTTCCTGATCGGCGCGGTGCTGTCGATCTGCACGATCCTGTGGTCGATCCTGCGCGTGCCCGAACTGCCGCTCACGATCGCGCAGAAGGCCGCCATCGCCGGCAAGCAGAAAACCTTCGGGGCGACGATCGTGGAGATCGGTTCGGCGATCCGCGACATGCCGCCGGCGATGCGCAAGCTCGGCCTGATGAGCCTGTTCCAGTGGTACGGGATGTGGGCCTATTGGAGCTACGTGGTCTATGCGATCGGCCGCGCGGTCTACGGCACCACCAGCGCAACCGCGTCGGGCTTTCACCAGGCGGTGCTGACCAATGGCGAGATGGCGGCCTTCTATAACGGCATCGCCTTCGTCGCGGCGTTCGCGATGGTGCCGCTGGCCAAGCGCATCGGCGCGGGCGTCGTCCACGCGCTGTGCCTCGCCTGCGCGGGCATCGGTATGCTGTGGCTGCCGCATGTCAGCGACAAGGCACTGCTGTTCGTGCCGGCAATCGGTATCGGCGTCGGCTGGGCGAGCATCATGGGCAACCCCTACGTCATCCTCGCCGGAACGATCCCGCCCGAGCGGACCGGGGTCTATATGGGCATCTTCAACATGATGATCGTGCTGCCGATGATGCTGTTCGCGCTCACCATGCCGTTCCTCTACGATCGACTGCTGGGCGGCGATCCGCGCCGCGTGCTGATGCTGGCGGGCGTGCTCATGCTGCTCGCGGCGGCAAGCGTCCTTGCCGTGCGCGAGGGGCGCGTCGCCGGCCGTGCGCCGGCGCGACCCGCCTGACCCCCAAACCGGAGTATTTCCTTGGACGAACGTGCCTATTCCGCCGCCGAGGCCCCGCCGTCGGCGTGGACCGCGGAGCATGTCGCCGGCGCCGATGCCCAGACCGGCGCCGCCATCCCCGTCATCCGCGCCGCCGACGTGCAGCCGATGCTCGCGGATGGCGTCGTGTGGGATATGTGGCCGATCCAGTGGCCCGATGCGTCGACGGTCGTGATCGACGGGCGCAGCTTCTGGTTCTTCCTCGCCGCGCCACGCGCCGACGACCCCGATCTGCGGCACGATCGCGCGCGCATCCGGTTGTTCAGCTGGGGAGCGGACGGATGGCGCGATCATGGTGACACTTTCCAGGACGGCTTCACGCCGGGCAGCCGCGAATGGTCGGGCACGGCGGTGCTGGACGAAGACGGGCACAGCCTGACCCATTATTTCACGGCGGCCGGCCGGCATGGCCAGCCCCGCACGTTCGAGCAGCGCCTGTTCGAGACGCGGGGCCACTTCGAAGTGGAGGACGGCGTGCCGCGCCTGTCCGATTGGACGACCCCGATCGAGTCGGTCGCGGCGGACGGAATCGTCTATGCGCATGCCGATCAAGCGCAGGCAGAAGGCGGGCTCATCAAGGGGTTTCGCGATCCGGGTTACTTCCGTGATCCTGCGGACGGCACCGATTACCTGCTGTTCGCCGGCACCGCCGCGGCGTCGGAGCAGCGTTACGACGGCGTGGTCGGCATTGCGCGGCGGGAAGGGGCGCAGTGGGCCATGTTGCCGCCGCTCGTCACCGCCATCGGCCTGAATGCGGAGCTCGAGCGGCCGCACATCGTGACGACCGACGGACGCTATTACCTGTTCTGGTCGACCCAGCGCGCCCGCTTCGCGCCCGCCGGGCCATCGGGGCCGAACGGTCTGTACGGCATGGTCGCGGAACAGTTGTCCGGCCCGTGGCGTCCGCTGAACGGCACCGGCCTGGTGGCGGCGAACCCGCGCGAGGAGCCGCTGCAGGCCTATTGCTGGTGGGTGACGGGCGAGTTCGACGTCATCAGCTTCGTCGACCTGTGGGGACTGGACGGGCGCGATCCCACCGTCATGCCGGAACTGCGCGCCCGCCAGTTCGGCGGTACGGTGGCGCCGTGGTTCAGCCTGCACGTCGCGGGCGACCATGTCGTGCCGCGCTTCGGCCCACGCTGATCCGGTCGCCCGTCAGGCGGTATCGCGCTCCATCAACTGCGGTTCCATCTGCAGCGATGGCGTATCGTCGCCGGCGATGCGCGCGAACAGGGCCGAGACCATCGCCTCCGACCCGCGTGCGAGATCCTGCCGGATCGTGGTGAGGCGCGGCACGGTCTGGATCGCCAGCGGCAGATCGTCGAAGCCGATCACGCGGATGCGGCCCGGCACGTCGATCGCGCGATCCGCGAGCACGCGCAGGGTGCGCATCGCGATCACGTCGGATGCGGTCGCGATGCCGTCGATCTCCGCGCCCGCGCGATCGATCTGCGCCGCGATCTCATGCTCCATGTCGTCGGAGGCGATGTGGACGTGCAGCGGCAGCGGTCCCCTAGGCAGGCCCGCTTCGGCCATCGCGGCGGCGACACCCTCGAACCGAAGCCGGAATTCCGGCGCGCGCGTCTCGCCAAGAAAGGCGATGCGTCGCGCGCCGCCGGCGATCAGCCGCGCGCCGGCCAGTCGGCCGCCCTCGAAATTGTCGCTGCCGATCGCGCAATGAACCTGCCCGGCCTGGTGGATGCCCCACGCAACGAGCGGCCGGTAGGTGCGCGCGACCCGCTCGATCGCCCCGTGCTGGTCCGACTGGCCGATCAGCAGCACGCCGTCGAGCATGCCCGATTCCACGATCCGCTCCAGCCAGTCGTCCGCGTTCGGGATCACGCGCGACAGCATGATGTCGTAGCCATTCTCGGTCAGCGTATCGGCGAGGTGGCCGAGCAGCGACATGAAGAACGGGTCCGACAGGTGCTGGCGCTGCTCGTGGCCCAGCGGCACCACCACGCCGATCACACCGGTACGCTGCGTGCGCAGGCGCTGGGCCATCTGGTTGGGGCGATAATTGTGCTTCGCGGCGAGCGCCTGGATGCGCTGGCGTGTCTTGAGCGCCACCACCGGGCTGTCCGCCAGTGCACGCGAAACCGTGCCTGCATTCACACCGGCGAGCTTGGCGAGTTCCGCGATGTTGCGGACGCGCGCTTCGCCCTTCGGGGCGTCGGAACGGGGATCGGTCATCCCGCCGATCTTGCGCAAGGCGGCAGGTGCGCGCAACCCGCCTTGCGTGCATCTTGCAATCGATTGCCCGCGCGGTACGACATTGCCATCAAGCGCCGGGCCCGATCCCGCGCATTCATGAGCCGGGGAGGCATTATGCTCGCGTGGAAACGAAGGCTGTCGATCACCGCGGCGATGGCCTGCGCCGTGACTGCGCAGGGGCAGGGGGCGGCGCCCGCCAGACCCGCGTCGCAGGCGGCCGCGCCGTGGTGGTCGGGCGCCTTTCTCTATGAAATCTACCCGCGCAGCTTCGGCGACAGCAACGGCGACGGCGTCGGCGATCTGCCCGGCATCACCCAGCATCTCGACGACCTCAAATGGCTCGGAGTCGATGCGATCTGGCTGACGCCCAGCTATCCCTCGCCCCAGATCGATTTCGGCTACGACATCAGCGATTACGAGGCGATCGATCCGCAATATGGAATGATGGCCGATTTCGCGGCCTTGCAGTCGGCGGCGTCGAGCCGGGGTATCCGCGTCCTGATGGACATGGTGCTCAACCACACGTCCGACCAGCATGCCTGGTTCAAGGAATCGGCGACGTCGCGGACCAATCCGAAGGCCGACTGGTATGTCTGGAACGATGGGCTGGCCGCCACCGCGCCGGGTCTGTTATCGGTCCAGAAGGCCAATGTCCATGACGGCCGCGTGCCGCCCAACAATTGGACGTCGCTGTTCGGTGGATCGGCCTGGACGTGGGTGCCGGCACGCAGGCAATTCTATTACCACAAATTCTACGTCCAGCAGCCCGACCTGAACTGGCGCAACCCGGCGGTCGAGCGGGCGATGTTCGACGTGATGCGCTTCTGGCTCGATCGCGGCGTCGCCGGCTTCCGGCTCGACGCGATCCCGACGCTGTTCGAGGATCCGGGCCTGCGCAACGAGCCGGAGAGCGGCGGCATCGATCCGTTCGGCGCGCCCAATTTGCGCCACATCTACACCGAGAATCTGGACGAGGTGCACGGCGTCATCAAGCGCATGCGGGCGATGGTCGACGGCTATCCGGGCAACCGCGTGCTGGTCGGCGAGACCTATCTGCCCGACACGGCCGCGCTCGACAAATGGTATGGGGGCGCGGCGCAGGACGAGCTGCATTTGCCGATGGACATGCTTGTCGGCTTCGGGGCCGGCGCCGCCTACCGTGCCGACTATTTCCGGCCGCTGCTGCGTGCGGCGCAGACCGACCTGCACGGCGCGATGCCGCTGCTGGTGTTCGACAATCACGATCAGGTGCGCTCGATCGATCGCTTCGCCGACGGCGTGCACGATCGTGCGATCGCCAAGGGCATCGCCGCAATCCTGCTGCTGTCGCGCGCGACCGCGCTGACATATTATGGCGCACCGATCGGCATGCGGACGGCGACGCCGACCCGGCGCGAGGATGTACGCGATCCGATCGGCATCTCCGGCTGGCCGCGCGAGAAAGGCCGCGACGGCGAGCGCACGCCGATGCAGTGGACCGCCGGCGCGCAGGCGGGCTTCTCGACCAGCACGCAGACATGGCTGCCGGTGAGCCCCGATCACGTCACCATCAACGTGGCGACCGAGCGGGCCGATCCGGCCTCGCTGCTCAACTGGCACCATACGCTGATCGCGCTTCGCCGGAGCGAGCCGGCCCTGTCGCGTGGCACGATGCAGCTCGTCGGAACGGACCCCGACATCCTCGCATGGAAGCGCCGCGACCCGCAGACGGGCGCCACGGTCCTCGTCGCGATAAACATGAGCGGCACGTCACGGACGATCGATCCGGCAGACTATGATCCGGCGAAACGACCGGGACAGGCAGTGCATACGCTTGCACAAACCGGCGGCGCATCCGTCTCGGCGAAGGCGGTCGTGCTATCGCCCTACGACATATGGGTTGGTAAGGTTATGTGATCGAAGTTTCATATCGTGCCGTGCGCCGTCGCGACGCACGCGGACGGCGCAGCCGATGAGGGTGACCGGCGCGCTACGATAAGCACCGCCACGAGCCCGATCACCGAGCAGGCGGCGCCCGCAAGCGCTACCGCCGGATAGCCGAGGCCGGAGGCGATCACCCCGCCGCCCAGCGCCGCGCCGATGGCATTGCCGAGGTTGAACGCGCCGATGTTGACGGCCGATGCGAGGTTGGGCGCGTCGGCGGCCGCGGTCATCACGCGCACCTGGAGCGGCGGGACCAGCGCGAAGCTGGCGATGCCCCACAGGAACACCAATATGGCGACCGGCGCGGGATGGCCCATCAACAGGCCGAACAGGATCAGGATGGCCGAGAGCGAACCCAGCGTGACGATCAGCGTGCGATCGACCGAGCGATCGGCGAAACGCCCGCCGAGCCAATTGCCGATGGTCAGGCCGACGCCATAGAGGACGAGCATCGCGGTGATGAAGCCGAGCGAGGCGTGCGTCGCCTCGCGCAGGATCGGCGCGATATAGGTGAAGACGGTGAACATCGCGCTCGATCCGACGACGGTGAGCGCCAGCGCCCCCAGCACCTTGCCGCGCGCCAGCACGCGCAGCTCGGCCATCGCATCGCCGCCGGCGGGGGCGGGCAACGGGGGAAGCGTGGCGCGCAGCGCGGCCATGGTCAGCAGGCCAAGCCCGGATATCCCCCAGAAGGCGGCGCGCCAGCCGAGATGCTCGCCCGCCCATGTGGCGAGCGGGACGCCGACCACGTTCGCGATCGTCAGCCCCATGAACATCGCTGCCACCGCGCCGGCCTTGCGATCGGGCGGGACGAGGCTGGCGGCGACGATCGAACCGACGCCGAAGAAGGCGCCATGGTTGAAGGAGGTCAGCACGCGGGCGGCGAGCAGCAGGCCGTAGCCATGCGACACCGCCGCCAGCAGATTGCCGACGGTGAAGATCCCGGCCAGCAGGATCAGCAAGGTTCGGCGCGGCATCCGCCCCGTCGTCAGCGTCATCAGCGGCGCGCCGAGCATCACGCCCAGCGCATAGGCGCTGATGAGCAGGCCGGCGGTTGGGATCGACACCTGCAGATCGCGCGCGATCACCGGCAACAGCCCCATCGGCGCGAACTCGGTGACGCCGATGCCGAACGCGCCGATCGACAGGGCGATCAGGCCCGGATTGAGCTTCATGGCGATATCCTCAGACGAGGGCGGGGTTCAGGCGGGCAAAGCCCTCCTGCTGGCGATAGGGTGTGTGCGGGTAGGGCGGTAGCACGTCGCTCGCCGCGTCCAGCCGGGCGATCTGCTCGGGCGTCAGCGCCCAGCCGACCGCGCCGAGATTCTGGCGCAGCTGCTCCTCGTTGCGCGCTCCGATGATGACCGAAGATACGGTCGGGCGGCGCAGCAGCCAGTTGATCGCGATCTGGGGCACGGTCTTGCCGGTCTCCGCCGCGATCGCCTCAAGTTCGTCGATCACGCGATAGAGCAGTTCGGTCTCGACCGGCGGCGCGAACTGCTCGGTTTCGTGAAGCCGGCTGCCCGTCGGAAGCGGGCGATCGCGGCCGATCTTGCCGGTCAGGCGGCCCCAGCCGAGCGGGCTCCAGACCAGCGCGCCGATGCCCTGATCCGCAGCCAGCGGCATCAGATCCGCTTCATAGGCGCGGCCGATCAGCGAATAATAGACCTGATGGGCGACGAGGCGCGGCCAGCCGTGGCGATCGGCGATGGCTTGCGCCTTCATCGCCTGCCAGCCGGGGTAGTTGGAAACGCCGGCGTAGCGGATCTTGCCCGCGCGGGTCAGCAGATCGAGCGTGCCCATCACCTCCTCGGTTGGGGTGGAGGCGTCAAAGGCGTGGAGCTGGAGCAGGTCGATATGGTCGGTGCCGAGCCGGCCGAGCGCGTCCTCGACTGCGCGGATCAGGCGGCTGCGCGAGGCACCCCAGTCCTGCGGCCCGTCGCCCGTCGGCAGTCCGGTCTTGGTCGAGATCAGCACCGCGTCGCGACGGCCTTGGATGGCCTGCCCGAGAATCTCTTCCGATGCACCGGCCGAATAGACGTCGGCCGTGTCGAACAGCGTGACGCCGGCCTCGATGCAGATGTCCAGCAGCCGGCGAGCCTCCTGCGCGTCGCTCGTGCCCCATGCGCTGAACAGCGGCCCCTTGCCGCCGAACGTCCCCGTGCCGAAGCTCAGCGCCGGCACGCGCAAGCCCGATTGCCCCAATTGCCGATATTCCATGCGTCACCCATCGCTGCTACGTCGGAGCATAAATGACGTGGGCAGTCAGCCCGCAGTAGCCCGTCGGAACGCGAAGGATCTTTGCAATGAGCGCAAAGCTGACCGGGGGCGCCGATCGCGCCCGATCGCTTGCCTTGTTTGCCGCGATCGTGGAGCAGGGCAGTTTCTCGGCGGCGGGGCGCGTCCTCGATCTCAGCCCTTCGGCCGTCGCGCGTGCGGTCGACCGGATCGAGGCGCGATTGGGCGTCCGCCTGTTGTTGCGATCGACCCGCGCGCTATCGCTCACCGCGGAGGGGCAGACCTATCTCCAGTCGGCGCGGCGGATCCTCGCCGATCTGGACGAGGCCGAGCAGCGGATCGCCGATCAGGGCGCGCCGCGCGGGCGGCTGCGGGTCAGCGCCGCGCTCTCGCACGGCCGGCTGTGCGTGGTGCCGTTGCTGGGCGAGTTCGCGGCGCTCTATCCGCATATCCTGATCGATATCGCGTTGACCGACACGCTGGTGGACGTCGCGGCGGGGCAGGCCGATGTCGCGATCCGCTTCGGGCCGCTGGCCGACAGCATGCTCACCGCGCGCAAGCTCGGCGAGACGCGCCGCGTCATCGCCGCATCGCCGGATTATCTGGCGCGCCGGGGCACGCCGCGCGAGCCCGAAGATCTGCACGCGCACAATTGCCTGAACTTCAACTTCCGTCGAAGCGAGCCGATCTGGCCGTTCCGACGCCATGGGCGGGGCTTCGTCCTGTCGGTGAAAGGGAACATCGAGGCCAATAATGGCGAGACGCTGGGTCAGCTGGCGGCGGCCGGCGTCGGCATCGCCCGTGTCGGGGCGTTCAGCGTCGCCGACGAGATTGCGCGTGGCCACCTCGTGCCGATCCTGGAAGACTATAATCCCGGCGATGTCGAACTCATCCACGCCGTGTTCGTCGGCGGCGCCAGCGTTCCGGCGCGGACACGCGTGTTCGTCGATTTTCTTGCCGCGCGGCTGAGATGACCCGATCGATTTGACGGCGGCGCTCACATGCGCCTTGGAGTTCGCAGCATCGGCTCGTCGGCGATCGGATCGCTGCGATGGACGGCGCCGGCGGAAAGACGCATGGGCGATGGCGCAGATTGGATGGTCCGGCAGCACCGGCCGGCGAGGACGATGCTCAGCTTCTCATTTCTCTGGATTCCCGCAACCGTCGCGGCGTCGATTTTCCAGGTGGGGCGCAACGCGCTTCAGCGCGGTGTCATGGGTACGGCCGGGCCTTGGGGCGCGACGCTCGTCCGGTTCCTGTTCGGGCTCCCCTTTTCGGTCCTGTTCACGGTCTTGGCTTTTCTCGCGGTGCCGATGGCCCACCCAAGTTTCGGCGAGCCGTTCTGGCTTTCGGCGGTGGCGGGCGCTGTGTCGCAGGTGCTTGCCACCGCGGCGTTGCTGGCCGCCATGCAGCGAGCCGGCTTCGCCGTCGGCACCGCCCTGCAGCAGAGTTCGCTGCCGCTCGCGGCACTCATCGGGGCCGTGGTCTATGACGACCGGCTGAGCGGCATTGCGTGGATCGGCGTCGCCGTGACGACCGTCGGTCTCGCGCTGCTCACCTGGCCGTCGAAACTGGCGTCAACGCGGCATGCCGTGTCGGGCGCATTGTTCGGCCTGTTGTCCGGACTGTTCTTCGGTTTCTCGCTCAATGCCTTCCGCCATGCGGCGCTCGCGATGGAGCCCGATCATCCGGTGTTCGCGGCGATCATGAGCGTCTCGATCGTGCAGGCCATGCAGGCGGTGGTCCTCACGTTGGTCCTGCTGCTCGTGAGCCCCGCCGCGGTGAAGGCGGTATTGCGCAACTGGCGCAATTCGCTCGGGGCGGGAGCATGCGGAGCTTGCGCCTCGACAGGCTGGTTCGTCGCATTGGCGCTTTCGCCGGCCGCCCCGGTCCGCGCGCTGGGTGTGATCGAGGCGCCGATTGCCGCAATCGCCGGTCACCGGCTGTTCCGCGAAACGCTCCACATCAAGCAGATCGTGGCCGGCCTGGCGGTGATTATCGGGATCGTCATGACATCCTTGTGGTGAAGCGAGCGGGGCGGTGCTCGGCGGGACGGCTCCTCCTCCGTACGGCGGCGGACGAGGTTCGCGAGCGGGCCGGGCAAGGTCATCCGGCGGATCGCAAAACTGGTCCGGATTGGAAATCCGAACTGCTGACGGCGTCGTACGTAGCCGCGTGGAGGCACGCAGATGTCGGATCAGATCCGTGATCTTGCCGAGCGGTATGTACGCCAATTTGGCGATCGGGCCTTGGCGCGCATCGCGGACGACATCAGCATCGCAACCGCGAGGTGCGACTGGCCCGCGGTTCTGGCGCTCACCGAAGCCCGGCGGCAGATCGGCGGCTTCAAATGAAGGGCCGCGATACCGGCAGATACACGCGCATGCTCTCCAAGACATGGTCGTAGGCGCGCTCGCCGTTGCGAAGCGTCGATGTCCGCCACCGAAACCGGCGATCGGTTCGAAATCTTCGGACTGGTCATCGTCGTCGTAGCGTCTAGGCTCGTCGCCGGACTTCATGCCCATGGGTGCCGATCAACCTCCGGCCCGGTCCGCGCGGCGTAGCACGACGCGCGGCAGCCGGGTTCCAGCTCTGGACTAACGCTATGCGCATTCTGGCACTTTTGCTCTCCACCGCGGCTCTGGCCGGCACCGCCGGTCTCGCGGCAAAACCGGCGTCGTCCGCGAGTGTGGCTGGGCCACCGGAAGCGGCGGTCGTCACCGGCGAGATGGCGTGGCGCATGATCGGGCCGTTCCGCGGTGGCCGGACGCGGGCTCTGGTGGGGGTGCCGACCCAGCCCGCGGTCTTCTACATCGGCCCGGTCAACGGCGGCGTGTGGAAGACCGACGATGCCGGGCACACCTGGCACTCCGTTTTCGACGACCAGCCCACCCAATCCATCGGTTCGATCGCGGTGGCGCCGTCAAATCCGGACATCATCTACGCCGGCAGCGGCGAAGGGCAGCATCGGCCCGATCTGTCGGTGGGCGACGGCATCTACAAATCGACCGATGCGGGCAAGAGCTGGACGCATCTCGGCCTACGCGACGGGCAGCAGATCCCCGATCTCGCGATCGACCCCACCAATCCCGACCGCGTCTTCGCCGCCGTGCTCGGCCACCCCTACGGCGCCAATGCCGAGCGGGGCGTCTATCGCTCGCTCGACGGCGGCAAGACGTGGGAGCGCGTCCTGTTCAAGGATGACGACACCGGCGCCTATTCGATCGCGATCGATCCGGCCCAGCCGCAGACCGTCTATGCCAGCCTCTGGCAGGATCGGCATGGCCCGTGGGAAGACCACAACGCCTTTCAGGGGCCCAATGGCGGACTGTTCAAGTCGACCGACGGCGGCACGACGTGGCGCAAGCTGACGAACGGCCTGCCCGCGAACACCGCGCAGGTCATCGTCACCGTCAGCAGCGCCAATCCGAAGCGGCTCTTCGCGACCGTGTCGGCGCGCACGGATACCGGCGGCAAGGGCGGCCCCGGCAGCGGGCTGTACCGCTCCGACGATGCCGGCGAGACCTGGATCCGCATCACCGAAGACCCGCGTCCGCTGGCGAGCATCACCGGCAACGATCTGCCGACGATGCGCCCGGACCCGACGAATGCGGACGTGGTCTACATGTCCGGCATCATGGCGATCAAATCGGTCGATGGCGGCAAGAGCTGGAGCCCCGTACGCGGTGCGCCGGGCGGCGACGATTATCAGAACGTCTGGATCAACCCGACCAATCCCGACATCGTCGCCTATGCGGTCGATCAGGGCGTCACGATCTCGCTGAACCACGGCAGGACGTGGAGTACGTGGTTCAATCAGGCCACCGGCCAGCTTTACCACGTCACCGCGACCACCAACACGTTCCCCTATCGCGTCTGCGGCGGCTATCAGGATAGCGGATCGGTCTGCATCTCGAGCCGCGGCAACGATGGCGCGGTGACGGTGCGCGACTGGCATCCGGTCGGCGCCAGCGAATATGCCCAGGTGGCGCCCGATCCGCTGGATCCCGATCTGATCTACGGCGCCGGCCGATCGGAAGTCTCGCGCTTTCACTGGTCGACCGGCCTCGTCGAGGACGTCACCCCCGTTCCCATCGTCACGGGGGCCGACCGTGTTGATCGTACCCAGCCGATCCTGTTCGCGCCGTCCGATCCGCATGCGCTCTATTACGCCACCAGCAAGGTCTATCGCACGCGCGATGGCGGCACGAACTGGGACGCGATCAGCCCCGATCTCACCCGCGAGAAACCGGGCCTCCCCGCCAGCGTCGGCGCGATGCACGGCCCGGGCATGGAGAGCCAGCGCGGCACGGTCTATTCGCTCGGCGTGTCGCCGCGCGACAGCAATATCCTGTGGGCCGGCACGGACGACGGGCTGGTGTGGACGAGCCGCGACGGCGGCAAGAACTGGGCGAACGTCACACCGCCGACGATGACGGCGTGGAGCAAGGTCACGCAGATCGACGCGTCGCATTTCGACGGCAATGTCGCCTACATCTCGGTCAGCCGGATGCGCGTCGACGATCAGCGCCCCTACATCTTCCGCACGCGCGACGGCGGGAAGACGTGGGACTCGATCGTCGCCGGCCTCCCCGACAATGCCGCAGTCGACGCGGTGCGCGAAGATCCGAAAAAACCGGGACTGCTGTTCGCAGCGACTGAAAAGGCCGTCTGGTTTTCGCGCGACGACGGCGCCCGTTGGGCCTCGCTCCAGCTTAACCTGCCCCACACCTCGATGCGCGACCTTGCGATCCACGACGACGATCTGATCGTCGGCACGCATGGCCGGTCGATCTGGATTCTCGACGACATCTCGCCGCTGCGCCAGATGGACGTCGCTGCGGCCGGGAAGGCGGCGCTGCTCAAGCCGGCTGTGGCCTATCGCGTGGCCCGCAGTACCTGGACCGATACGCCGATGCCGCCGGATGAACCGAACGGGCAGAACCCGCCCGCAGGCGCGATCATCGACTATTATTTGCCGCAGGATATCAAGGGGCCCGTCACGCTCGAAATCCTCGACGGCCGCGGCAAGCTGGTCCGCCGCTATCGCGGCGACGATCCGGCAGAGATCACCGAGGCGGAGATCAAGCAGGGGCTGGTCCCGCCATACTGGATGATCCCGCGCCACGCATTGTCGGGCAAAAGCGGCATGCATCGCTGGATATGGGATCTGAACTATACCGCGCCTGCGGGCAGTGCGCGGCGCGGTTACCCGATCTCGGCAGTGCCCCATGCGACGCCGCGGCTGCCGCAGGGCCCGATGGCAATTCCGGGCGATTACGTCGTCCGGCTCATCGCCGACGGCAAGACGCTGGATCAGCCGCTGACGCTGCTGGCCGATCCGCGCGTGAAAACCCCCGCCGAGGGGTTGCAGCACCAGCTCGAGCTGGGCCTATCCGTCAGCGAATCCTTGACCCGTGCTTCGGCGATGCTGGTGGAGGCCCAATCGCAATTGGCTCAGCTCAAGCAGGCGAAGGCTGCCAACGACCCGGCGGTCGAGCGTCTGGTCGAGGCGCTCGAGGCCGTTCTGGATGGAAAGGGAAGCGGGGACCGCGACGGACTTGTCGCGACGCAACGCAACCTCGACCAGCTTTATTCGCAGGTGACCGAAGGTGCGGCTGCCCCGACGAGCGCGCAACTGGCTGCGGTTCGCGTCGTCGGGGAGCAATTGGCGCGGCTTCAAGGTGAGTGGACGCAGGCGCAGGCGGCTGTGCCCGAGGCCAACAAGAGCCTGCGCAAGTCGGGCCTCGCCGCCTTGCACGGAAGCAAGGCGCAGATCGATGCGGTCTTCGAGTCCGATGACGATCAGGACGACGATTGAGGAAGGACGATCCAGCGACGAAAAATGCCGGGAGATTCCTCGCGGGGGGCGGCCAGTGCGGCTTGAAGTGGCCTTGAACGAACCCTGCTCCGCCCCGTGGCGTAAGGATTGGACCAACCTTATCAGCGGATTGTATTCAACGCGCGAGGAGCAGGCGGCCTGGGTCGAAGCCGGCAAGCTTCTCGCATAAGGTCACAGGGCTTCGTCGTCGGAGAAACCGGAACATCGGCTTCGTCGAACGCCCGCGAATAAGATGTCCGATCATAATCGAGGCGAGGAGAACGGGATGCGTCCGAAGATTTTGAGCAGTGCGATGAAGGCTGTGCTCCCGTCGTCGCTCTTCGTCCTTGCCGTCATGCCCTTGGCGCAACCTGCTTGTGCCTCCGACCCTGCGACAGCCAGTGAATTTGTCATCGCGCGCGACGGCAGGACGATCGTGATCGAGCCCTATGGCCCGAATATCGTCCGCGTTTCGATGAGCAGCAAGAGTGCGGAAGCGCTGGCCAAACCCGGATATGGCTTCGTGGGGCTACCGTCGGCGAACGGCTGGACCCGGGAGAAGAGCGCGGACGGTTATGATGTCATACGTTCATCGCGAATGACCGTGCGTCTGGCCCCGGCCGATTTCCCGGCCCCCCGTCCGATGCCGCTCGATCCGCTGAACCAGTCGCTGCGTGACGTCTATTTCGGCGGAGGAAATCACCCCGGTCCCTTGAACGACATGCTGTCGATCGCGACCGCGGCCGGAAAGCCTTTGCTCACCCTGCAGCGCTGGTCGATGGCCCGCAATTCGGCCGCCGCTCCAGGGGGGCAGGCTGCTCCGTCAGCGGCGAGCGATCCCGGATATCGTGTCTCGGCCACGTTCGATGCGGCGACCGACGAGCATTTCTACGGGCTCGGACAACAGCAGCAGGGGCTGCTCGATCTGCGCGGGCACCAGATCCGCTGCTGGCACGATTATAGCGCGCCGGGTGGGGAGAATGTGTGCATCCCGTTCATGGTCTCGACGCGTGGATATGGGCTGATCTGGGACAATCCGTCGAAGACGACGGTTAATCTCGCGATCAACCAGCAGAGCCAGTGGTCGTCCGAGGTCGGCGATCGCGTGTCGTTCTTCGTGATTGCCGGGGATACCAGCGACGAGATCTATCAGGCATACCGGCAGTTAACGGGCGTCGCGCATCTGCTGCCCAAGGCCGGCTACGGCTATATCCAGAGCAAGGCCATCTACGCCACCCAGCAGCAGGTGATGGATGTCGCCAGCGGATATCGCGATCGGAAGCTGCCGCTCGACACGATCGTGGTCGATTTCCTGAACATGACGCGTCAGGGCGAACTCGATCTCGATCCCGCGCGCTGGCCCGACCCGGCCAAGATGAACCGCGATCTGCACGCGATGGGCATCGGGACGATGTTGAGCGTGTGGCCGCATTTCTCGCCCGGCACGCGCTATTACGACATGCTGGTGAAGAAGGGATGGCTCGTTTCCGGACCGGACGGCGTCCCCGACCAGGGCGGATTCAAGGATGCTGTCGGCCCCAACATCGACACGACCAACCCCGAAGCCGCGAAATGGTGGTGGGAAGCGATCCGGGATCGCTACGTGAAGCCGTATGGCTTCGATTATATCTGGCTCGACGAGACCGAGCCGGACATCGATCCGGCCAAGGACGTCTTCTCCATCGGATCCGGCAACCGTTACTACAACGCCTATCCGCTGTTCCACACGGCATCGGTCTATGACGGGTTCCGCAGAGACTTCGGCGACTCGCGCCGCGTGCTGATCCTCGCGCGTGCCGCCTATCTTGGCGCACAACGTAACGGCACGGTCTTCTGGTCGAGCGACGTCACGTCGACCTGGGACATGCTCAAGCGCTCGATCCCGGCCGGGCTGAACTTCGCCGCCAGCGGCATGCCCTATTGGGATACCGACATTGCCGGCTTCTTCTCGCCGACGCTTGCTGCCACGTATCGCGCGGACCACACGCCGTTACTGAGTCCGTCCGACGTGCTCGACAATGTCGATCGCTACGAAGATTATCCCGAATTGTTCGTCCGCTGGTTCGAATGGGGCACATTCCAGCCGGTGATGCGGGTGCATGGCGAAAGGCAGCACAACGAGGTCTGGTCGTACGGCAAGGCGGCCGAGCCGATCCTGTCGGCTTATCTGCGGCTGCGCTACCAGCTGATGCCCTACACCTACGCGCTGGGCTATCGCACCTATCAGACGGGCGCGCCGTTCATGCGCGCATTGTTCATGGATTTCCCCAATGATCCGAACGTCGTCGATCTCAAGGACGAATATATGTTCGGGCCGGCATTTCTGGTCGCGCCGGTGACGGAGCAGGGGGCGACAAGCCGGAAAGTCTACCTGCCCGCAGGCAGCGACTGGTATAATTACTGGACCAACGAGCGCTTCGCAGGCGGCACGTCGATCGAGGTGGCCGCGCCGATCGACACCATCCCGCTGTTCGTTCGCGCAGGCTCGATCGTCCCGATGGGATCGGCGATCGAAAGCGCAAGCCAGCCGCAGGCGATCGAGTCCGTGCGCGTCTATCCGGGCGCCGACGGCAGGTTCGCGCTGTTTTCCGACGATGGCACGACCTACAAATATGAGCGGGGTGCCGGATCGGTCACGACGCTCGTCTGGAATGATCGCTCGCGGAAGCTGACGTACGAGGGTGCGTGGCGTCCTGCCGATCCTTCGGTCGTCAAGGTCATGGGCCGTTGATCTCCGCCCTCGTCGGGAGCCTCTGACCGTCGCGGGGCGGCCTGAAACGCTTGCCGTCAAGCGTCGGCAGCTTCACCGACCTGGGCGATGCCCGTCTCACGCAGCCGTCCAGCATCGCGAGCGGGCGGCGCGCCGAACATCCGGGCATATTCCCGGCTGAATTGGGAGGCGCTCTCGTAGCCCACCATATGGGCGGCGCGCGCGGCATCGCCGCCCGAAACGAGCAGCCGCCGCGCTTCCTGGAGCCGAAGCGTCTTCTGATATTGGAGCGGGCTCATCGCGGTCGCTGCCTTGAAGTGGCGGTGGAACGAGGCGGGGCTCATTCCCGCCAGATCGGCGAGCTGCTCGACGCGCAATGTCCGGTCGAAGTGCGCCCGGATCCAGCCGATTGCCTGACGGATCTGGCTGAGCCGGCTGTCCGAACGCGCGATCTGGCGCAGCACGCCGCCCTGCGGTCCGCGCAGCAACCGGTAGAGGATCTCGCGCTCGTGTATCGGCGCGAGCACCGGCACGTCCTCCGGCCGGTCCAGCAGTGCGAGGAGGCGCGACCATGCGTCGAGCAAATCGGGCGTCACCGCGCTTACCGCAAAGCCTGCGGTTTCGCCCTCCGACCCGCCGGGCACGTCGAGAATGAGCGAGCTCAGGGTGCTCCGGTCCAGCTTCATGCTCACTGCGACATAGGGCCGCGCCGGGCTCGCCTCGACGACCCAACCGCAGGCGGGGAGATCGATCGTGGCGATGAAGTAACTCGCCGGATCGTAGCGGAGGGTGCGATCGCCGATCAGGATCTGCTTGGCACCCTGCAGGACCAGGCACAGCGCCGGCTCGTAAACGCCCGGCGTCGGCTTGGTCATCGTGCAGCCGACATGCACCGCGACGCGCGGAAGCGGCGTATCCTGCCGCGCGCCGTTGCCATGGCGTTCGGCGATTGCGCGCATTCGGGCCAGTTGTTCGTGCATCCGTCCCACATCGTCACGATCGACCGTCAAGGCAATGCGGCGCCCGTGCCGCCGAGCGCGTCCTGATAGGATCGGGCAAGAGAACGATATGATCGGGCTTCAACGCAAGCGCGACCGTGCCGATCTCGGTGATGCGTAGCGATTGCGCGCACGTGCATCATCCTATCAGGCAGGACTGCAATTATGACCAAGATATTCGGAGCGGAATCGACCACCGACGAGGTGCTCGATGGCATCGACCTCACCGGCAAGCGCATCCTCGTGACCGGCGTCTCCGCCGGGCTCGGGGTGGAGACCGCACGCGCGCTGATGGCGCATGGTGCGCACGTGGTCGGCGCCGCGCGCGACCTGGATAAGGCGCGCGTAGCGACGGCGGGGCTCGACGCGGCCGCAGCAGGGGGAGCGACCCTGGAATTGGTGGAGCTCGACCTTGCATCGCTCGCCAGCGTGCGGGCTTGCGCGGATGCGCTGGTGGCGGACGGCCGACCCTTCGATGTCATCATCGCCAATGCCGGCGTCATGGCGTGCCCGCAAAGCCAGACCCAGGATGGTTTCGAGACCCAGTTCGGCACGAACCATCTCGGCCACTTCGTCGTGGTCAATCGCATCGCGTCGCTGCTGAAGCCCGGCGGGCGGCTGGTGAACCTGTCCTCCGCTGGCCACCGTTTCGCCGATGTCGACCTCGACGATCCCAATTTCGAGCGCACGCCCTACGACGAATGGGTGGCCTATGGTCGTTCCAAGACCGCCAACATCCTGTTCGCGGTGGAGTTCGACCGGCGCCATCGGGGTGCGGGCATTCGCGCGACCGCGCTCCATCCGGGTGCCATCCAGACCGAACTCAGCCGCTACATGACGCCCGAGGCGACCGAACGGCTGATCGCCGCGATCAACGACACGCAGCGGGCGGCCGGCGCGCCGCTCTTCAACTATAAGTCGATCCCCCAGGGCGCGGCGACATCGGTCTGGGCGGCGGTCGTCGCATCGGCGGACGATATTGGTGGCCGCTATTGCGAGGATTGCCACGTCGCCGAAATTCAGGACGGCGCGGGCATCCGCGGCGGTGTTCGTCCCTATGCGCTCGATCCCGACCACGCCAAGGCGCTCTGGGCCAAGAGCGAGGAGATGGTCGGCGAGCGTTTCTGAGCGCGCAATGTCCGAATTTCGGGATGGCGCTTCAGAAGGAGGATCCGGGCAATGTCGGGTCTACACCTGCTGGAGCGCCAGCACTGCCCGCGCCGGCAGGCTGCGGCGGCCATAGTCGGTCTCGTCGAGATGACGGATGCCGGCCATGTAATGGGCGTGGGCGGCAGCGAGCAGCACCTGCGCGCGACGCCCTTCGGACGCCCTGCCGAGATTGCCGAGCAGCCATGATCGATGGAGGTTCATCAGGTCGGTCGCGAGCGTTATCCGCCAGTCGCTGCGATCCTGCAGCGCGCACGGCTCGAACAGGATCGCCGGCTGCCGCTGTTCGATGGTCGGTGCGAACCGCTGAAACCAGGCGGTGAATTCCTGCTTGGGTAGCACGCGGCGCATCAGATCGGCGGTGGCCAATTCGGCCGGGACGCTTTCCTCGCCCCCCACCGTCGCATTCGGTGCGATCACCATGGTCGCGTACCACCGTTCGGCATGATGGCGCAGCGTCGACAGAAATGCCGCATCGCCGGTCGTCTGCGCGGCGCAGGCCATCAGGGAGAGGCCCAGCGGCAGCGTGCCGCTCCGGCCGGCATTGGCGAGCTTCGGGAGGAACCCGACCATGCGCCTCTTCAGATCGTCGACCAGCGGCGTCAGCAGACGGTGCCAGTTCGCGGCCTGCGCGGTCTTTTGCCGCGCGAATTCGGCATCCAGCATCATCACGTGCCCCCAGCCTACCGGCCTGGAGAAGCCCTGCCGGTCGGGCTTCGCAAAGAAGGCGATCTCGGTCGCGACCTTCTCCGCCGACAAAACATGGTCGAAATAGGCCCGTATCCCGGCGGTTTGTGCCAGCGATGGGTAAAGGCGCGCCAGCCGCGCCAGCATCCAGCAATTCAGCGTGGCGGTCGACCAATCGAAGCTGCCGTAGAAGATCGGGTGATTGATGCGCGGCGACAGCGGATCGTCGACGCCAAGTCGCGACAGGCCGGCCTGAACGGGATATTCGCGCTTGAGCTCGGCCATGGCGAAACCCGCGAACGATCCCGCCAGCCCGGCGCCCAGGCGATCGGGCACTGCCAGCCGGGCCGACGCGACGCCGGCGGGGGCCGCCGCACCGAACAGGAACGTGGCATCGCGCAGCAGCGCGCGGCGATCGATGGTCATGCCGGAATTGTCCATCACTTGCCTTCCTCGATCGATTCCAGCGCGAGCAGTGCATAGGTCGAGAGCCAATGCTCGCTCATGTAGCCGCCCTGCACCTTGTCGAGCGAGGCATCGAGGAAGGTCGCGGCGGTATGTCGCAGCACTTCGGCGCGCGGATCCTGCCCCAGCGTCCGCGCCAGATTGTTCATCGCCCAGGCGCGGCTGAGGTTGACGCCGTCGAGATGGGCGAGAACCCCGTCGGTCGGGTCGGTCACGACGGCGACCTGGAAGAGGATCGCCGGCTCGCGGGCGGCCAGCCGCGGCAGGTAGCGATCGAGCCAGGCGAGGAAGCGATCGCGCGGCAGCACGCGCCGCATCAGTTCGGCCTCGGTCAGGATCGGCGAGAGGAAGTCCATCGGGCCGTAATCGACCTGCGTCGGGGCGACGTCGGCCGAAAACCAGTCGATCGCCCGCCGGCTTATCTGGTCGCGCAACGCCGCATCGCCGAAGCTGTCGGCATAATCGAGCGCCAGCACCATGTTGAACGCGCTGTTGGGGTGCGCACCATCCCGCGTCGGACGGGGCAGCTTCTGGATGTAGTCGCCGAAACGCCCGGCCAGGAAGCGCGCCATCGGCGTCACCGCTGCCAGCCAGCGGCGTCCAGCCTCGTCCTTGCGTTCGTGCAGCTCCGCAGCGAGCTTCAAGAACCAGCACCAGCCATAGGGTCGCTCATAATCCTCGGCAAAGGGGCGCTTGAAGAAGGCGATCTCGCCTGCGACCTTCGCCGGAGTGAATGCCTGATCGAGCTGTGCGATCGTGGCCGCGCGCTGGGGCAGATCGGGATAGAGCCGGTTCAACCGGGTGAGCAGCCAATAGCCGTGCACGCAGCTGTGCCAGTCGTAGCTGCCGTGGAAGATGGGATGGAAATCGCGCGGAGTCAGCGCGAGGTCCGCCGGGCCGAGCAGCACCTCCCCTTGACCGAACGGGAATTGCCGGCCGACGTGGCCGAGGGTGATGTCGACGAGATTCCCGGCGCGCTCGGGCGAAAGGCGGCGCCCGGTCCCGCTGGTGGGCTTGGGAAGAGCTTTTGCGTCCGCAGCATCCATGCCGGCTGATATCCTTCGTTCGCTTTCGGCTCGGCACTAGCGGATTACCCGCGAACCGCCACCCGGCGCGTTCGACACATTGTCGTCACGGGCAGGCCGAACGATTGCGCCGTCTTCGCTTGGCGTCGGCCGGGCATCGAGCGAGGTCATCACGGAGGCTGGTCTTCCTGATATCGTGGAAGTTGTTTCGCCTGTCGGCCATATTCATGGTTTGGCCGATATGGTAAACAAGGACTGTCCTGCCGGGGAGAGTCGCATGAAGCGCATCAGTCAGCTTGTATCGACTGCGATCTTCGTCACCGCCGCTTTGTTCGGTTCGGAAGCCGGATCGACGGTCCCTTATACGGTGACTTATAATGGAGTGGTGACGAGCGGGCAGGGCGTCGGCGTAGACTTCGCTTCTGTCTTCGGTAACGGCGCTGACCTTGTCGGCGATCCGGTCACGGTAGTCTTCACGATCGATCCGACCAAGGCCGACGTCAAGTTCAGCTCATCGGATGGATCGGATCGCTATGGCCCGGTCCATGCCGAGGAATATGATCTCACCAGCAAGTCGCTCGCGTCGGACCAGCTTGCGATCACGGCGACCGTGAAGATCGGGGATCTCTTTGCGGACGTCGCGACGTCGGTTCCGGCATCGGACCAGATCGATCAGGCGGCCGCGACGCGAAGCTTCATCGATACCTTTTCGTCGCGCACCACGAACATCAATTTCTACGATCCCGCGACCGGTCTAAGTCGCTCCGTCGGAAACAATACCGGCTTCGGAACGCCGTATGACGTCTTCGACCGGCCGGTCGATGAGCCGTTGTCCTATGACTCGCCCGGTGGGACCGGCGGGGTTTTCGCCGGCAACGGGTCACCGAGCTATTTTTTCGTCGTGTACGACATCACGAAGGTGACGGTCGCCCAGATCGCCGCCGTGCCCGAGAATGGCTCGTGGGCGATGATGCTCCTCGGCTTCGGCGCGGTAGGGGGCATTATGCGTCGTCGTCCGCGAGCGAGGCTTCGCTTCGGCTGATCCGCGCGCTCCGGCCTAGTTCGTCGCCGCCGTCAGCTTCCTGATAAGATCGACCTCGGCCTGTCGGTAAGGCGTGCCGTCGGTGTGCAGTACGTCGTGAAACCACAATGTCGGTTCCTGCGACACGTAGGGGCGCTGCCAGCTGTCCCACGGCAGCCGGGTCTGCTCCTTGCCGTCGACGAAGCCCCAGTTGATCATGCCGACATGGTGGCTCTTTCCGACGGGAAGCGAGCCGTCGAAGGTCGAACCGGCGCCCCGCGCCATATATTCGGTGCAGATGATCGGGCGGCCATAGCCTTCCAGCTTGGTGATCCGCGCCTCGATCGATTCCGGCCAGCCATAATCGTGAAAGGTGATGATGTCGGATTGGCCCAACTGCACCGTCTCGATCGGGCGGTGCGTATCGGCCGGCGCCCACGCCTTGCCCAGCCAGACGCCGCTCGTGAGCGGCTGGACGGGATTGGCGGCACGGGCCCACGCGAACACGCTCGGCAGCAGCTGCGTGACGAGCTGCGCCTTGTTGGCCGGCTGGTCCTTATACTGTTCGGAAGGATTGTCTGGCTCGTTCCATACGTCCCAGCCCAGAATGCGGTCATCCTTGGCGAAGGCGCCGACGACGCCCTTCACATAGGCTTCGAGCCGCGGATATTGCTTCGGGTCTTCCAGCGCCGCAATGCCGGGCGATTGCACCCAGCCCGAATTGTGGACGCCCGGGATCGGCGGATGCTGCGGCCCGAGCTTCGGATCGGGATCCCAGCAGCTGTCGAACAGGACGAACAGCGGCTTGATGCCGTGCCGGTGGGCGATCGTCAGGAACGTGTCGATGCGCTTGGCGAACCCCTTCGGATCGCTGTCCCACAGCCGATCGTGGAGGAAGACGCGCATCGTGTTCATGCCGATCTTCTGGGCCCAGCCCAGTTCCAGATCGATGCGCGCCGGATCGAAGGTTTCGGGCTGCCACATCTCGAGCTGGTTGATCGCCGTGGCGGGCAGATAATTGGCGCCGACCAGCCAGCGTTGCTGGCCGTACCACGCCTTCGCCTGATCGGGCGTCCAGCGTTCGCGCGCCACCGCCGGCGACGCCAGCACCGCCGCGCTTGCCAGAAGGGCAAAAGTCGCCCTGTTCATGCGATCACCCTCCGAAACTTTATTTCTTAGCGCGTCGTCGAGAAGCGGAAGACGATATGGTTTGCGTAGGTCTGTCCGGGATCGAGCCGGACCGATCCGAAATCGGGCCGGTTCGGCGTGTCCGGAAACATCTGCGGCTCGAGCACGATCGCATCGCCCTCGCGATAGATATGACCGGATTTGCCGGTGATCGTCCCGTCGAGGAAATTGCCCGAATAGAATTGCAGTCCGGGCTGGTCGGACAGCACCTCCATCACGCGGCCCGTTTCCGGATCCTCGACCCGCGCCATCAGCTGCATCGCCTTCGGCTTCGTCCGGCTGATGACCCAATTGTGATCGTAGCCGCGGCCGAAGCGAAGCTGTTCGTCCTGGCCGTTGCGCACGCGCAGGCCGATCGCGGTCGGCGTGCGGAAATCGAACGGCGTGCCGGTGACGGGACGGAATTCGCCGGTGGGAATCGCGGTCGCATCGGTCGGCGAATAAGCGTCGGCCGGGATCATCATCTTCAACCCCATCGCACCCGCAACGGAGCCTTCGCCGTTGAGGTTCCAATAAGTATGGTTGGAGAGATTGACGACGGTCGGACGGTCGGTCGTCGCGCTATAATCGACGGCGAGATCGCCCTTGTCGTCGAGGCTGTACGTAGCCGTGGCGGTGAGCGTGCCGGGATAGCCCTGGTCGCCGTCCGGGCTCACGTAGCGCAACGTCACGCCCGGCTTGGCGCCGCTATGGGTTTCGACGACCTGCCAGACGACCTTGTCGAACCCCTTGGTGCCGCCGTGCAGCGCATTGGGTCCGTCGTTGACCGGGGTCTGATAGGATTTGCCGTTGAGCGTGAACCGCCCCTTGGCGATCCGGTTGGCGACGCGGCCGACGGTGGCACCGAAAAAGTTGGGCTTGGCCACATAGCCGGCGAGATCGTCATAGCCGAGCACGACATCGGCCAGCTTGCCGGCGCGATCGGGCACCATCAGCGACTGGACGCTGGCACCCAGCGTCAGGATCGTGGCCGACATGCCCTTGCCGTTGCTGAGCACGATGGCTTCGACCGGGCTGCCGTCCGGCATCGACCCGAAAGGCTTGCGCTGCACCGCGCTGGCGAGCACCGGACCGGCCAACATTGTGATCAAGGCGAGGCCCATCCCCAATTTCGTGTGCATCTCTTCCTCCCCGACCGCCGCTTGAGAGCGCGTTTCGTGTCTTCGTTAGATGATAAATCGATTTGGTCCAGTGGCGTGGACCGGGTCAGGGGTCGTTCGCCGACCAATCATCAGTCGATCATCGGCTGTTCATCAGGCTCGCATCCTTCGAGGCCGTTGAGGTGCAGGCTAGACGGTGGCGTGTGCCGCGCGAGCGCGGCGCTGCCGCCTCATGCGGAAAGCAGCTGGTTGCGTCCGTTCTGTTTGGCGCCGTAGAGTCGGCGGTCGACGCTCTCGCAAAAGTCGCGCGCGCGCTCGCCTTCGTCGGGCACGACCGTGCCGACGCCGACGCTGGCGGTGACGAACGTGCTGCAGTCCGAAGCTTCGTGCGGGATGGCGAGCGCCTCGATCGCGTGGCGGCAGGTTCGCGCAAGATCGAGCGCGGTGGCCTCGTCGGTGTCGGGCAGCAGCAACACAAATTCCTCGCCGCCGAAGCGGGCGACCACGTCCTGCGCGCGACCGATCTTCCGCAGCGCCGCGGCTACGGTGACAAGGCATTCATCGCCGCGGACATGGCCGTAGCGATCGTTGAACCGCTTGAAATGATCGATATCGAGCAGGATCATCGACAATGGCCGAGCGCCGCGACGCGCCGTTTCCCATTCGGCCTCCAGCCGCTCGTCGAACCGGCGACGGTTGGCGGTGCGGGTCAGCCCATCCTCGAACGACAGGGCCTCGAGCTTCTTCTGCATCTTGACCAGTTCCTGCTCGATCCGCTTGCGTTCGCTGATGTCGAACATGAAGCCGATCAGGCTATCGACCTCGCCGGCGGCGTTGCGCACGACATGGACGACGTCGCGGATCCATACGAACCCGCGATCGGCGGTGAGCGCGCGGTAATCGGCTTCGTGGTCGATCCCGGCGATCGATTGGGCAACGCAGTAATTGACGACATGCTCGCGATCGTCGGGATGGATGCGCGACGCCCAATCCTCGACCGAAACCCAGCTATTCTGCGGCCAGCCGAGCAGCGGCTCGATCTGCGGTCCCATATAGGTGAAGCGCATGGTCGCCCAATCGATCTTCCACGGGATCGCCAGCGTCGATTCCAGCAGCGTCCGGTAGACCGCGGCATCGGCTTCGAGGCTCGCGCTGGCGGGATAGGCATGGATGGGGCTGGCCGCGACGGGCGCGGCAACGGGATCGCTCCGAGGCATGGCAGCTTGTCCAGCAATGGGGTGAAAGGCGGCGGGTGGCGACGACATACCCACATGCGCCGGATTAGGGATACGGAATCGCGACATGCTCCCCGGAAATCATGCCCATGGCAGGTTGGCTCGCCCGATGGCGACGAAAGATGCGGCGAGGCTTTGCCGACGATCGGATCACCGGCGCGCCGCGTGAGCATGCGGCGCGTGTGAAGACCGCCGCTGTGCCGCTCGCGCACCGATACGTCGACGTCAGCGCCCTCTGAATATGGCGAGCATGGCCATTACGGCTTCGATGCTGCTGCCGCGCCGCACGTCCCGACACGAAACGCGCCGATGCGGGTCGAGTAAGCGGCATCGCCGAACCCCAGATAGTCGCCGGTATACCAGAACGTGCAGTCATCGCTCGGATCGACCGCGGTCTCGACATAATCCTCCCAGCGGAGCGTGTCCGCCTGCGCCGCCTGGCCATGCACCAGCACGGTTTCGCCGGCCATCTGGCCGACGGGATCCGCCGCCACGCGCCCGGCGAAGCGTTGCCCGACATAGGTCTGGGCGTCGGCGAAGGAGTATCCGACACCGATGCTGCCAAAACGGTCCATCGCGATGCTCGGCATCCAGTGATAGCTCGGGTCCGGCGCATAGGTGCCTTGCTGGTAGACGCGCGGATCGCCACGCGCGTCGAGCCGCAGCTCGTACCAGCGCACGCCCCCGCTGCCCCCGGCCTCGATCGAGTGTGCCGCGAGCAGCGACTGCTGGTCGCCGATGCGTCGGTACGTGAAGCGCTGCATGATCTTGTCGCCCTGCGCGTCGATCTTCATGTCGACGCGCGGTTGCGGCACGCACTTGGTGAGCTGCCCGCCACAGAGATAGCGGTAAGGCTCGACCGCGATCCGGGTCGGTCCGACGAGGCGGCTTCGCGTCGGATGGTCCCAGTCGACATGATATTTCCAGACATACAGCGCGTCGTCGCCCGGCTGCCCCTTGAGCTGCGATCCGCCGGCCGCGATCACGATATTCGGTGCCCCCTTGGGCGGCAGCGCGGTGCCGTCGAGATCCGCATTGTTGAGGAAATTGACCCCGTCGACGATGATGCAGAGTTCGCGCGCGGGCTTGCCGGCCAGCATCTTGGCGCGCTCGGCGACGCAGGCGTGCTTTTGGATCACCGTATCGCCCGTGCTGGTCGGGACATAATAGCCGTCGGGCCAGATTGCCGGGCGCGGATAATCGGGAAAAAGCGGCCGCACGAATTCGTATCGGTAATAAGCACCGAGCGGATCGGGCGTCGCACTGACGGCGTAGCACATCGCATAGGATCCCTCGCCCAGCGCCTTGGGCCGTTCCGGTGCGTGGCCGCCCTGCGGCGCATCGAGCCGCGCCGCGGCGGGCTGGAACAGCGGCTCGGCCGGCCCCGGCTGATCCGATCGCCCGGGCATGCTCAGCGCGGGAGGCTCGCCCGCGGCCGGTGCCGATGGCTCGTGGCTGCGCTTGGGAAGCCGCGTGAAGATCGGCATCACGATCAGCCAGCGGTCGGCCAGCTGGTCATAGCGCACGACCGCATCGCCATTGTTGATCGTCTCGCACGGGCCGCCGAACCCACGGAAGACATTGCGCGTCTCGACCGGGCCGTAGAGCGGCCGGCCCGTCTCGCCATAGACCGCGCCGGCCTTGGTGAAGATCGCCATCCGCGTGTTGACGACCTGCACGATGTGGTTCGGCCCGACCGCCAGCGAGGTGTCGCTCGGACTGCGCCCGTAAAAGCGGCCTTGCGGGCCCGAAAAGCCCCGACCCAATCCCTCGAAGCTTTCGATCAGGCGGGGCGCGGCCGATCCCCGCACTGGTTCGGCCGCAACCGTCGGCGACGAACCAACACCGGCCAGGATCAACGCCGCAAGCCACCCAGCGAACGAATATGGTTTGGATCCGGCCATTCAATCCCAGCCCCGCTTTGGATAGCGCACGGGTATGCCCGATCCCGGCGCGGAGGCAATCGCGTTGGGAGGCAGTGGGATACGGCACAAATTGGCTGCTTGGGGCGGCAACGCTTCGAACTTGAACAAATCCGAAGAATCGATTGAATTGATGCGGTTTTGCCGAACTAGATTCTTAGTTTTGCCGTCTTAAATCGTATACTCGCGTCGCTTGCGCTGTTAGCGTCGGCGAATCCACGGCTGCGACTGCTCGGCGAGAAAAAGCGCGATATCACGGTGATATACGTCGCTCCGGACATGCCGCAGTCAAAAGGGGTAGGCGACGATGGTCCGTATGCTCGTGCGGTTTTGTGGCTATGTTCTGACGCTTGTGAGCCTCGCGCTCGCGGGTGCCTGCGCAAGTCGCGCGGACGTTCCCGACAATCCATCCAATCCCCTCGCGCAGCTCCATTATCGCATGATTGGACCGGGCGGGAACCGCATGGCGGCGGTCGCGGGCGAGCCCGGCAACCCGCTGGTCATCTATGCCGGCGCCTCCGACGGCGGCATCCGGAAGACGACCGACGGCGGTTCCAACTGGAAACCCGTATTCGACGATAAGGACGTCTCCGCCGTCGGCGCGCTCGCGGTCGCCCCTTCCGCGCACAATGTCGTCTGGGCCGGCACGGGCGAGACCTGGATCGTGCGGCCCGATTATTCGATGGGCAACGGCGTCTACAAGTCCACCGACGGCGGCGAGACCTGGACGCATATGGGCCTCGACCTGACCGGCCATGTCGGCCGCATCCTGATCGATCCCAAGAACCCGGACATCGTCTATGCCTGCGCGATGGGCCAGGCCTATCGCCCGCAGCAGGAGCGCGGCATTTACAAGACCACCGACGGCGGCAAGACCTGGACGCGATCGCTGTTCGTCAACGAGAATACCGGCTGCTCCGAACTGTCGATGGATCCCAAGGATCCCAACACGATGTTCGCCGGCATGTGGCAGGTCGACATCAAGACCTGGGATCTGCACAGCGGCGGCAAGGGCAGCGGCGTCTACGTGACGCACGATGCGGGCAAGAGTTGGACGAAGGTCGCCGGCAACGGCCTGCCCGCAGCGGACAAGGTGATCGGCAAGGTTGCGGTGCAGGTGGCGCCCACCGATCCCAATCGCGTCTACGCGCTGATCCAGGAGGATACGCCGCGTTTCTATCGCTCGGACGATGCCGGCAAGAGCTGGCGCATCGTCAACCAGCAGCACATCATGTCGGAACGCTCCTCTTATTATACGCGCTTCGCGGTGGCGCCGGACGACGAGAATTTCATCTTCGTCGTCGCGGTCAGCATCGTCTATTCGCGTGATGCCGGCGTCACCTTCGCCGAGGATCTGCCGCATCCGGCGGGCGACGTGCACGACGTGTGGTACGATCCGCTCAACCCCAATCGCGTGATGGTCGCGCACGATCACGGCATCAGCGTCAGCCTCAACCATGTGAAGTCGTTCCAGACCTACGGCTTCCCGGTGGCGCAGATGTATCACGCCTTCACCGACGACCAGATTCCGTACAACGTCTACGGCAACCGCCAGGACGAACCGACCTTCCGCGGGCCGAGCGACAATCTGAGCGGCGGGAAGGGCGACGGCATTTTCGGCGGCGGGATCAGCGCGGCCGACTGGACCCAGATCGGCGGCTGCGAACCCGGCTTTTCCATTCCCGACTGGAAGGACAACAATATCGTCTGGTCGGGCTGCTACAATGGCGACCTGACGCGGATGGATCTTCGCACCGGTCAGGCGCGCTGGGTCTCGCCCTGGCCTGCCGCGACCTATGGCTGGGCGCCCAAGGACGTGAAATATCGCTTCCACTGGACGATGCCGATCGCGATGTCGCCGCACGACAACAACAAGATCTATGTCGGCAGCCAATATGTCCATATGACCGAGAATGGCGGTCAGTCGTGGAAAGCGATCAGCCCCGATCTCACGCGCAACGACAAGAGCCGCCAGCTGGATTCGGGCGGCATGCACCCCGATAACCTGATGGTGTTCGAGGGCTCGGTCCTCTACGCGATCGCGGAATCGCCGGTACAGCCGGGCGTGATCTGGACCGGCGCCACCGACGGCACCGTCAGCGTCACCCGCGACGGTGGCAAAAGCTGGGACAACGTCACCCGCAACATCAAGGGCATGCCGCCGCTTGGCATCATCTGGAGCATCACGCCGTCGCGCTTCGACGCAGGCACGGCCTATGTCGTCAACAATATGGAGCAGAGCGCAGGCGATTATAACGCCTATGCCTACAAGACCAGCGACTTCGGCAAGACGTGGAAGCTGATTACGTCTGGAGTACCGAAATCGGTTAACAGCAGCGCTCATATTCTCCTGGAAGATCCGACCCGAAAGGGACTGCTTTACCTTGGAACCGACAATTTCATCTACGTGAGCTGGGATGACGGCGGCAAATGGACGCTGCTGCGCAACAATATGCCGCCCGCGCCGATCTACTGGATGACGATCCAGCCGCGCTACAACGATCTCGTCGTGGCCACTTATGGCCGCGGCTTCTGGATCCTCGACGATCTCAAGCCGATCCAGGAGTTCGACAAGGCCGAGGCGAACGGCACGGCCGTCACCTTCTTCAGGCCGCGCGATACCTATCGCTATCGGACCAACAACGCGACGCATCTGGCGGACACCTACAATCTGATGGTCGGAGAAAATCCGCCGCACGGTGCCCCGCTCAATTATTACCTCAAGGCGCCGGCGCAGAAGGTGACGGTCTCGATCTCCGACGGAAACGGCAGGCTGGTGCGCACGCTGGGCGGGCCGGCCAGGGCGGGCGTGAACCGGCTGTGGTGGGATCTGCGCTACGAGGCGCCGGTCACGGTCAAGCTGCTCAACAGCCCGCCGGGCGAGCCGTGGGTGCCGCTCGACAAGCAGGGCTGGCGACCGCTGGTCCACTGGCGCAATTACACGCACGGCCCGCTCGTCGCGCCGGGCGCCTATAGCGTGAAGATCGACGTGGACGGGCAAATCTCGACCCAGCCATTGACGGTCCTGCGCGATCCCAAGGATCTCGGATCCGAGACGGACATAAAGGCGAATACCGACTTCCTGTTGGGCCTGGTCGACGATCTCAACGGTGCCGCGGCGACGATCAACCGGCTGGAAGAGGTGCGCAAGCAGATCGGCGACCTCCACGCGCAGCACGGGAAGGAACCCGCCTACGCCGCACGGATCGCCGCGGCGGATCGAATGGACGCGCGCCTGAAAGAGGTCGAGGCGCTGTACTTCCCGCTCGCGCTCACCGGCCGTATCGAGGACGCGTTCCGCGTGCCCAGCCTGATCTACGGCAACCTCGCCAACCTCGCCTTCCTGACCGAGGGCGGAGCGGATTTGCCGCCGACGGATCAGGCCGTGGCCCTCCACGGCGAGCTTCGGCAGCAGTTGGCCCATGCCAAACAGCAGGCCGACCTGCTGGAACAGCAGGAGGTCGGCCCGTTCCTGGCGGGGCTTGCCCGATAGCGAAATCGATCGACGCGACGTGAGTTGGCTGCCGCGTCGGCCGGACGCGTCGGGGCGGCCAGGTAGCCTTCCGCGCAATGGCCGGCACGGTCGACACGGTGCCGCGAAACCTGCTCGACGCGGCCACCGTGCAGCAGCTCACGTCGGTCGTTTGCGCCCTGCCGCTGTGGATGCGTCGAGCCCAGGCGTGTGATCGTCGAAGCCGCCCGCATCGAGATAGCGGGCCGTGCCGATCTGTTGATATCACAGCGTCGTGCTCAGTTGGCGGTTGGTTTATCCGCCAGGTGCCGGTGCTAACGCCTGACCGGACGGTTACAAAATGCCGCCTGCCAACGCAAAAATAGCGATTTTGCTAAAACCGGATGTAAACGAGAAGGATAAGGATCCTGAGGCGCCTTGTCGTCTCTGTTAGAAAACCTGTTCCGGGCTGTCGACTCTCGGTTAACCGAATGTTAAACTCCGATGATCGCGAAAGACGCTTTGCCGAGTCGCGGTAATTGGGGGATTGATCATGAACAGAGCGATTTCGAGTGCGCTTGTCGTAACTTCGTGCATCGCCGGTCTGGCTGCTTCACCAGCAATGGCTGTCGATCTTACGGGTGCGAGCATTGGGGTTACCTGGCTGTTTCCGGATTCATCCACGGTCTACCAGTCCCAGACATTCGTTGCCGGGCCTGGCGTCGAACTGACCTGTCCAGGCGGGAGCGTTGGCGGAGGCCTGTGCTCCGGATTTGTCGATGCCTCGACAATTGATTTGGGCGTCGACACGCTCTCCCTGACGATCACCGACGGCACGTCATCTTGGACCTCGCCCGCCTTCAATGGCTATGAATTCAGCGGGCTGTCGGCCCACGGCGCCATCGCTGGTTATTCATTGGCGACGAGTTTCGCGGGCCTCGACGACAGCCGGATTTCCTTCACCGGCGACTCGATCTCCGTGAATATGGAGGGCATCAGCCCGGTGGCGGGGCAGAGCTTTACGATCACCCTGCTCGACGGCGCCGTTCCCGAAGCATCCTCTTGGGCGATGTTCGTAGCAGGGTTTGGACTGGTCGGCGCGGCGGTGCGCAACAGGAGAGGCAAAGTGAGCTTGGCCTGATCACATGGCGGATGGAGTGACCGCATGGGTTGCGGCACAACCGGAACCATGGCGGCCCCGGCCATAGCCGCCATGCGCTTCACAAGCCAAAGAGGCGAAGCGCATCGGGGCGATCTGGGTCAACGGCGCGGTCTGGCGTGGTCATCCAGCCATGCGCCGAGCAATGCGAAATAAGCGGGCGCGTTCGGCGCGGCTTGCTTGGCGAAACTGGTATCGAGCTGCTGCACAGGCGGCACGTCGAGCATCATCGCGTGATCGGCCCCATCGATGACGTGCACGCTCACCTGCCGGAACTCGGTGGCGCGCGACTGCAGGGCAGCCAGGGACGGCGCGACCGGCACCCACGGGTCTGCCTGACCGAACAGGATGAGCGTCGGAACGCGCGAACCGGCCAGCGCCTGCAACGGGTCCGCTTCGATCTGCCGCTTCCACTCCGGGTCGTCGATATTACCCTTGAGCCAGATCCGGTCGTACCATGGCTCGCCCCGGACATCCGCCTCCGCTGCCGCAGCTTCGGCGCGGCTGCGGCGACCGCGCGCATAATCGTCGACCGTTGTGCGCGCACGGATCGCTCGGTCGATCACCGTCTGTGGCTGCCCGGCAACGTGCAGGATGTTGGCGACGGCGAAATTCATCTGGACGTCGGCGCCTGCCATCGGCGCGGACACGGCGATGGCGAAGGCGGCGCGCTGCTCCTTCCTGGCGGCAAGCAATGTCAGCCAGCCGCCTTGCGACAGACCCCAGAAGCCGATGCGCGTGGGATCGATGCCCGGCTCGTGCCGAAGCCGCGCGAACGCGGCCACGGCATCCGCCGCCAGCAGGTCGAAATTTCCAGGCGCCGCGCCGCCGCTGGTGGACTCGCCCGAGCCGCGCCGATCGTAGAGGAACAGGGCGATGCCGAGCCGGGGCAGGATTTGGACGAGGTGGCGGTAGAGCGGATCGGTGCGCAACGGCACCTGTGCGCCGTGCAGCGCGATCACCGCGGCGCGCGGCTGCTGGCCAGCCGGCAGAAACAAGGTGCCGGCGAGACGGGCGCCCTGATTTTCCACGACGATCGCGCGTTGCTCGACCGCGACATCCGATGCCACCGCCCACGGCACCTGTTCGGCCGCTGTCGCTCGACCGCCAGCCCCGAGGGCCAAACTGCAGATAACGGCCGCCAACCCGATCGCCAGCTTCATCTTCCGCTCCCATCAGCACCAGCGAGCGCTTTTACCCCGCTAACCGTCCGAGAAGAACCGCTGTCCATTTTCGAGCGCGTTCCGAGCCCTTCAATGCCTGCAATTGGATCCTCATTGACTTAAGGCCGCTTCCGCGTTCGTTCAACAAATGCAGTTAGCCGGCCAGCGGACCAAAAAGCGGCGACCCGCGGAAAATACGGATGGGATGCAGAAGGTTTCCGACGCACGATTATCTAGTTCTGAGGCGCAGGGGGCTTCGCCTCGCGACAGAAAAGCATGACTAAATACAAGATCAAGGCGCAGGTGTTGTACTTGAGATGACGATCGTCCACCTCCATCCCTGTGGCTCTGACACGAGAATTAGTCAGCAGTCTGTAGGATTGATGCAAGCGCCATGAGATCAGCCATTACAGCTCGATAAGACGAACGCGATCAGCGCCATGACAAAGCGACAACCGCCAAAAACAAACCGGGACACTTCAAAAAGCTCTCTCATCTGATGAAGCAAACGCTGGCGTCCGTCACGCACTCGGCAAGTCAGTTCGCCGCGGGACCGCCGATTAATCGCCCGCCATATAGCGCCGCATTCAGTCTCAACGCTGGCAAGCCCGACCTCTGCGGGCTGCCGCGGTAAATGAGCGGCCGAGCGGCGTCGAATGGCCGGGATTGGGTCCACGCAGTAGCCGACACCGAAAGCCGTTTATTTCACCGATCGAGTTCAACAAAGCTGCGGAAATCTGACGCTATTCTGCCAGCCAGGCGGATTCGAGCCGCTAGATAGGCAGCTCCAATATTGCCGCCACTTTGACGGCGAGTGCTTCCATGGAGAAGGGTTTCGTCAGCAGCTCCATACCAGGTTCAAGATGACCATTCCCGACTGCGGCATTCTCCGCGTAGCCGGTAATGAACAGCACCTTGAGATTGGGCCTTAGCGCGCGGGCTGCATCGGCGACCTGGCGACCGTTCATGCCGTTGGGCAAGCCAACGTCGGTGATCAACAGCTCGATCCTTGCGCCTGACTGAAGCACCTTCAACCCGGCTGCGCCGTCGGCCGCGCCGATGACCGTGTAGCCGGCATCTTCCAGAACTTCGTCGATCAAGTGGCGGATGGTGGGCTCGTCATCGACAACGAGGATCGTCTGCCCGTTCGCGGCGTCGGGTCGCGCCTTTGCTCCTTCGGTTTGCGGCTCGGGCGCGTCGCCGATGTGGCGGGGCAGGTAGATGCAGACGGTCGTACCGCTGCCGACCTCCGAGTAGATCCGGACCTGACCCCCGGATTGTCGCGCAAAGCCGTAGACCATCGACAGACCCAGACCTGTTCCCTGTCCGATCGGCTTCGTCGTGTAAAAAGGTTCGAAGGCGCGCCCGATCGTTTCGGCCGACATGCCGGAGCCCGTATCGGTAACGCAGACCGAAAGATATTGACCGGGTATGAGATCACGCTCTTTCGCCGCGCGATCATCAAGCCATTTGTTGGCCGTCTCGATGGTGAGCCTGCCGCCATCGGGCATGGCGTCGCGCGCGTTGATGCTCAGGTTGAGCAGGGCGTTCTCGAGCTGGCCGGCATCGATGTTTGCCGGCCAGAGGCCAGCCGCCCCGACGACCTCGACCATGGTCGTCGGCCCGACGGTGCGCGCCAGGAGCTCCTCCATGCCGCCGATCAGCCGGTTGACGTCGATGGGCTTCGGATCCAGCGTCTGGCGCCGCGAGAAAGCGAGCAGGCGCTGGGTCAGGGACGCCGCGCGACGTCCCGCGCCTTGGGCGGCGAGGATGAAGCGGTCGATGTCGTCCACGCGGCCGCGGGCGATCCGCGCCTGCAGCAACTCGAGGTTGCCCATCATGCCCGTCAGAAGATTGTTGAAGTCGTGCGCCAGGCCGCCGGTCAATTGGCCCACCGCCTCCATCTTCTGCGACTGACGCAAGGCTTCCTCGACCTTCTCGCGCTCGGCGATCGCATCGACGATCCGCTCCTCGAGCGTGCGGTTGAGCTCTAGGACGGCGGCCTCGGCCCGGATCCGCGCCGTCACGTCCACAGAGGAACCGACGATACCGACCACCTCGCCGGCGCCGTTGAACACCGGGGATTTGGTCGACAGCCAGATTGCGGGTGTGCCGTCGGCGAGCCTGACCTCCTCCTCGGTCTGCTCGCTCCGGCCACTTTCCATGATCCGGCGATCGTTCGCCATGATCTGCGCCGCCTCGGCCTTGTCGTCGAGCAATTCGAGATCGGTCCGGCCGATATAGTCCTCAGGCGCCCTGCCGAGCAGATCGGTCGTCCCGCGATTGCCGATCAGGAGGCGTCCTTCGCGATCCTTGGCGTAGACGACGCCGGGGACCGTCTCCGTGAACGATCGCAGCAGCTCGGTCGCGCTATCGCGCTCAGCTTCCGCGGCGCGGCGGGCTTCGATGTCGAGCAGCACGCCGGGGAAATGGATTGCTCGGCCCTCCGCATCCTTTTCGACCCGGCCGTTCGCCTCGATCCAGTGGAAGACGCCGTCGATGTGCTTGACCCGATATTCGCAGCGATACGCGCCGCCTTGCGCGAGGGCAGCGGCGATCGCCTCGTTGACGCGGGCCTGATCGTCCGGATGAATGGACTCCACCACTTTCTCGAGAGGCAACCCGGTCTGGCAAAGTTCGTGCGATAGTCCGAAGGAATCCGCGAACCGATCGTCGGCGATGAATCGATCCGCGAGCACGTCCCAAAACCAGGTTCCGACGATGGCACCGGCATCGAGCGCCAGCTTCAGACGCTCGGAGGCGTTCCGCTCTTCAGTAATCTCGATGAAGGTGCACATCGCCCCCTGGTGGATGCCGCCCGGTGCGATCGGGACCGCCCAATATTCCACCGGGACAGGATCGGCACCGTTTATGGGGAAAAAGAGTTCGCCTCGGATATGGGCCGGAGTGCCATCCCGCGCGCAGCGATAGATTGGGCAATCAACGACATCGTAATGCGTGCCGTCCGGATGCTTGCCGTGGATGACGTCGTGCAGCTTGCGACCAACCGCATCCTCTTCCTTCTCGAAGCCCATCATCCGTAGGAAGGCGGCATTGCAGACGGTCGTGACCCCGTCCGGATCGACCGCGTAAAACCCTTCGATCATCGTATCGAGCAACAGGCGAATGTTCGCCTGTCCGCCGCGCAGCGTTTCGGTGGCGAGGCGCTGCTCGGTCCGGTCGCGCAGGACCTTGACGAAGCCCACGGCGCCACCAGCATCGTCGCGCAGCACGGTCATCTCGCCATTGGCCCAGAAACGCTCGCCGTTCTTCCGCAGATGCCAGCGTTCGTCGTTCCCCGCGCCGGTCTCGAGGGCGCACTGCATTTCCACCGCCGGCCGATCGCCCGCGAGATCCTCGGGGGTGAAGATGCGGTCGACCAGCTCGCCGAGCATCTCCGTTTCCGTCCAGCCAAGCGTGAGCTCGGCACCCTTGTTCCAGGCGGTGATCTTACCGCTTCGATCCGTCGCGATGATGGCAAAGTCGGTCGCGCTATCGATTATCCAGCGGTTGAGGGCATTGTTCGGCAAGACATTTCCATCTTCGATGGGATCTGGGCGGCAGCCTACTCTAGCGACCGAACGATCCGAAGTATCCCGATGTGTTGGCCCAGCCATGCATAGCAGCAGGGACGATCGTTAAAAGCCGAGACCAGATGGTTGTCAGTGAGGTCGCCAACCACGCGGCTGCCGAGCGGCCTCTCGACGCGGCGGCGCGCTGGCGGTCATGGAGGTATGGCTTGATTCATACTATCTGGGAAGGTATAGATCGAGTCGTACCTTGAGAGACAAGATGCCCGAAATCCTGCCCGCTCCCTCCGTTGATCAGATCGACCTCGGCGCCGTCCTGGCCGCGCTGGCCGATCCCCTGCGCCGAGAGGCGGTGGCGAAGCTGGCGTTGCTCCCCGACGGTGCTGAACGAGGTTGCTCGGCATTCGGCTTTCCGGTCGCCAAGGCCTCGCTGACCCACCATTTTCGCGTGCTGCGCGAAGCCGGGCTGATCCATCAGGTGGATTACGGCAACCGCCGGGCCTCCCGCCTCCGTCACGACGACATCGACGGCCGTTTCCCGGGACTGCTCGACCTGCTCAGGTCCGAAGTCGCCGGAGGCGGTCTTTCGATGGGCGTCGGCGCCGTGACCGACGTCGCCTGTCCCATCTGATTTTCAGTGCCGCTGCCGGCACGCAACGAGGAACGAACCATGGATTATGTGAAGCTCGGCTCGACCGGCCTCGATATCTCGCGCCTGTGCCTGGGCTGCATGACGTTCGGCGAACCGGATGCGGGCGTGCACGAATGGACGCTGGGAGAGGCGGACAGCCGGCCGATCATCCGCCACGCCATCGAACAGGGCATCACCTTCTTCGACACCGCCAACAGCTATTCGGCGGGTACTTCGGAGATCATCGTCGGCAAGCTGCTGAAGGAGTTCGCGCGCCGCGAGGAAGTGGTGATCGCCACCAAGGTTTTCTTTCCGGAACGCATGCTGGAAGGCGGCGCCGCGCCCAATCGCAAGGGCCTGTCGCGCAAGGCGATCATGACCGAGATCGACGCGAGCCTGAAGCGGCTCGGCACCGATTACGTCGACCTCTATCAGATCCATCGCTGGGATTATGCCACGCCGATCGAGGAGACGATGGAGGCGCTTCACGACGTCGTGAAGGCCGGCAAGGCACGCTATATCGGCGCATCCTCGATGTTCGCCTGGCAGTTCGCCAAGGCACAGGAGGTCGCCCGCGCCAACGGTTGGACGCGGTTCGTGACGATGCAGAATTACGTGAACCTCCTCTATCGCGAGGAAGAGCGCGAGATGATCCCGCTGTGTCGCGACCAGGGCGTGGGGCTGATGCCGTGGAGCCCGATGGCGCGCGGCCGCCTCGCCCGGCCCGTCGGCGAGCAGACGAAGCGGAGCGAGACCGACGCGTTCGGCAAGACCCTGTTCGCAGCGACCGAAGAGGCCGACAATGCGGTCGTCAGTGCCGTGGGAGCGATCGCCAACGCACGTAATGTGCCGATGGCACAGGTGGCGCTGGCGTGGGTGCTCGCCAAGCCGGGGGTATCGGCGCCGATCGTGGGCGCGTCGAAACCGCACCATATCGATGATGCCGTCAGCGCGCTCGAGGTGACGCTGACGGCTGACGAGATCGGGACGCTCGAAGCGGCGTATATCCCGCATGCCGTGACGGGCTTTGAATGAAGGAGCCGGTTCCTTCGCTTCGTGCCCGAACGTGTTTGAACGCGCCATCTAACCTGTTTTGAGCGCCCGGTGTGACAACCGAAGATCGTCCATCTCCCATCAACGAACGGCCGGCTTCGGGTATTCGCCCTGAAGCACCGGACGTTCGCGACCGGGTCAGTCCGGCCGACTGTGATGAGAGGGGTGGGGCTAGTCTCGTCGTCGCAGCCCGCGGGCCGCTGTCTAAGCGTGCTCCGGAGGGCCTCCCTCGACGGCGGCGGGATCCATCCAGAACGGCCCGAAACCATGACCGTCGAGATCCTCGAACGCGCGGCTGTACATGAAGCCCATGTCTTGGGGCTCATGCAATTCGCGTCCGCCCGCCTCGACTGCCGCCCGCGTGATCGCATCGACCTCGTCGCGACTATCGAACGACAGCGCATAATGTCCGGTGGAACTCGTCGTCGCATCGACAATCGTCTTGTCGGTAAATGTCGCAAAGAAGGGCTTGGCGAGCAGCATGACGTAGATCGCATCCGACCAGACCATCGACGACGACTGATCGTTGCTGAACCGAGCGTTCCTTTCGAAGCCGATCGCCTCATAGAAGGCCGTCGATGCCGCAACATCAGCGACCGGCAGGTTGACGAAGATCATTTTGGGCATCGCTGTGCTCCTCCGTGTCGTGACGGCGACCGCCGAATCGGCCGGCGCGCACGAGCCTAGCGCGATTCAACGCCATCCTTCATGTTTCACGCAATTGCAGGGGGGTAGCCGATAATCGAGCCAGACGTCGCCGCCCGCGCCATGAACGCGGAGCTGGACGACGACGCCGGCCTCTCGATCTCCGGTTTCAGGCCTGCGGATCGACGTCGACGATCCAGATGACGCCGAACCGATCGGCCAGCATGCCGTAGAGCGGTGACCAGGCCGACGGACCGATCGGCTGGAGGATCGTGGCCTCCTCGGCCAACGCCGTCCACCGCTGCCGAACCTCGTCGACCGACGATCCGCGCAGCGAGACGTAGAATGCGTTGACACCTGGATCATGGTCTTGCCCCGCCCGCACGTCGAACGCCATGATCCGGAAGCCGTCATCTGCGACGACCTGGCCCCAGATGATATGGTCCGGTGATCCGGCCGCCTCCGGCTGGCCCATGGCACCATAGGTCATCAACGTCTGTTCGCCGCCGAAAACCTGTTTGTAAAAGTCGAGGGCCGCGCGGGCATGGCCGTGGAAATTCAGATGGGTCGTAACGGCCAAGGTCATGCTTCAGCTCCTGCAGGTTGGGCGAATTGGCGTTCGCCATCCGACTCCTCCATAGCGGCGCCCAACTGCCATTTTCCGTCAGTAGGCCCATGTCGCGTTCCGCTCGTCTGCTTCGACTGCTTCATGCGATGCGGACCCTGTCCGGGCCAATTACCGCAGCGCGCCTGGCGCAGGACACGGGCGTCTCGCCGCGATCCCTCTACCGTGACATCGATGCGTTGCGCTCTGCAGGTGCTCGGATCGAGGGCGAGCGCGGCTATGGCTATCGCCTGCTGGAAGACCCGGCGCTGCCGCCGCAGATGCTCGATCAGGACGAGATCGAGGTACTTGCGCTAGGGTTGGCGGAAGTGCGGGCCTGGGGCGATCCGGCGCTGGCGCGTGCTGCGGATTCCGTGCTCGCCAAAATCGCCGCGACGCTGCCCGACGAACGGGAACGACAGCTGCTCCACGCGATCGCGCAGGTATTCCATCCGGCGCCGCGCTACACGCAGACCCTTGATCTTGCACCCTTGCGCGCTGCGTGCTGGCAGGAGCGGGCGCTCGATATCCGTTACGTGGACGGAGATGGGGCGACAAGCGACCGGACGATATTGCCGCTCGCGTTGTTTTACACGGAGACGTGCGTAACCGTTCTCAGCTGGTGTTGCTTGCGCGAAGACTTTCGGATGTTCCGGACGGATCGCATGTCGGAGATCCGCTCAAACGGCACAAGCTTTCGCCCACGCCGTGTGCCGCTCTTGCGTGACTATCTGGCGCAGCTGCAAAAGCAACGCGGGGAAGGCGCAGTGGCGGCTCGACAAACACCCGACGAAAGGGCTGTCGCGCCCAATTAGGTCGTGAACCCATAAAAGGGTGATCTACGCGGGGCTTTGAAGTTCGATGTTTACGACCCGTGAGGCATCAAACGTAATATCATCCTGCTGGCCGACCCTGACCACTTCCGTTGCCCAAGCGACATGGACATCACGGACGCGACTGCCGTCATCGAGCGTCACGATCACGCGGGTGCTGCCATAAGAGGTCTCTGGCATTTCACGAACTTTGTCGCTGATATGAGCAGGCAGCGTGCGCGATCGGGTGTCCATCCGCAGATCTTACCTCATGAGCTACACCGGAAAAAGCTAGTGCCGGCGGAGCCGCCGACCCGCTTTCACGCCGAGCCAGATTGTGATTCAGCTTCGGCATGAGCCGATATGATCTGACAGACTTCGAGTGGCGAGTGATCGAGCCGCTGCTGCCCAACAAACCGCGAGGCGTGCCGCGCGTAGATGACCGGCGCGTGCTAAATGGCATCTTCTGGGTGCTGCGATCCGGTGCGCCGTGGCGTGACCTGCCCGAGCGCTACGGCCCTCGCACGACTTGCTACAACCGCTTCGTGCGATGGCGGAAGGCGGGCGTGTGGGATCGAATGATGGACGCCATCACCGCCGCACATGACGGCAACATCCAGATGATCGACAGCACCTCCGTTCGCGCCCACCAGCAGGCCGCGACGGCAAAAAGGGGGATCCAGATCATTGTCTCGGTCGCTCACGGGGCGGCCTCACGACCAAAATCCACGCAGTCGTCGACGCGCAAGGGCTCCCAATCCGGCTCGGCCTGACCGCCGGGCAGGCGCATGACAGCCCCGCCGCGTATCACCTGCTCGACCGTCTCGGTCCGCGAACCATCGTACTCGCGGACAAAGCTTATGATGCCGATGGCATCCGCGGCCTTATCGAGGCCCAAGGCGCAGTGCCCAACATCCCGGCCAAATCCAATCGCAAATGGAAACCATGCTTCAGCAAGCAGCTCTATCGCGAGCGCAATCTGGTCGAGCGCTTCTTCAGCAAACTGAAGCACTTCCGGCGCATCGCCACTCGTTACGACAAGCTCGCCGCAAACTTCCTCGCTATGGTTCAGCTCGCTTCAATGCGACTGTGGCTACGCGCTTATGAGTCTACGGCCTAATATATGTCGGGCCCTCCGGCGGCGGAAATTTCGTGCCGACGGGCATCGCCGTAAACGTCGCGGCGCGGGCGCCTTCGCTGCCGGCTTTAGCGGCGGCGTGACCCGCGACACTCCGGGCGTTTACAAGGCCACCGCTGCACAGACTGCGCTGGGCCGCGTCGGCGGGCCCGGGAATGTCGGCCGAGCCTCACCCCCCTTGTCTGCGGTCGTCTATACGATTCCGTAATCCGTGATCCACGGTCCGGGCAACGCGGCTGTGAGGGGAGGCGCCATTCTCTCAATCGATCCCCGGAGGGCTGCGTTGGCTCGTTTTGTCTTAGAGCACAAAATCTTCGTGCTTCTGGCCTGGGCGGCCATTGCGATGGCTGCGATGCTGACGTTCGACAAGCTTGAGCCGGCGCTCGACTATACCTACGCGACACCAGGTCGGGTCGGCTACGATTCCAATGCCAAGATCGAAGGGCTCGGACATCGGACAGATGATGCTGGACGGTGAACTGGTCGCGACGCTGCAGGGCGTCGACCTGCTCAAGGATCCGCGCGTCGCCCATTTCGTGCCCGAGCCGTTCGAAGCGGCGAAAGACTGGTATGCGCGCGAGGGCGTGGTGCCGATCAACCACATGTTCGTGGTCCACGAAAGCCTCGCGCGTGAACGGCCCGACATCGTGCGCGACATCTTCCGCATGCTGGTCGAAAGCCGGGCGCTTGCCGACGGCGGTGTGCCTGCAATCTATCCGCCGATCGGCGTGGAGGCGAACCGAAAGGGAATTCAGCTGGTGACCGACTGGGCCTTCGATCAAAAGATCATTACAGAAAAAATGGCGGTCGACGATCTATTCGGCGACGTTGCGGCACTCGCCGCGATCGAGCACTGGGCGGGCTGAACTTAAGCAGTAGAGGCCGACTTTGCCGATCCGGGCGAGCCCTGATCGCGCAACTCTTGTCGGCGACATGCCTTGGTGGCTGAAGCGCCATTGATTCAAGCGGCTGCAGGCCGATTGCCAGTCGATCATTGTTCCGTTTGCATCACCCGTGGCTTTGGCGTCGTTTGCGCGCTGTGTTCACCCCGCCGGCGAACGGGCCGGCGGGGTGATCGCCCGGTTACCCCCTCTGCTTCAGGCGAAACGGACAGTCACGCGGCGGCGGCGCATCGCGCCGCCCGCCATGCCGAAGCCGCCGAGCATCAGTGCCCATGACGCAGGTTCGGGTACGGCGGACGCATCGGTCACGCTGAGAGTGCCCGTCGCAAGCACGGTGCTGGTCCCATGGTGATCGGCATTACCGAACACTTGCACGTCGTCGCGGTACGGCATGGAGAGGTCGATATCGCGCAATGCGGCAAGGGTTGAGAGATCGATGATCGCCTGCTCGGCGAGGCCGGTGGATGAGCAACGCGACCGTTGCTCATCCACCGTCTCGGCATCGAGCCTCGACGTCACCAACAGCTAATGCGACAGGCGGTTGGCGCGCGCGATCCCTTCCTTGAGCGATCGAATCGCCGCCTCTCGGTCTGGAGAGGATTGGGCTTCCTCCAGTAGCTGCACGAGGATCTGCAGCGCAGCGAGCGGCGTGCGCAGCTCGTGCGACGCATCCGCCACGAATGCCTGCTGGACGGCGGCAGCCCGGCGGAGGCGCGCGAGAAGCATGTCGAGCGCATTGGCGACCGGCATGATTTCCTCGGCATCATTGCCGCCTGCGAGCGGCTCCAGCGTATGCCAGTCCCGCGCCTGCCGATCGGCGGAAATCCGCGTCAGCGGTGCCAATCCGCGCCGCACGCAGATCCGGATGCAGGCGATGGCGAGCGGGATTACGAGCAGCAGCGGCACGATCAGCAGCAGCACGCGATGGATCGCGATGGTCGAACGGGCGTCGAGGCGACCGAAGGATTAGATCAATTCACACCAGGCATTGACGTCTCAGAGGCGTAGAAGCGCCATCATCATCTAAACAATCCGAGGGCAACCGCATCGCTCATGGCGACATATTCCGACGGACTGGGGTGAAGATGATTTGAGCAATTCGCTAAACGTCCATTCCCTCCGCTGCCGCCGGCCCAGCGACTGCAGCCAAAATTCGTGCGATCTCCTCGCCTCCCGCTTGATCATCGGCCGGTAGAGTCTATCCGTTCCAATTTGACCGGACCGAGCAGGCCTGACGGGCTCAGCGCGGTATCCTTGTCGATGATGCCGCCGAGCGCCGCGAAGCCGCCGCCTGCCGCCGCATTCGTGAATGCGAGCGGCTTCGTTCCGGGCTGCTTGTCGCCGACCAGACGGTTACGCCAAACGTTCGCGACGCGGATCTCCACGCGGTTGCGACCGGCATGCAGGCTGTCGGTCACGTCGACGCGATAGGGCGGCTTCCACGCGGTTCCGGCGGATTTGCCGTCGATCCGAACCTCCGCGACCTCGCCGACCGCTCCCAGATCGAGCACCAGCCGGCCTGCGCCGGCCAGCTGCGCCCGCGATACGTCGATCACCTTCTCGTACGTGCCGACCCCGGAGAAATAGCGCACCGCCGGATCGGTATTGTTGGTCCACGACGCCAGGCGGTCCATGGTCAGCGAAGGGGGAGCGCCCCAACCGGCAGGGAAGTGCAGCGTCCAAGGGCCGGTCACGTCCGCGATCGTGCGCGTCGTGGCGGCAGCGGCGGTGCCGGCCGAGCCCGACGCCTTCGCGCGAAACACCACGAACACGGCCTCGTAGGGCTCGAGCGTCAACGACACGCGCGTGATGCCGTCGCGAATTTCGTAGCCCACGGGCTCGATCTTGCCGCTGTCGGCGTGCCACAGTTCGGGAACGTAGCCTGTCACCCGGAAATCGGTGGTGACCGGCCCGGCCCGATCGCTCTGGTTAGTGACGAAATAGATGTCGCCATCGCCCAGGCGACGATGCGCGAAGCGGAGATCGAAGCCCGGATCGGCCGCGGCAAAGTCGAAGTCGCGCGGGACCCCGGCGTCGCCCAGCACCGATATCGGCTTGGGGCCCCAGAAGACCTCCCCGCGACCATATGCGTGACGGGTGAGGATCCGACCATCCATGTCGCCCCACAGCTCGTCCGCGATCGTCCTGACGGTATCAGCATCCGAGGCAAGGCTGGGCGACGCGACCGGCTTCGGCCCGGTGACGCGCGCGCCGGCCGCGACGAGGTCACGGATCTTCTCGATCATCGGTAGCGTCATGGCGTCGAGCGTGTCGGGAAGCGCCAGCACCGCATAGGAGGCGCCGCCGGGGAAGACGATCCGCCCGTCCTTGACCGTGGCGAGCCGCAGCAGCGCGTCGGCATTCACATAATCGAAGCCGTAGCCCTTCGGATCAGCCGGCTGGCCGACCGCGCGATATGGGACGCCCGACGGCGCGCCCTCGCCGTAAAAATACAGGATGTCGGCAACGGCCGTGCCCTGCTGCAGCAGGTATGAGCCACGCGCGAGATACTCGACCCACGGCTGCGCCATCTCCGCCCAAGTCTCGTTGCGGGTGAAGGTCTGCCCGAACGGCCCGAGCGTCAGCCCCGGCTTGTGCGCATCGTCGGGCTGGTGCGGTGAGGTGTGGATCACCAGTCGGTTGACGCCCATCGCCATATATTTGTCGGCGACCCATTTCAGCTTCCATGGGGTCGTCGTCCACAGTGGCTGCGACGAGGTGAAGGATTCGGCGGCCACCAGCGGCTTGCCGTAGACGTGCGCGGTCGACGCCGTCTCGATCACGTCGGCGGGGAATTCGTCGGCGCGCACGCCCTGATAGGCGGCCGGCTTGCCGCCGAACGGCATCGCCCAGAATTCGCCCATCGGGATGTCCGTATAGCTCTTGGCGAGCATGCCGTCGGCAACCGTCGGCCACGCCGCACCCTCGGCCTCGCCATAATAGCCAAGCTTATGCTCCTTGGCGAAGCGGGTGATCGTGCCATAGTGATTTTCGGCGAGCAGATCGGCGAGGGTCCGCCGGAAATCCCAGAGGAAGGCGTCGCTCTGCGCAGCACTTCCCACCACGCGACCGGCCAGCACCGGCAGCCACGGCGTCAAATCGTAGCCGCGGCGGCGCTTGAACTCGGCGGCCATCGCCTCGGTCCAATTCTCGTCGCCGGCTTCCCAGCTGTCGGTGATGAGATATTTGAGGCCGCGATCGCCGATCAGCGGCCCGAGCTCCTTGATGACCGGGGCCATATAGGCGTCGAGGTGCGCCCGGACGTGCGCGGCGTTGAGCTTGTCCGCCTCGGGCCCGGTCGCCTCGGGGGTTGCGGGGTGGTTCACCTCGCCGGTCGGCGAATAGCCCATGCGCAGCACCACCCACTCGCCCTTGGGCGGCGTCCAATCAAGGCTGCCGTCGGGGCGGAGCTTGGCAGTGAGGTCGACGATGCCGTCGCGCGCGATCGCCGCGTCGGCCGCGATCTGCGGGCTGTGGTCGGCATCCAGATCGGGCATCACGCCGAAGCCGGCTTTGTCCTCGAACAGGTCGACGCGCGCGCCCGGCACCAGCATCAGTTCGTTGAGCGCGATGCCAGGTGGGTGCGGATAGGGCTCCTGCGAGATTTCGGGCCGATCGAAGATCACGCGGAACCAGCGCGCGGTGGTGGCAGGGAAGGCGAAGGTGCGCTGCGGCGCCGGATTGTGCGCGGGCCCGGTGATCGTACGGATCGCGCGCCAGTGGACGCCATCGTCGCTCGCTTCGATCCGTCCCTGAGGCCCGGTGGCGAAGCGGCCGCCGAGCGGGCCGACCATCGACAGCGCGCGCATCGTCGCGGGCTTGGCAAAGGCATAGGCGATCCACACCGGCGCCGAGGGCGTCGGTGTCGGCAGCGTCACGCTCTTGTTCAAATCGCCATCGACCAGCGCGGGAAGATCGACGCCCGGCGCGCTCGACGTCATGGTCGGTCGCAGCGCGGCCAACGGCGTTTCGCCCGTGGGTGCGCGATAGGCGATCACCGCGACGTCGTGAACATAGCCCGGCATGGTATTCTCGACCCGGCCCAGCGGATCGTGCATCGGGATCGCCTGGAAGGGGCCGGGGACGGACGGCGGCGGGGCGAGCCTGCCGGTGAACGGGCGCCCACCCGTGACCTGCGTCTCGGACCAGACGACCTTTTTCATGCCCGATTCCGGCGGCACCCAAGGCCCCCCGGTCTCGCTCCAGCCGGGCGCGGCTGCCATGCCGAATTCGAGGCCCAGTCGATCGGCTTCAGCCGCGGCGAAGCGCAGGTCGTCGCGCCATTCGGGGGTGAGCGCCTTCACACGATGGTCGACGATCTGCGGTGCGCCCATGTCGCCATCGAACATCTGCACGCCACCCAATCCGACGCGCTTCATCCATTCGAGATCGAGCGTGATGCCCTGCTTGGCGATGTTGCCGCTCAGCCAATGCCACCATACGCGCGGTCGGGCGCTGTCGGGCGGGGTCTCGAACCCGGCGCGCAACGGATCCGGCGACGGCGACTGAGCGAAGGCAGCGGTCCCCGCGGCCATCGTTGAAGCGAGCAGCATGCGATTCAGTGCGCGGATGATGTGCGTCGATCGTGCCATTGCGTCAGTCCCGCAGAAGGTTTCGCCCGTCGCCGGGCATGTGCCGTTGGTTCAGGCGACGATGGTGTCGCCAAGTTGGTAAGTCTGTTAGCTGGGCAGAATCGGCCTGGCGTCGTACGCGAGCGCGCGACAAGGCACTGAGCCCTCGCGTCGCACATTTGCGGCGGTCGTCACCAAGGCATCCTCGCTCCATCGCCGTCGGATCGCCTTCCGACCTGTCGAGCATGCAGCGGCCCAAAGGCCACCAGCATTCTGTTCCTATATTCCCATTTTGTGGGCAAGGAAGTCATTAAATGAAACGATTCGGTTGCGGGCGGCCGCGAGCCGCCTGACGATGGCGCCGAATTTACGTTTCGGCTCAAGCGAGTGACTGCAATAGTCCCACTATATGGGCATAACTATCGCCTATTGGAATTCTCTTGCAATGGGCTATAACGGCTTTAAGAATGGCTCATCAAAGCAGGGATAACCTGCTGCGCGGGCAGGGACTCGGTTCCACTGCCGATTTGGAGAGTAGATGACCAAGGGGTTTCAGTTGAACAAAGCGTATCGACGCTATTGAACTGAGCCGGTCAAAGACCGGCCGTATGATGACCTGCGCTCCAATGGGCGCGGGGTCAAATTATGCACGCAAAAACATAGACAATAACTGACAGGGAACGATTATGAGCAACCGGCATCTTTTGGTGGCAACGCTGATGGGCGGAACGGCCTTGTGCGCAGCGATGCCCGTTCAAGCACAACAGGCTGCACCCGCGCAGGCCCAGACCAATCCCAGCTCGTCCGATACCGGCGCTGGCGCGCAGGGCCCGCAGACATCCGCAACGCCGGCCGCTTCGGCCGCCGATGCCCAGTCGATCGGCGGCGCCACGCCGCCCGCGGCTCCCGAAGCAACGCAGGAAATCGTGGTCACGGGCAGCAGCATCCGCGGTGTCGCTCCGACCGGTTCCGCGCTGACGACGGTTTCGCGCGCTGATATCGTCGCGACGGGCGCCTCCACCACCACCGAGCTGCTGCGCTCGGTGCCGCAGCTCGGCAGCTTCGGCGCGACCGGCGGCAATACCGGCCACGATCAGGCCAATTTCGTCGACCAGCCGGCAATCCACGGCATCGGCGTCGGCAATGGCGGCGGTGGCCTGACGCTGGTGTTGGTCGACGGCATGCGCCTGCCGGGCGCCGGCATCAACCAGACCGCCCCCGACCCCAGCGCGATCCCTCCTTCGGCGATCGAGCGCGTCGAGGTCGTTGCCGATGGTGCGTCGTCGATCTACGGCTCGGACGCCGTCGCCGGCGTGGTCAATTTCATCCTGCGCAAGAACGTCAACGGCATCGAGACCAACGGCAAGATCGGCTTCGGTGAAGGCTACCGGACGTACAATGCCAGCATTCTGGCCGGCAAGACGTGGAGCAGCGGATCGATCCTGTTCGATTATGAATTCTCGAAGAATTCGAACGTCAATGGTCGCGAACGCGACTATTATCACATGAACACGCCTTCGACATTGTGCAATCCGGCCAACGTTACGGTCGGCGGCGTCAATTATGCGCTATCGGGCAACAGCGCGACACGCGGCGCGACCAATACCTGCGACGTCAACAAGGCGAACGACCTGTTCCCGGCGCAGCATCGTCATCAGGGCATGATCTCGCTCCGTCAGGAACTGACCGACGGTATCACGCTGCATGCGCGCACCATCTACTCGCGTCGCGACGTGGATTCGCTCCAGGCGATTTCCGGCGGCTATGTCGCGAGCGGCGGCCTCAGCGTGCCTGTCACCAGCGGGCAATTCTACAATTACGTTCTCGGTCTGGGCGTTCCCGCCGGCGCGCAGTCCGTCACCTATAATCCCACGGGGGATTTCGGACCGACGGTCACCAACCGCATCCGCACCGAGACGTGGTCGTCGAACGTCGGCATCGATGCCAACCTGTTCGCGGACTGGAAGGGCTCGATCGACGCCAATTACGGGCGCGAGCGCGACAATATCTATCAGCCCGGTATCAACCAGACGCTGCTGACCTCGCTGGTGGCGAGCGGTCAGTTCAACCCCTACGGCGTCGGCCCGGCCAATTCGTCGACTTTGGTCAGCCAGATCGGCGACTATCGCACGCATTATTACGGGCAGCAGACGGTGCTGGAGGGCCTCGCGAAGGTCGATGGCACGGTGTTCAACCTGCCCGGCGGCGCGGTGAAGGCCGCGCTCGGCACCGACGTCCGGCGCGAGCGCTTCGCCGCCACGGTCGATGTCGGCCCGTCGGGCACGCAACCGCAGACCTCCACGGTCGGCACCCGCAAGAGCTACTCTTTCTACGGCGAGCTCTTCATCCCGGTGTTCGGCGCAGACAATGCGATGCCGGGCTTCCAGAAGCTCGATCTGTCGCTGTCGGGTCGCTACGATCATTATAACGACGTCGGCGGCACCACCAATCCGAAGGTCGGCGTGAACTGGACCCCGGTCGAGAGCCTCACGTTCCACGGCAGCTTCGGCAAGTCGTTCCACGCGCCCAGCCTCGCCGACGCCGGCACGGCGATCGACACCCGCGTCATCCGGTTCAGCGACTTCACCGGCGCGGGATCGAGCGCTTATTCGATCATCCTGGCGGGCGGCAACAAGCTGCAGCCGGAGAAGGCGACCACCTGGTCGCTGGGGGGTGACTTCAAGCCGATCTTCGCGCCCGGCGTGAAGCTGAGCGCGTCCTACTTCAACATCGACTACAAGAACGTCATCACCTTCCCCGGCTTCGACGTGGTGACGCAGCCGAACAACCCGATCTACGATCGCTATCGCACCTATGCACCGACCGCAGCCGAGGTGCTCGCCGCAACCGCCGGCCTGCGTCACGACGGTATTTCCTATCCCGACGTGACCCAGCTGCCGACGGCGATCTACGACCTGCGCCGCCAGAACTTTGCCGAGCAGAAGATTGACGGCATCGATTTCGACGCGTCCTATGCCTTCACCCGCGACTTCGGATCGTTCAACATCGGTGCTGCCGGCACGTGGCTGTGGAAGTTCGATCAGAAGATCAACGGTGACACCGTCGTCACCAGCCGCCTCAACACCAACTATGCCGTCAACTTCAAGGCGCGTGCGCATTTCGGCTGGGCGAAGGACCGGTACGATGCGACGGTGTTCGTCAACTACACCAATCATTATCGCAACCTGATCGACGGCAGCCAGACGTCGTCGAACACCACGGTTGATTTCCACGGCGGTTGGCGGCTTCCGCTGTCGGGTATCGGCGACAACACCCAGCTGACGGTGGATGTCACCAATCTGTTCGATAAGAAGCCACCTTATTATTACGATGCGGGCAACAATTATTACGGGTTCGATCCGACCACCGCGTCGGCGCTCGGGCGGGTCGTCTCGATCGGCATCCGCAAGAAATTCTGAGCCCCACCCTGTGGCGGCGGTTTCGACCGCCGCCCCTTTTTGTTTGACCTGATGGCTTCCCGGTTCATCACGCCACGCAAGAACAAGAGCTGAAAGGCAAGACCGTGAAGACCAACCTGCGCTCCCTCGCGCGCGACACCGGCTCCGCGCTGGCCCTGTTGCTGTCGCTCGCCGCCATCGCCGCACCTGCCCGCGCCGATCGGGCGGTGGATGCGCGGGCCGATCAATTGCTCGCGCGGATGACGCTCGACGAGAAGATCGGCATGGTCAACGGCACCTTCGGCAGCGCTTTCCTCAAGACGCATCCCGGCGACGCGCGCAACGCCGCCGGCCACGTCGCGGGCGTATCGCGCCTCGGCATCCCCGATCTGTTCGAGAGCGACGCCAGCCTCGGCGTCGCCAATGGCGGCGAGATGCGCAAGGGCGACGTCGCGACGGCACTCCCGTCCGGCCTTGCGACAGCGGCGAGTTTCGATCCGGACATCGCCTATGCCGGCGGTGCGATGATCGGCGCCGAAGCACGCGCCAAGGGCTTCAACGTCCTGCTCGCGGGCGGCGCGAACCTGACCCGCGATCCGCTGAACGGCCGCAATTTCGAATATCTGAGCGAGGATGTGCTGGTGACGGGCATGCTCGCCGGCGCCGCCATCCGCGGCATCCAGTCGAACCAGATCGTCTCGACGATCAAGCATTATGCGCTCAACGCGCAGGAGAGCGGCCGCAACGTCCTCGATGCCCGGCTGGCCGAAGCGCCGATGCGCGAGAGCGACCTGCTGGCCTTCCAGATCGCGATCGAGACCGGCCATCCGGGGTCGGTCATGTGCGGCTATAACCGCGTCAACGGCGACCATGATTGCGAGAATGCGTTCCTCCTCAACGACGTGCTGAAGCGCGACTGGGGCTATGACGGCTGGGTCATGTCCGATTGGGGCGCGGTTCATTCGACCGCGAAGGCCGCGATCAATGGTCTCGACCAGGAATCGGGTCAGGAACTCGACAAGCAGCCCTTCTTCGGCGCCCCGCTCAAGGCGGCGGTCGCAGGTGGCAGCGTGCCGCAGGCCCGGCTGGACGACATGGTGCGCCGCATCGTGCGCACGATGATCGCGGAGGGGCTGGTCGATCACCCGACGCCTGCGACGCCCCAGCCGATCGACTACACCGCCCACGCCGACGTGGCGCAGCGCGCGGCGGAGGCCGGGATCGTGCTGCTCCGCAACGAGCGACAGCTTCTGCCGCTGGCCGCGACCGCCAGGACGATCCTCGTCGTCGGCGCGCATGCCGACAAGGGCGTGCTGTCGGGCGGCGGCTCGTCGCAGGTGCGCTCGGTCGGCGGCCTGCCGGTCGAGGAGCCGCTGCCCGGCGGCGGACCGCTCAGCGCCTTCATCCGCATCAGCTATCACGCATCGTCGCCGCTCGACGCGATCCGCGCGCGTGCGCCGGGTGCCACGGTGCGCTATCTCGACGGCAGCGACGTGGCCGCCACGGCCGCCGCGGCGCGCACGGCGGATGTCGTCATCGTCTTCGCCCAGCAGTGGCGCAGCGAAGCGTTCGACATCGAGACGCTGTCGCTGCCCGACGGGCAGGACAAGCTGATCGACGCGCTCGCCGCCGCCAATCCCAAGACGGTCGTCGTGCTCGAGACCGGCGGCGCCGTCGCGATGCCGTGGCTGTCGAAGGTCGGCGCCGTGCTGGAGGCGTGGTATCCCGGCCAGCGTGGCGGCCCCGCAATCGCGCGCGTCCTGTTCGGAGACGTCAATCCGGGCGGTCGCCTGCCGCTGACCTTCCCCGCCAGCATGGCGCAGGCGCCGCGTCCGCAGATTCCGGGCCTCGATCTGGTGCATCAGGCGAATGCGGCCAATGCCGGCAAGCCGATCGGCGATCTGACGACGGTCGACATCACCGGCGGCGTGCCGCCGTTTGAGGTGCATTATCCGGAAGGCGCCGACGTCGGCTATCGCTGGTATGCGCGCAACGGTGCGAAGCCGCTTTTCCCGTTCGGCTTCGGCCTGTCCTACACGCGGTTCGCCTATCGTGGCCTGAGCGCGACGGCAGGCAAGGTGAGCTTCACCGTGACTAATATTGGCAGGGTCGCCGGCGCCGACGTGCCGCAGGTCTATGCCGATGTGGCCCTCGACGGCGGGGCCGCGCTGCCGCGGTTGATCGGGTTCCAGCGCGTCATGCTGCAGCCGGGCGAGAGCAAGACCGTGACAGTGTCGATCGATCCGCGGCTCCTGTCCGATTATCGCGACGGCAAGTGGGTTCGGACTGCGGGATCGTTCCCGATCAGGCTGGGGCATGATGCTGCGTCATCGATCCTCTCGTCCCGGCTGGTCGTGCAGGAGTGAGCGCGTTCGACCTGTCCCGGCGAACGATGCTCGCGGCCGGTGCTGCTGCGATCGGGAGCGCGGCGTCGAAGGGCGCCGATGCCGCACCGACTGCCCCCAAGGGCTTTCTGTGGGGGTGCGCGACGGCCGCCTATCAGGTCGAGGGCAACAACCTCAACAGCGACAATTGGCTGCTGGAGACGCTGCCGGGCACGCCGTTCCGCGAGAAATCGGGCGATGCGTGCGATCATTATCACCGCTTCGAGCAGGATATCGCGCTGTTCGCGCAGCTCGGCTTCAACAGCTATCGCTTCTCGATCGAGTGGGCGCGGGTCGAGCCGCTGCCAGGGCTGTTCTCCACCGCCGAGCTCGATCATTATCGGGCGGTCCTGCTGGCGTGCCGCAAGCACGGGCTGAAGACCGTGGTGACGCTGCACCACTTCACTTCGCCGCTATGGTTCGCCTGCCAGGGCGGCTTCCAGAGCGAAGCGGCGATCGTACTGTTCGCCCGCTATGCCGAACGGACGATCCGCCACTGCGGCGACCTGATCGACCATCTCTGCACTTTCAACGAAGCCAATCTGTCATTCTCCGGCTTCGTGCCGGCGCAGCCGCTGATGCAGGCCGCTGCCGCCGCGACCAACGCGCCGCATTTCTCCAGCTTCCTGTTCGACGATGTGGCCATCTCCAAGCCGATCGTTCGCGCCTGCCATCGCGCGGCGAGGCGTGCGGCAAAGGGGATCTGGCCGGATCTGCCGGTCGGCCTTACGCTGGCTATGGCCGATATCCAGAGCGTCCCGCCGGACGGTCCCTATGGGGCGAGCAAGCGGGCGGAGATGTACGACGTCTGGCTCGACGAGGCGCGCGCGGACGATTTCGTCGGAGTGCAGACCTACACGCGTGAGCTTTATGGCGCACAGGGCCGGGTCGAGCCTGCCGCCGGTACCGTACGCACGCAGATCGGCCAGGAATATTACCCGCAGGCGCTGGAGGGCACCGTTCGCTACGCGGCAGGCCGTGCGCGGGTTCCCGTCATCGTCACCGAGAACGGGATCGGCATCGAGGACGACAAGATCCGCATCGCCTATATCGAGGCGGCGCTGGCCGGGCTTCGCCGCGCGATGGCGGATGGCTGCGACGTGCGCGGCTATATGCACTGGTCGGCGATGGACAATTTCGAATGGCTGTTCGGCTATGCACCGAAATTCGGATTGATCGCCGTCGATCGTGCGACCCAGATCCGTCAGCCAAAACCGAGCGCGTACATGCTCGGGAAAATTGCGCGCGGCCCCGACATCTTCGGACAGCCACGCCGGATTTCGTAGCAGCGAACGCAGCGGACGGTCCGCCCACGAGCGGCAGCGAGATTAGGTCGCCTGGCGTATCATATGCTCGCGCATCCCTACACCACGGGCACGGACGGCCCCGCCACGCATAACGGCTCGGCACGATTTAAAATTACGCGACGTGCACCCTACTTGGGCCGTTCGTTGATCCCAAAAACCGACGTTTATCTACGCAATGGCTTTCGATGCCGAAGTAAATTGGGTCGGTCGCTTTTGGCAGGGGCGAATTGAAGTGAAGACTTTTTTTGCGTCCTAGATCAACCGCCGTCACCCCGCCAAAGAATTGGCAAAGAGGTGGGTCACCTTGGCCTCTGGGAGGATGGCATCGATAAGCAGCGATCGATGACAGTGATGCGGTTGTCGCTCGAAGCAGAGAAGGGCGGTTGGTCGTTCCTCGGCCAACGCGCGAAGCTGGGCGCCTTGCGCCAGTGCTTCCGGCAATTCGAGCTGACCCGCATATACACGCGCCATCGTGGCGTGATCGCCACGCCGCGCCGCCTCTCGCCCCAGCGGTGGCGTACCGAGGGCCTTGAGCCCGATGTAATCGATCCCGGCTTCACGAAGGCCGTTTGCCAAGATGTTCTTTGAGAAGCCGGGGCGCCGCGAGAGCGGGACAGCCCGTACGTCCGCCAGCAGGCGCACCCCCGCAGTTTCTAGCGCCGCAATGAGTTCGGGCTGGGTCGCGCCTTCATACCCGATCGAGAAGATTTGCATCGGTTAAATATGGGAAACCATAAGCGAGATTTCGATGGGGGGGCGGGCGTCAGACTAGTGCCGTAACGGTCGGACATGGCCATAGCCAGCCATGACATCGATGGGGGCTTTCCCCACCGGGCGATCGATCGGCTTGGGCAAGCGGTCCACGGCTTGCGGAACCCACGATCAGGAACTTTGTTCGACGACGGCGGCGGGTCGGCCGTAGCACCTCTACGGCGTTTCTACCTAGCCGCGCCGCCTCGAAACGAGCGAGTCAGTATGACGGAGTGGCAAACGCACAGCCGGAAGCGGGAGCGGCTGGATCATATCGACGCTCTTCGCGGCATTGCGGTTGCAGCTGTCTTCGCCCAGCACGTCGCCGAGCAGATTCTTCAGTCTAAGCCGGCGGCGCCGTGGGTCACGGCTTCACTGCACGGCCTGCTGCTACAGGGGACCAATCTCGGTCGCTACGGTGTCATTGTCTTCTTTCTTATCAGTGGTTTCGTCGTGCCGTTCGCTTTTCGTGGCGCACACCCGGTGCGCAGCTTCGTTGTAAGCCGCATGTTCCGGCTCTATCCTGCTTATTGGCTGGCGATCCTCGGATCGGTGGTCGTCGCTTGTGCTGCTGGCCACGCATTTCCGCTGAGGCAGGTGCTCGCCAACCTGACGATGTTGCAGCGCCTGTTCGGTGTCGCAAACATCCGCGTAGCTTTCTGGACATTGTTCATTGAGGTGATCTTCTACTGTCTCGTCATGCTGCTATACACGCTGGGGCAGCTGCGGCGCGTGGCGATACTCGGCACGCTGGCGTTTGGGTGCATACTGCTCGCAGTCATCCCGGCTTGCCTGCGGTACGTTCTCGGCTGGCCAATACCGTCGCCAGACGATCCCATCTTCATCGCCTACATGCTAACCGGTTCGGTGTTACGCATGGCGGTTGATGGAGATGTCGCAGCTCCGCGGTGGGCAGGTTTGCTCGTGCTTCTGCTGCTCGCCGCCGCGCCGATCCTTGGTGGCGCGATCTTCCCTGTCTCGTCGAACGGCAACCCCTTCTTAACGCCGCTGGCGTTGACGACTGCCTATCCGCTTGCGCTCCTCACCTTTGTGGTAGCGATCTGGCTACAACGACCGCGCTGCACCGCGCTCAATCGCCTTGGTCTTATAAGTTATTCGGTCTATCTTGGGCATGGGCTAGTCATTTTTACGCTGGGATCCCTAATTCCGCCCGGCGTCGATCTTGTATCGGAACTCCGCTTCCTGATCGGAACCGTTGCATTCACCCTGCCTTTGGCCGTGCTCAGTTACCGCTACATCGAGCGGCCTTGTATTGCTTTTTCGCGCCGGATCACAGCTGATACCGTGCCTGCCCGCGCGGCTGAAGTCGCCCCGTAGCTAATCCGATACGGCGGCTACCATCGCCGGCGGCACACGGCCTATTATGTCGGTGCATGTTCCGATTGCAGCCCATCCTGCTCCCCGTTTTCCACATGATTCGGGTCACTAGCGCATGGCGCTGGTGACGTGCTCCCCTGAAACTCCTCCATTTTGAGCTAGAGTCCTTCATTGAGGAGGACGGAGATGAAGCGCAGCAGGTTTAGCGAGGAGCAGATCATAGGGCTCCTGCGTGAGCAGGAAGCTGGATCGTCGACCGCGGACGTGTGCCGCAAACACGGCGTGAGCAGCGCGACCTTCTACAAATGGAAGGCGACCTATGGCGGCATGGACGTGTCGCAGGCGCGCAAGCTGAAGGTGCTGGAGGACGAGAACGCGCGGCTGAAGCGGCTGTTGGCCGATGCGATGCTCGACAATGCGGTGCTGAAGGAGGTTGCCTCAAAAAACTGGTGAGGCCTGCCGCTCGCCGGAGGGCTGTCGAAGATGTTCGGCAGGCCTTCGGTATCAGCGAGCGTCGGGCCTGCGCCATCCTCAGCGTGGATCGGTCGTCGATGCGCTATGCGCATCGGCGTGGTGATGATGGCGACCTGCGGTCGCGTCTTCGCGAGATCGCGCTCGAACGTCGGCGCTTCGGCTACCGGCGGCTGGGGATCATGCTGGCGCGCGAGGGTCTGGTCATGAACCACAAGAAGCTGCTGCGGCTGTATCGCGAGGAGAATCTACGGGTGCGCAGACGGCGTGGTCGCAAGCGAGCGATGGGCACGCGGGCACCGGTGACGCTACCGCAAGGCCCGAACCAGCGATGGAGCCTGGACTTTGTGAGCGACACGCTGGTGTGCAGCCGGCGTATCCGCATCCTCGCCGTCGTCGACGACTTCACGCGCGAGAGCCTCGCGCTGGCGGTTGACACGTCGCTGTCGGGCGCTCGGGTCGCACGGGAGCTGGACGCGATCATCGCGGTGCGCGGCAGGCCGCTAATGATCGTCAGCGATAACGGGACCGAACTGACGAGCCTGGCGATCCTGCGCTGGGCGCAGGACCGGCAGATCGAGTGGCATTACATCGCGCCGGGCAAGCCGCAGCAAAACGGCTACGTCGAGAGCTTTAATGGTCGCTTGCGCGACGAATGTCTGAACGAGACGCTGTTCGCGTCGTTGAGCCACGCCCGCTCGGTGTTGAGCAGCTGGCGCGACGACTACAACCATGTGCGACCGCATAGCGGGATAGGCGGGCTGACGCCCGCCGATGCTGCCAAGCGGGTTGTGCAACCCCGCCCACATGGGCACGATGATGACCCCGGACTCCAGTTATGACTGGAGGAGAAATGGGGAGCACGTCACTGGGGCGGGGGAGGCGCCTTTGCATGCTGGCGATCGGCCCATCCACGACCGCCGACTGCCGGCTCTGTACTAGGCGGAAGGCATAAAGGCTTGCCCGGGTAGCCGTCGCCGCACGCCATGGCAGCAGCCTGAAACTCGTAAAACGGGCTGGGCTTGAAGATTGCACAGCCTGACAGGCATCGCTCGATAATGAGTCGGGCGGCCGTTTGGCAGGCCCGATCCGAGCCCAGGCGCTGAAGATGTGTTCGCGTCGCGCCCCGCAGAACGCGAAGCTGGATATAGATGCACATTTCCAGCTCGGCCTGGTCGACTTGCCTCATCGCCGATCATATTCGCGTTCGGCGTCCTCCAGTGCCATCAGCGCGTCGCCATCCGCTCCCGCGACGGCAAACCGGGCTCGGACGTCGTCTATCGAGCCGTGCCTTGGGAACAGGCGATCCAGCTTGGCTGCCTTCGCCAACTCGCCCAACAGTCCTGGACGCTTCGCTTGATCAAACAGCCAACTACCGAAAGCCTGCGTAGGTCCGGGGCCAACTTCATGCGCTTCATCGCCTACGGTCTTTACGGGTTCTGCTGGCAAAGACCCAGGCGCCATCGTTACAAGAACGGGTTCTTGGGCCAAGGGCTCGACTCTCACGGCCTTCTTCGATCTCTTCGGCGCTGGCGCCATGTTCAATTCCAATTGTTTGAGGGTCGGGCGACGGTCGGCACGCTGGTCGCCGGGCCTGAGCTCGCGCGGACGACTTAGGATGGGGCAGCTGACGTCGAGCCAAAGCTGCTGCAGGCGGCCTGGACCGATCCCCACGGACGCGTTAATGCCAGATCGGTATCGATGGCAGGAGCGCGGGATCTGTCTCGCCGAGCGCCTCCCATTCATCGGGCGTGATACCCATCCACCGCTCGAACGGGCTGGGTTCGCCCGGCTCATCCCGATCGGTCGGCCGCATCAGATCAGCTCAAGCTGTGCAGGCGATGCAACGAGCATGGATCGCGCGTGCAGCGCCGCCTCGACCGCTTGGCGATAATGCACGATCCGGAACCGGTCTGCTTCCTCGAAGCCGGTCTGCGACCATTCCTCGGACGGATAGCAAGCGTCAGAGATCGCTCGCGCCGCGGCCCTCAGCCGCACGTCGTGCTGCATGTCTCATGCTCCAGCGGTGTTTCGACCGCCTAGCGGGGCGCAAACCCAGCTAGAACATAAAAGGAACGCTTCGCAAGCTGGATCGGCTTGACCACGACAATACACGGCGGTCCTACCGTTGGCCGTAGTCCTTCTCGCAACCGTTAATGGCGCGCTCCGGACGAACTTCGTGCGTCAGCGATCCTAGGCCAGCGAGGCTACGGCCTCAGTAAGGGTCTGCGAGACGCCACAGATCCCGATGGGCAGCCCGTATGCGCCCAAAGCGACGCTCAGGGGGAGCCTAACGCAGCCGCCGTCCTAACGCCTGGGCTTCAAGCTCGATCAGCAGCTATTTTGGGCAGGCAACAAACTTGCCGCCCGTGCCGTGGCAGCGTCCCTTGCTGTCCTTCGTCACTGCAGCGGCCGATGCGCTTCCGGCCGGCGGGCACTTGGCGAAATGGCCCTTCGCATCGCGACATGGCGCGGCGAGCACCGGCGTGGTCATCATGACCGCGGCGGTCAGCGCGAGGATCAGCTTCACGGTTTGCTCTCCTGAGTCGTGGCGCCGCGATCATCTGTGGCATGAGCGAAGGGCGCAAGGCCAATGGTGGGTCCGCGAGCTGCGTCCGCCAAAGCCAGCCAAATTTTCGGTCGCCCTCCCTTGGGCAAGACTTTGATCGCGAGCGACGCTGTGCCGTCAATCAAAAAAGACAGTTGAATTTCGCTCCAGAGACGAACGTTGCCCAACCGTTTCTGGCTTCCGCTTTGGATAGACCGCCGACGGACAGCTATTGGCTTCCATTCGCACCGAAACTGCCAGCGAGATGTCGGCTAAGTTCGATCCGGCGATGGCTCTTGATCTTGAACGCGTCCGGGCCGACCCGGCGCACTTCGCCAAATCCAAGGGAGCGCCAAAAGCGTTCCCCTGCCTCATTTGCTTCTAAGACAGCCAATCGGATTTCCGTCGCCCCCCTTTTGGCGGCCCAATCCTCGATCTCACCATAGATCGCCCTACCGAGACCGAGGCCGCGGTGTGCGGGCTCCACGATCATAAGGCCGAGATACCATGTGCCATCCCGTGGATAATCGCGAAGAATCGCCGCAACAGCATGAAGTCCGTCGTCACCTCTCCAGCCCAAAACGGTTTGATCACGGGCCTCCTTTTCTGACGGCAAGCCGATGAAAAGCTCATCAGCGTCGGCGAGTGTGGGCGCCAAGCCATCCTGCAAAAGGAAATAGTCGGCGCAACGGTCGTATAGGGCCGCCACTTCAATAGCATCGGCCTTCGCCAGTTTCGTCGGCAAAGGATGGGAGGGCGTATGAAGGGCCATGCGTGCCTTATACCACATGACGTGCGAAAGTTCGCTTCCGGGAGATGGCTATCGAGCCTAAGCGGCCGCTACTGCGGCGATAGGCGTCAGGATGTTTCCGTGCCCAGCTGGTCGCAGCGAGAGAGGAGGGCCGGCCCAACGGGCGAAATGAACTCTGCCCAGATGGCATTATGATGCTCGATCACCTTCTGTGCTGATAGGTAGGTACGATCTCCGGTTGTATGGCCGTCCGCAGGGACGATCGTCTTATATCCACGCGCTAGCGCCGTCCGGATTGTCGTATCGACGCAGAAATCCGTGGCACAGCCGGTGACGATAAGCTCATCGACATTCAGGCGCGTAAGTGTCTCAGCGAGCGAGGTATCGAGAAATGCGTCGCACGACGCTTTGGCGATAGTCGTATCGGCGGGATCTACCGTGAGGCTTTGGTGGATGGCGTTCCCCGGCTGGGAGGGGTGAAGCGCCGTTCCTTCCGGCCCGCAATGCTTGATGAAGATGATCGGAACGCCCTTTGCGCGCAGCCTAACTGCCAGGGCATCGAGCCGAGATAATAATCCTTCGGCATCATGACGCGGACCAGCGAAAAGCCCCACCTGCATGTCCACGATTATCAAGGCCTGCTTGCTCACCGCGATAGCTCCGGCATTGTCATCACATTTTGTCGCGGGTTCTAACGGCTCTGCAAACATCGCGGAACGCCCTCAAATGGGCGATTGCCGCGCGTCCCCCTACGGCCGGAAGGGGTGGAAAGCAGCAAGGCCGCTTTCGAGTAACATTTGGTGTAAATAGACTTTCGTTCATAGCGTTGGCATGGTCGGTAATAAATACAATCGAGTGCAGCCGCGTCGAAATGTTGGCTGGTGTCGCGTTGCGGTACCGGTCCAACGCCCTCAGGTAATGGAGCACGAGGCGGCGATGCAGACGGTCTGAAGGTTGCCTGCGGAAGCTGCGTCGGGATCGCGCCATTGACGCTCGCCGCGCGGCTCAGATTGGTGGCGAGCCGTTCGCTCGCAGCATCAGAACGGTGCCAGGCCAGGATCTGAGCCTCGAGCCTGTCGACCGCGCTCGCGATCGCGCGGAGCTGCAAGCCGATCGTGTGGAGAGCCGATCGCGCGTGCGCCGGTAGCCGCTCCTGCGCCTCATGCAGCACCTTCATCAGCACGGTGACACCGCCCGGGCCCTTGCTGCTGATGATGCCGTACTCGGCAAGATGGGCGCGCAACGCGTTGATAAGCCCGGTCCGCTGCCGGACAAGCAGGTCGCGAGTCTTATGGAGCATCAGCACGGCCTGCTGTTCCGTCGTCTTCACCGCCACGAACCGCATGGTCGGCCGGGTCCCCGCCTCGCAGATCGCCTCCGCGTCCGCTGCATCGGTCTTGCCTCGCTTCACGTACGGCTTCACATAAGCCGGGGGCATGAGGCGCACGTCGTGCCCAAGCGCGATCAACTCGCGTCCCAGTGATGTGCCGATGCGCATGCTTCCATGCCGACGAGGCACGGTGGCAGCGCCGAGAAGAACTTCAGCACGTCGGCACGCCGGCTGCCGGCGCACCAGCACCTTGCCATCCGCGCCGATCGCATGAACCTGGAACACGTTCTTCGCCAGATCGACTCCGACGGTAACAACATCCTGCGGCATGGGACGGCTCCTCTAGACGTGGCTCTACGGCCGCATCATTGCACAGCTACGCTGGTGCAGGGGCCGTCCATGCCATCACGTCACCATCGAGATAGAAGATGAAGAGCTCCCGGCTTCCGAGGCGTACCTTCTCGGCCGCGACGCCGCTTGCTCCCTGCAACGGGTCGCCCGGCAGCGGCGCGGCCGAGAACAGCGCCATCACGCGGTTGCCGGGCCGATCGGAGAAAGGGCGATACGCTGAGACTTGCTCGCTTGCCGGGTCCAACCTCTCGGCAGGTAATGGCCTGCTCCCGGCTTTGTTGCGCGATCGATCAAGTCCGAAGCTGCAGATCGTGAAAGTCGATAATCATGGGTTGGACCAATCCGGCCGCGCCAGCTGCAAAAATGAGAGCCAGCGCTGTTGAAAATAGTGGTCAAGGCTCGCGTCATCGAGCGGGTTTCTGGTTTGCCCACTATAACTCATTCGATTGAACAGGCCATCGATCAGGTCCAGCAGCAGGAACACAAGAATTTCGGGATCGCAGCGCCGAAGGTTCCCGCTTTCCTGAGCGGCCACGACAAGAGTGCTCGCCGATGCGATGAGCCGCCTCGCCCAGACGTCGAGCATGTCGGCGGCCCAAGGTTCGGTCAGACCGGCAAAGCGCAACAACAGACTTAGCCGTTTCGCGTCATCTCCCGAGAGCTGTCGGAAAATTCTCAATCCCCACAACCGCAATCGTTCGACGGGCAACAGGTCTGCCCGATCGCGTAAATCGTCGATCTGCGTGAGACGAAGGGCTCGCCGTTCCACGACGGCTTCGATCAGGGCGTTCTTGCTTTTGTAATGACGGTAAATGGTGCGCTTCGTCACGCCACTTACCTTGGCCAGCGCATCTATGGAAAAGCCGTGTACGCCGCGCTCGCACAACATATCGAAAGCTCGATCCAGGAATGTTTCGCGCAAGGCTGCAGCCTCGTCGAGCGTGGGGCGACCAAGCCGCCGCCCAGGTTTGATCTCAGCCATAGAACCTTTCCTGCAGACCGGCGGCTGGCCCCCAGTTTGACCCGCTTCGGGAAGCAGCGACAACCGGTCAACTGCCAAACTTGCCTTGAACAGCGTTCGGCCTCAAAAATCGCTGGGCGGCCGTTCGCATGGAGAAATACCCTTCTCGGGGTATTTAGGGCTTGACGCAAGACGGGCGGCAACGGCTCGCGGCCTTGCAGGCGCGTTCATGAATGCTTGCGCTCCAGCAAGCCCATGCGGCGAACGGCACCGACCCGGCGCTGGAGCAAATCGCGACAACGGCTATCCCCGTGGTCATGCAGCACAGCTCCGCCTTGATCGGACCGGCCGGCGGCGCGATGCAAGGTTGTGCGAACCATGCCGGTTTGTGCGTCGGTATGGCTTGACACCTCTGTCGTTGTAAGTACACTGTTCCGTGTATTTGTCGCATCCTGCGCGGTGCGCGGCGGGATTGGGCATGAACGCAGAAGCGATTAAGCGTAGCAGCGCCGGCCTGGCGTATGACTTCACTACCGAGGTTCAGGGCGCGCGTGACGCGCTGCTCCGCTATGCGTACCGGCTGACCGGCAGCGAGGCCGCGCGCGACGACCTGGTCCAGGACACCTTGCTGCGTGCCTGGACCGCACGGGACCGGTTCGCGGCGGGGACCAATTACAAGGCGTGGCTGTTTCGCATCGCCCGCAATATCTTCCTGTCGGGTATTCGCCGTCACAAGCGTCAGGTCGACATGTCGGACGACGATCTCGGCCGCCTGCTGACGGCGCCGGCCAGCCAGGAAACGGGGTTGCATTTCGCGGACCTGAAGGCTGCCATCGCGAAGCTGCCGGTGGCGCAGGCCGAAGCGCTCGCGGCCGTCGACGGTGGGACGAGCCAGTATGAAGACATCGCCGCCGGTATGGGCATCCCGGCCGGGACGTTGCGAAGCCGGGTGTATCGGGGAAGGCAGATGCTCGCCGAGTTGATGGACGATTCCGCGGCCTGGAAAACCATCGAGCCCGAACCCGCGAACGATGCCGATGCCTTTTCGTCCGACAGCGCCAAGCGCCGCATCTATGCCGCCTGGAAAGCCTCAGGATCGCGCATGATCGGTTAACAGCTGCCTGATATGTAGCCGAAGCACTTTCCAATTTTCGGCATGACGGCCGGTGATCGCCGGCCGCGTAGATGCTTCTTCCCGAACTGGATTGCTATGACCGACGACCCTAACAGCGCTGGCGCCCCCAAGGACGGGAACGACCCGGCCTCGCATGACGACAAGAGCGACAATGATGGTCGCAACGCCAGGGCGTCGCAGCCGGATGGCGACGGCAAAGACCCCGGTGACAATGGCGACGCCGACGACAAGCCGAAGAAGAAGCTGAGCGGCCGTGCCAAGATCATCCTGCTGGTGATCGCGATCGTGGTGGTCGTCGCGATCGCCATCTGGTTTACCCACTACGAAACACGCGGCAAGTATGTGCAGAGCACCGACGACGCGTATATTAAAGCGGATGCGGTCACCGTCGCGCCCAAGGTCAACGGCTACGTTGCCGAGGTGCTGGTCGCGGACAACCAGGACGTAAAGGCCGGGCAGCCGTTGATCCGCATCGACGCGCGCGATTACCAGGCACAGGCCGATCAGGCGCGCGCGCAGATCGCCCAGGCGCAGGCGAGCGCCGACAGCGCGCGCGCGTCGATACGCGAACAATATGCGACGATCACGCAGACCCGGGCACAGCTTGCCTCCAACGAGGTAAAGGCAGGCTATGATGCAGCCGAAGTCAGGCGCTACGCACCACTTGCGGTCAGCGGCGCTGAGACGCGCTCGCAGCTGGCCCAGTTGAGTTCGACTGCCGGGCAGTCGCGCGAGAATGCACGCGCCACCGCGGCGCAGGTCGTGATGCAGCAGCGCCGGATCGGCACCTACCAGGCGCAGATCCGGGAGGCGCAGGCGCAGGCGCAGGGCGCGCGCGCGCAGCTGGCCGCCGCCAATGTCGATGTTGGGGCAACCCTGATCCGTGCCGCGATGGACGGCCGCATCGGCGACAAGACCGTGACTATCGGCCAATATGCCCAGGCCGGCACCCGGCTCATGTCGCTGGTGCCGGTCACCAAGCTCTACGTCACCGCCAACTTCAAGGAAACGCAGCTCGGCCTGATGCGGGTCGGGCAACCGGCGACGATCGAGGTCGATGCGCTTGGCGGCATCGAACTGCGCGGGCGGGTGGAAAGCGTGTCGCCCGGCACCGGCGCGCAATTCTCCCTGATCCCACCCAGCAACGCCACCGGCAACTTCACCAAGATCGTCCAGCGCGTGCCCGTGCGGATCAGCATCGAGGCGACCCCGGATGCACGCAAGCTGCTCGTGCCGGGCCTGTCGGTGAAGGTGGCGGTAGACACCATCGGCGCCAAGGGCGATCTTGATCATATCGAGGACGAGCAGAAGCGCCTCGACAAGCGGAACTGACATGGCGGCGGCGGCGGGAGCCGGATCCAAATCGAGAGCGTCGGGAAGCGCGGAAAAAGCCGACGCCGCGGCATGGATGGCAGTGGCTGCGGGAACGCTGGGCGCCTTGATGGCAACCCTCGACATCTCGATCGTCAACTCGGCGCTGCCGACCATCCAGGGCGAAATCGGGGCCAGCGGCACCGAGGGCACGTGGATCTCGACCGCCTATCTGATCGCCGAGATCATCATCATCCCACTTTCGGGCTGGCTGGAGCGGGTGCTTGGGCTGCGCACGCTGCTGCTCGGCACCACCGTGCTGTTCACCTTGTTCTCGATCGTCTGCGGTACCTCGACCAACCTGGGCATGATGATCTTCGGCCGCGCCGGCCAGGGCATCACCGGCGGGGCGCTGATCCCGACCGCGCAGACCATCATCGCCCAGCGCCTGCCGCGCAGACAGCAGCCTATCGGCACCGCGCTGTTCGGCGTCACCGCGATCATGGGCCCGGTGATCGGGCCTGTGATCGGCGGCTGGCTGGCCGAAAACATCAGCTGGCACTACGCTTTCTTCCTCAACGTCCCGCTCTGCGCGGCGCTGGTGATCCTGCTGCTGGTCGGCCTGCCGCACGAAAAGGCCAAGCTGGGCCAGCTCGCCGAGGCCGACTGGCTCGGCATCGCCGGGCTCGCCTTCGGGCTCGGCGGCATGACGGTGGTGCTGGAGGAGGGACAGCGCGAACAGTGGTTCGACAGTTCGCTCATCCAGATCACGACGGCGGTCAGCGTGTTGGGGTTCATCTGCCTGTTTGTGGGGCAGCGTTTCGCCAAGCGGCCGGTCATCAAGCTGTCGCTGCTCCTCGACCGGCAGTTCGGGTCGGTGGCGGTGATGGGCGTGTTCGTTGGCATCGCGCTGTACGGCACGTCCTATGTCATCCCGCAGTTCCTTTCCAACGTGTCGGGCTACAACGCGCTTCAGTCCGGCCTGGTGGTCATGATCTCGGGCATTCCGAGCCTGTTCGTGATGGCCATGGTCCCCATCCTGCTGAAGCACGTCGATATCCGCATCGCTGTGGCGATGGGCATCACGCTGCTTGGCCTGTCGGCGATCATCAACTCCCACCTCAACAGCCTTTCGGTGGGTCATGATTTCACCGACGGTCAGCTGATGCGCGGGTTCGGCCAGATCCTTTCCTTCATGTTCCTCAGCCAAGCGGTGGTGCAATCGGTGCCGCGCGAGGATGCGGGCGATGCGTCGGGGCTGTTCAACGCGATGCGCAACATGGGAGGCAGCCTAGCTCTGGCCGCGATTTCCATCCTTCAGGACAAGCGGCTGTGGCTCCACGAGCGGCGCATCGAGGAGTCCCTCAACGCCAACTCCTATGCTGTGCAGCATTATGTCAGCAGCAACGGCGGCATCACAATGGCCGCGCCCCAGCTTGGCCAGCAGATCATGGGTCAAGCCTATGTGATGACGTACAACGACATCTTCTGGCTGATGGGCGTGGCGACGCTGGCGACATTGCCGCTCGTCCTGTTCCTCCGTCCCCTTTCCAAGAACGCCAAGCCGGCAGCGGTGCACTGATGAAAAAGCTTCCCCTCCTTTGCCTTGGGCTGCTGGCCGGCTGCACCGTCGGTCCCAATTACGGCGGAGCGCCCCGGGTCGCCTCCGATGCGGTCACGCGCGGCACGTTCGTCCGCGCACAGGACCCGGCCTTCAATGCCGCCCCCGGCCTGACGCGGTGGTGGGAGGCGCTGGGGGATCCGACGCTGACCGCGCTGGTCGACGACGCGCTGGCGCACAGCCCGCAGATCGACAGGGCGCAGGCGACGATCCGCGAGGCCCGCGCACAACTGCGCACCCAGCAGGTGAACCAGCTTCCCTCGGTCAGCGCGTCCGCCAGCTACCTCCACGCCAAGATACCCGACGTAAACATCGCCGGTACGTCGGGTTCGGCGCAGGGTGGGACCAGCACCAACACCTCGTTCGACTTCTATAATCTCGGCGGCACCGCCTCGTGGGAACCCGACCTGTTCGGGGGCGGACGTCGCGGCGCCGAAAGTGCCCGCGCCACGGTGGCGGAGCGGTTCGCCGATCTGGCGGACGCGCAGGTCAGCCTGTCGGCGGAGGTCGCCCAAGCCTATGTCAATTTGCGGGATGTCCAGCACCGCGCCGCCCTGAACGCCCAGTCCACCAAGCTCCAGACACAGGCATTGGCACTGACCCGGCAACGCTATGCAGCAGGCACCGCGACCGCGCTCGACGTCGAGCGGCTTCAGAACCAGCTGAATCAGACCGATGCGCAGAACCTGCCGCTCGGCGCTCAGATCGACGAGTACCGCAATCAGCTTGCGGTGTTGACAGGCCGCGCGCCGGGCGCCCTCGACGCGACGTTGGTTGTTGTCGTGCCGGTGCCGCTACCACCCGCCAGCGTGCCGATCAGCGATCCCGGGACCCTAATCGCTCATCGGCCCGACGTGCGCTCGGCGGAACGCGCGCTCGCCGCCGGCACCGCGCAGATCGGGGTCCAGACGGCGAAGATGTATCCTAGAATCAGCTTTACCGGGATCCTCGGGCTGGGTGGCACCGCGATCGGCGACGTGGTGAACCCGAACAAGTTTACCGCTCTGCTCGCGCCACAGCTCAGCTGGTCGTTCCTCGATTTCGGACGCAACCGCGCGATGGTCCGGCAAGCGCAGGCGCAGCGCGACGAGGCCGAGGCGCAGTACCGCCAAACGGTACTGAGCGCGTTGCAGGACGCCGAGAACAGCCTGTCGCAGTTCGGCAACCGGCGGCAGCAGCTCGCGCAGCTGGTGGAGGCGGAACGCTCCGCCCAACGGTCGGCGCAACTCAACGCGTTGCGGGTCCAGGCGGGCACCAGTACGGTGACCGACCAGCTCGACATCGAGCGGCAGCGCTACGCCGCCACGATCTCGGTCGCACAGGCGACGGCGCAACTGACCAACAGCTACATCGCCGTCCAGAAGGCACTGGGGCTGGGTTGGTCAGACCCATCCGCGGCAGCCGCCCGGTAGCGCCAACGCTGTGGCTGTCGACCTGCCGTTGCTACGTCCGCCGATGCCGAGCGCAGCTCCTCGCTGGCGACGGCCCTGCTCCTGTTCGGAGTGAACCTCGTCGGTGGGCCGGTCAACCTCTGCGCCATCGAGGAGGACGGGGACGAGACGCTGCGGCACACCGGCGATTATCTGTGGAGCGATATCGAAAAGCCCCGCGAGCAGTTCAGGCCGCTGCGGACCACGAATTAGCCGCCCTGCCTTAACGTACGTTCAAAAACGCGTTCTGCGATAGCCCAGAAAAGGTTCCGCCAGAGCGCGTCCGCGATTTCGCTTCCGAGCGCACTACCACGCGACGAATTTACCGGCATACTCGCAGAGCCGTTCCTCCAACGCGGTCCGGATCTCCTGCTCGCTCGATCGGTCGTGACCACGACGTTGCCGCTGGCGATGCAGATCCGAGGAGTGGTGAAACCGGCTTCGACGCACATCGCACGAGGCGATCCATAGGTCGCTCCCCCATGCCGCCGACGTTCACGGCGCGGAGGAGGGCGACGTAGGTTGCCATTCAAAGTGCGGCTACGCGGCAGCACATCGAACCGCAAGAAATCGGAGGTGGAAGCTCGATGAACAATCGGCTGCTCCCGGAAACGCCGAAGCGGGCCCGAGTGACCGGCACTGGTCCGCTCAGACCTCAGTGCGTTCTGCCAGTTCCAAAGCGTCTTCCACGTCAACGCCCAGATAGCGCACCGTGCTGTCGATCTTGGCATGGCCGAGCAGGATCTGGACGGCGCGGAGATTGCCAGTCGCCTTGTAGATGATCGATGCTTTCGTGCGCCGAAGCGAGTGCGTCCCGTAATCCTGAGCCGGAAGGCCGATGCCGACCACCCACTCTTGCACGAGGCGGGCATATTGCCGCGTGCTCATGTGGGCCATGTAGTCGTTTCGGCTCGGGAAGACGAAGTCGTTCAGCGTCCCGCGGCGTCGCTCCAACCATGCCCGCATCGTCTTTCGTGCCGTATCCATCAGCTCGAACTGAACCGGACGTTTGGTCTTCTGCTGAACCACAACGGCGCGGTCACGGACGCGCCCGCCGGAAACTACATCGCCGATCCGCACCTTGACCACATCACAGCCGCGCAGCTTGCTGTCGATAGCGAAGTCGAACAGCGCTCGGTCGCGCAGTCGTCTATGCTGGTCGAGCCAGAAGCGAATGGCCCAGACCTGTTGCTGTTTCAGCGCCCGCTTCGCACCGATAAGCCGGCCCTCGTTCCAGGGTCGAAGTTCGTGAAAGGCGGGGTCCATCGACGAATGACCCATCGATCATCTCCATCGGGCCGGATCAGCCAATCGAGCGTATGTAGGCCCGGTAAACCGGCGGTTCGGAAATGTGGTTGAACGGCCGTCGGTGATGCTGAACGAGCGGCGGAGTTCTGGCGGTGCCTCGTAGTCGCTGAGCGGCCGGAAGTGGGTCAGTTCCACCGTGAGTAGCCGGTCTCACACCTCTGCGAGTGCGTTTTGAGCTGCTCCCGAGCCTGAGCCGACAAGGTGGCGACCGGTGCGATGCCAGACAGTTTGATACGACAGCGTTCGCGCACCCCCCATCCAGCTCATTAGGCCGGGCCCCTGATCATGGCGTCCTGCTCGCGCCAGTCGGGTGATATGGTAAGCTTGAGCGTGAGGCTGGTGCCATCGATCCCATCGCGGAGCCTGCCGGCAAGCGCAGCCTCGATGATCAGGGGCGAGAGGAATGCGAGCCGCAGCACGCGGGTCACGTAGGAGGCGGTCACCTTCTCGCGCCCGGCCAGGTCGGTGAGCGTCATCTCGCCCCTCCTGAGCTCGGCCCACCAGCCGTGCGCCCTGGCGATCAGCCGGGTGAGCGAGGGGTCGGTCAATGGTGCGATCGGATGCCCGTCGCGCGTGACGAGCCGGGTGGTCCTCCCCCTGCGGAACTGGCCGTCGATCGCAAGGGTGATCGGCGCCGCAGCACAACCCGCCCGCACCTCGAGCAGCTCGGCGAGCCTGGCACGGTCGAGCTGCACGACAAGTTGCTCGTCGCCGACCTGCACCTTCTCAACCAGGGAGAGCAGCGTCTGGGCTTGGCTGGCGCGCGGGAGCGCCCGAAGGTGCGCGCATTTGTCGCCGAGCAGTTCGAGATGGTCGACCTTCAGACCAAGGTCGGTCATGAGAGCGAGCGGATCGGCGAACAGTGCGAGGATGCGGTCGACCACCGGCCGCTCGATCGCGCTGGTCGGCAGCCTCAGCCCGTATTGGCTCACGCCGCATTGCCGGTCGCGGCTGACATAATAATGGTAGCGCAGCATTCCCTTGGATGCATGCGAGCAGAGGAGCGGCACGCCTTGCCTGTCCACGATCCGCCCGGCAAGCAGCGCCGGGCTTGCAGCGCGTCGATAAGTGCGACCCTGCCGGTTTTCAGTGAGCAGGAGTTGCACCCTGTCGAACGTCTCGCGATCGACGATCGGCAGGTGCTGCCCGGCGAACGTTGCGCCGCGGTGGACGATCTCGCCCACGTAGATGCGGTTTCTCAGCATCGCATAGAGGGGACCTCGCTCGTACCGTCCGCCGCCGATCACCCGGCCCATGGCGAGCGTACGCCGCGGCAGCCGCATCCGCTTGTCGTCCAGCCACTCCTGCAGCGCGCCCACCGTTCCCAGCTCCAGCGCCTTGGCGAACAACAGCCGCACGAGCGTGGCTTGCTCCTCGATGATGGCAAGGCTCCGCCCATCGGGTGCATAGCCGAGCGGCGGCACGCCGCCCATCCACATACCCTTTGCCTTGGAGGCAGCAATCTTGTCGCGGATCCGCTCGGCGGTGACCTCGCGCTCGAACTGGGCGAACGACAACAGCATGTTGAGGGTGAGCCGCCCCATGCTGCTGGTGGTATTGAACGACTGGGTGATCGACACGAACGAGGTGCCGGCCTTCTCGAACGCCTCGACGAGCTTTGCGAAGTCGAACAGCGAGCGGCTGAGCCGATCGACCTTGTAGACGACGATCACGTCGATCTTGCCCGCCTCGACATCGGCCATCAGCCGCTTGAGTGCGGGCCGCTCGAGCGTGCCGCCTGAGATGCCGCCATCGTCATAACGGTCGGGCAGCGCCGCCCAGCCTTCGCTTGCCTGGCTGAGCACATAAGCGGCACATGCCTCGCGCTGCGCATCGAGGCTGTTGAAGCCCTGTTCGAGCCCTTCGTCCGAGCTTTTGCGCGTGTAGATCGCGCAGCGAACCCGCTGAGCAGTCCCCGCGCTCATGCCGCCACCTTGCGTTTGAGCCCGAAGAAGGCCGGTCCCGACCAGCGCGTGCCGGTGATCGCGCGCGCGACCTCGCTCAAGCTGTTCCACTGGCGATCGTCCCAGTGGATCGCCTGATCCTCGCCGACGATCACCACATGGACCTTACCGCCATATTCACGCACCAGCCGCATGCCGGCGGCGGGCGTGGTGGTGCGGGTGGCGCCGCGAGCGAGCTGGTCGAGGCGGGCGCGCGTCGTTCTCGACACGCCGCCATAGGCGCGCGCCTGGATTTCCCAGGCCAGTGCCAGCCGTAGCAGGCTCGGGCTCACCCGCGGCACGACCTCGCCGACCAGCCGGCGCCAGAGGTCGCGCAGCTCCGTACTGCTGAGCTCAGGCAAGGCGCCAAGCTGGCGATCGACCGCAGCGCTCATGCGGCCGCGCCGATGCGGTAGCAGGTCTGGCCGTCCCGCTTGAACCGTTCGATCGCATGCCCCTTCTTACGCAAGCCGGTCAGCGCTGCCCGGGTGCTGTGCGGTAGCCAGGCGGTCGCGGTGATGAGCTCGGTCAAGGTGGCACCTGCCTCACGGCGCAGCAGGTCGAGCACCGCGGCGGTCTTGTTGGAACGGGCAGGCGAGGGGGCAAAGGCAGGCGGCTGGGCTGGCGCAGGCGGGTCCACTTCGTCAGGCTCGATGCCGATCGCCGCGAGCCCCGCATCGGTCGCAAACAGGCCGAAGCGGAGGTCGCCATCGGTGCGGCTGACCGCCGCCGATACGTTGGTCTCGCGCTCTCCGATCAGGCCGGCGGCAGTGAGCGCCGCGAGCGCCTTCGACAACCCGCCGCTCGGCTTCAGCGTGCCGGGCAGGGGATAGAGGCTCCGATCCTCCCGCTGCGCTGCGGTGGAGAGCAGGATGGTCTGGGTGTCGCTGAGGCGTGGCATGACATGGTCTCCGGCGGGCGCGGCGCCTTGTCCTGAGCTTAGTCGAAGGGCGCTCCCACCAGCCACAGCCCCGGCGATCACCCTCGCGGAGCCCAACACGCTCAGCAGCGGGTCGACTTGTGCTGTCGCTCTGATGTGGAGCGAAGTCGAGCGGGTATTGTCGGACCAACTTACCCCCCCCGCTAGTGTCAAGCCGCTGTCAGTGCCTGCGAACTCGTCTGGCTGATTTCCGAATAAACTCTTCCTTTGCCTTCGATGCGGAACAAAACATCGAAGGAGCTCGCTTCCAAAAGTCCTAATAAAATTGCTCTGACAACAGCGCCCTTGAGCTACGTGACGAGATTGAGGGAAAAGCGGGCAGTCTTTGCTTTCATGAAGAAGGCCCCTTCTTGAAGCAAGATCTGGTGAAAGAATGTCGTAGTCTCCATGCGCGCTCAAAGACCATCAGAATCGGTTGCCATCGGGTAACAAAGCCGAACTTCTCGTAGAGCGCTATCGCGCCGACATTGTCGCGAAGGCGCGCAAAAAGGGCCTTTCGCCCTGTTCCAATATTCCGCGAGCAACTTCTCGCATAAGTCCAGCGGCATAGCCGCGTCCGCGATGGTGGGGATGGGTACACACGCCGCTCACCCCTGTGAACGGTCTGGCCTTCATCCATTCGCCTGCCATCGAAACAAGCCGGCCGTCGCGCCATGCACAGACAAAGCGGCCGATTTCGAGCGTCCGCGCTGCGAATGGACCTGATTTTGTGAGCACAGCCGAACGATGCCAATCTGGCGCCGGGCGGCGGCACGGCCGTCACTCGGCCCGGCGACTGTGGCAGCTTGGGCTCATCGCCTGTTGCGCGGCGACGCGACCGACGCTGAGACCTACGTCAAGCTACAAACGCGCCGCCTACATCTTCGCCGACCCGCCGTACAACATCCTGATCTCGGGTTCGTCAGCCCGACCGGCGAGCATGACGACTTCGTATTGGGCGCGGGCGAAATGTTTTTTTGCCCTGTCGACCCCGATCGCAAATTGCCGACGACCGCGACGTGTGATCCGGCCGAACTCGCCGCGGTTCCTCGTCGACCAAGATTGGACTGGCCGGAAGGAAGTGCCGGTTCTCGGGCCGAATACCTCTCTTGCAACGAAATGGCCGCCATCTGTCCGATATGCTCGACCGTGACGTTCGCTACCGGCAGACTTCGCCTGAGCAGCTGAAGCGGCAATCTCTCAATCGGGGCGCCAGCGAATCGTTCGCCGAGGGGACGTAGCGGTGTTCCGCGCGAAAAACTACGGCATGGACAATGTCGCTGAACCCGGGTCAGGCGGCCGCCCGCCGACGACGTTCCGCCGGTGAAAGAGCAGTTGAAGCCGATGTGCTCGGCGTAGACTTGCTTCATTCCCAATCCAGCGTCGCCAGCGAAGGCTCACAACAGCGTGGAAAATAGCTATTCGACAATAGCGGCAGCGCGGCATTCGCCCGTTATGTGATTGACGCAAGTGGCTCCGCCGGCGTCCCGGCCGGGGCTGCGTTCTGCTCTAAGTCGAGCACGATCCGCCCTTCGATCTCGCCGTGATGCATTCGCGAAAAAACGTCGTTGATGTTTTCCAGCGTATCCGTCGACACGGTCGCGCGGACTTTCCCTTGAGCAGCGAAGTCGAGCGATTCCTGAAGGTCGAGCCGTGTGCCGACGATCGAGCCACGCACCGTGATGCCTTTCAGCACGGTATCGAAGATCGATAGTGGGAAGTCGCCAGGTGGCAGCCCGTTGAGTGAGACGGTCCCACCGCGCCGGACCATGCCGAGCGCCTGCTGAAATGCCTTGGGCGATACCGCGGTGACCAGCACGCCTTGCGCGCCGCCGATCTCCTTCTTGATGAACGCGGCCGGATCGGCATGCAGCGCGTTGACAGTCATGGTCGCGCCCAGTTCCTTCGCCAAAGCCAGCTTAGCGTCGTCGATGTCGACAGCCACGACGTTACGCCCCATCGCCTTGGCATACTGGACGGCCATATGACCCAGGCCGCCGATGCCGGAGATCGCGACCCAGTCCCCGGGCTTGGTGTCCGTGACCTTCAACCCTTTGTAGACGGTGACGCCGGCGCACAGGATTGGCGCGATCTCAACGAAGTCGACACCATCGGGAAGATGGCCGACATAGTTCGGGTCGGCGATCACATATTCGGCGAAGCTACCGTTAACCGAATAGCCGGTATTCTCCTGGCTTTCGCAGAGTGTCTCCCAGCCGCCGAGGCAGTGCACGCAATGCCCGCACGCGGTGTAAAGCCAAGGCACCCCGACGCGATCGCCCTCCTTGACGTGAGTGACACCGGAGCCGACCGCGACGACGTGGCCGACACCCTCATGCCCCGGAATGAAAGGCGGATTGGGCTTGACGGGCCAGTCGCCGTCGACCGCATGGAGATCGGTATGACATACGCCGGTCGCGGCGATCTTGACGAGAATCTGTCCGGGTCCGGGCATCCGCACCGCGACCTCCTCGATGACGAGCGGCTTGCCAAACTCACGGACCACAGCGGCCTTCATGGTCTTCTGCATGATATGAAATCCTCCTGTCAGTGCGTCAGAAAGCGGCATCAATGTCGACGACATCAATCAGCTTGTGGTTGACGAACTCCTTGATCCCGAGCCCGAGCAGTTCGCGGCCGTAGCCTGAATTCCGGATCCCGCCGAACGGCAGGTCCGCCTTGACCATCGTCGGGTGGTTTACGAACACCATGCCGGTGGAGATCTTCCTTGCGACCTCCACGCCGTGCGCCGTGTCGGACGTGAACACGGAGCCGCCGAGTCCATAAGGCGAGTCATTCGCGATGCGCACGGCGTCACTTTCATCGCTGGCACGGAAGATCATCGAAACTGGGCCGAAGAACTCCCAGTAACGGGCAGGATTCTGCTCACCAACGTTGGTGAGGATCGTCGGGCGGACGAAAGCGCCCTGGTTTGGTGCCTGCGGCCCGACCTCGGTCGCGGTCGCGCCATGCTCAACAGCCTTGCGCACCATGGCCTTGATATCGTCCGCCGCTTTCTGCGATGAAAGCGGCGCAAGCGTCGTGTCCGGATCGAACGGATTACCCATCCGCAGCCCGGCGACACCCTCCGTATACAGCGTGAGGAAATCGTCATAGATTTCATCGGCGACGATCATCCGCTTCGACGAAACGCAGACCTGACCGCCATTCCAGTGCCGGCCGAACACCGCCCATTTGACAGTCTTTTCGAGGTCGGCGTCCTTCAGCACGACGAACGCATCCGATCCGCCCAGTTCCATGGTCGATTTCTTGAGCGTCTTGCCCGCTGTCGCGGCCACAGCGGCGCCGGCGGCTTCGGACCCCGTGAGGGCAACACCGTGGACACGACGATCGCTCAGGATCAACTCGACCTTCTCATGCTCCGCAAACAGATTGATGAAGGCTCCGTCCGGCAACCCCGCCTCCGCCATCAGCTTCTCGAACGCCTGCGCGCTCTGGGGCACGTTCGCAGCGTGCTTGAGCAGCATCGTGTTGCCTGCCGACAGCTGCGGAGCGATGATGCGGGCGATCTGGTAATAGGGGAAATTCCATGGCTCGATCGCGAGAAGCACGCCAAGCGGTTCACAAACGAGGATCGCCTCGCCCTCCGCCGGCGTCGCGACCGGAAGCTTCTCCGGTCTAAGCAGGGTCTCGGCATTCTTCGCATAATATTCGAAGATCGCGGCCGACAGTTCGACCTCGGCCTTCGCCTCCGAGATCAGCTTGCCCATCTCAAGGGTCAGGATGGGTGCATAGCTCTCGATGTCGCGGCGCAGAATTTCGGCGGCTGCCTGCATTACCCTGGCGCGCTCGGCGAAGCTGGTTCCGCGCCAGGCCTGAAAAGTCGCATCGGCCCTGTTGATCGCCGATTTGATGTCTTCGTCGGTAGCTGCCGGGAATGTCTTCACGACCTCGCCGGTGTAGGGGTTGGTACTCGCGAAGATCATAATGTCATCCTCCTCCTGGACCGGGCTTGGCCCGATCCACATCTGCCGGTTCGACGGCCGCCATGCGCCGCCCCTGGCGAGCAGACCAACATCGTCTTCCTCTGACATCATACCGGAGAGGTATGTCATGCCAGGAATAGGTCGATCTGCCCGACGGTCACTTCAGTCGTAGAGGCGCATCAGTTTCTGGAGGGTATCCGGGATTTCCCCTATTCGGCGGCGGAGGAGGAAGGGAGCCGTCACGGTTTCCTCCATCACTGCATAACCAATGTCGGATCGCGCAAGGCGCTGGACCGATTCCGGGATCAGGCAGGCCCCGGCGCCCGACGCGACCATCACCAGCGCCGTCTGCAGCTCTCTGACCTCGATGATCCCCGCCGGCATTAAATCGCGGTTCTGAAAGAAGGATAGGGTCAGGTCGGCATAGCTGGGTCGGGGTGTGCCGGGGTACACGATCAGCGGCAGAGTTGCGATTTCACCCAGACTTACGCCACCGCCTCGCACGAGAAATTCATGCCCGTAAGGGAGCGCGGCAACGATTGGCTCCTCTCGAAGAACCATGTGGACGACCCATGGATCATCCACGATGATGCGATCGAAACCGACGTCGATGCGCCCGTCCTTCAAGGCCGCCACCTGATCGAGGCTGTCCATCTCGGCGAGGACGATGTCGACCCCGCTGGTCTCCTTGCGAAGCCGCGCAATGATTTCGGGCAGCCGCCCATAGAGGGTGGAGGGCACGAGCCCGATGACGAAGCGCGGTCGCTCAGCCGCGATGAAACGCCGCATCGTCGCCTGAAGCTGGTCCAGCCCTCGCACGACGCGGAGCGCTTCCTCCTGCAACAGCCTGCCGGCGGCCGTCAGCGCGATGGGCCGGCTCTCTCGATCGAAGAGCTGGACAGACAATTCCTCCTCAAGCTCCTGGATGCGCTTACTGAGCGGTGCCTGCGCCATGTTCAGCCGCCGAGCGCCCTGCGTGAAGCTGCGCTCCGCCGCAACTGCCAGAAAGTATCGTAGCTGCCGTATATCGATCGCCATAGACCCCATTGGTATAACAGTTCAGGCCAAAGGCGACAGGTTGCGCGAAAGACCGACGAGCGCCAGCAACAGACTGCGTTTGCCTGCCGAGGGCGGCAGAGCATTCGCGCTAGCAAGGGTTCGGTCGAGCAGACGCTGCAAAGCAGGATCGGTCTCCAGGACACCGATGCGCTGCGCGGACACGAATCGGTCGCGCAGCCTGTTCTTCAATAGATCGTTGCGCCGCACCTGCCGCTCGCCGACGCTCATCCCAACGCGTTGAAGTTCGTCAAGCGCCATCCCGATCCGCAGGTCGCGCAGTCGGTCCCGTTCCTCCGATGTGGCTTCCGCCAGATTGGCAAGGTGCGGGCTGAGCAGCACCATGCGATCGAGTGTGCGGCTGATCCAGGCCGGCGTATCAGGCTCCGATCTTGTCTCCGTTTTGCGAGCGAGTTCGCGCCAGCCCGCGCGGGCCAGCCTTCGCGCGGTGCCTTCCGCACCGGTGGCGCGCACCGCACCCAGCATCAAACAGGCCACGAGCGAGCCGAGAACCTGCGCGATTGCCTGGTTCGCGAACGTTGCGAACATACTGCCATAGGTCGCATTCAGGCCTGCTAATCCCGGAAAGGCCAGCACTGCGCCGATCCCGTATGGCGCCCTGTTGGGTCGAGCGAGCAACCAGCCGAGCAGGAAGAGGAAAGGCGACAGAACCAGGCAGAGTATCACGAAATCGGTGGCGCGTGGCATCAGGACGAAGGCGCACAAACCCGCGACGATGGCCGCACCAATGGTTCCGTGGAACACGCGTCGCGCGGCACGCAGCGGTGCGTCCAGATGGCTGAAGAGCGCGCAGATGATCGCGGCACTCACGACCGCAGTGGCACCATCGGGCCAAGCGGTGACGATCCAGAAGGTGCAGCCGGCGATGACGGTCAGTGACGTCGTCGCCGCGGCGCGCAAGGCCATCCAATGATCACGGTGAAGCACCCGCCGCGCTGCGTCGCGCGGGCGGATCGATGCGGTAGGGCTCCCCGAAGAAGCGCCACGGACAAGCCGGTTGCGCAACTGGCGAACGGTGGCATGGGTCTCGATCAGATCGGCTAGCCGGTCTAACAAACTCAGGCGGACCAGCTGCGCCCAGCCCTCCGGCGCATCCAGAGTAGGTTCCAGTGCACAGGCCCGCTCGATCAGCGGCAGGCCGTCTCCCGGAGCCTCGCGCGCAACCCAGTCACGAACATCCTCGATCAGATCGGTGAGCGGTGAGGTATAGGCATCCTCTTGCCGCAAGGCCTCGATACGATCCTCGACGGCGCTAGCGAGCGGCAAGAGCCTGCCGAGCTGCATCTCGACGCTGCGCAAGCTGGCGGGCTCTATAACGGTGCTGGCCATGTCGTAGGGAAGATGGACCGACAGCAGGTGCAGATCGTGAAGATCGTTCGCCAATCGCCGCCGGTCCCGCCAAAGAACCGCATCGGGTGCGGCCGGCGTAGCGAGCGCGTCGAGTGACCAGGCTTCGGCGTCAGCGAGGATCAGGTCCAGGCGATCGCGCACCTGCCGCCAGACAGGACGGGGAAACAGCAGCGCATGCACCAGGGACACGCAGACGATCCCGATACCGATCTCCTGCACGCGCGATAGGGCGACGATGAAAATCTCGCCGGGCGTGTCGACGGACGGAAAGCCCACAATCACCGCGCTGTAGCCGGCCAGCAGCGAAATGTAGGAGCGCGGCGTCCGATCCAGCGCCGCGACGTAGGTGCAGGTGCCGAGCCAAACCGCGAGCGCCATGCTCAGCAGTTCGGGCGTATTGACCAGGTTGGGCACCAGTACGACCGCCATGCCGGCACCGATGACGGTGCCGATTAGGCGGAACAGGCCCTTGGAAAGCAGCGCACCGGCCAGCGGCTGGGCGACGATGTAGCACGTAATTACCGACCAGTAGGGCCGCTCCAGCCCGATCCGGAGCGAGATGTAATAAGCCAGAAAGGCGGCCGCGAGCGTCTTCAGCGAGAAGAAGGCGTCGACAAGACGGTTACGGCCGACCGCCCTCTTTTCAGAGGACGGCCGGCCGCTCGCCATGGGCAGGAGCCACGAAATTAAAGAGCGGGGTTTCGCGGGACCCAGGGGAGGTTGATCGCGCAATCAGTCGGAAGCCGGGTCGCGCGCGACGGTGAAGGAGGCGACCTTGTCGTCCGCCGTCCGGAAATCCACCGTCCAGCTGACGTCCTGCATGATGTCGTCCTGCATATGGATGTCGTTGTAGCGGCAGCGCATTCCGCCGTCCGCCTTCGGCACCCGGCAATGCGCACCGGAGCCGCGAAGAAGTGCACGTGCATCGTCAATCGAGCTACCCGCCGGAAGACGGGCGGCCAGGCCGGCGCGCACGTCATCCACCATCGCGGCGGGGTAGGCACTCAACTCGATCGACCGGAAGCTCGGGATAGCGGCCGTTTCGGCGAAAGCCGGCACGGCCAGCAGGCCCGCAGTGACGATGAGGGAAAGAGAGGCGATCTTCAGCGTGAACATGGCTTGCGTCCTGGTGGTGCCTGACCGTTAGCCGGCACCGCGCAGATGCGCGCTTGACCCCTTTTGCGCCAACATTGTCTTCGTTTCGAAACATACCGGAACGGTATGTTGTTCTCGATCAGGCCCGCATGGTGCCCGTATCGATATAGCGCTGGTGCCAGGCCAGCGCCTCACCTGGCAGCATGGGGGCCTGTAGTCCGTAAGAGCCGGCTTTGGCCCGCCGATAATAGTCGCGCAATGCCGGCCGGTAATCCGGATGGGCGCAGCGTTCGATGACCAGTTCTGCGCGCTGCTTTGGGCTGAGACCACGCAGATCGGCCAAGCCCTGCTCGGTCACGATCACCTGCACGTCCTGTGTGATATGATCCACATGGCTGACATGCGGTACGATCGCCGAGATCGCACCATCCTTGACGGTTGAGGGCGTCATGAAGACGGAGATATAGGCATTGCGGGCGAAATCTCCCGAGCCGCCGATGCCGTTCTGGATGCGCGACCCCATCACGTGCGTCGAATTGACGTTGCCGTAGATGTCGGCTTCGATGAGCCCGTTCATCGCGATGCAGCCGAGCCGACGGATCAGTTCGGGGTGATTGCTGATCTCCTGCGGGCGCAGGATCATCCGGTCTCGATATTGGCCCATGTCGGCATTGATCCGTGCCGCCGCCTCGGGGCTCAGCGAGAAGGCGGTGGCCGACGCCAAGCGCAGCTTGCCCGCATCCAGAAGATCCAACATGCCGTCCTGGATCACTTCGGTATAAGCCTTCATGTCCTCGAACGGGCTGTTGAGCAGGCCGGTCAGGACGGCGTTGGCGATGTTGCCAACGCCGGATTGGAGCGGCAGCAGCGAAGGCGGCAGCCGACGGCGACCAACCTCATGCGTCAGGAATTCGAGGAGATGTCCCGCGATGGCTGAAGCCGCTACATCAGGCGGCGAGAAAGGCGCGTTGCGATCGGGCGCATCGGTCTCGACGACCGCCAGGATCTTGTCCGGGTCGCACCGGAACCAGGGCTCGCCGATCCGGTCGTCGGCGCGCACGAGCGGGATCGGAATGCGATGCGGAGGCAATGCAGTACCATAATAGATATCATGCATCCCTTCGAGTGCCGGGTTCTGCCACCTGTTCACCTCTAGGATCACACCATGCGCGCGATCGAGCCAGGTTTTGTTGTTGCCAACCGATGAGGACGGGATGAGGCTGCCATCCTCACGGATCCCAGACACTTCGATTACGGCGACGTCGAGGGGCCCAAGGAAGCCCTGCCAGGCGACAGGCGCGACCTGGCTTAGATGCATGTCGAGATAATCCATCTCGCCACGATTGATCCGCTCGCGAGCAATCGGATCGGAATTGTAGGGCAGGCGGAACTCGATGCCGTCCGCCTTGGCGAGCGCGCCGTCCAGCTCGGGGCCGGTCGAGGCACCAGTCCAGACCCTCACACGCATTCGCTTGCCGGCTGTATGCTCGGCCTCGATACGCGCGGCGAGAGCGGCGGGCACCGCTTTGGGATAGCCCGAACCCGTGAAGCCGCTCATCCCCACGGTCATGCCATCGGAAATGAACGAAGCCGCTTCATCGGCGGTCGTGACGCGCCGGGCTAGAGTTGAATGCGATATGCGGCCCACTGTCATGGCAGATGCTCTTCCCTTGGTCGCCTGAGGCTTATGACGCAAAAACTTGCCTCAACCGTGCTGCGGGGGAGGTCACGCACCCAACACCGTTTCGATCCGTTTCTATAGCGGAACGGTATGCGCCGCTTCCATCGCGACTGCGTCGCCGTCGATCATTGCCTTCCTTCGGCGCCGCCGCTCCCGACACGTCCGGGCATAAGCGGCCCGATGTCTCCGCCTGCGGTCACAGTGAGGTCTGCCAAGACCGCGGGATTGGGATGAAGGCGAACGCTTGCAGAAATCACTTCAATATTTCTAAGCGGATATTGTTTGTTGCGGAAATGCACGTGTCGCAGTTTCGCTAATAGTCGTTGGTCACTTCTCGAGGCGTACATTATTCAATCGAAGCGCGTTTGCGACCACGATAAACGACGATAGCGCCATCGCAGCCCCTGCTAACATCGGAGACAGAAGAATCCCGGCTATTGGATAAAGTACACCTGCCGCAATCGGTATGCCGACGCCATTAAACAAAAAGGAGAAGAACAGGTTCTGGCGAATGTTTGCCATCGTCGCGCGGGCAAGGCGCCGTGCGCGGACCATCGCTGACAGGTCGCCTTTGGTCAGCGTTAGTCCAGCGCTCTCAATCGCGACGTCGGTCCCAGTGCCCATCGCCACGCCAACGTCGGCGGCGGCGAGTGCGGGCGCGTCGTTGATGCCGTCGCCCGCCATCGCCACCCGTGCGCCCTTCGCCTTAAGTTCGCTTACTATCCCGGCCTTATCGGCGGGGCGGAGATCAGCATGGACCTCATCGATCCCGCCGATGGCGTTCGCCACCGCTTGCGCAGTACCGCGTCCGTCGCCGGTCAGCATCACGATGCGCAGCCCCTCCGCGCGCAGCGCGGCGATGGCCTCGCGGGCTGAAGGCTTGATCGGGTCGGCGACGACGATCAGTCCTGCAGCGCGCCCGTCGACTGCAATTAGTATCACGCCCGCACCGTCGCTGCGGTGCTGTTCGGCCCGCAATGCCAGGGTATCGACCGATGCCCCGACATGGCGCATCTGCGCAACATTACCAACGACAACCAAGCGGCCGCCAACTGTGCCGCTGATGCCTGTCCCCGTTTGGGAATCGAAGTTCTCGACCGATTCAAAGGCAAGCCCGCGCTCACGCGCACCGGCGAGAATCGCCGCAGCAAGCGGATGCTCCGATCGAGCTTCGACGGCCGCCGCCAGTACCAAGAGTTCGGCACTCGCGAACCCTTGTACCGGCTCTACCGCGACCAGTTTCGGTTTGCCCTCGGTCAGCGTGCCGGTCTTGTCCATCACCAGCGTGTCTACGGAGTCGAGAGCTTGCAGTGCTTCGGCATTCTTGACAAGCACACCCGCTTTAGCGCCGCGTCCGGTGCCCACCATGATCGACATTGGCGTGGCGAGACCAAGTGCGCAGGGACAGGCGATTATGAGGACGGCGATGGCGTTTAACAGAGCGTGGCCAAAGCGCGGTTCCGGGCCGATCAAATTCCAGACGACGAACGTCAGGACCGCAACGAATAGCACCAACGGCACGAACCACGCGGAGATCCGGTCAGCCACGGCCTGGATGGGTGCTCGGCTGCGCTGTGCCTCAGCCACCATCGAGACAATGCGGGCGAGCATAGTCTCGGAGCCGATCGCCTTTGCCTCCATGATTAGGCTGCCGGTGCCGTTAACCGCGCCTCCGGTCAGTGCCGCGCCGGGCGCTTTTGGCACTGGAGCGGGCTCGCCGGTGAGCATCGATTCATCGACCGAAGACCGGCCAGCAAGGACCACGCCATCGACCGGGATTGCTTCGCCCGGTCGCACGCGCAGGTGATCTCCCGTTGCGACCGCACCCAGCAATACGTCGCTTTCGGCCCCGTCCGCGGCGATGCGCCGCGCAGTCTTGGGGGCCAGATTGAGCAGTGCGCGTATTGCCCGGCCAGTTGCCGCACGGGCGCGCAATTCTAGCACCTGACCGAGCAGCACGAGCGCAACCACGACGCCGGCCGCCTCATAATAGACGGGAACCGTTCCACCATGCACGCGAATGCTTGCAGGGAATGCGCCGGGCACGACGGTTGCGACTAAGCTGTACAGGAACGCCGCGCCGACCCCGACCGCGATCAGCGTGAACATGTTGAAGCGGCGGCTCTCAAGCGATGCCCAACCGCGCTGGAAAAAGGGCAAGCCTGCCCACAGCACGATTGGCGCGGTCAGCGCGAGCTGCATCCATGACGACCAGAGCTTCGGGACGAGATGCAGCCCCGTCATCTCAGCGCCCATCGACAGCAGCAGGATTGGTACCGCAAGCACGGCGCTCACCCATAATCGGCGGGTGAAATCGGCCAGTTCGGCGCTGGGGCCTTCGTCGGCGCTAGGCTCCGCGGGCTCGAGCGCCATCCCGCAGATCGGGCATGATCCGGGTCCCGGACGTCGGATCTCGGCATGCATCGGACACGTCCAAACCGAGGCCGGCGCAGGTGAAGGTACTTGAGCGAGCTTGGCATTGACATATTTCGCCGGCAAGGCTGCGAACTTCGAGCGACAGCCCGCACTGCAGAATTGGTAGGTTTGACCGTTGTAATCGGCGCGGTGCGGCGTCGCCGCCGCGTCGATGGTCATCCCGCAGACCGGATCCCTCACCATCGACATAAGCTCGGCCCGGGGCGCTTTCCAACAGCTGCCATGAGCAGGATAACCGTGCATCCCGAATTGCTGCAGGCGATCACAGATTGGCCGCGGATTGTGAGGGTAAAGCTCCTGTCTCTGAGCGGGGCTGCAACCGGCAACTTGGCGGCTCTACTAGGAAACGGTGGGACATGCCGCATCATGCCCGTGCAAGTGAGAACGGCTTACAAGCTTTTCGGATGCCTGGGCGTGACATCCAAAACGGCGGGCCGCTACCTGCAACAAGCATCAAGTCGACATTAGTTGAGGTTGGCAACGACCCACTCGCTTTCTTGAGAACCTGAGTGACGTAAGGTTGCGGATGATGGCTGAGTCTTCGATATCTCATCGCGGCGATATAGGTAATTTCCCGATTGCCCGACGCCTAAGCGCGGTCATACCGCGGCAGGATGACCCCCGCCAATCGATCTGCCATCCGACGTTTTGCGCTTAAACGGCCATCTTGATTGCCTTTGCGCTACCGCAGTGGCGCCACGGCATTGCACTAACTCTAAGTATTCTGTTCGGCATAGCCAGCGTTATCGATATTGCTATGGCCATCTATGCTAGGAGCCCGATTGGGCATTTCCATCTGACATATTGGGATGAGGCGGCGGTTATGGCGCTCATGAGCGGTGTCGCCGTATATATCGCAACACATTAGCCAACAAATCGGGCCGCTCAGCGAGCTGGGGCGCTATCCCGAGGCCCGATCGGCAAGCCCTAATCTGCCATCGACTGGAATCAAGAAATGTCCTCAGCGCCGAGATTCAAGAAAAAGCGGCGCTTTCCCTTGCTGTTGGAGCGTTGGATCCCGAGGGATCCTAGTGGAATGCCTTGCGTGGGTCGGCATTCGCTGGAAAAGCGAGCGCGAAAGCAACATATCCGTTCATAGTGGAGCAAAAGAAACAACCCAATGACACGCTGTAGAATGCCGCAGGTTACGGACGCAAACACGGTTAAGGTGCCGATCGATCCTCCTGTTGCGCTACCCTTTTTGGATCAGAAATCGGTTCGTAAACCGGACTGCGGATATGCGATACAGTTGTCGCCCTCGTCGTCTCGGTCGGACCAGATCCAGTCCCTGATTTCGGGAAGGTCGTCGAAATGCTCTCGGATATAGGTTTCGTGCCGTTCGAGCAGGTCATTGCAGTGGCGCACCAGCGCACCATTGGCCGCAAGCGCACCTGGCACGTAGCGGAGGACATCGAGGCAAAGGTGAAGCCGGCTCATCTCATTGAGAACTACCATGTCAAAAGGCGTGGTGGTGGTGCCTTCTTCCAAATAGCCGCGAACGTGGAAACGGTCATGCGCGGATCGCCCATGCAGGAGATCGTGGATGACACCGGGATAGCCGTGAAAAGCCAACACCACGGGGACATTGCCTGTGAAAATTTCAATGAAGTCTGCATCGCTCATCCCATGCGGATGTCGATCGGCCGGGCAGAGCCGCATGAGATCGACGACATTGACAACCCGCACCTTGAGATCGGGGGCGAAGCGCCTCAACATCCAGGCCGCTGCGATGGTCTCCTGTGTTGGAACGTCTCCGGCGCAAGCAAGGACGATGTCTGGCGTGTCGGCCTGGTTGCTGTACATGTCCCAGATGCTCACTCCTCGCGCGCAATGCGCGTCGGCCTCCTCCATCGTCAGCCATTGCAGCTGCGGCTGCTTGTCGATGACTATAAGGTTCAAATAGTTGCGGCTCTGGAAGCAGTGATCGGCGACCGATAGCAGGCAATTGGCGTCCGGCGGAAGATATACACGCGCAACCACTGGTTTGCGGTGAATGATTGTATCAATGAAACCAGGCCCCTGATGACTGAAGCCATTATGGTCGTTGCGCCAGCAGGTTGACGTGAGCAAATAGTTGAGTGAGGGAACATCAGCCCGCCAAGACACACGGCGGGCATGTTCAATCCACTTGGCATGCTGCATCGCCATGGAATCGATGATCATCGCAAAAGCTTCGTAGGTCGCAAACAAGCCGTGCCGGCCGGTCAGGGTGTAGCCTTCAAGCCAACCATGGCAGCAATGCTCGCTCAATACCTCCATCACGCGGCCATCATGGGATATGTGGTCGTCACCGGTTTCGATCTCGCTCACAAGGCAGCGATCGGTAACGTCGAAGACCGCGCCCAGCCGGTTCGAATTGGTTTCGTCTGGGCAAAAAAGACGAAAATTGTGGGGATTATCGCGATAGATATCGCGCAGATACTGGCCAAGAACGGCGGTGGATCCGAGCCGCTCCGCGGCGCGTCGGACGAACCGGATTTGATAGTCGCTATAAGTCGGAAGCTTGAGAGCTTTGGTCAAAAGGCCGCCGTTGGCCTGCGGATTGGAGCCCATGCGCCGGTCGCCCTCCGGCGCCAGCGCAGCGATCTCAGGCTGGAGCCGCCCCCGAGCATCGAACAACTCGTCGGGACGATAACTTCGCATCCAGTCTTCCAGGATACGAAGATGTTCAGGATTTGACCGCACTTCGGAGACCGGAACCTGATGCGCGCGAAACGTGCCTTCGATTTTCACGCCATCAACGACTTTGGGACCCGTCCACCCTTTCGGCGTCCTCAGCACGATCAGCGGCCAGACCGGACGGTCCTTCAAGCCGTCCGCGCGAGCGTGGCTCTGGATATCTCGGATCTGCAGAACTGCCGTCTCCAATGCCCCGGCAAACTGTTGATGAACGAGGACCGGATCTTCGCCCTCAACAAAAACCGGCGCATAACCCTGGCCTTCGAAAAACTTGGCAAGATCGGCGTCACTATGACGCGCCCAAACGGTCGGGCCGGATATCTTATGGCCGTTGAGATGGAGGATCGGCAGCACCGCACCGTCGCGGATCGGATTGAGGAAATCGACGCCCTTCCAGCTTCCGGCCAAGGGGCCAGTCTCAGATTCGCCGTCTCCAACCACCGCCGCCACTAACAGGTCGGGATTGTCCATGACCGCCCCAAAGGCGTGGAGGAGCACATATCCGAGTTCGCCGCCCTCATGGATCGATCCAGGTGTCGGGACGCTGACGTGGCTCGGCACTCCGCCCGGTGTCGAAAATTGGCGGAACAGGCGAAGCATTCCAGGTTCGTCCCGCGTGATTGTCGGGTAGAAGTCGGTATAGCTTCCTTCCAGCCAGACGTTGGCGATGAGGGCGGGGCCGCCATGGCCCGGCCCAGCCATATAGATCGCATCAAGCGCATATTTGCGGATCAGCCGGTTGAGGTGGACATAAACAAGATTGAGACCCGGTGAGGTGCCCCAATGGCCAAGCAACCTCGGCTTGATATGGTCGACCGTCAGCGGTTCACGCAGCAGCGGATTGGCCGAGAGATAGATTTGTCCAACGTTCAGGTAATTGGCGGCCCGCCACCACGCGTCCGTCCAGCGTAGTTCATCTCGATCGAGCGGGCCTACGGCGTCGGAGTGGGTAAAACCTGGATTTGCGACCTCGGTCATAAGTGTTCCATCAACCTGTTTTAGGCAGCCCAAGTCTGCGTGTTCTATATGGCAACGCTGCAACCGGAAGTGGTTCGCCGCTGTCAGCTGCGATCCGCTGAGAATTGCCTGTTCGATCCCGCGTGCCGCTCCGCCGCGAGCATGGCACAAACCTTCCTCGCGCGTTCGAACACTTCATAAAGAGCCTGATCGACGAAGCGCTTTGAATTTCCTTCGACGACTCCGCCGAGATGGAGATGTTCGCACGAACGCGCGGCGAGGGCGTTGCGAAGATAGTCGCCAACCAAGGTTCGAAGCGATTGGACCTGACCTTGCTCATCGAGCCAGACGTCGCGCGTGGCCGAGCTCGTGATGTTAAGCATATGCTGTCCACTCAGCACGCTTTCCCCTGCACGATCTTGGATCGCACGCGCTGTGACGCCCGCTCCAATCACACGGTCAATGTAGCCGATCATCATTGCGGGGGGCATGGCGAACCAGATGGGATACACAAAAGTATAGATGTCCGCGCCGCGAATAACTGCCAGTTCGGCCTCGACGTCTGGCGACAGCCGAACGCCTTGCTTCTGAGGCCGTTCGTCGTCCGTTAGAACCGGGTTGAAATCCATCGCGTAGAGATCGCGAACGATCGTCTCTTGCCCACATGAGCAGGCAGTCTCGCAATAGGTACGGACCACGCTGGCATTAAAGCTGTCGGCGTTCGGGTGCGCGAGCACGACAACGTGACGGGGCGAGGCGAAGGCTTGCTGAGACATTAGTTTCTCCTGACCGGAGCCGTCTCGGCCGGTTATTTGCCCGCTCTATGGGCAGGAAGATCATTGCCTCGCGATGCTTGCGCTGCTCGCTCGGCGGTGATGGTCGCGCAAATCCTGCGCGCGCGGTCGTCGACGACCCGTAAGTTCTGGTCAACATACTCCTGATCCAGTCCTTCCACAGTCTCTCCGAAATGAATATCCTGATAGTCACTTATCTGGAAGGCGTGTAGCAGATAGCGGCCGAGCACGCTCCGCAAGGACTCTATTTGGTCCTGCGCGTTAAGCCATTTCTTGCTCGCTCCCGACGATGTGATGTTGACGAGCCGTTGCCCTTTCATCAGCGTCATGGCGGTCCGATCTCGGACGCCCTGTGGCGTAACCCCCGCGCCGAGAACGCGGTCGACATAGCCCTTCATCATAGCTGGCGGCATGCCGAACCAAATCGGGTATACCATCACGAAGACGTCACTGCCCCTGATCGCGTCATGCTCGGCTTCGACGTCTTTCGAGGGCACGAAGCTTTGTCGACCGGGTCGCTCGTGTTCCTTGAGCACGGGGTCGAAACCGATACCGTAAAGATCCCGCACAATGGCTTCCTGACCGCAAGAGCGCACGGCGTCGCAATATGCGTCGGCAATCAGACCGTTGAAGCTGTTACGGCTCGGGTGTGCGAGCACAATGACGTGCCGTGGGCTATAGAAAGCAGGCGGATGTGGCATAGGTGGCTCCTTCCTGCAGGCCGTAAGCTGCTGAGCACGGGCGCGCCTTCCGGGAATCTACTAAGGTCATGACGTGCGGCACGTCGGCGGCCTCTTCCGCCTCCTTGCCCCACAAGCAGGTATCCTGGGCGGCACACATCTTATCCGCATCATTGGGCCGCAACCGCGTTTCGTCCGACGATTGCATCTGAAGCACCACCGTCGCTCTGATCAAGGAAAGGTCGCCCAGCCCGAACCACGTCATGGCATAGGCGATATGGTTGTATCTTTCCCGATGGTGACAGCGTCGAGGCAAATCTGGCGCTCCTGGCGGAGCAGGGATTACTTTGCGCCGATCGGCGATATTGGATTTAACACCCACTGGGCGTCCTATGCTCGGTTGGCCGCGACAATTCGACCCGGCGCGCTCGACTGTCATGCGGACGTTAGTACCGTCGACGACATAGTGGCAGCAGTGCTCGCGGAATCAGCAACTCAGATTTGCGCTGCTAAATTCAGTCCGCCGCCCACAAGCGCTTCTTCACTTGGGAATAGTCGGTCGCTGTTTTGTTCGCGCACGTACGCCTCCCGATGCCGAATGCCCGACGTGTGAAATCCTTTTATATTGCGATGCTGCGGAAGCGCTTGTCCAAGCTTAGTGCGTGAACAAAAACCCGCCCGGACGTGCCGGGCGGGAAAGGTCCGTTCCCGCGAGCAGGGAGGGGATGCTCGCGTCCTGTTGCAATCCTGCTCGAGTCTTTCGCCAACGCCTTTGATCTAGGGCAAAATGACCATTCCATCGACGCGACCCGGCATTCTCGATTACCCGCTTGATCCGTTTAGGTCGGCCGTGGCTCGACCACGGACCTGAGGTTGTTTCAATTCTTGGCCATGGTCCGCGCGCAACCAATCCGCTCGGCGGTATGGAACGCAATCATCCGTTCCTCATCTGTCGGGATGACGCGAACTGTAACGCGGCTGGAAGGTGCGCTGATAACGGGATCCCCTCTATCATTTGCCTTCTCGTCGATCTCCAGACCCAGCCATCCAAGGCGCTGGCCGACGAGCGAACGGATTGCCGGCGCGTTCTCCCCGATACCGGCCGTGAACACGAGCCCGTCCAGTCCGCCGAGCGAGGCGATGAGTGCGCTAGCTTGGCGCGCAATTTGCCAAACGAACAGCTCAATCGCCTCGCGTGCGAACGGGGCATCGCTATCGAGCAACACGCGCATGTCACTGGACAGGCCTGAGACACCGAGCAAACCGGATTCGTTATAGAGCAGATGTTCGACAGCATCGGGGATCATGTTTTTCTCTTGAAGGAGAAAAAGCACGGCGCCGGGATCGAGCGCGCCGCAACGGGTGCCCATCACAAGGCCGTCCAGCGCGGTAAAACCCATTGTGGTATCGACGCTTCGTCCGTTTTGCATAGCGCAAAGGCTCGCGCCATTACCAAGATGCGCGACGATGACGCGTCCGCCGAAGCGCGGATCTAACTCGCCCAGTCGACGGGCAATATACTCATACGAGATACCATGAAAACCATAGCGCCGCATGCCTGCCGCCGTGAGGACGCGAGGCAACGCGAGGCGCGTGGCAACTGCGGGTTGCCCATGATGGAAGGCCGTGTCGAAGCAGGCGATCTGAGGCAAGCCGGGGCGCGCGGCCATGATCGTTCGGACCGCAGATAGATTGTGGGATTGGTGTAGCGGCGCTAGTGGACAAAGCGCATCAAGGCGTGAAAGCACATCGGAGTCGATCCGCACCGGTGCGGTAAAGTCCGAGCCGCCATGCACGACTCGGTGGCCCACGGCGACCAGCTCCCTGGCGAACTGTTCTTCGATTTGATCCAGCAGAGTTACAAGGAGGGTCTCATGCGTGGCTTTGTTGGCCTCGGGCCAGCGTTGTTCTGCGATTGTCGCGCCTTCTGCGTCGCGCAGGATCAGATGCGGTTCGAGGCCGATATCCTCGATCTGGCCTGCGACAATCCGCCGAGCCACCGGGACAGAAGCGAAAACCGCGAACTTCAGGCTCGACGACCCGGCATTGAGGCAGAGAATCTCGCCCATCAGGTGCTCCGCGCCACGCTAGCAGCACGCGCTGAACTGCAAGGCACATGTGGCATCCGCATGCGGTCTGCCCGGTTGGTCAGCCCGCGCACGATGCCGTCGGCGTCGATAAGAAAGGTGCGTTGTTCAGAAATCATATTACCCGTTTGCAGATCCGGCGTTATCGAACAATGAGAATGGTCGCCTGGGCGAAACGACCCCTGTCTCGCGTGGCGATATGGTGATCGCACGAACCAATATTTGCGTTATCGGGCCTATCGGGCCAGGTTCCAGCGCGGTCGATTGCCCCCGTTCATACTGCGAAACTCCGTGCAGGCTTACTTGCGCGATTGCCCGTCCCGCAGCCATCGCACACTCCGTAAATTCCCTTGATGAGCCCGCTCGCGATAGTTTCACGAAAGGCAAAGCTGGGCCGCCAAGCGAGCGGAAAGCGCATCGCTCGAAACATCTCAACGCGCTATAAATCGATGGCTGATCAGCCTAAAATGTCGTCATGGCCGATGACACTCCACCTATGCGACCGGACGTATCCATCAGGCCAAAGCGGGCACAAATTTACCGCCACGGCGGGCGCATCGACAGTTTGGCGGCGCGTGCCGAAGTGATCGCGGTCGAGCTTGGGCTGCTCATCGACAGTGCGACGAACTACGCTATCTACATGCTCGACGCCGCCGGCAATGTCGCGGTTTGGAACGACGGTGCCGAGCGAATCAAGGGCTGGTCTGAAGAAGAAGTTCTCGGCCAGCATTGCTCGATCTTCTATCCACAGGACGAAATAGCATCTGGAAGGTGCGAAAGCGATCTTTTGCGCGCACGCACACTTGGTCGCATCGAAGAGGAAGCGTGGAGGGTCAAGAAGGATGGGTCGGAGTTTCTGGCTCATGTCACGATAACTGCCCTAACCGATGATGCGGGCGATCTGATCGGATACGGTAAAGTCTTGCGCGACATCACCGACCAGCGCGCAGCCGAGCGCGCGCTGGAGGCTAGGGAATCGCAACTTGCCTCCATCCTCGGCACCGTTCCCGATGCGATGATCATCATTGATGATCAGGGAACGGTCCAGTCGTTCAGTACCGCTGCCGAGCGCCTGTTTGGCTATTCAGAGCCGGAGATGCTCGGCAAGGATATAGGCATTCTCATGCCCTCGCCCGATCGCGAGCGACATTCGGGGTATATCTCGCGATACTTGGCAACTGGAGAAGCCCGCATCATCGGTACGACCCGTCGGGTTATCGGTCAGCGTAAGGACGGTTCGACGTTTCCGCACGAGCTGGCCATCGGGGAAGCGACCGGTGGGGGACGCCGGCTATTTACCGGGTTCATTCGGGATCTGACGGAACGGGAAGCGACGCAAGCGCGGCTCAACGCGCTCCAAGCCGAGCTCATCCATGTTGCCAGGGTCAGCGCGATGGGGGCAATGGCTTCGACCCTCGCTCATGAACTCAATCAACCAATAACCGCTGTGATCTCCTACGCGGAGGGCGCCCGCGAGCTGCTTACCGAGCCTAACGAGGACAATGTCGCCACTGTGCGCGACGCACTTTCAGATGCCATTGCGGAGGCAATTCGTGCAGGGCAGATCGTGCGCCGCCTGCGGGCTTTCGTTGCCCGCGGCGAAGTAGAGAAGGCGATCGAGGATCTGCCGAAGCTGGTGGAAGAAGCGTGCAGGCTCGGCCTGGTCGGCACGCGGTGCGACGGCGTCGAGGTGGTCATGACCCTCGACCCGCGCGCCAGCCCGGTTCTGGTAGACCGCGTTCAGATCCAGCAAGTGATCGTCAATCTCGTGCGGAATGCGGTAGAGGCGATGATGGACCAGCCGGTGCGCCGGATTACGATTGAGACGGCCTTCCGGTTGCCCAACTGGGCAGAGGTTTCGGTGCAAGACACCGGCCCCGGCCTCGCACCGGAGGTGGCTGCGGAGCTGTTTCGCGCCTTTCTGAGTACGAAACAGGAGGGTATGGGCTTGGGATTGTCGATTTGCCGCACAATCGTCGAAGCGCATGGCGGGCGCATCGGAGCGGACGCTTGCCAGGACGGCGGCACGCGCTTCCATTTTACATTGATGCTGGCAGCCGAGGAGACAAGCGTTGAGCGATAAGCCTCTTGTCCACCTCATAGACGACGAGGAATCGGTCCGGCGCTCCACGTCCTTCAATCTGCGGGTTTCGGGGTATGAGGTGAAGACATATGTTTCGGGAATCGAGTTTCTGAAAGTCGCCCAATCGGTAATGCCAGGGTGCGTGCTACTCGACATTCGTATGCCGGACATGGACGGCCTTGAGGTTCAAGAACAGCTTCGCGCGCGCGGCATCGCTATGCCGGTCGTGGTTCTGACAGGACATGGTGATGTTCCGCTGGCGGTGCGCGCGATGAAGGCGGGCGCGGTCGACTTCCTCGAAAAGCCGTTCGAGAAGGCCGTCTTGGTAGCGGCGATCGCGCGAGCCGTGGAGCGGCTCAACGACACTGGTCGGCGAATTGAGGATCGCGCGGAAGCACAGCTTTGTATCGGCGCTCTCACTGCGCGGGAGCGCGATGTCCTTGAAGGTTTGGCGAACGGGCATCCGAACAAGACCATCGCCTACGACCTCGACATCAGTGCGCGAACGGTGGAAGTCCACCGTGCCAACCTGATGAGCAAGCTTCGCGCGCAGAGCCTTTCCGAGGCGTTACGTATCGCGTTTGCTGCCGGCATGCCGAATGAGGAGCACTAGTAGCTCTACGTAGCGAGTCCCCGCCTTTACCCTGCCAGTGTAGCAGTTTGACGCGGTCTAGTCCCGTGACTGCACACGGAAGGGTACGGACATGAGAGGGCTAATCGAGCGACCTACTCCTACGGCTTCAGAAACACTTCTCCTAGTAGACGACGATCCGCCTACGCGAAGATCGCTCCAGCTTCGCCTTCGCGGATGCGGCTACATTGTTCGAGCTTATGGGGATGGCCGCAATGCTTTAGCGGATCCGATTGCGCAGACTGCAATTTGCCTCATTACGGATAATGAGATGGCGAGTATCGACGGTATATCTTTGATGCGATCGTTCAGGGCATTAGGATGGTTGGGTGTTGCTATCCTGATGACCAGCATCGATGGCGAAGAGGCGAAGTCCGAAGCGATAGCCGCGGGCTTCGCAGCAGTGATCCAGAAACCTATCGAGGGCTACCGGCTGGTCGATGTTGTCGATCGCGCCCTGATGCATAGCTGAGGCGCTCGACAAGCTTCAATCGACGGCGTGCAACAGTATGGTACTGGCAGAGATCGCCATAATCTAATGCCCGAAATGACGGGCACGCGCGACTCGCGAAGGCCTGCCTTGTTGACAACCAGATCGAAATGGCGCGCCAAGCGGGTGACTTTGTTGCTGACAAATGCCCACCTCGGCCGCAGATATACGATCCACAAAATGCGGTCGAGGGACTGTCATGAGACAGCAGCGCTAGGCCCCGCGTACTCAACAGAAGATCACACGTGACCCCATCCAATACCCATTCCCGCAGCCGATTATGGCTATAAGTGCCGGCTACAATTAGATCCGCACCCTGCTCGTTTACTTTCTTGGCCAGACTGTGCACGTTTGAGCCCTGAGCCTCAGATGCTTCGGTTTCAACCACTACGCCATGGCGGCCGAGCAATGGGCGATATCCACGAGATGTTCGCGTGCTTCGGCGATGCGATCGGCATGCGCGAATTCGACGACGACGACATGGCGCGGGGCCTGCAGCAGCGGCAATGCTTCCAGCACGGCGCGGCGCGCTTCCCGCGTCTCCTTCCCGCCTACCAGCGCCCGGTCCAACGTGACCGTGGCGACCCCGGCGGAGCATTGGGGCACATTCCAGGGCGGGTTGACGAGTATGCTCCGGACGGTCGATTGAGCATCGGCGTTTCAGCGCCGGGGCGCCCCGTGACCGCGCGCATCGACAGCACGGGCTTATCGCCGTCGAAAAGGGTTAATACAGCGGCGGCGATATTTACCTGAATACGACGTTCTGGAAGCGTCGAAGGCATCTATCGCCAACGTTCCATATTCGCCCTGATGTCGGCCACAGCCAACTTCTGCCGCTATCCTTATGGGCGTCGTCTCGACGCTGCCCTTAGGGATGATACGTAGACGAGTTCGCGCCGACCAAGCGAGAGTACGGGGGAGCCTCCATAAACGTTCAGAGATCTGCTGCATACGGGATGAGAAGGCCTGCTGCAGCAACGGCCATCACCGCCGTCGCGAGCCACCCGATCAGCTTCGATCCGATTGGTAATTGAAAGTTACCCATCACGCGCTTGTTGGTCGACATGATCATCATCAACGCCATGATGGGTACCGCAGCCACGCCATTAATGACGGCGCTCCAGAACAGGGCTTTGATTGGGTCGATTGGAGTGAGATTCATAAGGACGCCGAGCGCGGTTGCGACAGCGATACAAACGTAAAACGCCTTTGCCCGATCAGGCTTCCGCGCCAGCCCCACATGCCAGCCGAGCATCTCCCCCAACGCGTATGCAGACGAGCCGGCGAGAACCGGCAGCGCGATCAAGCCAGTGCCAATAATTCCCGTCGCGAAGACAAAGAATGCGAATTTCCCAGCAATTGGGCGGAGGGCCTGAGCGGCTTGCGACGACGTCTGAATGTCCGTGATGCCATTGGCGTTTAGCGTCGCGGCGGCTGTAATGATGATGAACAATGCGACGCCATTGGAAAGCGCCATTCCCACGTAAGTGTCGATCCGGATGCGCTTTAATTCGGACACCGCCTGCTCGGGGGCGCGCTGTAAGGGCTTTGCATCTGGGCGCTCCCGAACTTCCTCAACCTCTTCCTCCGCCTGCCAGAAAAAAAGATAAGGGCTGATGGTCGTGCCGAGAATGGCAACAACCGCGGTCACATAACTCGTCGAATAGGTGATGGACGGGACGACGAGGCTATGTGCGACCGTGCCCCAAGGCACGTGGACCACGCAAGCGACCGCGACATAGGCAAAAAGCGACAGCGTCAGCCACTTCAGCACTGACACATAGCGCGAGTAGCGCGAAAACACTTCGAGTAGCACCGAAATTCCGCCGAATGCGGCTACGTACAGCAGTGAGGGGCCGCCGATCAGCAGCTTCAGGCCTGCACCCATCGCGCCGAGGTCGGCACCGAGGTTAATCACATTGGCGATTACAACAAGCAACACGACCGAATAGCCGATCGGAGCTGCGTAATGATGTTTGAGGTTGCCCGCGATGCCCCGACCCGTGACCCGACCGATCCTTGCACTGATCTCCTGGATCGCGCACATCAGCGGCCAGGAGAAGAGCATGACCCAGCTTAGGCCGTAGCCAAATTGCGCTCCCACCTGCGAATAAGTAGCAATCCCGCTGGGGTCGTCGTCCGAGGCGCCGGTAATCAGTCCGGGTCCAAGCATCTTAAGGAGCTTCGGACGTTCGGGCTGCTTGACGTCGGCATGAGCGTTGGACGCGGCGGGCTCCATAGGACGCAATCGAACTCCTGCCACGGTTCGTCCACACGATTCGGTGTGCCGACGCCTTTTCTACCTCTCGGCCGCGATTCAGGTGATTAATCCAGCTTGAGCACCGAAACGAGATGGTCTTGCGCTATCGTTTGCTCATGCTCTGGAGCATCAGCGAGCATTTCGTCGGCGACTTGCAATGCCTCGCGCGGGGTGAGCTTGCCGAGCTTGGTTAGAGCCGCAAGCATCTTGAATGGGAGTAGCCGCGCTCGCTCAGCATGTTCAGCCAGCTCGATAAGGTTTGGATTGCCGATCATGATAATCTCTCAACTTGCGCTCGATCACTCGACTCATCGATAAATCGCTGCCGCATTCCAACACGATTAGTCGACGCGCTTGCTCAGAACCATTTCGATAGGACTGGCGGAGCTAAGTCGCGCCACAAAGCCCATCTCCCGCTCAAGAGCGATCGCGATCCGATCGTTGCCGCTTTCGAGCGAGGTCACAGTCGTTAGGCCATGCGCAGCGGCATATTGAAGAACATGTTCGAGCAGTGTCCAACTGACCCCTACGCCTTTCCAATCCGAACGTATTGAAAGGCCGACATCGGCGCTCTTACCATCGAGGTCGTCAATTAGGGTGCAACACGCGATCGGCGCTTCTTTACTGAACGCAATAAAGGTAATGGTGCCGTCGTCGACGGCCAGCATAGGCGTGATCTGCTCATCGCCGATTTGTTGAATGGTTCCAAAAAACCGAAACCGTCGATCCTCTGGGCTGACATGACGAAACAACTCCGTCATTAAGGCCTTATCCGACGCGGTTGCCGGTCGGACATGCACGGTGGCTCCGCCCCGCGTCGTAAGGTCCGCCGACCAGTTAAAGTCCGTGCCTCTAGTCTGGCCTGAGCGAGTTCCTGTTCCGGCAGCTTGCATGGCCTGTCCTCGTTGAGCCGCATGGCGGGGGGGCGAATGTGCCGCGGCTCTTTGAGACGCTCCATACGTATAAACCACAGCACCGGCGGTCCCTACGAACGAGCTCGCATATCGCGAACTCATCGCATAGAACGGTGCTGTCAAATCAACGTGGCATGGGATGATCGTGGCGGTCAGCAAGCTTGAATGCGCCGTAGATCGAGAGCCAAGCCGTACAGCCCATTCCTTTATTTTGGACTTGCCCCCGAAAAGTGGAGAGTTCCCCTGGTGTGAAAGGCGAACTCATCGCCGGGCGGAAAATAAGAGGTCGGAGGATGGCTCGCCTTAATCGTGCGGACGCCGCGACGGGGCGAGCGAAGCGCTGGAGCGTCGGCCGAACGCGTAGGAAGCGGCGATAGGGTGCTGTCAGACCAAATGCACCGCTCGGTAAGGAGGACTGGGTAAGGCGGGCTGGATGCCTCGACCTCGCAAGCCACAGAGCCCATTCCGCTACTTCAACTCGTCACCCGAGGTGATCCGCCTCGTGGTGATGATGTATGTGCGGTTCCCGCTGTCGCTGCGGAACGTGGAGGACCTGCTATTCGAGCGCGGGATCGACATCTGCCATGAGACGGTGCGGCATTGGTGGAACCGCTTTGGTCCGATGTTTGCCGGCGATATCCGTCGGCAGCGGGTGTCTCGCATGCGGGGCTTCCGCCATTGGCGCTGGCACCTCGACGAGATGTACGTGAAGCTCAACGGTGAGATGGTCTACCTCTGGCGAGCCGTCGATCACGAGGGCGAGATCCTCGAAAGCTACGTCACCAAAGGGCGCGACAAGGGCGCAGCGCTTCGCTTCATGAAGAAGGCGCTGAAGCGTCATGGCTCGCCGGAGGCCATCACAACCGACGGGCTGCGCTCCTATCGCGCCGCGATGACCGAGCTTGGCAACGAGGACAAGCAGGAGGTCGGCCGCTGGGCCAACAACCGAGTGGAGAACAGTCACCTGCCATTCCGACGACGAGAGCGAGCGATGATGCGGTTCCGGCGGATGAAGACGCTTCAGAAGTTCGCCTCGGTCCACGCCAACGTCAGCAACCACTTCAATCTCGAACGCCACCTCGTCGATCGCCAGACCTATAAGCTTCGCCGCTCGGCCGCCCTGGCCGAGTGGCAGATCCTTATGAGCTAGGATGCCAGCCGCGAAGACCCAAATGCATCGTCTGGAGACGAGTTCGCATTAGACTGACAGCACCATCGAAGGCGATCCATCCGGCTCCGGGCAAGTAGATCTCGGCCCAGGCGTGCGTCGAGCCGGGATTGTCGGGAGCCTGATCGAGATCGATGAGGTAACCTGAAGCCGCACGCGCACCGAAGCCGAGGTGGCGGGCCGCTTCGATGAACAGACCGGCTATGTCGCGACAGGAGCCGCTGCCGATGTCGAGCGTGTCTGCCGGCGATTGCGTGCCTTCCTCATCCCGCCAACGGTACGTGATGTTGGCGAGCATGCCGATGTTGAGATCCTTGAGCAGCGACAATGTGTCCGTCCGCGACCCCATGACGAAGCCGCGTGCCCAGTCGGCAACGCGCTCGCCACCCGGCTTCAGCCAGTCCGGCTGCGCCAGGCCGCCAAGATCGATGATGTCGTCAAGCGAGTAGGTAAAAGGATAGGCATGGGCCATCGGATCTATGGCGAAGACCGGCCATTCCGGCGCGCGTTGTTCAACCTCGGCAGCTGCGACGATCACCAGTTCGGAGGCCGGTTCATCGAATGTGGCCGCGGCGATGAAATTCCCAAAGACGTCGACGGTCCAAGTCACGTCGGCGTCCGGTTGGAAGCGCAGCGATCTGGACAAGGTCGTCAGATCCTCGCCGTCGTACGGCGTCACAATCAGCCGATGCAGCTGGAGCGTCACCGGGCGCTTGTAGCGGTAGCGCGTCTCGTGACGGATGGTCAGTCGCAATCGACGATCCAGCATTGCGCATCGACCGACGCGCGCAATGTGCGCATAGCGGGGCCGGCTCGATCGGCGGGCCGGCCCCGAACCATCATTATGCCAGACTGTGCTTGAGCGCGCTCATCTGGTCGTGGCCTTGGCGGACCGTCGTGAAGGCCTCGCGGATTACCGCGTTGCTCTCAGCCGCGAGCTCGGCATCGTTGAGGGCATCCTCGAACTTCGCCTTGATGTGGTCTTCGCCACGCTCGACTTCGATGACGATCGCCTTGTCATCGTTCGACGTGAAGGCCTGCTTCAGGTCGAGGAAGGTGCGGTGAGCGGCAGCCAGGAAACTGCTGCCGGTCTCTGACGTGCCGCCCAGACGCGCGACTTCAGCCTGCAAAGCACGAGCGGCTTCGCCACGATCTCGGGCGAAGTCAGCGAACATGGTGGCGAAGCGGGTGCTCTCCGCGTCCTTTGCGGCATCCTCGTAGCCCTTCATGCTGTCGAGAGTCGTCTTCGTCAGGCCGTTGAGGACGGAGATGTCGTGATCGCGGTTCATGGGATTTCCTTGCTGGGAAATGCTTAAAACGATCCCGGGCTTGAGATGGGCCCGCGACAATCAGAGGATTAGGGTCGAAGGTCGTGAAAGGCGGGGTCCATCGAAGAGTGACCCATCGATCATCTCCATCGGGCCGGATCGGCTAATCGAGAGTACGTAGGCCCGGTAAACCAGCAGTTCGGAAATGTGGTTGATCGGGCGTCGGTAATGCTGAACGAGCGGCGGTTTTCTGGGGGCGCCCCGTAGTCGCTGAGCGGCCGGAAGTGGGCCTGACCTGCCGCAAAAGGATATGCGGTGTCCACCAAATCGCGAACTTGTTCAAAAATCGACTGGACTGTCCTCTCGTTTGGAGCGGTAATGTACTCGTGAGCGGCGGCGGCAAGGACGCGGCAAGCACGACCTGGCGGTGCGCCGGGCTTCGGTCAGTGGGGCGGCATAGGGCCGTTTCCGCCGGAGACGATCGATGACCAGCCTTACCGACCTTGAGATTTCGCTGCTGACCAATGCGGCAGCCTTGCCGAACGGCAGCTTGCTGCCGATGCAGGGACTTACCGACCTAAGCGACGTACCGTCAGCGATCGACCACCTGATCGAACTCGGTCTTGCCGCTGCTTTTCCTGTGCGCGCGAAGGCCGACGCTTACCGTGTTGACGGCCGCAAGAAGCTGGGCGCGACGATTACCGCTGAAGGTCGAGCGACGCTCTCAACACTGTCCCAGCCTACCGTGGCGGCGGCCGGCAAGCCGACCAAGGCGGCGCAGGTGGTCGACCTGCTGGCGCGCGATGCCGGCGCGACCATCGCTGAGCTGACGGCAGCAACCGGCTGGTTGCCGCATACGACGCGCGCCGCTTTGTGTGGCCTGCGCAAGAAGGGGCATGCCATCGTCACCGGCAAGCGTGATGACGTGACCTGCTACTCGATCGGACAGGCTGCCTAATCATGGCCCGGCTTTCCGACCAACTGACGGCGCTGGCGACCATGTCGCCAGCGCAGCTGCGCGACGCCTGGCAAGCCGCCTACGATGCTCCCGCACCTAGCCTTTCGGCTGACCTCCTGCGGCGAGGAGTAGGCTACCGGTTGCAGGAGCTGCGGTATGGAGGACTCGGCGTTGCGGCGGCGCGGGCGCTTCAGCGACGGAGCGAAGATGCCACGCCAAAGCCGGCCCAGCCTATGGCGCTTAGCGCAGGCTCCCAGCTGATCCGTGAATGGCAGGGACGGACGATCAGCGTGCTGGTGACCGAGACGGGGTTCCTGTTCGAGGGTAGAGCTTTCGCTTCATTGAGTAGCATCGCGAACCTGGTGACCGGCGCGCACCGGTCCGGCCCTCGCTTCTTCGGGCTCGGCCGCCATGCGTGACGTCAAAGCGAAGCTTCGCACGCGCTGTGCAATCTATACCCGCAAGTCGACCGAGGACGGGTTGGAGCAGGAGTATAACAGCCTTGATGCCCAGCACGATGCCTGTGCTGCTTACGTGCTCAGCCAACGACATGAGGGCTGGACGCTTCTTGCCGATCGCTATGACGATGGCGGCTTCTCGGGCGGCACCATGGAGCGCCCGGGGTTGCAGCGGCTGCTTGGCGATATCGCGGGCGGCAAGGTCGATACGATCATCATCTACAAGGTCGACCGGCTGACCCGCAGTCTCGCCGACTTCGCCAAGATCGTCGATGTGCTCGATAGGGCAGGGGCGAGCTTCGTGAGCGTCACTCAGTCGTTCAATACGACCACCTCGATGGGGCGGCTCACCCTCAACATGCTGCTGTCGTTCGCGCAGTTCGAGCGCGAAGTCACCGGCGAGCGCATCCGCGACAAGATCGCGGCGTCCAAGCGAAAGGGGCTGTGGATGGGAGGACCGGTGCCGCTTGGCTATGACGTGCAGGATCGCAGGCTGGTGGTGAACGAACCCGAAGCTGCACTCGTCCGGCACATCTATCAGCGATATGTCGCACTGCCCTCCGTCAAGGAGCTGATCGTCGAGCTAAACCAGGACGGCCATCGCACCAAGGTCCAGCTGCGCGCGAGTGGGCCTCATAAGGGTGGCGTCGCGTTCCGACGCGGCACGCTCTACCATCTGCTGGCGAACCGCATCTATCTGGGCGACATCGTCCACAAGGGTAATCCGCATCGCGGTGAACATCCCGCGATCGTCACCCAGGCACTGTGGGACGAGGTTCGCGACAAGCTTGCGGCACGCGGCCCGGGCTCGATCGTGAAGCGCGAGAGTCGCGATGGTCGTCTGCTGGTCGCCCTGCTCTACGATGGGCTCGGCCGCGCGATGTCGACCAATCACGCAACCCGAGGGAGCCGGCGCTATCTCTATTATGCGACCCGCAACGCATCGGCGGACCAGCCGGCATGGCGGGTCGGCGCACGCGATCTGGAGCGCGCGGTCATCGGGCGGGTCAAAGAGCTGCTGCTTGATCGCAACCGGATGGCGCGGGCAGCGCTCAAGGTCGATCCGCGCTCGGTCGATCGCATCGTGGCAAAAGCGGCGGGGCTGGCTGAGCGCGAGCGCGATCTGGTTCAGCTTCTGCCGACTATCGTCGAGCGGATCGACCTTGCCGAGGAGCGGGTGACGATCCGCGTGAGCGAGCATCGTCTGCTCCAGGCATTTGGAATGAGCCACCACGATGACCAGATCGCCATCATCATCGATGCTCCGGTTCAGCGCATCCGGCGCGGGCGTGAGCTTCGGCTGGTGTTCGCGGGCGAGCAGGCGGCTCCGGTCCGCGCATCGCCTGATGCCGGGCTGGTCGCGCTGCTTGCCGATGCCATCGACGCACGGATGCTCGTGCTGGCCAACCCAACCGCTTCTATCAACCAGATCGCGGCGACACATGGTCGCTGTCGCAAACGGCTGACGATGCTGCTCAAGCTGAGCTGGCTCGCACCTGAGATCGTCAAAGCGATCCTGGCGGGATGCCAACCCACCACAGTGACCCGCTCCGTACTGACCGAGGTCGATCTACCGATCGCTTGGGCCGCGCAGCGGGCGATGCTGTTGGCAGCATAACGCGCGATCAGAACATAAGCAGAGGGCGCCGCGGGCGCCTTGTGTCGTTCGGGCGGCATGGCCTGATCGCAACGATGCATTGAGGTCTGCGAAATGGCCCGCAGAGACCGAGGCGCCAATCACGCGCAAACAAGCGCTGATCCGAGACCTCGACTGCCACACAGCCTTCGCGGGGAGTGGCAAAGTGCCGGAATTACGGGGCTTATTCCCCGCCATTCCGGCCATGCTCTCAAATAACAACAGCCACTCGGACTGTGTGGTGCGGTCGAGAAGACTCGAACTTCCACGGCCTTTCGGCCACAACGACCTCAACGTTGCGCGTCTACCAGTTCCGCCACGACCGCACATCGAGAAGGGCCCCGGCTGACCGCCGGGGTGCTGGCAGGCGCGAGCCCCTAGCAGAGGGTTTTGCCGCCCGCAATGCCGGTGGCGCACAAACTTGCATCAGGGCGCGTCGGTGCCGGCGAAGCTGACGCTGACGTTGGTCGAGCTGGCCGGCACGTCGACCGCCGCGCCGTCGAACGTCGCCGATGCACCCGGCCCGAGCCGCGGCGTCGGGCGCGCGATCGTCCAGGCATAGACGGTCTTGCCGTGGGCGTCCTTCAACTCGGCGCGGATGTCGGGCACCGGCTGGCTGTCCGACGTCGGGTTCCAGATGCGGCCGGAAACCGCGAACAGCTGGCTGCCGCCCGCGATCATCCGCCAGTCGGGCTGCTTGGTGATCGCGATGCCGAGCGGCACGCGATCCTCCTTCAAACCGAGCCGCGTCGCCACCGGGCCAGGCCCGAATGCGAGGATTGCGGCGGTCACGCCGAGCCCCACCGCGAGCACCGCCAGCAGTAGCAGGATCCACGGCAGCGCGCGTCGGCGCCGGCGTGGCGGGAAGACCGGTTCGTCGGCCGGTTCCGGCACGGGCGCGACGGCTTCGGGCTGCGAAATGGGGGGCGGGGTGAGCGGCGCGACGGGCGCGGCCGGTGCGTGCGGCGGCTCGAACCAGCTCGTGCCGCACGCCCGGCAGCGCACCTTGCGGCCGTTCGCGCCGATCGCACCGTCGGGCACGTCATAGGTCGCGGCGCAGCTTGGGCAGGTCAATTGCATCGCCCCGATAGACCATGTGCCCGCATCGCTCGCAAGCATCGACGCGCGTCGGCGCGGGCTTGACGGCCATGCGACCGCCGATCCTATAGGCGCCGGCATCGGGAGGACGGCATTGGGTGGAGTAACGCGGCGCGAGATGATGGTCGCCGGCACCGTGGCGGGCGCTGCGGTGGCATTGCCGGCGCATGCGGCGGGCGAGGGGGCTTCGCCGCGCATCGTCGTGCCGCTCGACACGGCCTGGCGCTTCCATCTCGGCCATGGTGCCGATCCGGCGCAGGATTTCGAGTTTGGCGGCTCGCACGAAACCTATGCCAAGTCGGGCACGATCAACATCGCGCTGCAGAAGCCCGATTATGACGACAAGGGCTGGCAGGCGGTCGAGCTGCCGCACGATTGGGCGGTCGACCTGCCGTTCACGAAGTTCGGCGAGCCGGGCAGCAAGGAAGACCATATCGGCGCCTTCCAGGGGTTCAAGCCGCTCGGCCGCCGCTTCCCGGCGACCAGCGTCGGCTGGTATCGCCGCAAACTGCCGATCGCGGCGGAGGATGCCGGGCGGCGCCTGTCGCTCGAATTCGACGGCGTGTCGCGCGATTGCCTGGTGGTGCTCAACGGCTTCGTGGTCGGCTCGAACGAGAGCGGCTATGCGCCGTTCACCCTCGACGTCACCGATTTCGTCAAGCCGGGCGAGGACAATATCCTGCTCGTCCGCTGCGATGTCGGGCTGGGCGAGGCATGGTCCTACGAGGGCGCGGGTCTCTATCGCCACGTGCGGCTGGTCAAGACCGCGCCGGCGCATGTGCGGCAATGGGGTGCCGTCGCGCGCTGCACGGTCGAGGGCGAGACGGCGCGGGTCGCGCTCGCCACCGAGATCGACAATGACGGGCCGGCCGCCACCGCGCGGCTGCGCTCGACCATATTCGGCCCCGACGGGCAATTGCTGGCGACGCTCACCTCCGACCCGCTGGCGCTGCCCGCGTGGGGCGCGGTCGCGTGCCCGCAGCAGACGATGCTCGCTCGGCCGGCGTTCTGGTCGATCGAGACGCCGGCGCTGCATCGCCTCGTCAGCGAATTGCTGGTCGACGGCGCCGTGGTCGATCGCGACGAGACGGTCTTCGGCATCCGCACCATCCGCTTCGATCCCGACCAAGGCCTGTTCCTCAACGGCAAGCCGGTGAAGGTGAAGGGCACCTGCAACCACCAGGACCATGCCGGGGTCGGCTTTGCGGTGCCCGACAGCCTGCACGTCTGGCGGATCGAGCAGCTCAAGGCGATGGGCTCGAACGCCTATCGCTCGACCCACCATCCGGCGGCGCCCGCGGTGCTGGCGGCGTGCGACCGGCTCGGCATGCTGGTGCTGCAGGAGACGCGCCAGATGTCGAGCAATCCCGAGGGGATGAGCCAGCTCGAGCGGATGGTGCGCAGCGGCCGCAACCACCCGTCGATCTTCCTGTGGAGCATCGGCAACGAGGAGATCCATCGCGGCACCGAAAATGGCCGCCGCATCGCTGCGTCGATGAAGCGGCGCGTCTACGAGCTCGACGGCACGAGGCTGGTGACCGAGGCGATGAACGGCAAGTTCGGCGAGGGCGCGAGCTCCGAACTCGACGTGATGGGCTGCAATTATTATCTCGACGCGATCGATGCCTATCATGCGAGCCACCCGAAGGTGCCGATGATCGGCACCGAGACGGCGAGCACGGTGTCGGTGCGCGGCGAATATAAGCGCGACGATGCCGCCGGGATCGTGCCCGCCTACGATACCGATTTCCCCAAATGGGCGAGCACGGCGGAACGCTGGTGGACCTTCTATTCGGAGCGGCCCTTCCTGTCGGGCGGGTTCGTCTGGACCGGGTTCGACTATCGCGGCGAGCCGACCCCGTTCGAGCGCTGGCCGAACCACACGTCGAACTTCGGCATCCTCGACACCTGCGGCTTCCCCAAGGACAATTATTATTACTATCGCGCGTGGTGGGGCGATGCGCCGGTGCTGCACCTGTTCCCGCACTGGAACTGGGCGGGGCGCGAGGACCAGTCGATCGCGGTGTGGGTCCATTCGAACTGCGACGCGGTCGAGCTGCTGGTCAACGGCCGCAGCCTCGGGCGCAAGCCGGTCGAGCATAATCGCCACCTCGAATGGCAGGTGCCCTATGCGCCGGGCCGGATCGAGGCGCGCGGCTATCGCAACGGCCGCCTGATCCTGACCGACCGACGCGAGACGACCGGCGCGCCCGCCGCAATCGCGCTGTCGAGCGATCGTCGCCGGCTGGCGGGCGTGGGCGAGGTGGCGGTGGTACGCACTGCGATCGTCGATGCGAAGGGGCGCGAGGTGCCGACCGCGTCGAACGGCGTGCGGTTCGCGCTGTCGGGCGACCTGCGGCTGCTTGGCGTCGACAATGGCGACCCGCGCAGCCTCGAGCCCGATCATGCCGACCGGCGGAGCGCCTTCAACGGGCTGTGCGCCGCGATCGTGCAAGCGACCGGCACGGGCGCGATGCGGATCGAGGCGCGGGCGGAGGGGCTTAGGCCGGCGGTACTGCTGCTGCGCTAGCGTCGCACGTCACCCGTTCTCCTGCGCACGCAGGAGCCCAGGTGAGGCGAGCGCCGCAGGTGCAGGCCTGGGCTCCTGCTTTCGCAGGAGCACGGGGAGGGCGATGCGTCGTTATTCGAACCGCAACCCGATCCACAATGTCCGCGGGGTAGCGCGCTCGATGATGTCGTTGCCGGAGATGCCCGCCTCGACGCGCACGTTGCTGAGATTCTCCGCGCGCGCGATCACCGACAGGTGGGAGAGGATCGGCACGCGCGCGGTCGCGTCGAGCGTGACCGCGCCCTTCAGCGTCTCCTGGTTGAGATCGTCCTCATATTGCGGCCCGACGTAGCGCAGCGTCGCCGAGAGCGCGACGCGCCGCCAGCCCTCCCAGCCGAGCGTGCCCGAAGCCTGATGCCGCGCCGTCTGCGCCGGGCGCAGCCCGTTGAGCACCACCGCCGTACCGTCGGCATGCACGCGCGCATCGGTGTAGGCGTAGGAGGCGGCGAGCGTCCATTGGTGCAGCTTCAGCCGCGCTTCCAGCTCGGCGCCGGACGAGGTGATCGCGCGCAGATTCTCGCGCACCTGATAGCGGCCGCCCGACGCGACGACGCCGACATCGGGGAAGGTGCCCGGCCCGATGCCCATCGTCACGTTAGCGATGGCGTCGCTCAGCCGGTTGGTGAAGGCGGTGGCCGACAGATGCAGGTTGGGCAGCGGATCGTAGTCGATCCCGCCGTCGATCCCACGCAGCCGCTCGGGCTTCAGCGACGGATTGGCGTCGATCGCGTCGGCGCCGACGCGATACAGGCGATAGAGCTCGTTCAGCGTCGGCAGGCGCCAGCCGAGATAAGCGGCACCACGGATCGAGACCGGCCCGCCGCCGGGCTTCCACGCAAAGCCGCCGCGTGCGGTCGGCCGCCAGCCCTCGCGGTTGGGATAGCGGTTGTTGGTGAGCGCGGCGCCGGTCGCGATCAATTTCTGGTCGAGGAAGCCGCCGTCGATCCGCCAGCGATCGATGCGGCCGCCGGCGGTCAGCGTCAGGTCGCGCAGCGGCTCCAGCCCCGCCTCGGCAAATCCGCCGATCGTCAGCGCATCGCCGCCCGCGCGGCGCGTGCGGGTGGGGGAGCCGGTGACGTAGGAATAAAGCTCGTCGGTCTCGCCGGTGACGTAGCGCGTGTCGGTGCCGATGCGCAGCTGCACGTGCGTGCCGACCGGCGGCCGCAGCTCGAACCGGCCGCCGAGCCCGGTGGAGGGCACGCTATACTGGTCGAGCGTCTGGGTGACGGTGGTGCGCGCATCGTTGATCGAGGCGAAGCCGGCGGTGAACGATCGCACCTGGACATAGCCGAGCGCCTCGTATCCCCAGGCGCCGCGGCCGACGAGCCGCACGCTGGCATCGGCGCCGCGCGTGTCGTTGGGGGTGAAGGCGGTGCCGCGCGTGCGCTTGTCGCTGAACGCCAGCATCGAGGTCTGCAGCTCGCTATTGTCGCCGACCGGGAAGACCAGCCGGCCGGAGACCGACGCTTCGCGATAGGGCGCCGCCACGTCGACCGGACCGCGATCCGCCGCGATGATCGGCACGAAGCCGTCGCCGCGCGCATAATGGCCGCTCAGGACGGCGCTGCCGCCGCCGAGGCCCTGCGCCACGCCCGCGGTCGTATCGACCGAGTTGCGGCTGCCATAATCGACCTCCGCCCACAACGGCGCGATCTGGCCGGCGGCGGCGCTCGACAGTTCGATCGTGCCGGCCAGTGCGCCCGGCCCATAGATGCCCGATCCGCCGCCGCGCGTGACGCGCGCGCCCTGCAGCCGCTCAGGATCGATCGCGGAGAAGCTGACCCAGCCGCCGAACGGATCGGCGAGCGGCACGCCGTCGAGCAGGATCAGCGCGCGCGATGCCGCATTGCCGCCGAGCCCGCGCAGGGTCGCGCCCTGGCTTGTCGGCTGCGCCGAGCGCGAATCCGAGCGGCGGAACTGGGCGAAGCCGGCGGCGTCGCGCAGCACGTTTTCCAGCCGGCCGCTCGCCTCGTCGGTCAGGCGCTGGCGGTCGATCTCGACGCTGTCATAGGCGGCATCGCCCGGCTGGCGCGGCAGTCCCAAACCCGTGACGACGATGTCGGGAGCGGACGAATCGGCGGCGGCGGCCGCAAGCGCGGCGGACAACAAGATCGCTCCCATCGCCGTCGCCTAGCCGCTGCGGATTGGGTCCACAAGCGACCTAAGGTCTCGCAAGAGCCGGAAAATTCCCGGTTTTCCGACGATCGCAGGCGCGGTCACGAATATTATACGAAATACTGTGCATAGATCGCCGCGGCGCCGTCATAACGGCGAAGGGGTTGGGAATGTTGAATCGTATGTCCGTACCTGCGCGGGTCCTGCTGTCAGCTGCCCTCGCCACCGGCGTGTCGTTCATGGTCGGCGGCGCCGCGATCGCCGTGGCGCTGCCCTGGAGCTGAGCGCGGCCGCTTACTTCACCTGCTGGCCGTGCTTGAACACCATGTCGACACGCTGGAGCAGATCGACATGCGCCATCACGTCGCCCTTCACCGCGATGATGTCGGCGAACTTGCCCTCGGTCACCGTCCCATAATCCTTGTCGACCTTCATCGCGACCGCCGGCCAGAAGGTCGCGGCGCGGATCGCCTCGATCGCCGGCACGCCGAAGCCGTTCACCCACAGGTCGATCTCCTGCCACGTGCTGCCCGAATGGAAGTTCATCGGCACGCCCGAATCGGTGCCGATCAGCAGGATCGCGCCTGACGCGCGCAACTGCGCGAACTTGCGCTTCAGCGTCGGCTGGCGCTGCGGTACGCCCTGGAAATAGGGAATGCGCTCGGGGTGGGCGAGCGATGCCTTGATGTCGGCGACCATTTCGGGCGTCAGGCCCTCGTGCCAGTCGGTCGCGTCGATGAACTCATGTTCCTTCAGCCACGCCGGATAATTGTAGAGGATCGACGCGGTCGGGGTCCAGAAGAGCGGTCCGAGCGAGCCGCTGCGCGCGGTGCGCTCCTCCAGCGCGGCCATGATGTCGGCCGGATATTCGGGTGCTGCGGCGAGCGCGGTATGCTCGAAATCGTCGACGCCATATTTCAGGCCGAGCCGGATCTCGTCGGGGCGATGCGCGTGCGCGACCACCGGCAGATGGCGGGCATGCGCCTCGTCGACCACCGCCTTGATCTCGGGCTCCTTCATCTGGTCGACGTCGATCAGCTTGACGACGTCGACCCCGGCCTCGGCGATCTTGCGGACCTTGGCGCGCGCATCCTCGGGCGAGCTGACGCCCCAGCGATAGCTCACCTCGTGCGCGCTGTAGGGCGCGTGCTGGATGAACGGACCGGCGACGAACAATGTGGGGCCGGGGATGCGGCCCTCGTTGATCGCCTTCTTGACCGCGAGGATGTCGTCCGGCGGCGCGCCGAGATCGCGCGCGCCGGTGACGCCCGCCATCAGCAACTGCTTGGCCGATGCCGGCATGATCACGTCGCGTTGCTTGGCGAGATAGGCGGCGTCCCAATGGGCGTAGTCGGCATGGCCGTCGATCATCAGGTGGACGTGCATGTCCCACAGGCCAGGCAGCACCGTCATGCCCTCGGTCGAGACGCGGCGCGCGTCGGCGGGCACCGGCAGGCTCTCGACCGTGCCGATCGCGGTGATGCGGTCGCCGTCGATCAGGATCACGCTGTTATGGATCGGCTCGCGCAGCGTGCCGTCGACCAATGTACCGCCGACCAGCGCCAGTCGTTCGGCCAAAGCCGGCATGCCGATCGTCGCCGCCGCCGCGCATGCAAGTGCCAAGGCCTTCAAACGCATCATGATCTCCCCCGAGTCGATGGTATACGTTAGCACCGCCCACCGCATTGGCCAGTTTCCCCTGAGCCTTGCAGTCGCTATATGGCGCGCATGTCCTCCGTACGCCCCTGGCGCGATATCGCGCGACGCCCCTCCCGCCAGATCATGGTCGGCAATGTTCCTGTCGGCGGCGACGCCCCGATCACGGTGCAGACCATGACCAACACCCCGACCGATGACGTGCGCGCCACGGTCGACCAGATCCGCCGCTGCGAGGAAGCGGGGGCGGACATCATCCGCGTCTCGTGCCCCGACGAGGCCTCGACCGCCGCGCTCAAGCAGATCGTGCGCGCGTCGCACGTGCCGATCGTCGCCGACATCCATTTCCACTACAAGCGCGCGCTGGAAGCCGCGGATGCGGGTGCCGCATGCCTGCGCATCAATCCGGGCAATATCGGCTCGGCCGCGCGCGTGAAGGAAGTGGTCGACGCCGCCAAGTCCAACGGCTGCGCGATCCGCATCGGCGTGAATGCCGGCAGCCTCGAGAAGGATCTGCTCGAAAAATATGGCGAGCCGTGCCCCGAGGCGTTGGTCGAAAGCGCGCTCGATCACATCAAGCTGCTGCAGGATCAGGATTTCCACGAATATAAGGTGGCGGTGAAGGCGTCGGACGTCTTCCTCGCGGTCGCGGCCTATCAGCAGCTCGCCGAGGCGGTCGATTGCCCGCTGCACCTGGGCATCACCGAGGCGGGCGGCCTGATCGGCGGCACGGTCAAGTCGTCGGTCGGCATGGGCTCGCTGCTGTGGTTCGGCATCGGCGACACGTTGCGCGTCAGCCTCTCGGCCGAGCCCGAGGAAGAGGTGCGCGTCGGCTTCGAGATCCTCAAGGCGCTCGGCCTGCGTCAGCGCGGCGTGCGCGTCATCTCCTGCCCGTCCTGCGCGCGGCAGGGCTTCGACGTGATCCGCACGGTCGAGAAATTGGAGGCGCGGCTGACGCACATCCGCACGCCGATGTCGCTCTCGGTGCTCGGCTGCGTCGTCAACGGCCCCGGCGAGGCGCGCGAGACCGACATCGGCCTGACTGGCGGCGGCAACGGCAAGCACATGGTCTATCTGTCGGGCGTCACCGATCACACGGTTCAGGACGCCGACATGGTCGATCACATCGTCCGGCTGGTCGAAGCCAAGGCCGCCGAGATCGAGGCCGCCAACGCCGCCGCTGCGCCGACGGCGGTCGCGGCGGAGTAAGCGGCGCTTTAGGAGTGCTCCTGCGGACGCAGGAGCCCAGAGCCGCAAACGCGCCGTCCATTGCTCTGGGTTCCTGCGTGCGCAGCAACACGGCCAAGGCGCAACCCGCGCGACGAGCCAAGCCGGTTCGCCCTGAGCGAGCGGACGTTCGATCGGAACCCCGCTAGGCTGCGATCACCGCAGCCCCGGCGGGTTCCCGCCGCCGCAGGCGCCAGCCGATCGCGCCGAAGCCGAGGATCATCATCCCCCACGAGGCCGGCTCGGGCACGCCGGCCAGTTCGCCGACGATCGCCTCACCGATCAGCTTGTGGATCTGCGTGGTCGGGTGGATGCCGTCGAAATAGAGCGAGTTGGCGCAGTTGCTGAGCTGGGGTGAGCCGCCGCCGACGACCTGGCACGGCGTGGTCGTGTCTAGCCCGCCCAGCCCGTAGGCCGTCAGATTGTCGAGCAGGTCATGCTCCCAATCGTAGAGATCGAAGAAGGTGACGTCGGTGCCCGGCAAGGCGTCGAGCGTGGTCGCGTCGCCGGCGAACAGCGCGCTGATGTCGCGCGAGCGCTTGCTCAGCGCGTCGAGCCGGCCGGGGATCGCCCCCAGCGGCTGCGCGCTCGGCAGCAGGCCGATATCGGGCGAGCCGACGATGACGAAGTTGCGCGCGCCGAGGCCGTAGAGCGTTTCCAGGCCCGTCAGCAGGGTGGTCGACGCGGCGGTGAAGTCGACCGTGCCGCCGGTCGTCGCGGTCGCGCGCACGTCGTTGCCGCCGAACGTCACCAGCACCAGCGCGTCGGATGCGATCGTCGGGGCGGGCGAGCCGAGGAAATAAGTGAGCTGCGCCGGGAAGCTCGGGCTGCTCTCGCCCGGCACATATTGCGTCAGCGCACCGCCGACCGCGACATTGTCGCCGCCGGTCAGGAATGGCTGGGTCGGCGCGCCGGTGACAAGTTCTCCGACATAGTCGGCGAAGTTGTATCCGTTGGAAAAGCGGCCATTATAATAGCCGTTGGCAGGACTGGCCTGCGCCCCCATCGTTCCGTAATAAGCGTTGCCGGCATCCACCAGGCTATCGCCGAACACATAGAGGCCCGAATAACTCAGCGCCTGCGCCTGAGTCGCGCCGATCATCATCGCCATCGCGGCGAAAAGCATCCTTGTGGATCGCATCACGTCCTCCCCCACGTATCGTTAACTTTGATTTACCAACTTGTGCCGCCCCTCACAAGCGCGGGCTGACAGCCGGCGGTGCGCGCGCTAGGGCGCGGGGCGTGTCCTCCGTCGTCCTGCCTCAGCCCGTCCGCAGTGCCGCCTTGCCGTTGATCGCGGCGATGGTCGGCGTCGCCTTGTTCACATTGATGGATGCGGTGATGAAGGGGCTCAGCCTCGTCATCGGCGCTTATTGCGCGATGCTGTGGCGCACCGTCGTCGCGCTGCTCACCACCGGGCTGCCGTGGCTGCACGAGGGCGCGGCGTGGCCGGCGCGTCCGATCGCGCTGCTCCATCTGCAGCGCGGCGCGGTGAACGCCGTCTCGGCCACCGGCTATTTCTTCGGGCTCACCCGCCTGCCGATGGCCGAGGGCATCGCGCTCTCGTTCATCGCGCCGCTGATCGCGCTCTATCTGTCGGCGGCGATGCTGGACGAGCGGGTCGGCTGGCGCGCGATCGCGGCGTCGCTGCTCGGCCTTTCCGGCGTCGTGCTGCTGGTCGCGGCGCGGCTGGGTGGCCCGCACGACATGCGCGCGGTCGTCGGCGCGGTCGCGATCCTGATCGCGGCGTCGGTCTACGGTTATGGCATCGTCCTGCTGCGGCGGCAGGCGCAGGCGGCGAGCCCGGTCGCGATCGCCTTCTTCCAGAATGCCGCGACCTTCCTGTGGCTCGCGCCCGCCGCCTTGTGGCTGGCGCCGCTGCCGGGGGTGCAGCATTGGCCGGCGATCCTCGCCGGCGCGCTGCTGGCGCAGGCATCGATGATGCTGCTCGCCTGGGCCTATGCGCGTGCCGAGGCCAAGACCTTGATCCCGGCCGAATATACCGCGTTCATCTGGTCGGCTCTGTTCGGCGCGCTGATCTTCGGCGAGGCGCTGACGCGGACCGTGCTGGCGGGGGCGGTGCTCATCATCGCAGGCTGCGTCCTCGCCGCACTCGCAAAATCGCCGCCGCCGATGCCGACCGAGATGGCGCTGTGAGCGCCGCCGTCCGCCCCGCGCGGCCCGACGACGTGGCCGAGATTCTCCGCCTGATCCGCGCGCTGGCGACCTACGAGCGCCAGCCCGAGGCGGTCGAAGCGACCGAGGCCTCGCTGCTCGACACCTTCTTCGCACCCGATGCGCGCGTGTATGCGCACGTCGCTGAAACGAAGGGGCGGATCGTCGGCGTCGCGGTGTGGTTCCTCAATTATTCGACGTGGACCGGACGGCCGGGCATCTACCTCGAGGATCTGGTGGTGGACGAGGATGTGCGCGGCTCGGGCGCCGGGCGCGCATTGTTCGACGCGCTCGGGCGCGAGGCGCGCGCACGCGGCTGCGCGCGGATCGACTGGGCGGTGCTCGACTGGAACCGCCCGGCGATGAACTTCTACCGCGCCATCGGCGGCCGCCCGCAGACCGGCTGGCAGCCGTGGCGGCTCGACGGGCCCGAACTGGAGACGCTGGGCGAATGACCGAAGAATTGCTCGCCCGCATCGCCGCCGCGCTCGACCGGATCGCGCCGCCGCCGCCGGCCGACGCCGATCCGCTCGACCATCCAGCCTACGTCTGGCGCGACGGCGCGCTGCAGGCCGCGCGCGCCTTCGCGCCGCTGCCGCTCGATCTGCTCGAGGGGGTCGATTCACAGAAGGAGGCGCTGGTCGGCAACATGCGCCGCCTCGCCGCGGGCCTGCCCGCGCACGACGTGCTGCTGTGGGGCGCGCGCGGCACGGGCAAGTCGGCGCTGGTCAAGGCCGGCGTCGGCGCGGTGCAGGACGAGGGCGGCGACCTCGCTTTGATCGAGGTGGCGGGCGACGCGCTCACCGGGCTGCCGCGCCTGTTCGACCGGATTGCGGGGCAGCCGCGCGCCTTCGTGCTGTTCGTCGACGACCTCGGCTTCGCCGAGGCGAGCGAGGCGCCGCGCCTGCTGCGCTCGCTGCTGGAGGGCGGGGCGGAGGCGCGCCCGGCCAATGCCCGGCTGCACGTCACCTCGAACCGCCGCCACATCGTGCCGCGCGACATCAAGGAGCAAGACGGCTCGATCAACCCGCGCGACACCGCCGACGACAAGCTCGCGCTCGCCGACCGCTTCGGCCTCAGCCTCGGCTTCCACGTCGTCGACCAGCCGACCTATCTGGCGATGCTGGAGGGCTATGCCCGTACCTACGGCCTCGCGCTCGACCCGCACGACGCGATCGCCTGGGCGGTCCAGCGCGGCGGCCGCTCGGGCCGCGTGGCGTGGCAATATGTGGTCGAGCTGGCTGGGCGGCAGGGCAAAAGGCTGTAGCACCCCCCGAACTGCTCCCCCGTCATCCCGGACGTGATCCGGGATCCCGCTTCTTCTCCCGGATAGCCACGAGAAGCGGGGCCTCGGATCAAGTCCGGGGCGACGCAAAGACCAAAAGACCACTCAAAATGGCCGGACCGGACAGTGATCGGCCTCGGTTCGTCGCAGGAAGCGCTCTAATGGCCGGCTCGGCCGGCAGTCCTGCCCGCGGCGTTCATGATCCGGACAGGTCGATCTGAACACCCTTTGTGCACTGGGCAGTTTAGAGGAGTTGCTCAATGCATGTCATTACCAAGAAATCGGGCGGCCGCGTCTTGCTCGTCGCGCTGGCCATGTCCGCATCGGGCGCCGTGGTCGCGCAAACGCCGCCGGAACCGTCCGACCCCAGCATCGTCGTCAATGGCGAGAAGACCGCCGGCCCCGAGCTGAAGGGCGTCATCTCCGCACGCAATGGCGACAAGATGAAGGTCACGACCGCCGACGGCGCCAGCACGATCGTCGCGATCGACGACGCGACCCAGATCAAGGGGCAGAGCGGGCTGTTCGGTGGCCGCAACAAGCTCGGCGCGGAATCGCTGCTCAACGGCCTGCCGGTCACCGTCAGGACGGTGCAGATGGGCGATGCCCAGTCGGGCAGCGGCCTCGTCGCGAGCCGGATCACCTTCCGCAACACCGATCTGAAGACCGCGGCGATGATCCGCAACGGCACCGCCCAACGCTTCGAGGAACAGACCGCCGCGACCGAATCCTTGCGCGGACGCATGGGCGATATCGACAAATACAATATCAAGGGCACGACCAACGTGCACTTCGATACGGGCCGATCGGAATTGTCGTCGCAGGACAAGGCCGATCTGTGCGCCGCGGCAACCCAGGCGCAAAGCAACGAGAATGCGCTGATCCTGGTCGTCGGCTATACGGACTCGACCGGCGGCGACGATTTCAACCAGCAGCTCAGCGAGAAGCGCGCCGGGCGCGTCATCAACTATCTGCAGCAGGCGTGCGGCTGGAAGCCCTATCGCATGCTGACCCCCACCGGCATGGCCAAGGCGGACCCGCTGGCCAGCAACGACACGCCCGAGGGCAAGGCGCAAAATCGCCGCGTCGCGGTGAACATTCTGGTCAGCAAGAGCGTCGACGGCATGTAGGATTGCGGTCCGGTCGGGAGCGGTCTCTGCGCTTCCGACCGGACGATCGATCGCTGATCGCTGGTGAGAACATAGAGCGAACATTTCGCTTGCAAAGTAGGAAATGGCGGGTCAGATAGTCGGGCTCTCTCTCGATCAGGAGCGCGCCATGGCCATCACCCGCATCTCCGCCCGATTGATCCATGCGCCGCGAGGCGTCGCCTTCTGTCGGCGCCGCTCACGTCGGGCGGGACTTGTGTCGCGAGGGCCGGGGTGCTGCGCGGGGATCGCACCCACCCCCGACGTAGCGTCACCTTTGTCACCTTCCGGCTGCGTGGCGGGCATTCTTTCACCAGCGGGTGCGCCGGCTGCCCGAACACCTCACGTCGCCGCTGTTGCCCAAAGGCGACGACGGCCGACCGAAGCGACCGCATAGCATTGCCGGGGCGGTGGGCGGCGTTAAGCTGCCGCCAACAACGCCAGCAGAAAGCCCGTTCATGGATCGCCGTTCCTTTCTCGCCTCGTCCGCCGCCGCGTCGGTCGCGATTGGGATGCCGACCCGCCTGTTCGCGCAATCGGGCGATGCGCAGCTCAACGCGCTGTTCGACGCGATCTTCCAGGACAATGTCGCCAATTCGCCCGAGCTCGCCAGCAGCCTCGGGCTCGACAAGGGCGCGAATGCGGCGGCCAAGCATCGCCTGAGCGACCGCAGCGCCGCCGATACCGCGCGCAACGCGGCGCGCGTCCATGGCTGGCTCGCCAAGCTGCGCCAGGTCGATCGCGCGACGCTCTCGCCAGCCAGCCAGCTCAACCTCGACGTGATCCTGTATTCGCAGCAGGCGCGCGTCGTCTCCTACGATCGCTTCAAGATCGGCTCGGTCATCCGGCCCTATCGCATCTTCCAGCAAGGCGGCGCCTATTTCGAGGTGCCCGATTTCCTCAATTCGACCCACAGCATCGCGACGACCGAGGATTGCGAAGCCTATCTCGATCGCCTCGCCGCCTTTGCGGGCTCGCTCGATCAGGACAGCGCGGTGCAGAAGGCCGAGGCGGCGCGCGGCTTCCTCGCGCCGGGCTTCTGCCTCGATCTCACGCTCGGCCAGATGGCGAAGCTGCGCGGGGCGGCGGCGGCCGACAGCAACATGGTCCGCAGCCTCGCCACGCGCGCGGCGGCCAAGGGCATATCGGGCGACTGGTCCGGCCGCGCCACCAAGATCGTCGAGGGGCAGGTCTATCCCGCGCTCGACCGCCAGATCGCGTTGATGAAGCAGCTGCGCACGACCGCGACCGACGTCGCCGGCGTGTGGCGCCTGCCGCAGGGCGACGCCATCTACGCCGCCGCGCTGGAACAGGCGACCACCACCAAGCTGACTCCGGCCGAGGTCCACAAGATGGGGCTCGATCAGGTGGCGTCGATCGGCGCGCAGCTCGACGTCATCCTCCGGCAGCAGGGGCTGACGCAGGGCTCGGTCGGCGCGCGGCTGACCGCGCTCAACACGCGCGCCGACCAGCTTTATGCCGACAGCGCCGCCGGCCGTGCCGAATTGCTCGCCAGCCTCAATGCGCGCGTCGCCGACATGTATACGCGGCTGCCCAACGCCTTCGCCGAGATCCCGACCGCCAAGCTGGAGATCCGCGCGGTGCCGGTCGAGATCCAGGACGGCGCGTCGAACGGCTATTATCAGCGCGGCGCGCTCGACGGTTCGCGTCCGGCGATCTACTTCATCAACCTGAAGGATGTCGGCGACTGGCCGAAATACAGCCTGCCGTCGCTCAGCTATCACGAGGGCGTGCCGGGCCACCATCTGCAGATCAGCACTGCGCAGGAATCGAAGAACATCCCGACGTTGCGCAAGACCGGCGGGTTCAGCGCCTATACCGAGGGCTGGGCGCTCTATGCCGAGCAGCTCGCCGACGAATTGCATGCCTATCAGTCGCCGGTCGAGAAGGCCGGTTACCTCCAGTCCTTCCTGTTCCGCGCGGCGCGGCTGGTGGTCGACACCGGCATCCACGAGCAGAAGTGGACCGCCGAGCAGGCGACCGATTATCTCGTCGCCACGACCGGCTTCGCCCGGCCGCGCTCACGCCGTGAGGTGGAGCGTTACTGCACCCAGGCCGGGCAGGCGTGCAGCTACAAGGTCGGCCACATGGCGTGGACCGCGGCGCGCGCGCGGACGCAGAAGGCGCTGGGCGACCGTTTCGACGTCAAGCAGTTCCACGAAATCCTGAAGGACGGCGTGATGCCGCTCACCATCCTCGATGCGCGCGTCGACGCGCGTATCGCGGCGGCGCAGAAGGGCTGAACGGTTAGCTGAGCAGCTCGTCCACCCACGCCGGCACCAAAGCGGTCGCCGGGCCGAGGCGGGTCGCGTCGAACCACGCGCTGCCCGCCGAGGGCTCGAGATTGAGCTCGAGCGTCTCGGCCCCGGCGGCGCGGGCAAGCTGGACGAAGCCGGCGGCGGGATAGACCGCGCCCGAGGTGCCGATCGAGACGAACAGATCGGCGCTCTCCAGCGCCGCCTCGATCGCCTCCATGCGGTACGGCATCTCGCCGAAGAAGACGATGTCGGGGCGCAGCGCCGCCGTGCCGCAGGGGGGCAGGGGGGCGCGTCGGCGAGGTCGCGGTCGAGCGGCGTGCGGCCGCCGCAGGCACGGCACAGCGCCGACTTCAGTTCGCCATGCATGTGGATCAGCCGCCGCGCGCCCGCGCGCTCGTGCAGGTCATCGACATTCTGGGTGACGATCAGCAGGCCTCCCGCCCATTCGGCATCCAGCCGCGCCAGCGCGTGGTGCGCCGAATTGGGCGCGACATCGGCGAGCGCATGGCGGCGCCCGTCGTAGAAGCCGAACACCCGATCCGGATCACGCGCCAGCGCCTCGGGCGTGCACACATCCTCGATCCGATGGCCGCGCGTCACGCCCTGCGCATCGACATATTCCCACAACGTCGCTGCCCCGCGCGTGCGGAAGGTGAGTAGGCCCGATTCCGCCGAAATGCCCGCGCCGGTGAGGATGACGATGTATCGCGGGTGCGGCATAGTGGCCGTGATAATCGATCGTGCGGGTCGGGACCATTGGCGGTTTGCCGTCGGTTCGCCTTCGCAGCATCATGTTCGCGGCGGCGGCAACGCGGGAGGTTTGCGTGAACGGGGTCATCGGAATTGCGGGCGTGGTCGCGCTGCTGATCGTGGTGGGCGGTCTCGTGGGCCTCGCGCAGCGCGACCGGTTTGCGCCCCGCTGGCTGATCGCCGCGGCCGGGCTCGTGATCCTGAACGATGCCATGCTGACGCGCGCCTACGGCCTGTTGCCGCGGCTGCTGCCAGACGCGGACTGGAACTGGCAGGGCAAGCTGACGGCGCTCGCCGCGACGCTCGTCGTCGCGACGTTTCCCGCGTTCGGCTGGCGGCGTTCGGGCCTGACGCTCCGGCAGGCGCGCGGCAGCCTGACGAGCAGCATCCCCGTCGCTTTGCTCTACTGTCTCTTCTTCGCGATCCTGGCCTATGTCTACCCGAGCGATCCGGCCTCGCGTGAAACCGTCGCGTTTCAGCTGACGATGCCGGGGCTGGAGGAGGAGCCATTCTATCGCGGCATCCTGCTGCTCGCGCTCGATCGCACCTTCCTCGCCCGGTGGCGTTTTCTGGGCGTCGATTGGGGATGGGGTGCGGTGTTCTCGTGCGCGCCGTTCGGCCTCGCGCACGCCTTCGGCTATGCGCACGGCGCGTTTTCGTTCGATCCGCTGACAATGGCGCTGACCGCTTTGCCATCCTTCATCGCGGTCTGGCTTCGACTGCGGACCGGCAGCGTGCTCCTGCCGATCCTCCTCCACAATTTCGGAAACTCGATCTCGCTGTTCGCATGATCGGCAGGACTATGCTTTCGCGCCCTACGCCGATCCTCTAGCGCGTCGTGATGCCTACGCTTTCCGCACGCCTGCTGCCGGTCCTGCTGCTGATCGGATCGAACCTGTGCATGACGACCGCCTGGTATGGCCACCTGAAGTATAAGGATCGGCCGCTGTGGGAGGTGGTGCTGGTGAGCTGGGGGATCGCCTTCTTCGAATATTGGCTCGCGGTGCCGGCCAACCGCATCGGCAGCAACGTCTATTCGGCGGCGCAGTTGAAGGCGATCCAGGAGGTCATCACGCTGACGATCTTCGCCGGCTTTTCGGTGGTGTATCTGGGGCAGCGGATCACGATCAACCATGCGATCGGCTTCGCGCTGATCGCGGCCGGTGCCTTCTTCGTCTTTCGCGCGCCGGTGTCGGGCGGCTGATGCCGCCGGCTACAGGAACGCCCAGCTGATCGCCGCCATCGCCGCGCCGACCGCCATCGAGGCGACGCCGGTGCCGAAGGCGAGACCGGTGAGCAGGGCTGCGGGAACCTTCAGTTCGTTGAGCATCGCGTGCCTCCCATGACGAAGACGTCACCGGCGCACGCGATGCACACCAAACAATTCAGGCGGTGGCGGCGATCTGGAAGAAGAAGTCGGCGAAGCCCGAGACCGCCCCGTCATAGCCCAGCACCTTGGGGTTGCTCGGCTCGATCACGAAATATTCGTCCGGCGCGTGCTGCCCGCCCGATGCGCCGAACCCGAACTGGCCGGCCGGCTTCGACACCGGCGCCGAGGTGAAGATATAGCCCGGCCACGATCCGGTCAGGCGCGGATAGACCGAGGTCTTGATGCCCGCGCGCTGATAGGCCGCCATCTCCGCCTTGATGAGCGGGCTGTTCTCGTCGGTCTGGGTCGGGTCGTAGCCGCCCGAGACGTTGACGACGATGTCGCCGAAGCCGCGCTTCTGCAGATGCGCTTTCAGCTTGGCGACGCAATCGTCCATCGTCTGGTCGGGCACGAGGCGGAAGTCGAGCTTGGCGGTGACCTTGCTCGGGATGATCGTCTTGCCCCCAGGGCCGGTATAGCCGCCGATGATGCCTTCGATGTTGACGGTCGGCATCGCCGCCGCGCGCTCCAGCGCCTGCGGCCATGGCGTGTCGCCGTAGAAGCGCTTGACCTCCATCCCCTTCAGCTCGGCCGCGGGATCGCGCTTGGCCGCGCTGTCGGCGATCAGCGCCTTCTGGCGCGCGGTGAGCGGCGCGACCTTCTCCATCCAGCCGTCAATCGCCGGCGTGTTGCCGTCGGGCGTGACGAGGCTCGCCAGCGCTTCGACCAGATGCCAGGCGGGGCTGCCGACGAGGCTCTTGTTGCTCGAATGCAGATCGTGGCGGGGGCCATAATCCCACGTCTCGCCCGACGAGATCAGTTCCAGCTCGATCACGCCCTTCGCGCCGAGATTGATGACGACGCCGCCGTCGGTCACCGACTGCCAGCTCGACGGGATGACGACGCCGACCGTCTTCTGCAGCGCGGCGCTGACGTCGGGGCGGCGGACGATCTGTGGGAAATGCGGCGAGCCGATCTCTTCTTCGCCCTCGCACACCAGCACGAAATTGACCGGCGGCTTGCGACCGGCCGCCTTGAAGGCGTGGAGCGCGGCCAGCACCGCGCTCTCCGGGCCCTTCTGGTTAGCGGCGCCACGCCCCACCAGCGCCTTGCCAAAGCCGGGCTTGTCGACGATCCGGCCCTCGAGCGGCGGCGAGCTCCATTCCTTCGGATCGAACTGCTTGACGTCGTACATGAAGTAGAGGCCGAGCGTCTTCTTCGCGCCATTGTCCATCGTCGCGAACACGCCGGGCACGCCATCGGTCGGCACGCGCTCGACATGCTGGAAGCCGGCATCCTTGGCGAGCTGCATCATGTGCGCGCAGCCTTCCTCGACGTTGCGCTTCTCGGCCGCGATCGTGGGCAGCGCGATCCAGTCCTGCAGCCGCTTGACGTTGGCGTCGTGCTGGCTGGCGATCGCCTTGCGGATGCCCGCCATGTCGCCATCCGACGCAGCCTGAGCGGCGGCGGGCGCCAGCAACGCGGCGCCGGCGGCCGCGCCGCGCAGCAATGTGCGCCGATCGGTTTCGAAGCTCGTATCGGTCATTATCCTGTCCCCTTTGCCGCAACGGCAGGCGGACATTTAAGTATAAAATATACGTGGCCTCAAGCGTTTCGCGGCGCCGATTTTCGCTTGCCTTCGCGGCACCGGCGCGGCCAAGCGCCATTATGCACGACATCCAAATCTCGACGGTGGGCGACAAGGCCGATCTCTATCGCGATCTCCTGTCGGCGCTCGACGGGCTGACCGCGGGCGAGCCCGACGCGATCGCCAACATGGCCAACGCCGCCGCGCTGATTTCAGAATATGTGCCGGACCTCAACTGGGCGGGCTTCTACCGGCTGGTCGGCGGCGAGCTGGTGCTCGGGCCGTTCCAGGGGAAGGCGGCATGCATCCGCATCGCGATCGGCGCGGGGGTGTGCGGCACCGCCGCCGCCACGCAGACGACGCAGCGCATCGCCGACGTGCATGCCTTTCCGGGCCATATCGCGTGCGATGCGGCGTCCGCGTCGGAACTGGTGGTGCCGATCGTGGTGGACGGTGTGCTGGTGGGCGTGCTCGATCTCGACAGCCCGCTGCGGGGCCGTTTCGACGCCGAAGATCAGGCGGGATGCGAGGCGATGATCGCGCTGCTGGGGCCGCGCATCGCCTGACGGAAATCGGCACCGCCCGCCATGCCGTTGAACAGGCTGCGGCGGCTCTTGCGTGCGGCCATGCGGTGGAGGAGGCGGATGAAGCCGTCGGCGTCGCTCATGACGTGCGCCTTGTCGAACCACGCCGCCGCGCCGCGATCCAGCACCTCGCGCGAGGCCGCGCTGCCGCAGCGCGTCGCCGAGGAGACGACGACCACCGGCGCATGCGGCCGGCCTCTGAGCTCGCCGAGCAGGCTGAAGCCATCGAGGCCCGGCATGTCCAGATCCAGCGTGATGACGTTGGGCGCCAGATCCTCGATCATCGCGCGCGCGCCGCGTCCGTCGGCGGCCATGCCGACCACGCGCGAGACGTGATCGCGCTGCACGAGATGTTCGATCATCCCGCGGATCGTCAGCGAATCGTCGATCACCAGAACGCGCAACGCTGCCACCAACATCAGTCCTTCGCTACTCGAGTCGAGCATGACCCGCCGATGGTTAAGGATCGGTAGGCATGCATCGCCAAATGGAGGCGTATTCTGGCTGTCCAGCCGCTGGCGGCTCGGCTAGAGCGCGGGGATCGGGTGAAGGCGGGCGGGCAATGGCAAAATCGGCGACGGACGTGATGCAGGATATCCTCGTGTCCACGGTGCTGGACGCGGTCGATGCGCTGAAGGCATCGTCCAAGGGTGTGCCCAATGCGCTGCTGCGCGATCTCAACGCGATCCACCGCAACACCGCTTTCCCGGACTTCCCCGCGGACCTTCAGGCAGCCGTGACGGCCGCCGTGCGCGATGCCTTCAATCGGCTGCGCAAGGAAGGGTATGCCGTTTCGCCGGCCGTGCCCGGTGCACCGCCGCCGCGTCCGGCCGGGCCGCGCCCGACGGCGCTGCGTCCGGGCGGTCCGCGACCGGGTAGCCCACGCGGCCGGGCGGATCGCAAGCCCGGCGCACGATAGGCACTATTCGGTCCTATGTCACAGGTTTGTAACGCCTGTGTCACGAAAGCCCCACACGACCTCACCTAGACGCCCCCTCATAACATCAAGGGGGCTTGATCATGAACATGAAGCAGGGATCGTCGTTGACGGTCATCGCATTGCTGCTGGCGGGTGCGACCGCAGCGCGGGCGGAAACGCCGGTTGCGGCGGCCGCCGTGCCGGCCGACGCGGCACCGGCGGCCGCGCCCGCCGCCGACATCGACACGGGTGCCGCGATCGTCGTCACTGCGAAGTCGACCCGCTCGGCCACCGCGCTGCCGGGAACCGAGATTCAGAAGATCCTGCCCGGCGTCTCGCCGCTGAAGGCGATTCAGACGCTGCCAGGCGTGCTCTACATCACCGCCGACCCGTGGGGTTATAACGAGCAGAACGCGCAGATCTTCATCCACGGCTTCGCGTCGAACCAGCTCGGCTACACGATGGACGGCCTGCCGCTGGGCGACCAGAGCTACGGCAATTATAACGGCCTCGCGCCGCAGCGCGCGGTCATCTCGGAGAATGTCGGCCGCGTCGTGGTGGCGACCGGCGCCGGCGATCTCGCGACTGCGTCCAACAGCAATCTCGGCGGCACGGTCGAGACCTATTCGTCGAGCCCGCTGCGCACGCTCGGCGCTCAGGTGAGCCAGACGTTCGGCAGCTACAGCACCTCGCGCACCTTCGCGCGGATCGACACCGGCGCCTTCGGCCCGAGCGGCGAGAATTCGGCCTACATCTCGGCCGCGCGCCAGCATGCCCGCGCGTGGGACTTCAACGGCATTCAGGGCGGCTATCAGGTCAACGCCAAGTTCGTCCACGACGACAGCATCGGCAAGCTGACCGTGTTCTTCGACTGGAACGACATGACCCAGCCGAACGAGGACGCGACCGTCTTCTTCAAGCCGTCGGCGGGCGGCACGGCGACGGCAGCGCAGCTCTACACGCCCTACAGCAAGCCGTTTTATTATCCGGACTTCTCGAGCTATCGCACGTCGTATCTGAGCGCGCTCGGCAACACGCCGTCGACGGTCGGCAGCAATTACCGCAACTATTATTCCGACGCGCAGCGCACCGATTATCTCGGCTACATCCGCTACGACGCGCATCTGAGCTCGAAGATCACCTGGTCGAACACGGCCTATTATCATCACAATGACGGCGCCGGCGTCGTCGGCGGCCCGCTCGGCCAGTCGGTCACGACCGCGCAGGCCTATCTCGATCCCGCTTATGCAAGCCTGCCGACCAATTGCCGCTTCGGCGGCAACGGCAATGGCGTGCTTCCCTCGGCCTGCACCGCGCTGACCGCGGCACAGGCGGCGGCCGCCGGCGCGGCTTTGGTCAAGGCGACCGGCGGATCGGGCCTCATCACGCGCACCACCGAATATCGCATCGATCGCGGCGGCCTGATCTCGGCGCTCAACATCGATCTCGGCGCGCACAAGATCGAGCTGGGCGGCTGGTTCGAGCGCAACAGCACAACCCAGTGGCGCCGTTGGTACGGCGTCGATGTGAACAACCCCAACAGCAGCACGCCCTATATCCGCCCGCTCGATGTCGAGCCGCCGCTTTTCACCCAGTATCAGGGAGAGGCGCGCATCAACGAACTGCAGCTGCACCTGCAGGATACGTGGCAGATGTTCGACAAGCTGCTCGTCCAGGCCGGCTTCAAGACCAGCGGGCAGTGGGCGGATGGCTGGTTCCCGATCCAGCCGAAGCTGGGATCGCTGTCCGGCCTTGCCGGCGGCCTGCCGCAGGGCAAGATCGACACGCTGCGCTGGTTCCTGCCGGCGGTCGGCGCGACCTATGACTTCAACGGCCACGAGCAGGCCTATTTCAACGTCCAGAAGAATTTGCGCCAATATTCGGCGTATCTGGCCGGCGGCGGCGGCCCCTGGTTCACCGGCAGCCAGGCGGCGTTCGATGCCTTCGCCCAGCAGGGCAAGCCCGAGACGAGCTGGACCTACGAGGGCGGTTTCCGCACCAACCGCAATTTTGCGAACGATATCGGGCTGCAGGCGCAGATCAATTACTACCACGTCGTGTTCAACAACCGGCTGCTCGCCATCTCGACCAATCCGGGCGGCATCGCCGGCAGCGGTATCACCGGGGGCACCTCGATCCTGGTGAATGTCGGCGACGTCCATACCGACGGCGTCGATGCCGCCTTCACCGTGCGTCTCGGCCGCATCTTCAGCCTCTACAATGCGGTCTCGTACAATCTGTCGAAGTATCGGAGCGACTATACGTCGGCCGCAACCGGCATCGGTGCGGCAACCGGAACCTGCATCGGTGGCTTCGTCGTCACCAACGGCGTCGTGCCGACCTGCGGCAAGCAGCTGCCCGGCACGCCGAAGTGGATGAACAAGACGGTGGCGACGCTGGATTTCGGGCCGTTCGAGGCGCAGGTGATCGGCGACTTCGTCGGCAAGCGCTTCGCCACTTTCGCCGACGATGCGAGCGTGCCCTCTTACTTCCTCACCTCGCTGCGGATCGCCGCCAAGGTGCCGGAGAACATCCTGCCGTTGCGCAAGGCCGAGATCGCGCTCAACGTCACGAACCTGACCGACAAGAAGGGCTGGTCGAGCCTGTCGATCGGATCGGCGACCAACAGCTACTCGGCCTATCCGATCGCGCCGCGGCAATGGTTCCTGACGCTGACGGCGGCCTATTGATGCGAGCGATGATGACGACGCGGCGGCAGGTGATGGCGGGTTCGGCCGGGCTGGTGGCCGCCGCGGCGACGGCGGGGCTCGCGGCCGAGCCGCGCCGCAAACCTCTGGTGTTCGGGCATCGTGGCGCCTCGGCGCTACGGCCCGAGCATACGCTCGCTTCCTATGCGAAAGCGGTGGCCGACGGGGCGGACTTCATCGAGCCCGATCTGGTCATCAGCAAGGACGGCGCGCTCGTCATCCGTCACGAGAACAACATTGCCGGCACCACCGACGTCGCCAAGCATCCCGAATTTGCGGACCGCAAGACCGAGAAGATCGTCGACGGCGAGCGCCAGGTCGGCTGGTTCGTCGAGGATTTCACGCTCGCCGAACTGAAGACGCTGCGCGCGGTCGAGCGGTTGCCGCAGCTGCGTCCCGCCAATGCCGCGCTCGACGGTCGCTTCGACCTCGTCACCTGGCCCGAAATGGTCGATTTCGCTGCGGCGGAATCGCTCGCGCGCGGCCGTCCGATCGGATTGGTACCGGAGCTGAAGCATTCCACCTACTTCCAGTCGATCGGGCTGCCGCTCGAGGATCGCTTTCTGGCGACGCTCGGCCAGCACGATTATCTGTCGCGCTGCGCATTGGTGATCCAGTCGTTCGAGATCGCCAACCTCAAATATATGCGCGGCAAGCTGGGCCGGCGCGCCAATCTGCAGCTTATGCAGCTCACCTCCAGCGAGGCGGCGGCGGAGCATCCGGCCGACGTGGTCAAGGCGGGCGGAACGCTGACTTATGGCGCGATGATGGCGCCGGCGGGGCTCGCCGACATCGCCGCTTATGCCGACATCCTCGCGCCCGACACGCGCGCGATCATCCCGCTCGACGCCCAGAAGCGGCTTGGACGCCCGACGCCGGTGGTGGCCGATGCGCACAAGGCCGGACTGCTCGTGCTGCCCTACACCTTCCGCCCCGAAAACTACTTCCTCGCGGCCGATTTCCGTGACGGGGCAGGGGATGCGGCACGCAACGAGGCGGGCTCGGTGGCGGAAATGAAGCGCTATCTGGCGGCTGGCATCGACGGCTTCTTCACCGACGATCCGGGGCTGGGGCGCCGGGCGGTGGACGGCGCTTAAACCGAACCCCTGCCGTCCGTCATCCCTGACTTGATCCGGGATCCCGCTTCTTGTTTCGTTCGCCAGAACAAGCGGGGCCCCGGATCAAGTCCGGGGCGACATTAAGATGTCGTAGCTAAACGCTTACCGCGCCAGTTCCTCGCGCACCGCGCGCAGCTTCGGCGCCTCGCTCGCGGGCTGGCCGAGATATTCGACCAGGCCCCATGCGCCATAGACGCTGATCGGGAACGCCGTGCCGAACACGATCATCGTGTCGCCGACCCGTTCGCGCCACGCATCCATGTAGCGCTTGGTCATCTCGCCCATGCGCGGATCGCGCTCGACCTTCTGCAGCAGCTCGACATTGCCCATGGCGAGCCCCTGGCTCGATTCATAGGCGATCAGGCGCAGGCCAACGCGATGCGCCATCGCCTTGTTCTGGACGGAGACCTTGATCTGCTCCTCGATCCCGGCGGGGATGCGGCGATAGATCTCGTCCACATCCTCCGGCATGCCGGTCGCGTCGTAGGAGAAGTAAGGCGCGATCGCGAACGCATCGACATGGCGCGGAAGATCCTTGTAGTTCAGGATCAGCCCGGTGCGGTAGATGTTCGGCGCTTGGCCCGATGCGACGCGCACCAGCCGCTTGGGATCATCGGCGAACACATCGCGCCAGATGTCCATGACGTGCATCAGATGCTCGCTATAGGCAGCGACGTTGGCGATCTGCCCGTCGGTCGAATAATGCTTGTCGAGACCTTCCTTGGTGGCCGCGCGGCCTTGCGGGAAGCCGTCGTTCCACACCTCATTGGCGAGCTCGACATAGACGATGTGGCCGGCCGGAAGCTGATCGTGCACCATCTGCGCGAAGTGGCGGACATAATCGTCGTCGGCACGCCACGGCATGTTGAACCACGGATCGGAATCGTTGAGCTTGGCGAGCGCCAGCATGTCCTCGATCGACACGCCATCGCCCTGCATGACGTGGCCCGAGCCTGGCAGGTGGCGCGTCGCCCAGGTAACCGGATTATTGTCGTTGGTGTTCTGCCAGTCCATGAAGCGGATGACCTTGAACCCCTTGATGATGTCGAGGACGTTCGCGGAGAAGCGCTGGTCGCGCGGGATCGCGGAGTTGCGGCAGTCGAGGTCGCGCAGCGGATGCGCCGGATCCATGTCCTTCACGTTCAGCTGGGCGACGGTCTTCGGCTCGCGCAACGTCCAGCGGAACTTGAAGTCGTTCGAGCGCTGCGGCACCGAGCCTTCGATCGATGGCCCCTCGATCCACACCGTCGCCTTGCCGGTGAAGGTGCAGCGGACCGTGATGCCGTTCTTGCCGCGATCGGGTGTGGCCAGATAGAAGCCCGCCGTCATTCCGGCCGGGATCGTCTTCAGATTGCCCGATTCATCCTGATATTCGGCCGGCATCGGCGTCCACGGGGCGTAGGCCTTGGCCTGGATCGACCAGGCCGCGCCGATCGCGAGATTGTTGAACGTCTCGTTGTCGCCGGGCGAACTGACGTGGATGCCGAACGTCGTCGGCGGCACCGGCCCAGGCACGGCCGCGGGTAGAGCGACCGGCGCGGCGGTGACCGCGACCGGCATCACCGCCGCGACCGTTGCCGTACGGAGTTCCCGCAGTCGAGCGCGCAATCCCGTCATGCCATCCTCATGTTCGATCAGCAGCGCCACGACCAGCGCAAGCAGCACGGCCGATGCCGCGGCCAATAGGACGATGCGCTTCGTGCTCGTCATGTCCGTCCTTTGTCCGGGCGAGGGCCTAGCAACGCACCCGGCGGAAGACAATCATCTGCCGTCCGGGCGCCATAAGCCATTGTTTACGCCGATATCGCATGAACGTGGCGGTGGGTGCGATTGTCGCACCGATGCGGACAGGTTAATCCGGTTTGCGCGGCGGCGTTCGCGCGCGGGGCATTGAAGGGGCGTCGAACGGGTGCTGGAGCGCGTCGACCAAGGCGACATCGCCACCGATCCGACGCGGGCTGCGGGCCGGCCGGATCATGCGCGGCTGCGGATGCTCGACGGCTGGCGCGCGATCAGCATCCTGCTGGTGCTTGCCGGGCACATGCTGCCGCTCGGGCCGGCACGGTGGGAGTTGAACGCCCCAGTCGCGGCGCTGGGCATGGCGATCTTTTTCACGCTGTCGGGGTTCCTGATCGTCAGCATACTCGCGCGCGATCCGAACGTCGGGCGCTTCCTCGTCCGCCGCTTCGCCCGCATCGTGCCGCTCGCATGGACGGTGCTCGCGGTGGTGTTCCTGCTCAATCGACCCGAGCTGCGCGAGATCGTCGCCAATTTCCTGTTCTACGCGAACCTGCCGCCTTTCTTCCTCGACTATACCGGGCATTTCTGGAGCCTGTGCGTCGAAGTCCAGTTCTACGCGATCGCGGCACTGGTCGTGCTGGCGGCCGGGCCACGCGGGCTGATGCTGGTGCCGGTGGCTGCGATCATCGTGACCGGCCTGCGCATCTGGGAAGGGGCGACGATCTCGATCGTCACGTGGCTGCGGCTGGACGAGATCCTCGCGGGCGGCTGCCTTGCGCTCGCCATCCATCATTTCGGCGTGGCGCGGTGCCGCGCGGCCGTGGCGTGGATACCATTGCCGCTGGTCGTGCTGGCGTTCGCCTTGTCGTCGGCGGAACTGGTGCCGGGGCTGGATTATGCCCGGCCGTATCTGACGGCGCTGATGGTCGGCCTGACCGTTTCGCGGCCGGACATGCGGCTCAACCGGCTGCTGGAGTCGCGGCCTTTATATTATCTCGCGACCGTTTCTTACGCGGTCTACATCATCCATCCCTATACGCATCAGGGATGGATGGTGAGCGGAGGCGGCGCGATCAAGGCGGCGAAGCGACTGCTCGCCTTCCTGCTCACCTTCGGCTTCGCGCACCTGTCGACCTTTTACGCCGAGCGGCCGATCAATCGTTGGGCGCACCGCATCACCGCGCGGTGAGGGCCGGCGTCAGACGATCAGCGCGAGGAAACCTGCCCAGACCAGCACCGAGCCGATGAGACCGGCATAGAACCAGGGCGAGCCGAACAGCGACCGTCCAGCCGGGGAATTGCCCAGTTCGCGCTGGCGGCGGCGAAAGCCGAAGCCGGTCGAGCGGCGCGGACGCGACCGAAGCGGCCACGCCGCACGCGCGAATTGCTTGGAGCCTGCGCCCTTGCCGCTGATCGAACGAACCATGTTGTTCCCTGCCCGCTAAACGCTTTGCCCTGTGTGTAGATAACGGCTGGAACGGTGGGCACTCAAGGGCGCAACCGTAAAGGATTGTTGCGATCAATCTGGCGGAAGCGGCTCATCCTCCAGCGGCAGCCAGAGGCTGAAGTGCGCGCCGCCGCCTTCACGATTGGCGCATTGGATCGTGCCGCCGTGGCGGCGCACCACCGTTCCGACGAAGGCGAGGCCGAGCCCGACGCCGGCGGTGGCGGCGCGCTGTGTTCCGGTGCGGAAAGCGGCGAAGATGGCGTCCGCTTCGCCATCGTGGATGCCCGGCCCCCGATCCTCGATGTCGCAGCGGACCATCGACGAGGAATCGCCGTCGGGTGCGGGTTCGGGCGAGCGGACGGTGCAGGTCACCACGCCGCCGTCCGGACTGTGCTTGACCGCATTGTTAACGAGGTTGACCAGTACGCGGCACAGCAGCGACCGGTCGCCCAGCACCAGATGCTCGCGGCTGTCGTAGCGGCATTCGACATGAATATGACGACGCTGGGCCAGTGCCCACTGATCGTCGGCGGCCTCGACCACCATCGCCGCAAGATCCACCGGCTCGGCCGCATAGTTGGCATTTTCGGCCCGGGCGAGCTGGACGAAGCCGTCGGCCAGATCGAGCGTGCGCTGGGCATGCCGCGCGATGCGCGGCGCCAGCGCCGCCGGTTCACCACCGCTCTCGAGCAACGCGAGGATCGACGCCTGCGGTGAGCGCATGTCGTGGGTGAGGAGCTGGAGCGCCTGCTCGCGCTGGCGGGTCGCGACGCGAATCGCGGTGATGTCGGTCAGCCGGCAGATCCAGCCGCCGCTGCGATCGTCGAGCCCGATCCGCGCCGCCATGCGCGCCGTGAAGATCCGTCCGTCGCGCGTGGCGAATTCCTGCTCCGTCGCCGACAACAAGGTCGGCGCGTCCGGTGCCAGCAGCGCCATCAACGTGGCAAGCGGCGTGCCGGCCGGTGATGCGCCAGCATCGGCGAATAACGCATCGGCGGCCTGGTTCGCCATCAGCACCACGCCATCGGCGTCGACCACGAGCGTCGGATCGGGCAGGCTCTGCAGGCTGCCGTCGAGGAAGCGGCTGAGATCGCGCACCCGGTCGATCGCCCGGTTCAGCAGCGTGATCTGATCCTCGATCACGTCGCCTGCATGCGGTGCCCCCTCGATCTCGCGCATCAGCACGTCGGGCTCGCGATCGAGGCGGGCGAGCTCGCGTGCCATGTAGCGGCTGGTGGCGGCAAGCCGTCGCCAGCCCCACAATGGATAGACGGTCGCCAGCGCGATCAGTGCCGGCGCGGGCGAGAGCCACAATCCGGCATAGCGCAGCAGCAGCGCCGCGAGGCCGACCAACGCCGCCATCAATCCCAGCCCGAGCACGAAATTGATGCGTGGCGACCATGCCAGCAAGGCGGCCACGAAAAAGGCAAGCGCCGCCGCCGCAAGCAGATAGGCCGGCATTTCTCCGGCCGGCTGGATCAGTTCGTCGGCGACGAGCGCCGCGGTGACGTTGGCGAGCAACTCGACGCCCGGCATTGCCCCGGCATTGCCCGCGACGGCATAATGGTCGCCCGATCCGGGGGCGGTCTGCCCGACCAGCACGATGCGATCGCGGAACAGGCCGGGTGGTGCCTCGCCGCGCAGCACCGCATCGAAGGCGATCGTCGCGAACCGGCCGTGGGGAAGGGGGACGAGCACGGGCTCGCCGAGACTGAAACGATCGGCCGGCAGCGCCGCGCCCGCCAGCCGCAGGAATGCCGGCGAGGGGCGACCGAACGCCGCACGATGCAGCAGTTCCGCGACATGCGGCCAGCGCCGCGCGCCGCCGCCGGCGACGAGCGCGGTGCTGCGCACGATTCCGTCCTCGTCGAACGCCACCGCGGCCTGGCCGACACCGGCTGCGGCGCCGGCAATGGGGCCGACCGGCGGCTGCGGCGTGAACGGCGACCCCATCTCGCCCGGCACAAGAAAACCGACCGGAAGCACGGTCGGCATGCCGCGCATGGCGTGCACGAGCAGCGGATCGTCGGCGCTCGGCTGATCGAACAGGACGTCGTAGCCGACCGCCTTGGCACCGTCGGCGCGAAGCCGGTCGAGCAGCGCCGCGTGGAGCGATCGCCGCCACGGCCAGCGGCCGATCGTGCCAAGACTGGGCTCGTCGATCGCGACGATCACGATGCGGTTGGCCGGCGGCAAGGGTGCTGCCTGCACCAGCTGGTCGTAAAGCAGGTTGTCGCCGCGTGCGACCAGTCCCAGAAAGGCGAGTGCCGCCAGCACGGCGGCGGCGACGGCGCCCGCCAGCAACGCCTCTTGGCGCAGGAAGCGCCGGGACGATCTCATCCGCGCATCACTTGCCCGTCGGCCGCGACCCCAGCACCGACTTGTGCTCGTACTGGACGACGTCGGGCAGGCCCTCCAGCCCATGGCTGTCGATCGCCGTCGCGCGCAGATAATAGACCCCGAACGGCGTCGCCTTCAGGTTGACCGACGGCGCGTCGGCAAGTTGCTCCGCCAGCAGGCTGACGAAATCGGGCGTGGGGGAGAGCTGGACGCGATAGCGGACCGCGCCGGGGACCGAGCCGAGTTCGACCGCCTCGCCACCATCGGCGCCGGTGCTCACCCGCTCGATCTCGGGCGCGGGCAGCAGTTCGATCGGCGTTCCGGCCGACTGGACATCCGAATGGGCGCCAAATCCCTTGGGCAGGCTGATCGTGGCGACGCGACCTTGCACGCCCACCTCGCCGCGCAGCACCTCGGCGTTCGCGCTGGCGCTGTCGGGCAGCGACACGCGGAAGATCGTGCCGCGCACCGCTGCGACCGACACCGGCGTGCGGATCTCGAAGCGGCTGCCGAAGCGGTGGTTGGGCACGACGTTATACTCGCTGCGCCCTGCCTCCAGGCTGAAGCGGCGATCGAAGATGCGCGTCAGCGCGGTACGGCGCAGCCGCTCGATGCGGATGCGGCTGGCGGACGGCAAGGTCACGACCGATCCGTCGGGCAGGCGCAAGCCGATCGCGCTGTCCGCGCCGGTGACGATCAGCGTGCCCTCGCCGAGTCGCGCGCCGGGGCGGGTCAGCGCGAGACCGCTCGCGTGCACGTCGCCGCGGACCGCCACGACGCTGGCGCGCAGCGGGATCTGACGCAGCAACCGCATCGGGAACCTCACGGTGCGTCCGGCCTGCAGCACGCCGGTCGGCGCGCCGTTCGCACGCAGCACCGCGTCGAGGTCGGCAGGGTGGATCAGCACGCTCGCGACACCCGCGCGCGTGTCGCCGGGGCGAATCGTGTAGGCCGCCATTCCGCCCGCGTCCGTCCCCGAGGTCTGCAGCAACAGGGAGAGGATCGCGGTCGTTAAGCTCATGTTTTCAGGCCTCGGGAGTGGACACTCGCTCCAACCGATATCCGTAGCTGTAGACCGGCACCAGCTTGTAACCATTTTGCGGGTGCAGGCGCAGCTTTTCGCGCAGACGCGAGACATGCACGTCGAGCGTGCGCGACTGCACCTCCGGATCATGTCCCCACACGCGTTCCATCAGGTAGGAGCGCGACAGCGCCCGATCCCGGTTGCGGAACAGGAATGAGGCAAGCTCGAACTCGCGCGGCGACAGCGCGACGGTGTCGCCACCGATCGCCACCGACAAAGTGGCGCGATCGAAATGATAGGTGTCGAACATCTCGATCCTCTCGATTTCGGCCGGATAGCTCCGCCGTAGCAGGGCGCGCACGCGCGCCATCGCCTCGCCGATCCTGATCGGCTTCACCAGATAATCGTCGGCGCCCGCGTTGAGGGCGCGGACGATGTCGACCTCGTCGGTGCGGCTCGTCATGAACAGCACCGGCGGCACGCGGCCGAGATGTTGACGCGCCCACAACAAGACCTCGTCCCCGTCCATGCCGGGCACGTTCCAATCGAGGATCAGCAGATCCACGGTCTCACGCTTGAGGTACGCGACCAGCGAGCGACCATCCCCAAAGATGACCGGGTCGAATTGATCGGCTCTAAGCGCATTGGCGACGAGCTGCGCCAGATCGGCCTCGTCCTCCAGCACAGCAATACGCATGATGATGCAACAGGCTCCCTGCCGCCGCCGCTTCCCCGCGACGACGATTGACGTGCCTGCCTTAGCATCGTCCGCGCGCGGCGCGCCGCGCTAATTAACATTCCTAAACCTTGTTTACATTTGAGCTGGGCGCGCGAGCTCCGATTAGGCGCGGGGGCCGAAAATGCGGTGACGAATTGCGAAATGTTCCATCAGCCGCGGCCATTCGGAGCCGGGCATTTCGGGCTTCAGCCGCGTGCCGAAGCCGTGGCCGCCTTCCTCGAAGATGTGCAGCGCGGCGGGGCGACGGGCCGTCTGCGCCGCCTCGAACAAGGCGATGCTGTTCGCGACCGGCACGACATCGTCGTCGGCGGCCTGGACCAGAAACAGAGGCGGCGTGTTCGCATCGACCCGCCGCTCGACCGAGCGCGCGCGCATCGTTTCCACTGCTGCTCCCTTGCCGAGCAGATTGTCACGCGAACCGCCATGGGTGAACGGCTGGTCCATGCTGACGACTGGGTAGATCAATGCGGCGATATCGGGGCGCGCGCTCTGCTGGTCGGCCGCGTCGACCGACGCATAGACGTGCTCGGCATGGCGCGTGGCAAGCGATCCCGCGAGATGACCGCCGGCCGAGAAGCCGAGCACGGCGACGCGATCCCCCGCGATGCCATAGCGCGATGCACCCGCCCGGATCAGCCGCATCGCGCGCTGCGCGTCCTGCAGCGGCACGTCCTCGCGTCGCTGCCAGCCTTCGGCAGGCAGGCGATAGACCAGGATGAAGGCCGTGGTGCCGCGCGCGTTGAGCCACGCGGCCTGCTCCAGCCCTTCATTGTCATAAGCGAGGAAGCCATAGCCGCCGCCAGGTATCAGCAGCACCGCCGATCCGTCGGGGCGTGGCGCGCGCTTGACGACCAGCGTCGGTCGCGCGACCCCGGTGATCCAGCGATCGGGATGGGCGGGATCGTTCGATCGCTCCGTCACCTTGCGCTGGATCGGCGTTCCGCCGGCGCCCGGCGGATTGCCCGGCCAGAGGTCGATCGTCTCGTCGCTAGGAGCGATCTGCGCGACCGCGCGGGGAGAGGCGGCGGCCGCCGCTGCGGCACCCAGGATGGCACGGCGCGTGATCGAAGGCATTCGCATTTCTCCAATGGGATCCGGCCCGACCCTATCCGGGCGCCGATGTCGATGCGAGCGCCGTCAGGATGTGGCTGGCAGCGCCGCCGAAATTCCTGCGGCGGCGGCGCGCAGCGCCTGCGAGGCTTCCGCCATGTCCACGGCCAGGCCGGGCCCGGCGACGAACGGCATCGTCAGCGCGGCAACGGCGGCACCGTCGCGCAGCACTGGGGCCGAGACGTCGGTTATGCCCATCAGCATCGGGCTCGCCATCGTGATGAAGCCGGCGGTCCGCACGCGGGCAAGCACCGCATCCAGCGCCTCGCGATCGAATGGAAGGCCCGCCGTCTCGGTGTCGCGCAGCAGATCGCTGCGCGCCGGCCCGGCCTGAAATGCGAGCAGGATGTGGCCGGAGGCGGAATGGATCAGCGGCCGACGATAGCCCATCCGCACCGCGAAGCCGAGCAGCCCCGGCGTCTCGACGTTGGCGACGACGACCATTTCCGATCCCGACGCCATCGCCAGATGGCAGCTTTGCCGCACGTGATGCGCCAGCGCGTGCATCCGCGGCAGCGCATGGCTCAACAAGTCGCGAATCGGCGGCTGTGCCATGCCGAGCGCGAACAGGCGATTGGTGACGCGATAGCCTTCGCCCGAACGGCTGATATAGCCGTGCTCCTCCAGCACTTGCAGCATGCGGAAGATCTCGCTGATCGAGCGGCCGAGCGCGGCGGAGATATCGGCGGTCGGCATCGGAACGCTCGACGGGGCGAGTAACTCAAGGATTTCCAACCCTTTTTGCAGGGCCGGTGCGCGATATTTCGGTGTCGCCATGAACGGTGCCGGCTGCCTCCCCAATGCGGCCAATGTGTCGAAGGCTACCGAGAAACCATTCGTCGCACAACATGGCGCAAAGCCAAATTTGAAAGCGGTTTTCATATTTCATTTTTTACGGACTGTTGCTAGCAGCGCCCAACGGCCCCGGGATGGCCGGCTACGGCTCGTCGCATGTCGCGACGCATCGCCGTCGATCCGGGGGCTCCAAAGCCGATCCGACCACAGCGCCGGACGATCAGACTTGTCTCAAGTCGACAGGGAATATTGGAGGGGTTCAGATGACTGCCTTGCTCAAGCCGCATTCGAGCGGCGTCACGCGTCTTTTCTTGACCAGTTCATCGGCAGCCTTGCTCGCCGCGATGCTGGCGCAGTCGGCCTCGGCGCAGACCGCCGCCGCGCCGACGGGTGCCGCTGTCCAGGCTACGAGCGGCGCGACCGCGCCGAGCGGCGACCAGGGCCAACCCGCCGTCGCCCAGCAGGGTACGGATCAGGAAGCGGCGATCGTCGTCACCGGCGTACGCGCCAGCCTGCGCTCGGCCGAGCAGATCAAGCGCAATTCGCCGCAGATCGTGGACTCGATCGTCGCCGAGGACATCGGCAAGCTCCCCGATCGCAACGTTGCCGAGGCGTTGCAGCGCATCTCCGGCATTCAGGTCCAGCGCCAATATGGTGAGGGCACGTCGGTAGCGATCCGCGGTCTCACGCAGGTGCGGACCGAACTGAATGGCCGCGATATCTTTACCGCTGGCGGCATCAACCAGCTGACACTGGAAGACGTGCCGTCGGAGCTCCTGGCCGGCGTCGATGTCTACAAGAATCCGTCATCGGATCTGATCGAGGATCAGCTGAGCGGCACGATCAATTTCCGCACGCGCAAGCCGTTCGATTTCGACGGCTTCAAGGTCTCGGCGTCGGCCTCCAACACCTATTTCGACATCAGCCGGAAGATGCGGCCGGCGGGCTCGCTCCTGCTCAGCGATCGCTGGGACACGGGCATCGGCGAGATCGGCGTATTGCTGAACGTTTCGTATCAGGAGACGCGCTTCCAGCAGGACACGATCGCGACCCAGCCGTTCTACACGCTCGATCCGACCACCGCCGCAGGGGCGGCCACGCTTGCGGCATTGGGCCGCACCGGCCAGGTGACCACCTTGCCGCACGGCGCGGGCATCGGTCAGGTCGATGGCGATCGTCGCCGTCTGGGAACCGACCTTTCAATCCAATGGCGTCCGAGCAGCACGCTGGAACTGACCGGCGAAGTGTTCCGCAACGACTTCAAGTTCCGGTTCTACGATTACAGCTATTTCGCATATACCAGCGACACCGCGATCAACCCGGTGCCCGGCGCGAGCTTCACGTACGGGCCCAATGGCGACCTGACGAGCGGCACCTTCAGCGACGTGCCGATCGGCGCCAACACCAGCCTCGACAAGCGTCACTCGGTCACGACCGATTACTCGCTCAACGCCAAGTGGAAGCCGACCAGCCGCCTCACCGTCACGGGTGACGTGCAATATGTCGACGCGACGACGCATTTCCTGCGCTCGATCGTCGGTTTGAACGCCACCAGCTCGACGCTGACGCAGGACATTCGCGGCAACATTCCGGCGTTCCAGATCTCGACAGCGGCTGGCCTCACCAATGCAGCGACCTATGACGGTGCGCCTTTCTACCTCGACGATCTGGCGCATCAGAAGGGCACGGACAAAGCGGCCCGCGTCGATGTCGATTACAAGTTCGAGGGCATCCTCCAGTCGCTGCGCGCCGGCCTGCGTTATTCGGATCGCCGCAACAAGAGCAGCGATACCGGCTACCGCTACACCGGTCTCTCCGGCCAGATCGGCCCGCTTCAATATGTCGATCTGAGCAACTTCTTCCGCGGCGATGCGAATCTTTTTGGCAATGCGCTGTTCTTCTCGCGTGACGTCACCGAGAGCTATGACGGCACGCGTGCGGCGCTCGGCATCAACACTCTGCCGAGTTATCTGCCCAGCGGTACCAACCAGGAAAACCTGAAGACCTACACTGGCTACATCACCGCTTTCTTCAATGCCGACAGCGTGTCGGTTCCAATCGACGGCAATGTCGGCGTCCGTGTGATCAAGACCCAGTCGGGATCGTCGGGCTTCTACCAGCAGACCGGGCTCCTCACCGCCGCCGACGGCACGCAATCGACCGGGACCACGACGTTCAACGCGATCGCGTTCCAGCGCGACTATACGTCGGTGCTGCCGAGCCTTAACCTGCGCTATCATGTCACCGATCGCCTGCAGGCGCGGTTTGCGGCGTCGAAGAACGTTTCGCGGCCGAGCTTCGACCAGATCAACCCGAGCCTGTCGATCACCGAGCCGGGGGCGGCACAGATCACCCAGGAGCACACGACCACCGGCGGCAATCCTGAGCTGAAGCCGATGAAGTCGAACAATTTCGACGTGTCGCTGGAATGGTATTTCTCGCACACCGGTTCGCTGACGGCAGCCGCTTTCTACAAGGATGTTAAGAACTACATCCAGACGGCGATCAGCCCACGTGTCGTGACCTTCGATGACGGTGTGACGGCCACCTATCAGGTGACGTCTTACAACAACGTGACCGACGCGAAGGTGAAGGGCACGGAAATCGCCTATCAGCAATTCATGGACTTCCTGCCGGGCGCCCTGAAGGGCATCGGCGTCCAGGCGAACTTCACTTACGTCGACTCCAAGGCGCCCAGCCCGGCCACCGAAGGCCCGGTGCGGCAGGTGTCGCTGGAAGGCCTGTCCAAGTATAATTACAATCTGGTCGGCATGTACGAGCGCGGCCCGATCTCGGCGCGCGTCGCCTATAACTGGCGCAGCAAGTTCCTGCTGACGACGGCCGGGAACGGATCGGGCAATCTGCCGATCTTCCAGAAGGCTTATGGTCAGGTCGATGCCTCGGTCACCTTGGATGTGAGCAAGCACTTCTCGGTGACGCTGGACGGGGTCAACCTCAACAACGCAGTCACGTCGACCTATTACGGTCTGCCCACGCGACCGCAGAGCGTTCAGGTCGTCGACCGCCGTATCGCCGGCACGGCACGGGTGACTTTCTAACGGTTCGATCGACCGTGCGGCAAGCATCTCTCTCCCACCCTGCGGCCGGAGCCTTTCGCTCCGGCCGTCTTTGACACAGCATTGCCGCCATGCATGTCGAAAGGGTTGGAATGAAGGGAAGCGTGAAACGGCGCGCGATCGGCGGACCGACCAGCCCGACAGCGCTGGCGTTGGCCGTCGGCTTGTTCTTCCTCTGGGGCGCGGCCAACAATCTCAACGATGTGCTGATCGCGCATTTCCGTACGTTGTTCAGGCTCGGCGATCTGCAGTCCGGGCTGGTCCAGTCGGCTTTCTACCTCGGCTATTTCTGTTTCGCCGTGCCCGCGGCGTTGGTGATGCAGCGCGTCGGCTATCGGCTGGCGGTTGTGATCGGGCTGGTGCTGTTCGCGCTTGGGGCTTTGCTGTTCTGGCCCGCTTCGGCGATGCTCAGCTACGGTTTCTTCCTGTTCGCATTGTTCGTGATCGCGAGCGGGCTCGCCTTCCTCGAGACCGCCGCCAACCCGATGGTGGCGGCGCTCGGCAGCGTCGAGACCGCCGAGCGGCGGCTGACGCTGGCGCAGGCCTTCAATCCGTTGGGCTCGATCGCCGGGGTCGCGATCGGCGTGACGTTGATCCTGTCGGATGTCGAGCGTGATCCGCATGCTGCCGCAGCGGCGGTGCGCCTGCCTTATCTGCTGATCGCCGGCGTCACGCTGGCATGGGCGGTGCTGATCCTGCTCGTCCGCTTTCCCGATGTCGCGACGCGCGCCGAGCCGGCGCTCGATCGCGCCGCCGCGCCGTTCCGGGCGCTGTTCGCGCGGCCGCTTTATCTTGCCGGGGTCGCGGCGCAATTCTTCTATGTCGGCGCGCAGGTCGGCGTGTGGAGCTTCCTGATCCGCTACACGACGGCTGCGCTGCCCCACCTCGGCACGCGCCATGCGGCGTGGCTGCTCACCGTCTCGCTGGCTTTGTTCATGGGGGGGCGGTTTGCGGGTTCGGCGCTGATGACGCGGGTGCCCGGCGCGCGATTGATGCTGGTGTTCGCGCTGATCGACGCGGCATTGTGCGGCGTGGCGGTGGTTGCCGGCGGCTGGATCGGCGTGGGCGCGCTGATCGCGTCGAGCGCCTTCATGTCGGTGATGTATCCGATCATCTTCGTGCTCGCGCTGCGCGGGCTGGGGCCGCTCACCAAGCCGGGATCATCGTTGATCGTGATGGCGATCATTGGCGGCGCGGTTTTGACTGCGCTGATGGGGCTGGTGTCCGACGTGGCGGGATCGATCCGGTTCGCGATGCTGGTGCCGGCGGGATGCTTCCTGATCGTGGCATTGTTCGCGCGCATGCATCTGCGCGATCCGGCGGAGCGCATCGCATGATCGACGCGCACGTCCATCTCTGGCGCCTCGGACAGAACGACTGCACGTGGCCGACGCCGGCTGACGGGATCATCCATCGCGACTTCGCGCTCGAAGAGCTTCTGTCGACGCTGGATGCCGCTGGAATGCCACGCGCGATGCTGGTTCAAACCCAGGAGAGTGCGCGCGATACGGATTGGTTGCTGGCGCTCGCCGCAGGGTGTCCGCGGATCGCGGGCGTGGTCGGCTGGGCGGACCTGCGTGATCCGGCCGCGGTGCGTGCGCTGGCGGCCCGACCGGGGCTGTGCGGGCTGCGGCCGATGGTCCAGCATTGCGCGCCCGGCTGGTATGACGATCCCGCGCTCGATGCGGGCTTCGCCGCGATGGCGGAGGCGGGGCTGGTGCTGGACGCGCTGATCCGCGTTCCGCATCTGCCTGCGCTCGATCGGCTGGCGGCACGGCATCCGACCCTGCGGATCGCGATCGATCATGCCGCCAAGCCCTCCGGCCTCGCCGAATGGCGCGCGGCGATTGCGCCGTTGGCCGAGCGTTCCAACGTGGTGGTCAAGCTTTCGGGGCTGTGGACCGAGATATCGCGCGATGACGCCGCCGAAGTGATCACGTCGCTATTGACGCTGTTCGGTCCGGCGCGGCTGATGTGGGCCAGCGACTGGCCGGTGGTCACACCCGTAGGCAGCTATCGGGATTGGCTCGATTTCGTGCGCGATCATGTTCCCGCGCGCGATCACGCCGCGGTGTTCGGCGGCAATGCGGCCGCTTTCTATCGGCTGGAGGAAATGGCGCATGCCTGATCTGTCGCGGCTCGGCCTCGGTACGGCGCCGATCGGCAATCTCTACCGCGCGATGAGCGATGCGGAGGCGGAGGCGACGGTTCACGCCGCGCTGGACGCCGGCATCCGCTATTTCGACACCGCACCGCATTACGGCTTCGGTCTTGCCGAGGAGCGGCTGGGGAGCGCACTCGCGGGCAGGACGGATGTGCGCGTCTCGACCAAGGTGGGGCGGCTGCTGGTGCCGACCGACGATCCCACGCCCGAACGCCACGGCTTCGTCGGCGCGCGCGCGTGCGAGCCGGTGTTCGATTATTCGGGCGACGCGGTGCTGCGCTCGCATGACGCCAGCCTGCGGCGACTGCGGCGCGACCGTGTCGATGTGCTGCTGGCGCACGATCTCGGTCGGCTTACGCATGGCGACGCGCATGACGCGATGCTGCGCGACTTCCTCGACGGGGGCTATCCGGCGATGCGGCGGCTGCGCGACGAAGGCACGGTCGACGCGATCGGCATCGGCGTGAACGAGGTGGCGGTCTGCCTCGACCTGCTAGAGCGCGTCGAGATCGACACGATCCTGCTGGCCGGCCGCTACACCCTGCTCGATCGTTCGGCGGCCGTGCGGCTACTGCCGTTGTGTGCCGAACGCGGCGTGCGGGTAATCGTCGGTGGCCCGTACAATAGCGGTATCCTCGCCCAGTCGTTCACGACCTCGGCCGAACGTCGTTTCAACTATGAGCCGGCCGATGTCGGGATCGTCGCCGAGGCGCAGGCGCTCGAGGCCGAATGCGCGCTGTTCGGCGTGGCCCTGCCCGAGGCGGCGCTGCAATTCCCGCTGCGTCACCCGGCGGTCGATCGGGTGATCGCCGGCATGGCGAACCCGGCCGAGGTGGCCGACAATGTCGCGCGCATCGCAGTACCCGTTCCCGATGCCCTGTGGCAGACGCTGGAGACCGTGCCGGCATGACCCCTGCGCAACTCATCCTGCTGCACGAGGACGACAATGTGCTCGTCGCGGTCGCGCCGATCGAGGCGGGCGACCTGCTGCCGATCGGCGGCGGCACGATCCCCGCGCGCGAGGGCATCACCGTCGGCCACAAGGTCGCGCGTCACGCGCTGCGGCCGGGCGACAAGGTCATCAAATATGGCGCGCCGATCGGATCGATGACGGCGGCCGCCGACGCGGGCGACTGGGTCCACATGCACAATATGAAGAGCGACTATATCAAGGCGCATCTGCGGGATGCGGCGGGGAGCGCGGCATGATCGAGGCATTTCTGCGCGCGGATGGCCGCAAGGGCATCCGCAACGTCACTATCGTCGCCTATCTGGTCGAGTGCGCGCATCACGTCGCGCGGCGGATCGTCGACAAGGCCGACGATCCCGACGTGCATCTGGTCGGCTTCCCCGGTTGCTATCCCAACGCCTATGCGACGCGGATCATGGAGGCGATCGCCACCCATCCCAATGTCGGCGGGGTGGTGCTGGTGTCGCTCGGCTGCGAAAGCTTCGACCGCAAGCGGCTGCTCGAAGTGGCGAAGGCGAGCGGGCGCCCGGCCGAACTGCTGGTGATTCAGGAGACGGGCGGCACCGCCGCGACGATCGCCGCCGGGCTGGCGGCGGTCGAGCGGGTGCGCGCGGTCGCCGCGACCGTGCCGCGCGGGCCGATGCGGGTCGACGAACTGGTCGTCGCGACGATCTGCGGCGGATCGGACGGGACGAGCGGCATCACCGCCAACCCGGCCGTGGGCCGCGCGTTCGACCGGCTGGTGGCGGACAATGCCACCTGCATCTTCGAGGAGACGGGCGAATTGGTCGGGTGCGAGGGCATCATGGCCGATCGCGCGATCACGCCTGAACTGGGCACCGCGATCCGCGCCTGCGTCGAGAAGGCCGAGCATTATTATACGGTGATGGGCTTCGGCAGCTTCGCGCCCGGCAATGCAGAAGGCGGGCTGACGACGCAGGAAGAGAAGTCGATGGGCGCCTATTCCAAGTCGGGATCGTCGCCGATCGTGGGCATCATCAAGCCGGGCGACGTGCCGCCGAGCGGCGGCCTCTATCTGCTCGACGTGGTGCCCGATGGCGAGCCTCGCTTCGGCTTCCCCAACATCTCCGACAATGCCGAGATCGTCGAGCTGATCGCGTGCGGTGCGCACGTGACATTGTTCACGACCGGGCGGGGTTCGGTGGTGGGATCGGCGGTATCGCCGGTCATCAAGATCTGCGCCAACCCGGAGACCGCGCGGCGGCTGGCGGCGGACATGGACATCGACGCGGGACGTATCCTGGAAGGAAGAGCGAGCTTGGCACAGGTTGGCGACGAGATTTACGAGCGCGTGCTCGCGGTTGCGCGCGGCGCGCGCAGCGTGTCCGAGGAACTGGGCCATCGCGAGTTCATCCTCACCTACAAGGCGTTCGAGCCGATCGGCCCGGCCTGCCTGCCGCTACGCGCGGGAGCGGCGGCATGAGCGGGCGGCTTGCCGGCAAGACCGTGCTGCTGACGGCGGCAGGGCAGGGGATCGGGCGCGCCACCGCCGAGCTGTGCGTGGCGGAAGGCGCGCGCGTGATCGCCACCGACGTGCGCGCGGAGCTGCTCGACGGGCTCGAGGGCTGCGAGCATTGCCGTCTCGACGTCACTGATCCCGCCGCGATTGCGGCGCTGGCGGCGGAGATCGGCGCGGTCGATGCGTTGCTCAACATCGCCGGCTACGTTCATGCCGGCTCGATCCTCGACTGCGACGAGACGGCATGGTCCTTCTCGATCGATCTCAACATGACCGCGATGTACCGCACGATCCGCGCCTTCCTGCCGGCGATGCTGGCAGCCGGCGGCGGCTCGATCGTCAACGTCGCGTCGATCGCCAGTTCGGTGAAGGGCATCCCCAACCGCTTCGCTTATGGCGCGACCAAGGCGGGCGTGATCGGCCTCACCAAGGCGGTCGCGGCGGATTTCGTGGCGCAGGGCATTCGCTGCAACGCAATCTGCCCCGGCACGGTCGAATCGCCGTCGCTCCAGCAGCGGCTGCGCGACACCGGCGACTATGAGGCGGCGCATGCGGCGTTCGTCGCGCGCCAGCCGATGGGGCGGCTTGGTCAGCCCGAGGAGATCGCACGATTGGCGCTCTATCTCGCCAGTGACGATTCCTCGTTCACGACCGGCCAGGCGCACGTGATCGACGGCGGCTGGGTCAACTGAGGTGGCGCGGCAGGTTCTGCTCCTCGACGTGGTGGACGATCCTGCCGCCATCGCCCGCTACGAAGCGTGGCACGCCGCCGGCGCGCTCCCGCCGGCTATCGGCCGCAGCATCCGTTCGGCCGGGATCGAGGCGATGGAAATCTATCGCTCCGGCACGCGACTGGTGATGGTGATGGAAACGGCTGCGTGGTTCGACCCGGCCGCCAAGGCTGCCGCTGATGCCGCCGATCCCGACGTGCAGGCGTGGGAGACGCTGATGGCGACCGTGCAGCACCCGGTCCCGTCGGCGTCGCCGGGCGAGAAATGGACCACGACCGCGCGCATCTTCGCGCTCGACGAGCAACCGTGATCCGGCCTAACCGGGCGCAAACACAAGGGGAGTGACGATGCGACGTGGCCTGAAACTGCTGGTGCCCTTGCTGCTCGGCGCGGCGGGTGTCGCGCCATCGACGGCGGCGGAGCTTCCCCGGATCGTCGCGGACCACGGCCGCCACGCCTTGTTCGTGGACGGGGCGCCCTTCCTGATGCTCGGCGCACAGGTCAACAATTCGAGTGCGTGGCCGGCGATGCTGCCGAAGGTATGGCCGGTGATCGAGCGGCTGCATGCCAACACGGTCGAGGTGCCGATCGCGTGGGAGCAGATCGAGCCGGTCGAAGGCAAGTTCGACTTCTCCTTCCTCGATACGTTGCTGGCGCAGGCGCGCGAGCATCATGTGCGGCTGGTGCTGCTGTGGTTCGGGACGTGGAAGAACACGTCGCCGAGCTATGCGCCCGATTGGGTCAAGCTCGACGGCAAGCGCTTCCCGCGCATGATCGACGCCAAGGGCGGCACGGCCTACGCGCTGTCTCCCTTCGCGCAATCGACGCTGGCGGCGGACAGCGCGGCGTTCGTCAAGCTGATGGGTCACCTCAAGACCGCCGATCCCGACAACACCGTCATCATGGTGCAGGTCGAGAACGAGACCGGCACCTATGGCGTGCCGCGCGACCACTCGCCCGCAGCGGAGAAGGCGTTCGCCGCACCGGTGCCGGCGGACATCGCGCGGCGGCTCGGCGTGAAGGGCAGTTGGGCGCAGGCGTTCGGCGATCGCGCCGACGAGCAGTTCCACGCCTGGGCGATCGGGCGTTACGTCAGCGCCGTCGCCAAGGCGGGCAAGGCGGTCAAGCCGCTGCCGATGTACGTCAATGCCGCGCTCAGCGATCCGTTCAAGACGGTCGATGCGTCCAAATATGCGAGCGGCGGCCCGAACCATACGGCGCTCGACATGTGGAAGGCGGCGGCGCCGGACATCGACGTGCTGGCGCCCGACATCTACAATCACGATCAGGCCGCCTATCTGAAATATCTCGATCTGTATGGCCGACCCGACAATGGCCTGTTCGTGCCGGAGACCGGCAACAGCAAGGATTATGCCCGCTTCTTCTTCGCGGTGCTGGGCGATCACGGCTTCGGTTTCTCGCCGTTCGGAATGGACGCGACCGGCTATTTCAACTTCCCGCTCGGCGCGCCCAAGCTGGACGACGCGACGCTCGACGCCTTCGCCGCCAACTACATCCTGTTCCGTCCGTTGGAGCGCGTGTGGCCGAAGCTCGCCTTCGAGCATAAGACGTGGGGCGCGGCCGAGCCGACCGATCCCAAGGCCGAGCACAAGCAGACGCTCGATCTCGGGAAGTGGAAGGCGACGGTCAGCTTCGGCCAGGGCCAGTTCGGCTTCGATCCGCCCAAGGGCAATCCCGAGTCGTCGGGCGGTGCGGTGATCGCCGAGCTTGGCCCCGACGAATATCTTATCACCGGCTATCATGCGCGCGTGTCGCTCGATCTCGCCGCGGCGAAGCCGGGCGAACACATGATCATCGATCGGATCGAGGAAGGCCATTATGACGAGGCCGGCCACTGGGTGTTCGATCGCCTGTGGAATGGCGACCAGACCGATTACGGCCTCAACTTCACCTCGGTGCCGCAACTGCTGAAGGTGAAGCTGGCGACCTATCGCTGAGCGCTCCCTCTCCCCTTGGGGGAGAGGGTTGGGGTGAGGGGTCGCGAGGCGTAGCCGAGCTTCCCTTGCTGGCGGCGGTTCACCCTCACCCAACCCTCTCCCCCAAGGGGAGAGGGCTTTCGGCGGCTCACACCAGCCCGCGGCCCTCGATGCGGAGGCCGGGTACGAACGCATCCGCCGCCGGCGCGGGCAGGGTGAGTATGAGCGTGTCGTCGCTCTGCTCAAACGGCACTGTGCCGCCGCCGTTGAGCGTCACCCGCTCGATCACGCCGCCAGCGGTCGCGCGGCGGCCGAGGCAGGCGATGCGCGTCGGGCCCGACGGCCAGTCGAGCAGGAACAGGTTGAGCCCGCCGCCGCCGGCGGTGATGCGCACGTCCTCGGCCGTGTAGGGCTTCATCGCGTCCTCGCTCTGCATCCCCTTGGGGGGCACGTTCGGCCCCTCGCCGAAGACGCGCCACGGCCGCGTGCCGTAGATGCCGTCGCCATTGATCGCGAACCAGCGCGCCAGATCGGCGAGGATCGCCATTTCGTCGCTATCGTGGGTGCCGTCGGCCTTGAGCGGCACCGACAGCATCAGGTTGCCGTTCTTCGACACGACATCGCACAGCCGCTGCACCACCGCCTTGGCCGATTTGTAGCCGTGCCGCTCCGCCAGCGGCCGATCGTAGAACCAGCTGCCGATGCAGGTATCCGTCTGCCACGCATGCGGCTTGATGTCGGCGGCGAAACCGCGCTCGACATCCTCGACGATGCCGGAGCGCTGATAGTCGCTGAGTTGTTTGGCAGTGACGACGACGTCGGGCGCACCATGCCATTCGACCGCGCGATTATAGAAATCGGCCGTCGCGTCGATCCCCGCCTGGCCGAGCGGCAGGCCGTAATCATCGAAATAGACCATGTCGGGCCGGTATTTTGCGACGAGATCCTTTTGCCGCGCGAGCCACTTGGCGGTGAAGGCCGCCCCACGCGGGCCGGGTGGGCTCCATTCGCGCCACACGCCGTCGCGCGCCTCGTGCCAAGCGTTCATCGCCTTGATCGAGCGGATGCCGTCGGGCGGCACGTCATAGGGGCCGGTATAGAGATCCTGCGGGTCGAGGCCCTCCCACCACGTGCCCGCGCCCTGATCCTTGCGCAGGCGAGCGGCATCGTAACGGACGCCGCGCATCGGCCCCTCGGAATCATAGCCATAAGCGGTCTGCCACCAGTGCCACGCATGCGAGCTGTGGTTGGAGACGCCGAAACGCAGACCTGCCGCGCGCACGACCTTTTCCCAGCCGCCGACGATGTCGCGCTTGGGCCCGACCCGCAGCGCGTTCCATTCGTGGTGCGCGCTGTCGAACGTATCGAGATTGTCGTGGTGGCAGGCGAGGCTCATGAAATAGCGCGCGCCGGCCTTCTTGTAGAGCGCGACCAAGGTCGCGGGTTCCCAATGCTCGGCCTTCCAGAGATTTTCGATCTCCATGAAGCCGGTCCGGCTGGGATGCCCGTAGGTCTTGACGTGGTGATCGTAAAAGGGGTTGCCCTGAACATACATCAGCCGGCCGTACCAGTCGCCGAACTGCGGCACGGCTTGCGCGCCCCAATGCGCCCAGATTCCGAACTTGGCATCGCGAAACCAGTCGGGAATGCGGTATGCACCCGCCAGCGAGCGCCAGTCGGGTGCGATCGCAGCCGACGCTGCCGATCGGATCAGCGCCGCGGAGGAGGTGGACGCGATGATCTGGCGGCGGGTGAACATGGCATCCTCGTTATGGCTTGGCAGTCGCGCGGCCGTAGCATAGGTGAAAATCAATATCACATGTGATTGATCGAGGATGGTAGGGGAGGTTAGTATGATCCGTGGGCTGGCCCTGCTGGCGGCCGTTTCGCTTGTCGCCGGTGCGGCGCATGCGCAGACCAAGGTCGATGGCGATCCTTATGAGGGCGATCCGGTCGGCATTGTCGAGAATCCCTGTCCGGATCATCCCAAGCCGACCGATCAGAACGGCTGGCACATGTGGAATCTGCACATGCTGACGCGCGATTTCGGCCAAATCTGCCGCTATCATGCCGCGAACGCGGCACTGAAGGCGTCGGGCACGCCGGTTCGCGTGGTCTTCATGGGCGATTCGATCACCGATAATTGGATCGGCAAGGATGCGTCGCTGTTCGCCGGCGGCCTCGTCGATCGCGGCATCAGCGGCCAGACGACGTCGCAGATGGTCGTTCGCTTTCGCGAGGACGTGATCGCGCTCAAGCCGAAAGCGGTGCACATCATGGCCGCCACCAACGACGTCGCCGGCAATACCGGCGCGGCGACGATGGAGACGGTGCAGGGCAATATCCGTACGATGGCGGAACTCGCCCGCGCGCACGGGATTCAGGTGATCCTTGCTTCGGTGCCGCCGGCCGCGGCCTTTCCGTGGAGCCCGGAGAAGAAGCCCGCGCCGACGATCATCGCGCTCAACCGTTGGCTGCGTGCCTATGCGGCGGAAAACGGCTTCGCCTATGTCGACTATCATGCCGCGCTTGCCGATGCGAACGGCGGCATGAAGCCCGGCCTGTCGAGCGATGGCGTCCATCCGGTCGAGGCCGGTTACGCCATCATGCGCCCGCTGGCGCTCGCTGCCATCGCCAAGACCATCGGCCAATAAGGAAGCAAGCATGAAGACTCGTTTCGACCGCTGGCTGCGTGCGGCTCTGATCGGCAGCGCGACCGCATTGTGTGCCGGCAACGCGCTCGCTGCTCCTCTTGCAACGCTGGACCGCTACGGCGCGCAGGTCGCGATCGAGCCTTATGCCCCCAACATCGTGCGCGTGACGATTGCGCTTGAGAAGGAGCGCGCCAACGCTGCCCCCGGCTATGGCGTCGTCGCGCAGGCCGATGCCGCCGGCTGGTCGCATCGTGCCGATGCGGGCGGCGACACCTTCGCGTCGTCGGCGATCAGCGTCACGGTCGCGCCCGGCCCGACGCCGCATTCGCCGAGCCAGATGGAGCGCTATTTCGCGCCGGCGCTGCCGCCGGTGTCGGTCACGGTGCGGGGTGCGGACGGGCATACCATCCTCGCCATGACTGGCTGGGACATGGCGCCGCACGACGTGAGCGGCGAGAAGACCTTTCGCATGGGCGCGAGCTTCACTGCGGCGGCGGACGAGCATTTCTACGGGCTCGGCCAGAACCAGGAGGGCACGCTCGACCTCAAGGGGCGGACGATCGACTGCCGTCACTGGTATGATGCACCGGCGGGCGAGCAGGTGTGCGTGCCTTATATGGTCAGCAGCCACAATTACGGCGTGCTGTGGGACAATCCTTCGGCGACCACCGTCTCCGCCGGCATGTTCGGCAGCACGCATTTCGCGTCGGAGGTGGGCGAGCGCGTCTCGTTCTTCGTCGTCACCGGGCCCAATACGGACGCGCTCTATGCGGGCTATGCCAAGCTGACCGGCGCCACGCCGCTGCCGCCCAAGGCCGCGTTCGGCCTGATCCAGAGCAAGGCGCGCTACGAGACGCAGGCCGAGCTGATGGCGGTGGCCGACGGCTATCGCCAGCGCAACCTGCCGCTCGACATCATGGTGCTCGACTGGTTCTACTGGACGCGGATGGGGCAGCTCGACATCGATCGCACCGCCTTTCCCGATCCCAAGGGCATGAACGACAAGCTCCATGCGATGGGGCTGCACAACATCATCTCGGTATGGCCGCGGTTCGAGCGCGAGGGGCGCTATTTCGACTGGCTGGCGTCGAAGGGCTGGCTGCTGCACGACAAGGACGGCAATCCGGTCGACGGCCTCGCGGTCCGTTTCGATCGCGCCGGCGGGCTGATCGACAGCACCAACCCCGAGGCGCGCAGCTGGTTCTGGGGCAAGATCCGCGACAATATCGCCAGCCAGGGCTTCGACTATTTCTGGCTGGACGAGACCGAGCCCGATCTGGTGCCCGACGGCGCTTTCTATTCGATCGGCTCGGGCGACCGCTATCACAACCTGTTCCCGCTGCTCCACACCAAGAGCGTGGCCGAGGGATCGGCCAAGGACCGGCCGGGCTTCCGCAACGTCATCCTGTGCCGCGCCGCCTATCTCGGCGCGCAGGCCAATGGCTGCCTGTTCTGGTCGTCGGACGTCCATTCGGACTGGGATGCGCTGAAGCGGCAGGTGCCCGCCGGGCTCGGCTTCACCGCCACCGGCATGGCCTATTGGAGCAGCGACACCGGCGGTTGGCAGACGCCCGGCGCGCACACGCCCGAACATGCGCCCTTGCTCGATCCGGCGGGCGCGACCGCGACCGGAAACGCGAACTACCCCGATTATCCGGAGCTGTTCACGCGCTGGTTCGAATATAACGCCTTCACGCCGACGCTCCGCATCCATGGCCAGCGGCCGGGCACGGCGCTGTGGGATTATGGCACGGCCGCGACGCCGGTGCTCGAGAAGTTCCTGCGGCTGCGTTACGCGCTGATTCCCTATCTGTACGGCCTCGCACGCGAGACGAGCGAGACCGGGGCGCCGTTCATGCGCGCTCTGTTCATGGATTTCCCGAAGGATCCGGCGGTCGCCACGATCGGCGACGAATATATGCTGGGCCGCGCCTTCCTGGTCGCGCCGGTGACCGAGCAGGGCGCCACCAGCCGCCGCGTCTACCTGCCCGCAGGATGTGACTGGTATGATTGGTGGACGAACCAGCGCCTGCCGGGTGGCCAGTGGATCACGGCCGCAGCGCCGATCGATCGCATCCCGCTCTACGTGCGCGCGGGCTCGATCGTCCCGCTGGGCGCGCAGGTGCCGAACACGATGACGCACCAGCCGATCGCGGAAATCCGCGTCTATCCCGGCGCCAATGCCAGCATGACGTTGTACGACGACGATGGAGTCAGCACCAAGGCCGGTAAGTCGGCGACATTGCGCTGGGACGATGCCGGCCGCCGCCTGAGCGCCAGCGGTGCGCTGCCGACCGGGCAGGATCCGGCCAAGCTGATGAAGGTGATGTGAGTGACGGCCGCCCGCTTTGCGCCGGGTCGTTTCGGCATTATCATCGGCCGCGGTCCAACGAGACCAGCAACGATAACGAATAGGTGGGGATGATGGCACAGTTTAACCGGCGCGACATCGGCAAGGGTCTCGGTCTTGCCGCCACGACCCTGGGAATGCCCGCGGCTGCGCGGGCGGCGATGCCGCGCGACGCATCGTTCCCGAGCGACTTCCAATGGGGCTGCGCGACCGCATCCTACCAGATCGAAGGCGCTGTGAACGAGGATGGGCGCGGCCCGACGATCTGGGACACCTTCTCCCACACGCCCGGCAAGGTCGCCAACGGCGAGAATGGCGACGTCGCCTGCGACAGCTATCACCGTTATGCCGAGGATATCGCGCTGCTGAAGGCGATGGGCGTGCGCACCTATCGCATGTCGGTGGCATGGTCGCGCATCTTCCCCGAAGGGCGCGGCAAGCCCAACCCGAAGGGCCTCGATTATTATAATCGCGTGGTCGACGGGCTGCTCGCCGCCGGGATCGAACCCTATGTCACCACCTTCCACTGGGATCTGCCGCAGGCGTTGCCGGGCGGCTGGCAGAACCGCGACACCGCTTACGCGCTCGGCGACTATGCCGGCTATCTGGCGAAGTCGCTGGGCGATCGCGTCCATAACTTCATGACGGTGAACGAGCTGCGCTGCTTCACCGACATCGGCCATATCGAGGGGCGCCACGCACCGGGGCTGAAACTGCTGCCGGCGCAGGGCAATCAGGTACGCCATCACGGCGTGCTGGCGCACGGGCTGGCGGTGCAGGCGATCCGGGCGAATGCGCGGCCGGGCACGCGGATCGGCCTCGCCGACAATACCAGCTTCTTCGTGCCGGTGATCGAGACGCCCGAGCATATCGAGGCGGTGCGCCGCGCCACGCGGGAGGAGAACGCCATGTTCCTCACCGCGATCATGGAAGGCAAATATCTCGACAGCTATCTCGCCGAGCAGGGCGCCGCCGCACCCAAGGTGCAGGCGGGCGACATGAAGATCATCTCCAGTCCGCTCGATTTCGTCGCGATCAACGTCTACACGCCGTCCTACGTTCGGTCGGACAGCGGGCCAAAGGGCTACAAGATCCTGCCGCATCTGCCGCAGAGCCCGCGCATGGCCTCGCCCTGGCTCTATGTCGGGCCGGAGGTCGGCTATTGGTCCGTTCGGATGGTGAGCGAGCTGTGGAAGCCCAAGGCGCTCTACATTTCCGAAAATGGCTGCTCAGCCGACGACGTGATGGCCGACGGGCGGCTCGATGACGCGGATCGCGTCATGTACCTGCGCAACTACATGACGCACTTCCAGCGGGCGGTCGCCGAGGGCTATCCGCTGAAGGGCTATTTCCTGTGGAGCCTGATGGACAATTTCGAGTGGGCCGACGGCTATTCGAAGCGCTTCGGCGTCCATTATGTCGACTTCGCGACGCAGAAGCGTACGCCCAAGCTGAGCGCGGCGTGGTATCGCGAGCTGATCCGCCGCAACGCCTTGGTCTGATGCATCGCCCGTGCCCCCGCATCGGCGGAGGCACGGGCAGCAGCGGTCAGCGATCGACCTGGAACATCGGCGAGCTGGCGACGATGTAGATGCCGGTCTGGGCTCGGCGGCGCGCCTGGAGCGTCGGCGACGGATCGGTCACCAGCATCATCGCCTTGCTGAGCGCGGCACGCTGGACGGTGGTCATCTGGTTGGCGAGCATCAGCAGGTTGATGCGATCGATGATCCCGTCGACATTGCTGCCGTACGCCTCCCACGACGACCAATCCTCGGCGGCGACGCCGGCACCCGGGATCCACGTCGGCGTGATATATTCGGCATGCGTGCTGTCGCCGCTCATCGTCCACTGCCACACGAAATTGTGGCGCTCGAGCACGAGGTTGACCGTCATCAGCTTGGAGGCCGGGCTGATGACGTTCTTGACGCCGGGCAGGGGGAAGTCGGGCGGATAGTCGCCGAACACCGATGCGGAGCGGAGATATTGCTGCCCCATCTGCACGTCGCGCAGCGTGAAGGCATAGCCGTCGCTCTTCATGCCGACCATGCGCGCGAGTGAAAGCGCGAGCATGATCGGATCCTTCAGCCGGCCGCCCAGCGTGGTGGTGTCGGGCGTGCGCGCCTCGGCATCGGTCAGCACAGCGCGGACCACCGCCTGCAGATCGCCCGTCACGCCCTTGCCGTTGTTGACGAAGACGTTGGCGACGCGGTTGATATAGTGCGCCGACGGGTTGGACTTGACCAAGGCTTCGATCAGGATGCGCGAGACGCGCGGCGCGGTCGATGGATGGCTGACCAGCCGCGCGACGACCGCATCAAGGTTGGCCTGCTGGCTGGCCCCTGCCGGGATCGTGGTGCCGAGGAAGGTCTTGGCGCCGCTGTCGAACGCGGCCGGATTGGCGACGAGCGCGGGGACGAGATCCCAGCTTTCATTCTGCGCCGGGTTGACGCCGGGCCAGCGGGCATAGGTCCAGCCGGTCAGCGCGCGCGCGACCTCGGTCACGTCCTTGGTGGTGTAGTTCGGCACCGTGGCGCCGGTCGAATCCTTGCGGATGTTGCCGCTGCCGTCGAGGCTGTTCGGCCCGATGCTGAATAGCTGCATCAGCTCGCGCGGCAGATTTTCGTTGGGCGCCGATTTGTCGCTGTCGGCAAGGTCGAGATAATAGGCCATCGCACCGCTGGTGATGACCGACTTGAGCAGATCGCCGAAATTGCCGAACGCGCCATCGAGCATGATCTGCTCGTAGCGGGCGAGGGCGGGGGTGTTGGTCACCTTCACGGCCGATACCGGCATCATATTGAACAAGGCGAATGCCACGCGCTGGCGGAGCTGGTCGTCCTTGCTGAGCGCGTCCGAGTAGAACCGCATCGCCGGCAGCAGCGAATCCCGATAGAGGCGGACGCAACTCGGCACCGACTTGCCGTCGGTGTCGCAATAGCTTTTGCGCTTGTCCATCGCGATGAGGTCGGTGAAGCTCGACGACTTCGTGGCGAACTGCTCGTCCAGCCAGCCATTGACGCCGAGCGTCTTGATCCGGGTGAATACCGCCGGCGTCGCACCGAATGTCGCCTGACGAGCCAGCCGGGCCGCATCCGCGTCGCTGACCGCCACCACCGTCGTCTTGGGCGCCGTGCTCGTCGTGCTGGGACTGGTTGTCGCGGTAGCCAGCGTCACCGCCGCCCCCACTGCAAGTACGCTCGCGGAACTGGCCGCGAACACCGTATTGTTTGCCACTATCTTTACGCCACGCTACTGGAGAACACCCGCACATCGCGCGCGGATGGAAGGCGAAGCGTCAGTTCTTTGCGGCTGATCGTCCCGGCTTCATCTGTCATGGAATGTACGGCCGGCGCGTTGACGCTTGTGAAAGCGGGTTGGTAAATGCGCCGGCAAATCAGAAGTATAGACAAAGGTCTAGGAAGAGGGCGTGTTGACGGCAAATCGGGAGAGCAGTCTTGCCCCGGTCGTAAAGACGATCCGGCGGCAGCATGCGTCGCCTAAAGTGTCGGAATGCGGATGAATGCGCGCGGCTCGATGGGGCTCGTCATCGATAGGGGCTTGCAGCGCGGCACCATCGGCCTCACCCTGTTCGCAATGATAGCACTGGGGGCAGCAGTGATTGGGGTGGGTGCGAGGCTGTCGTTCGAGCCGGTCGTCGAACGAAAGACGGGCGCGCGGGGCACATTTGCGACGTCGTAGGAATGTCGCGCCGATCGCCGCGGCGGTGCGCGTTCGGCTGAACGGTACAGCATGAGCCGGCGCACGCGCGACGCCCGTAGGATGCCGACGATCGCCGATGTCGCGTTGCAGGCAGGCGTGTCGCAGATGACCGTCTCGCGTGTCGTCCGTGGCGAGCCGAGCGTGCGCCCGGCGACGCGCGATGCCGTGACGCACGCGATCAAGGCGTTGGGCTACACCCCCAACCCCGCGGCGCAGATGCTTGCGGGCTCGCGCTCGATCCGTATCGGCCTGCTCTACAGCAATCCCAGCGGCGCCTATCTGAGCGAACTGCTGGTCGGCGGCCTCGATCAGGCGGGGCAAGCGGGCGCGCAGGTGGTGATCGTCAAGTGCGAGCCGGATCATCACGAGGGCGACGTCGTTCGCCAGCTGCTGGATAGCGGGGTCGACGGTCTGCTGCTGCCACCCCCCTTGTGCGACTCGCCCTTCGTGCGAGCGGCGCTGGCGGAGGCCGACGCGCCTGCGGTCGCCATCGCCACCGGCGCGGTCGCCGATCGGCTGTCGTCCGTCAGGATCGACGACTTCAAGGCGGCGCGCGTCATCACCGATCATATCGTGACGCTGGGCCATCGGCGGATCGGCTTCATCGTCGGCAATCCGAACCAGAGTGCCAGTCAGCAACGGCTCGAGGGCTATCGGGCGGCGCTGGAGGAGCATGGCCTGCCGTTCGATCCCGCTTTGGTGTCGCAGGGTCTGTTCACCTATCGCTCGGGGCTCGACGCGACCGAGCATCTGCTGGACCTGCCGCATCGCCCGACGGCGATCTTCGCCTCGAATGACGACATGGCGGCGGCGGCGGTGGCGATGGCCCACCGGCGCGGGCTGGACGTGCCGGGCGATCTTTCGGTCTGCGGGTTCGACGATACCGCGCTCGCGGTCACGGTCTGGCCCGAGCTGACCACCGTGCGGCAGCCGATCGCGGAGATGTCGCGCGCCGCCGTCGACATGCTGATCGCGCAGATCCGTCAGAGCCGTGCCGGCCAGGTCGTCGATGCGGAGCATCGCGTGCTGGATTTCACGCTCGTTCGCCGCCAGTCGGACGCCGCACCGCGCAAGGCAACGGCACCGGATTGATCGCTCGCCGGCTCATGCGCTTGGCCGCGGATGAATGGTGGCGCGGTTCGCACGGGAGCGCGGGCGGCATTGCCGCGTTCGCCTCTCCGTGATCTCATTCTGGAAGAAGCTCGCGGCCTTTTCGGGGCCCGGCTACCTCGTCGCCGTCGGTTATATGGATCCGGGCAACTGGGCGACCGATCTCGCCGGGGGGTCGGCCTACGGATACTTGCTGCTCAGCGTGGTATTGGCCGCGAGCCTGATGGCCATGCTGCTTCAGGCGCTTGCCGCCAAGCTGGGCATCGCCGCTGGGCTCGATCTCGCGCAGGCCTGCCGGCTTCATTATCGGCCGTCGGCGCGTGTCGCGCTGTGGTTGCTGTGCGAGATCGCGATCATCGCCTGCGATCTTGCCGAAGTGATCGGCACCGCGCTCGCACTGAAACTGCTGTTCGGAATTCCGCTGGTGATCGGCGTATGCCTTACTGCGGCCGACGTGCTGCTCGTGCTGGGTCTTCAGCGCAGCGGGTTCCGGTGGCTGGAACGCTTCATCATCGCATTGCTCGCGCTGATCGCCGGCTGCTTCATCGTCGAACTGGTGCTCGCGCGGCCGGAATGGGGCGCCGCCGCGGCCGGGCTGATCCCGCACCCGGATATCATCGCCGATCCCAGCAAGCTCTACCTTGCCATCGGCATCCTTGGTGCGACGGTGATGCCGCACAATCTCTATCTGCATTCGTCGGTGGTTCAGGCGCGCCGCATGAAGGAGGAGATCGGCAAGGCCGAGACGCTGCGCCTCGCGACGATCGACAGCACGGTCGCGCTGACGCTCGCTTTCTTCGTCAATGCCGCCATCCTGATGCTGGCGGCCGCGACCTTCCACGCCGCCGGCCGGACCGACATCGCCGATATCAGCCAGGCATTCCACATGCTGACCCCGATGCTCGGCGCGGGTGTCGCGAGTACCTTGTTCGCGGTGGCGTTGCTCGCCTCGGGCCAGAATTCCACGCTGACGGGAACGCTGGCCGGCCAGATCGTGATGGAGGGATTTGTCGAGCTGCGCATCCAGCCCTGGCTGCGACGGCTCATCACACGGTTGCTTGCGGTCGTTCCGGCCGCGTGCGTGGCGATCTGGTATGGCGACGGCGGCGAGACGCGGCTGCTGGTGTTGAGCCAGGTCATCCTGTCGCTCCAGCTTCCCTTCGCCGTCGTGCCGCTCGTGCGTTTCACCGGCGATCGCGCCATGATGGGCGAATTCGTCAACGGCCGCTGGCTGGGAATTGCCGCCCATGCGGTGGCGGCGTTGGTGATCGGCCTCAATCTGATCCTGCTGTGGAGCCTGCGTTAAACCGGCTCGGGCGCGCAAACGGAAACGGGCGACCGATTGCTCGGCCGCCCGTCCCACGGCGTGCAGGCGGGAAGGGGGAAGCCCGCGCTGCACAGCCAACCGTGAACGTCATGCGTCAGTTGCAGTAACGGACCCGCACATAGCGTCCGACATAGCCATCCCACCGCCACTGGCTGCGGCAATAGCCGGGTGCGTAGCCATAATAGCCGGGCGGCGGCGCATAATAAGCCGGCGCGTAGCCGTAATTGGGGGCGTAATAACCCCGGCCGTAACCGTCCGCGAGCGCGGCTCCGACTGCCAGGCCGGCGATACCTGCGCCGAGCGCCCAGCCGCCACCGCCGCCGTGCCAGCCGCCGCGATAGCCATAGCCACCACCGCGCCAACCGCCGCCGCCATGCCAGCCACCGCCACCGCCGTGCCAGCCGCGCGCTTCCGCCGGGGTCGTAACCGCCAGGCTGCTGCCCGCAAGCGCCAGCGCTGCTGCGCCGGCCGTCAAGATCTTGCCCATCGAAGCCTCCAAATCCGTCGGTGGAGTTTTCTCCATCGTCATCGACGCTGCTACGCCGATTCGGCTGAACCGCGTGGAAACTAGACGTTTATTTTCAGTTCAGTCGCCATGGCCTACCGGTCGCTGCGGGGTAGCGATCCGTGACACGATCCTGTACGGGTCGGCCTGCATGCCGATGTCGTTGGTCCCATCGCGCCCCTTCTTCGAAGATCGCAACCACGCCTTCTGGGTGCTGCAGTCGGCCGGATGGTCGGGCTATTTCGTCCTGCGCGCGCTCAGCGGGATCGCCAATGCGATGGGCTGGCTGTTCGTCGTGCCGACTGCGCTGACAACCGCGACCGGCTATTCGCTCACCCTGCTGATGTCGGCGGCCTATCGGCGGCTGTTCCGCATGCGGCCGGCGGTCACCTGGACGGTCTCGATCATCATCCTGTGTACGGCCTCCGCGGTTTTCTCGTCGATCGAGACGTGGGCGCATGCCACCTTCTACCGCACGGGGGCGATGCCGGAGGGGATTCAATTCCTCTCGGCGATCCTGCTCGATTTCTCGCTGCTGGCGGCGTGGTCGGCGCTCTACTACGGTATAAAGTTCTACATGCTGGTCGAGGAGCAGCGCATCCAGCTGCTGCGGCTGGAGAGCCAGGCCTCCTCGGCGCAGCTGGCGATGCTGCGCTATCAGCTCAATCCCCACTTCCTGTTCAACACGCTCAACTCGATTTCCACGCTGGTGCTGCTCAAGCATACCGAGCGCGCCAATGCGATGCTGTCGCGGCTCGCCTCGTTCCTGCGCTACACGCTCGTCAGCGAGCCGGAGGGCGAGACCCGCATCCGGCAGGAGATCGAGACGCTGAAGCTCTATCTCGACATCGAGAAGATGCGCTTCGAGGAGCGGCTGCGGCCGAGGTTCGACGTCGATCCGGCAGCGGCCGATGCGCTGCTGCCGTCTTTGCTGTTGCAGCCGCTGGTTGAGAATGCCGTGAAATATGCCGTGACCCCCAAGGAGGAGGGGGCCGACGTTGCGGTGATCGTACGCCGAATGGGAAATCGCGTTCACATCACGGTCAGCGACACCGGTCCAGGATCCAATGTAGGCCAGAACGACGGGGGCACGCGCCCCGTCCCTTCAACGGGCGTCGGTCTGGCGAACATCAGGGACAGGCTGGCTCAGGCATATGGTGGCGATCATCGGTTTGAAACCCAGGCCCGGCCCGATGGGTTCGATGTGACCATCGATATCCCTTACGTCGCCTGACGAGCCGAGGAACAGAAACTCCATGACGATCCGTACCATCCTGGTCGACGACGAGCCGCTCGCGATCCAGGGACTGCAGCTTCGGCTGGCGAAGCATGAGGATGTCGAGATCGTCGACACCTGCCTCAACGGGCGCGAGGCGATCCGCGCGATCAAGACACACAAGCCCGACCTGGTCTTCCTCGACATCCAGATGCCCGGCTTCGACGGCTTCTCGGTCATCCAGGGCCTGATGGAGGTCGAGCCGCCGCTGTTCGTGTTCGTGACCGCCTACGCCGATCATGCGCTGAAAGGCTTCGAGGCCGGTGCGGTCGATTATCTGATGAAGCCGGTCGACGACGATCGCCTTGCCGACACGCTGGAGCGTGTGCGCCAGCGCCTGTCCGAGAAGCGCGCGGCCGAAGAGGTGGTCCAGCTGAAGGAAGTGCTGGCGGAGCATGCGCCCGACGCGGTCGATGCGATGCCGGAAGGCGTCGAGGCGCCGGCCTCCAGCCGCTATGAAAAGCTGATCAACATCAAGGATCGCGGCCAGATCTTCCGGGTCGACGTCGATTCGATCGAGCGGATCGATGCCGCTGGCGATTATATGTGCATCTACACCGGCGACAACACGCTGATCCTGCGCGAGACGATGAAGGATCTGGAGAAGAGGCTCGATCCGCGCCGCTTCCAGCGCATCCATCGCTCCACGATCGTCAACCTCGATCTCGTCAAGCAGGTGAAACCGCACACCAACGGCGAATGCTTTCTCGTCCTCGATTCGGGCGCGCAGGTGAAGGTCAGCCGCTCCTATCGCGAGGTGGTTGCCCGCTTCGTGCATTGATTTGCATTAGCGCGGAACGTAAGCGCGGCCGATCGTTTCTACCTCTCGCACCGGGCGGCCAATGTGCATGCCGGGTCGGGGATGAACATCGGATCGATAGTGCAGTACGAAGACGTGACCGCCGAACAGTCGCCCCCCTGGGACGAATCGGAGCGGCTGGAAGCGCTCGTCCAGAGCGGTATCCTCGATACCGAGCCGGAGCAGGCATTCGAGGACGTCGTCCTGCTGGCCAAGACGATCTGCGACGTGCCGATCGCGCTGGTGAGCCTGGTCGATGCCGAGCGGCAATGGTTCAAGGCGCGGATCGGGGTCGATGTCCGCGAGACGCCGATCACGACATCGGTCTGCGCGATCGCGATCCGCGGCGCCGGGCTGTTCGAGGTGCGCGATCTCTCGATCGATCCGCGCACGGCCGACATGGCGCTGGTCTGCGGCGATCCCGGCATCCGCTTCTATGCGGGCATGCCGCTGGTCACCGGGGGCGGCATGCCGCTTGGCAGTCTGTGCGTCATCGACGTGGTGCCCCGTCCGGAAGGGCTTACCGGCCCGCAACGTGACGCGCTCGCCGCGCTCGCGCGTCGGACGATCGCGCAGATCGAGCTGGGCGCGCTGTTTCGCCAGCGCGAAATCGCACTCTCCGCCTCGCAGGGCATCGGCACCTGGGACTGGGACGTGCAGCGCGACCGCGTGGTGGCCGACGAGCGTTTCGCAAGTATCTATGGGGTTGATCCGGCGGTCGCGATCAACGGCGCGCCGATCGCCGAGTTTTTCGGGCGTGTCCATCCGGACGATCTGGAGCGCCTGAAGCGCGAGATCGACGCGGTACTGCGCAGCGGTGAGCCGTTCAGCAGCGAATATCGCCTGGTGCGCGCCGATGGATCGCCGCAGTGGTTGATCGCGCAGGGGCGGCCGATGCTCGACGGCGACGGCAGGCCGGTCCGCTTTCCTGGCATCAGCTTCGACATCACCGATCGCAAGAGCGTCGAGGCGCGCGCCGCCGCACTGCTGGAGCTCAGCGACCGCATTCGGGACGCCAAGGAGCCGGGCGATATTGCCGGTGTCGCCTGCGAGATCATCGGCAAGACGATGGGCGTCAGCCGGGTCGGTTATGGGACGATCGATCGCGCCGCCGAATTGGTGCGGATGGAGCGCGATTGGAACGCGCCCGGCATCCAGAGTCTGCCGGACGTCATGGAGTTCCGCGATTATGGCAGCTACATCGACCAGCTGAAGAAGGGCGAGACCGTCACCATCGCCGACGTGCACGACGATGCGCGCACGCGCGATACCGCCGAGATGCTGATCGGCGTGGCGGCGCATTCCTTCATCAACATGCCGCTGACCGAGCAGGGGGGCTTCGTCGCCTTGCTGTATCTCAATAATGCCGTCCCGCGGCATTGGCGCCCCGAAGAGGTCGCGTTCGTTCGCGAGGTCGCCGAGCGCGTGCGCAGCGCGACCGAACGCCGGCGGGTGGAGCAGGAACTCGCCGCGCTCACCGCCTCGCTCGAGGCACAGGTCGAGGCGCGCACCCACGATATGATGCGGATGGAGGAGCAGCTCCGCCACAGTCAGAAGATGGAGGCGGTCGGCCAGCTCACCGGCGGTCTTGCCCACGATTTCAATAATATGCTGACGGGTATTTCCGGCGCGCTGGAGATGATCCAGATCCGCGTCAAGCAGGGTCGCACCGGCGAGCTCGATCGCTACGCCGTCGCTGCGCAGGGGGCTGCCGCGCGCGCGGCGGCGCTCACCCACCGCCTGCTGGCCTTCTCGCGCCGTCAGACGCTCGATCCGCGCCCGACCGACATCAACCGGCTGGTCGTGGGGATGGAGGAGATCGTGCGCCGTACGATCGGCCCGCAGATCACGCTCGAGGTGGTCGGCGCGGTCGGCCTGTGGCCCGCAATCGTCGATCAGAACCAGCTCGAAAGTGCATTGCTCAATCTCTGCATCAATGCGCGCGATGCCATGCCCGACGGCGGCCGGTTGACGATCGAGACCGCCAACAAATGGCTCGACGAGCGCGCCGCGCGCGAACGCGATCTGCCGCCCGGCCAATATCTGTCATTGTGCGTGACCGACACCGGCACGGGCATGTCGATCGAGACGCAGGCGCGCGCCTTCGACCCTTTCTTCACCACCAAGCCGCTCGGCGAAGGCACCGGTCTCGGACTGTCGATGATCTACGGCTTTGTCCGTCAATCGGGCGGCCAGGTGCGGATCTATAGCGAGATCGGGCAAGGCACGACCATGTGCCTTTATTTCCCGCGCCATTATGGCACTGCCGATCGCGAGGATGAGCGGCGCAGCGTCGGCGACCTGCCACGCGCCGATGCCGGCCACACCGTCCTGATCGTCGACGACGAGCCGACCATCCGGATGCTGGTGACCGAAGTGCTGGAGGAACTGGGCTGCATCGCGCTGGAGGCGGGCGACGGCCCCGAGGCGCTGACGATGCTGCAGGGTCATCCCGAGATCGACCTGCTCATCACCGACGTGGGGCTGCCTGGGACGATGAACGGTCGTCAGGTCGCCGATGCGGCGCGGGCCCAGCGGCCGGAGCTGAAGGTGCTGTTCATCACCGGCTATGCCGAGAATGCGGTGATCGGCAACGCGCAGCTCGAGCCCGGCATGGAGGTGCTGACCAAGCCCTTCGCCATGGAATTGCTCGCCGCGCGCACCCGCGCGATGCTCGACGGCGAACGATAGCGCCGTCGCACCATGCTCCCTTTCACGGCAGCATGGTGCGATCGATCAGCGTGCCGGTTCAGCCGAAGCGTCCGGTCACGTAATCACGCGTGCGGCGCGAGCGCGGGCTGGCGAAGATTTCGGCGGTGGGGCCGAACTCGATCATCCGGCCAAGGAACATGAAGCCGGTATAATCCGAGATGCGGCTCGCCTGCTGAAGGTTGTGCGTGACGATGACGATCGTCAGATCCTTCTTGAGCTCGACCAACGTCTGCTCAAGCTTCGCGGTCGAGACCGGATCGAGCGCCGAGGCGGGCTCGTCGAGCAGCAGGATTTCCGGCTGGACGGCGATGCCGCGTGCGACGCACAGCCGCTGCTGCTGGCCGCCCGACAGGCCGAGGCCCGACGTGTGGAGCTTGTCCTTGACCTCGTCCCACAAAGCCGCGCGGGTCAGCGAGCGCTCGACGATCTCGTCCATCTCCGCCTTGTTGCGCTTATGGTAGAGGCGCACGCCGAACGCGACATTGTCGTAGATCGACATGGGGAAGGGCGTCGGCTTCTGGAACACCATGCCGACGCGCGCGCGCAACGCCGCGGCGTCGCCGCCGTCGAGCATGTTCTCGCCGTCGAGCAGGATCTGGCCCTCGGCCCGCTGGCCGGGATAGAGCGCGTAGATGCGGTTGAGGACGCGCAGCAGCGTCGACTTGCCGCAGCCCGACGGGCCGATCAGCGCGGTGATCTTGTTGCGCTCGATCGGCAGGTCGACGCCGTGGAGCGCGCGGTTCTGGCCGTAGAAGAACTCCAGCGCACGCGCCTCCAGCACCAGCCGGTCGGCAGGAGGCGGCGACATGAACAGCTCGTCGTCGGCCGAAGTCGACGGGGGCGTGGTGCCGATGGTCACGGTGTCGGTCATGGGCGGGTCTCCCGGGCCAGCGCGCGCCCGACGATGTTGATGGTGAGAACGGCGACGGCGATCAGCAATGCGCCGACCCAGGCCAGCCGCTGCCAGTCGTCATAGGCCGACAAAGCGAACTGGAAGATGGTGGTCGGCAGGCTCGCCATCGGTTGGGTGAGCTGGCTGTAATTGTTGTTGAGGTTGCCGAGGCTGGTGAACAGCAACGGCGCGGTCTCGCCCGAGATGCGGGCGAAGCCGAGCAGGCCGGCGGTGAGCAGGCCGGTGCGCGCCGACTTCCAGATGATCGTCCGGATGACGAAGGCGCGGCTGGCGCCCAGCGCCATGCCCGCTTCGCGCAATGCGCCGGGCTGGAGCGACAATATGTCCTCGGTCGTGCGCACCACGATCGGCGTGGCGAGGAAGGCCAGCGCCACCCCGCCGGCGAGCGCGGAGAAGCCGTGGAACGGCGCCACCAGCAGCTCGTAGACGAACAGGCCGATCAGGATCGACGGGGCCGAGATCAGCACGTCGTTGAGGAAGCGGATCACCGCGCCGTAGCGGGTGCCCGCGCCATATTCGGCAAGCCAGGTGCCGGCGAGGATGCCGACCACCAAGGCGATCGCCATGCCGAGCGCGCACATGATGATCGAGCCGACGATGGCGTTGCGCAGGCCACCGGGCGACCCGGGCGGCGGCTGGTCCATGGTGAAGATCTTGGCATCGATGCCCCCCACGCCCCGGGTGAGCAGGGTCCAGAGGATCAGCGCCAGGAAGGCGAGCGCGATCAAGGTCGCGATCCCGCACAGGACGACGAAGATGCTGTTGCCGATGCGGCGGCGCGCGGCGCGATCCATCAGTGCTTCTCCTCGCGCAGCAGGAGCCGGGCGATCGCCAGCACCACGAAGGTGATGACGAACAGCACGAAGCCCAGCGCGATCAGCGCCGAGGTGTGCATGTCGCTGGTGGCTTCGGCGAATTCGTTGGCGACGGTCGAGGCGATCGTCGATCCGCTGTCGAACAGCGAATGCGGGAAGCCGTGGGCGTTGCCGATGATGAAGGTGACCGCCATCGTCTCGCCGAGCGCACGGCCGAGGCCGAGCATGACCACGCCGATCATGCCGCGACGGACATAGGGGATCACGACCGCACGGATCACCTCGAACGGCGTGCAGCCGAGGCCGTAGGCGGCCTCGCGCACCTGCGGCGGCACCGTCATGAACAGCTCGCGGAACACCGCCGCCATATAGGGCAGGATCATAATCGCGAGGATCAGCGAGGCGGTGAAGATGTTCGCCCCGTTCGGCGTGCCGGCGAAGAGCTTGTCGACCCAGCCGCCGGGCGTCGCGTGCATCGCGATCGGCAGCTGGACGTGCGCGGCGAACCACGGTGCCAGCACGAACAGGCCCCACATGCCGTAAACGATCGAGGGGATGCCCGCGAGCAGCTCGACCGCGATCGCGATCGGCCGCGAAATCCGCGCGGGGCAAAATTCGACGAGGAACACCGAGACGCCGAGCGCCAGCGGCAGCGCGATGGCGAGGCTGAGGAATGCCGTGACCAGCGTGCCGGCGATCGGGCCGGCGGCGCCGTACACTTCGGTCACCGGGTTCCAGGTGGTCGAGGTGAGGAAACCGAAGCCGAACTGGCGGAAGGCGGGCAGCCCGCCGATGAACAGGCTGACGATCACGCCCGCCAGTGCCGCCATCAGCAGGGTGGCCGCGGCGAGACAGGCGGAGCGGAAGATGATCTCCCCGGTGGCATGACCGGGAGGCGCGCCACGCGGCGCTTCAAGGGCGGTACTGGCCATCGGGGTTCCGTATATGCGGGCGCCGGATCGGGTGATCGATCCGGCGCCCATGACGCTTACTTACTTAGCGACGAAGACGGGCTTGCCGTCGGCCATGACCGACTTGGCCCACTGCTTCTCGAGCAGGGTCTTCACGTTCGCCGGCAGGGGCACGTAATCGAGGCTTGCGGCCAGCGCGTCGCCCTTCTTGTAGGCCCAGTCGAAGAACTTGAGCACTTCGGCGCCCTTGGCGGCGTCGCCCTGCTCACGATAGACGAGGATGAAGGTGGTCGAGCTGATCGGCCACGCGGCTGCGGCCGGCTGATCGAGCAGCATCACGTAATTGCCCGGCGAACGCAGCCAGTTAGCCGAGGCCGCTGCCGCGCCGAACGACGGTGCGGTCGGGAGCGGCCACTTGCCGGCCTTGTTCTGCACCAGCGCGTAGGTGGCGTTGTTCTGCTTGGCATAGGCATATTCGACATAGCCGATCGAGCCGGCGGTCTGCTTCACGAACGCCGCGACGCCGTCATTGCCCTTGCCGCCCAGGCCGGTCGGCCACTGGACGCTGTCGCTGGCGCCGACCTTGTTGGCCCAATCCGCATTCTTCATCGACAGGAAGGTCGTGAAGACGAAGCTGGTGCCCGAGCCGTCCGAACGGTGGACGACGGTGATCGGCAGGTTCGGCAGCGGCACGCCCTTATTAAGAGCCGCGATCTCCGGCGCGTTCCAGCGCGTGACCTTGCCGAGGAAGATGTCGGCGAGCAGCTCGCCGGTCAGGTGCACCTGACCCGGCTTGATGCCCGGCAGGTTCATGACGGGAACGATGCCGCCGACGACCGTGGGGAACTGATAGAGGCCCGAGGCCGACAGTTCTTCCGGCTTCAGCGGCTTGTCCGACGCGCCGAAATCGACGGTCTTCGCCTTGATCTGCTTGATGCCGCCGCCGGAACCGATCGCCTGATAGTTCAGGCCGGTGCCCGACTGCGCCTTATAGGCTTCGGCCCACTTGACGTAGACCGGTGCGGGGAAGGTCGCGCCCGCGCCCGAAATGTCTGCGCCAACGGCGGTGGTGGCGAGGGCGAGACCGCCGACGCCAACGAAAAACAGCTTCTTCATGTGGGATCCCCTGACAGGCTGACGACCGCGCCGCCTCGCGCGTGAGATATTGTTGCTGTGTTACCCTTCCATGACAGGGGTTTCGTAACCCGCGTCCGGCGGTAGAAGCACGGCATGAGCAACGACCTCCCCGACGACGACATGAATCTCGATCCGGGCTTCGCCGACCGGTTCGAGCGGCAGTTCCGACCGCGCTGCCAGCTGTACCTGATCTCGCCCCCCGCGATCAACGACGGCTTCGTCGATCGGCTGGCCCGCGCGCTGGATGCCGGCCCGGTCGCGGCGTTCCAGCTTCGGCTGAAAGATATGGACGACCATATGATCGCGCGCGCGGCCGAGCCGCTGCAGCGCCTGTGTGCCGACGCCGACGTGACGTTCATCGTCAACGACAGCATCGCGCTCGCCAAAAGGCTGGGCGCCGACGGGGTGCATCTGGGCCAGGATGACGGCGATCCGCGCGAGGCACGCGCATTGCTCGGGCCGGCCGTGCAGATCGGCGTTACCTGTCACGACAGCCGCCACCTCGCGATGGATGCGGGCGAGGCGGGCGCAGACTATGTCGCGTTCGGCAGCTTCTATCCCACCACGACGAAGGAGACGCGGCACCAGCCCGAGCCGTCGATTCTCGGCTGGTGGTCGACCCTGTTCGAACTGCCTTGCGTGGCGATCGGCGGCATCACGCCGGCCAATGCGGCGCCCCTGGTCGCGGCGGGTGCGGATTTTCTGGCGGTCTGCGGCGCGGTGTGGAATGCCGCCGAGGGCGAGGAAGCGGCGGTCAAGGCATTTGCCGAGGTTCTGGCGGCCTGACCTATTCTACGTCATGCCGGACTTGTTCCGGCATCCACACCGCGACACATCATACCGATGAGGCAGCCCGTGCGGTGGACCCCGGAACGAGTCCGGGGTGACGTCTCTATGCTCTATAGCTACCGGTAGCTCACCACAGGCGAACGCGGCCGGTGTCCATGTGGACGAAGCCGTCCTTGGGATAATAGCCGACGCCGCCCGCCTGCATCGACAAAGCTGCCGAGCGCAGCGTCTCGAGCGCGACCCCCGGCATGCGGATGTCGGTGGCCTTGCCCAGCATGTGCTGGCTCTTCGAGGCGACGCCCGTATGCTCGCCGCCGCGCGCGCGCAGCGACGCATTGGTCTGCGGCGAGCGATAGCCCGAGATCAAGTCGAGCCTGGCCTGCGGCGCGAGGCCCAGCTTATCGCGCACGCCCGCGAGCAGCAGCATCAACGCCGGGTCCATCTGCGTGACCTCGTTGTTGCGCCAGTCGCGCAGGCCATGGTTCAGCTCGGCGAGCCCCTGATCGTCCCAGCCGTTCGCGCCATAGAAGCGCGCGTCGAACGTCTCGTTCGTATGGATGTTGCGAAAGGCGAGGCGCCGCTCGGTCGTGGCGGCAAACGCGCATTCGGTGATGAAAGTGGAGGCCGCAACCATCGCCAGCGCGCCGCCGATCAGTCGGCGGCGGCCGATATTCGTATCCAGCATTCGCAGTCCCGCTCCGTGTCGGAAAGAAACGCTTTCGGGAGCGTTCCAATCTTCGTGCCCGTGAACAAGATAAAGGATCGCACGCGTGAAAACATTAAGGGTTGCCGGCGTTTACCTTATGCTTGCCACGGTCTGTCCTGCTTCGATCGCGCAGAAGCCGGCGACGACGCCGATCGATCCCGATATCCTTAACCAGCAGGTGCTGCTCGATCGGCTGGGCTTCACCCCGGGGGTAATCGACGGTCATGCCGGCATGTCGCTGACGAAGGCGATCAAGGGGCTCCAGACCGCGCGCGGCGTGACCCCGTCTGGGACGATCGACGACGACACGCGCAAGCTGCTGGATGCCTATCACGATACGCCGGCGACGATCGACGTGACGCTGACGGCCGACGATCTGGCGGGCCCGTTCGTCGGGCCTATCCCCAAGAGCGAGGCCGCGCAGGCGAAGCTACCCTCGCTCGGCTATTCGGACGCGATGGAGGAGCTGGCCGAGCGCTTCCACACCACCCAGCCGACGCTGATCGCGCTCAACAGCCGCGATACCAAACTGGCGCCGGGCGTGACGATCAAGGTGCCGAACGTGCGCCCGGCCGCCAGCGCCTATCCCGACACGCTCAAGCCCGAATGGCGCGCGATGCTGGCCCAGCTCAGCGTCTCGTCGGATCAGCCGCAGGCGGCGAAGGTTGTGGTGAGCAAGAGCGAGGGCGTGCTGCGCGTCTATGACGATGGCGGCAAACTGGTCGCGCAATTCCCCGCGACGATGGGCAGTACGCACGACCCGCTGCCGATCGGCAATTGGAAGATCCTCGGCCGATCCTATCTGCCGAGCTTCCACTTCAATCCGAAACTGTTCTGGGATGCCAAGGCGGGGGAGACCAAGCAGACGCTCAAGGCCGGCCCGAACGGGCCGGTGGGCGTGGTGTGGATGGATCTCGACAAGCCGCATTACGGCATCCACGGTACGCCCATGCCGGAGAATATCGGCCGCACCGAAAGCCATGGCTGCATCCGCCTGACCAACTGGGATGCCGCGCGGCTGTCGCTGATGGTGAAGCCCGGCACGCCCGCGGTCTTCCAGGAATGACGCGGCTCGGCTGGATGCTGCTGCTGGGGTTCGCGCTCGTGATCGCGATCTTCGCGGCGTTGGTGCGCCACGGTCGCGCGCCGGTCGGGGTTCGTACGCCGGCCCCTGCGCCGGTCGCAGCGGCGGGTGGGCTGGTTGTCCCGGTCGCAGGCGTCAAGATAACGCAACTTGCCGATAGCTGGGGCGATGCCCGAGGCGGCGGAACGCGCGCGCATCACGCGATCGACATTCCGGCGGCGAAGGGTACGCCGGTCGTCGCCGCGGCGGCCGGAACGGTCGAGAAATTGTTCGAGAGCAAGGATGGCGGCCACACCGTCTATATCCGGCGCGACGACACAAGCTGGCAGGATTATTACGCGCATCTCGATACTTATACGGCAGACCTGCGCGAAGGCGTGAGGATCCGGCAGGGACAGCCGATCGGCACGGTCGGATCAAGCGGCGATGCCGACCCGAGCGCACCGCACCTCCATTACGAGATCCAGCGCATGGCGCCGGGCGAGCCTTGGTGGAAAGGCAGCGAGATCAATCCGTTCCCGATCCTCGCTCACTCGGCTTCATAAACCGGCGACGTCGCGCAGGTGGGTGATGCGGGCGGCGAACGTCGCCTCGAAGCCATGCGCGCGGCCGATCGCGGCGGCGTCGCGCGCCATACGGGCGAGGCGGGGGCGATCCGCATTCAGCGTGGCGATCGCCGCAGCCGCCTGCTCTGGGCGATCCATCGGCGTCGCGATCCCGGTCTCGCCGAGCGCCAGCACGCCGGCGAAGGCGGCATTGTCGTAGCCGACGATCGGCACCCCGCAGCCGATCGTTTCCAGATAGGTGCAGGATGGGTCCGCCTGCCGGTGCAGGCACAGGAACAGGTCGGTCCGATCCTTCAGCAGCGGGACCAGCTCCTCGTCGAACGGCACCCCGCCGTGGATGCGCACGGCATCGGCGATGCCCGCCGCAGCCGCTGCAGCGGCAATAGCGGGCTTGAGCGATCCCTCGCCATACAGGTCGAAGGTGAAGGCGATGCCGCGCTTCGCCAGCGCGGCGAGGGTCGGCACGAGATGGTCCGCGCCCTTCATCCGCTCCAGCCGGCCGGAAAAAGCCAGTCGCAGCGGACGGCCGGCGCGGATGGCGTCGGCCTTGGCGTCAACCTGTTCGGGCGTCGGCATCTGGTCGAGGCGCAGCCGGCTGTCGAAATACAGCATCGGCGATGGCGACATTGCGCGATAGGCGTCGAACGCCGGCGTGCCGTTTGCCTGCAGCCCGGCCGAGGCGCGGAACGCACGGCGTCGGCGGCGCTCGGTCTTGAGCGTCCACAGCGCCGATTTGAGCGCACCCAGCGACCAGCCACGGTCGAGCTGCAGGATGCGCAGCCGCGTCGCGAGCGTATATTCGATGATGAACACCAACGGCGTCGCGGTCCGCGCCGGAAGGTCGATGTCGAGATGGCTGTCGCCCGCCGCCAGCACCACCGCGCCCTCGTCCAGCAACGCGGTGGGCGGTAGGTCGCCCTCGAACGGTATCACTTTGAACGGCAGCTCCGATGGCAGATAGCTGCGGCCAAACGCGATCGCGCTTCGATCACCCACGCGCATCAGGCAATGGACCGGCCCCGGCCACAGATCCGCATAGAGGCTCAGCCCCTCGACCGCCTTGATGTCCATGAACAGGCGCTCGCCGTCATGCGCGAGCGGCACCGAGGGCAGCACGATCAGCGTGGGGTTCAAGGCGTGGGTCTCCGGTGCGTTGCGGTGCTACCCTAGACGCGAAATAGCTTCCAGCCGGCAAACATCCGCTCAACCGCGCTCAGTAGGGCGCGTCGTCGCCCGCTCCGACCGTCTTCGCCTCCGCCTCCGCGGTGCGCCCGCTGGCGAAGCCGAAGCGCAGAGGCACCGCCGTGCCGGGCGCGACCGCGCGATCGAGATCGAACAGCATCGCATGCCGTCCGCCCGGCGCGAACGCGACCTGCCCATGCGCCGGCACCGCGACGTCGGCGAGCGGTGCCATTGTCGTCATCGCTCCCATGCCTTTCATACTCTGGTGCATCTCGGTGCGGCGCGCGAGCGTACTCTCGATCTTGACCAGCCGTTCGTCGGCGCTGCCGCCCTCGATCGTGAAATAGCCGGCGGCGGGCAGACCGGCGACGGCGGGCAGGCGCACCCAGGCGCGCACCACCTTCGGGGCCGCGGCCTCGCGATGGCAGGCGCCGAGCAGCAGCAGGGCGACAAGGGCGGTACGCGCGATCATCATGGCCGGGTCTAGCGCCTCGGGAGGGTGCGTGGAACTCCCCTCGGTGGTACGCTTGCGATGGCCCGCGCCCACCCTATATCGCCCCCGTAACCGCTGCTGTCGGTCGTGCATTCGCCTGTTGAGGGGGTGCGTGCGCCAGCGGCTGGGTAGGGCAGAGACAAGAGGAAGATTATGGCCAAAGTCATCGGCATCGATCTCGGGACGACCAATTCGTGCGTCGCGGTCATGGAGGGCGGCAAGCCCAAGGTGATCGAGAATTCGGAAGGCGCGCGCACCACGCCGTCGATCGTCGCCTTCGCCAAGGATGGGGAGCGGCTGATCGGCCAGCCGGCCAAGCGCCAGGCGGTCACCAATCCCGACAACACGATTTTCGCGGTGAAGCGCCTCATCGGCCGCCGCTTCGACGATCCGATCACCAAGAAGGACACCGAGCTGGTGCCCTACCACATCGTGCGCGGCCCGAACGGCGACGCGTGGGTGCAGGCGGGTGGCCAGGATTATTCGCCGTCGCAGATTTCGGCCTTCACGCTCCAGAAGATGAAGGAAACCGCCGAGAGCTATCTCGGCGAGACCGTGACGCAGGCGGTCATCACCGTGCCGGCTTACTTCAACGACGCGCAGCGCCAGGCGACCAAGGATGCCGGCCGCATTGCCGGCCTCGAAGTGCTGCGCATCATCAACGAGCCGACCGCGGCCGCTCTGGCCTATGGCCTCGAGAAGAATGACGGCAAGACGATCGCGGTTTACGATCTGGGCGGCGGCACGTTCGACGTGTCCGTGCTCGAGATCGGCGACGGCGTGTTCGAGGTGAAGTCGACCAACGGCGACACCTTCCTCGGCGGCGAGGATTTCGACGCCAAGCTGGTCCAGTATCTCGCCGACGAGTTCAAGAAGGCCGAGGGCATCGATCTCACCAAGGATCGTCTCGCGCTCCAGCGCCTGAAGGAAGCGGCCGAGAAGGCGAAGATCGAATTGTCGTCGACGCAGACGACCGAGGTCAATCTGCCCTTCATCACCGCCGACGCGACCGGGCCGAAGCATCTCGTCAAGTCGATCACGCGCGCCGATCTGGAGCGTCTGGTCGACGACCTGATCAAGCGCACGATCGAGCCGATGCGCAAGGCGCTGGTCGATGCGGGCGTGAAGGCGGCCGATATCGACGAGGTCGTGCTGGTGGGCGGCATGACGCGCATGCCCAAGGTGCGCGAAGCGGTGAAGAGCTTCTTCGGCAAGGAGCCGCACACCGGCGTCAACCCCGACGAGGTGGTGGCGATCGGCGCGGCGGTGCAGGCGGGCGTGCTGCAGGGCGACGTCAAGGACGTGCTGCTGCTCGACGTGACGCCGCTCTCGCTCGGCATCGAGACGCTCGGCGGCATCATGACCAAGATGATCGATCGCAACACGACCATCCCGACCAAGAAGTCGCAGACCTATTCGACGGCCGACGACAACCAGAATGCCGTCACGATCCGCGTCTTCCAGGGCGAGCGTGAGATGGCGGCCGACAACAAGATGCTCGGCCAGTTCGACCTGATCGGCATCCCGCCCGCGCCGCGCGGCGTGCCGCAGATCGAGGTCACATTCGACATCGACGCGAACGGCATCGTCAACGTCTCCGCCAAGGACAAGGGCACCGGCAAGGAGCAGCAGATCAAGATCCAGGCTTCGGGCGGTCTGTCCGACGCCGACATCGACAAGATGGTGCGCGACGCCGAATCCTTCGCCGACGAGGACAAGAAGCGCCGTGCCTCGGCCGAGGCCAAGAACAATGCCGAAAGCCTGATCCACTCGACCGAGCGCCAGCTCGCCGACAATGGTGACAAGGTCGACGCGGCGCTGAAGGCCGAGATCGAGGCGGCGGTGGCCGAGGCCAAGGCGGCGGTCGAAAGCGACGACGCCGATCGCATGACCGAGAAGACCAACGCGCTGATGCAGGTGAGCATGAAGCTCGGCCAGGCGATCTACCAGCAGGAGGCTGCCGCCGGCGGCCCCGGTGCGGCGGGTGCGGCATCGCATGGCGAAGGCGGCCATGGCGACGATGTGGTCGACGCGGAATTTTCCGAGGTCGACGACAAGTAAGGTTGGAGTAAAAATGACCCTTTCCGTCATGCCGGCGAAAGCTGGCATCTCCTGTGGCGAGGCAAAGCCTCTGCTTCACGAGACCCCGGCGTTCGCCGGGGTGACGGCCGAGGGGGCGAAGCGGGGCGGGAATGGCTGAAGTCGATTATTACGAGCTCTTGGAGATCGAGCGCACCGCCGACGACAAGACGATCAAGACGTCCTATCGACGGCTCGCCATGCAATGCCATCCGGATCGCAATCCGGGCTGCAAGGATTCAGAATCCAAGTTCAAGGCGATCAGTGTCGCCTATGACGTGCTGAAGGATCCGCAGAAGCGCGCCGCTTACGATCGCTACGGCCACGCCGCCTTTCAGAGTGGCGGTGGCGGTGGCGGCGGACCGGGGTTCGAGGGCTTCTCCGACATTTTCGAGAATATCTTCGGTGAGTTCATGGGCGGCGGTCGCGGGGGGCGCGGCGGATCGTCGGTCCAGCGGGGCGCCGACCTGCGCTACGATCTCGAAATATCGCTGGAAGATGCCTATCACGGCAAGAGCGAGCAGGTACGGGTCGACGTCGCCGCCACGTGCGACGTGTGCGACGGCAGCGGCGCCAAGGCCGGCACCGCCGCGCGCGGCTGCCCGACCTGCCAGGGCCATGGCAAGGTGCGCGCGCAGCAGGGCTTCTTCGTGGTCGAGCGGACCTGCCCGACCTGTCATGGGCGCGGCGAGGTGATCGCCGAGCCGTGCACCGCCTGCCGCGGCGAGGGCCGGGTCGAGAAGTCCAAGACGCTCGAGGTTCGCATTCCGCCCGGCGTCGACGAGGGCACCCGCATCCGCATGTCGGGCGAAGGCGAGGCCGGCGCGCGCGGCGGGCCGGCGGGCGACCTCTACATCTTCCTCCACGTCCAGCGGCATTCGGTGTTCGAGCGCGAGGGCACGTCGCTGTTTGCGCGAGCGCCGATCAGCATCACTACCGCTGCGTTGGGCGGCACGATCACCGTCCCCGGCCTCGACAAGCAGCAGCACGAGATCCGCATTCCTGCGGGCATCCAGTCGGGCAAGCAGCTTCGTCAGCGTGGTGCCGGCATGCCGGTGCTGAATGGTCGCGGCCATGGCGACATGGTCGTGCAGATCGAGGTCGAGACGCCGACCCGGCTCACCTCGCGCCAGCGCGAGCTGCTGGAGGAATTCCGCGCCACCGAGACGGGCGAGGAATGCCCGCAGTCGAGCGGTTTCTTCGCGCGGCTGAAGGGCGTCCTCGGCGCGGACTGACCGCTAGCGATCGCCGGGCGAGCGCCACGGCACCAGTCGCGTGGTGAGCGAGACGAGCACGCGGGTATCGCCACCCTCCAGCTGTGAGTTGGTCCGGTGCAGCGGAACGGCCGCGCCCACGTCCAGCCGCGCGTGATCGCCCCACGCGATCCGGACGCCGCCGCCGGCCGACAGCAGCCGATCCCGCGCGAAGCCGCCGCCCTCGTTCGCCTGGCGGTTCCAAACCCAGGCGGCGTCGGCGAATGCGTAGGGCTGGAACGCAAAGCTGCTCGGCGATCGTGGGCTAAGCGCCCCCCGCCGCAATTCGACATAGCTGCCCGCACCGCTGTCGCCGACGATCACGCCGGGATCGTAGCCGCGCCCGACCGTGTAGGCGCCGCCCGAATATTGCTCGTAGCTGAGCAAAGGATTGAACGCATATTGCAGGCGCGGGCCCAGCGCGATCGTCAGGCGCCGCGTCAGGCGATAGTCGAGCAGGGCGGTAAGACGTACCAAAGTGGCGCTCGCATCCCCCTGCGGCCGGCTGGTCGCGGTGCAATTGCCGACGATCGGATCGAGGCAGGTCTGGCTCGCGCCGAGCACGCCGATGCCATGGCGTGCCTCCAGCGTGCCGATCGCGCGCCAGCGCGGCAGGCGCACGCCGTCGGGCGAGAAATCGTCGATCGATGCCGTCGCGCCGACGTCCAGCCGGCCATAGAGGACGCGCAACCTGTCGCGCGTATAGGGATCGCCGAACAGGTCGAGCTGCTGATCGATCAGGTCGACGCCCGCGACACCGCGCACGTCAAGGCGCTGCGACCGCTTGAACGGATAAGCGGCCTCCAGCGAGGCGACCAATGTCCGCGAACTCAGCGGATGGAAGCCGTCGCCGAGATCCGGTCGCGTCCAGGCGTAGGTGAAGCGGCCACCGACCGTCAGCCCCTCGCTGCCCAGGCGCATGTCGTAGCCGGCCTGCACGACGCTCTGTTCGTGAAACTGGGTGGTGTTGTAGAAGCCCAGTGTGAGGCGATCGCCCTGGCCGATCAGGTCGTTCGCCTGCAGGCTGAGCAGGCCGCCCCAGCGACCGACGGCGTGGCCGCCATAATCCTGCATGCTGGCGCTGATGATCAGCGGCAGGCGCGATGCGGTGACCTCGCCGATCACGTCGCCGGGCGCACCGCCGGCCGATCGCAACGTCAGGCGCACGTCGTAGCCGGGCAGGTCGCGCGCGAGCAGCAGGTAGCGTTCGGCCTGCTTCTGGTTGAATAACGGCTCGCCGACCAATTTGTCGAGATAGGCGGCGAGCAACCGCTCGGAGCGGCCCGCCCGCCCGCGCACCTCGATCCGCACCAGCCGCGCCATCAATACGTCGAACCGGACGACGCCATCGGTCACCTGTTGTGGCGGCACTTCCAGCGCGGCGACATAGCCCGCTTGTTGCAGGATCGCGGCGGCGGCGTCGCGGATCTCGCAGGCGGTGGACAGCGGCACCGTCTTGCCGAGGAAGCTTTCGTACGCCGGGCGCAGCGCCTCGGCCGGAAGCCCGCGAAGATGATCGAACGCGACGCCTTTCAGCGTCAGCGTCGTGTTGGCGAACGCCGGGCTCTCGAGCGGGCAGGGGGCGCGGGCGATGCCGCCGCGAACCGTCAGGTGCGACGGCGGCGTCGCCTGTGCGGGCGGCGCGGCGCGCTGGACCTGATCGCGCGTCGGCGGTGCGAGCGTGGTCGAGGGCACCGATTGGGCGGATGCGGAGCCGGACGCCGTTGCCGCCGCTATCGCCCACCATCGCATCGCCCGCATGCACAACCCTTCTTCGACCCGCTGTCGCGCGCGGTCCTCCCAACCGCCTGAGCCATGGGGTTACAGCATGTTGTGCGCCGCGTCTCCCGTCACCGACCGGCAAAGAGCATGGCGCAGGCGGCTCGCCGCGTCTATCTCGGGGCGATGCCTCGCCCCGCCGCTCACGGTCTGCCCACGCGCGACCAGATTCTCGACTTCATCACCAAGAGCGATGCGCCCGCGGGCAAGCGCGAGATTGCGCGTGCCTTCGGGCTGCACGGCGCGGACAAGGTGGCGCTGAAGGCGTTGCTGAAGGACATGGCCGACGAGGGGCTGATCGACAGCGCCCCCGGCCGCGCCTTCCACAAGATGGGCGGCGTGCCGAAGGTGACGGTGATGCGTATCGTCGATGTCGACGAGGACGGCCAGGCGTTCGCGGTGCCCGAAAGCTGGCATGGCGACGCCCCCGCGCCGCGGCTCCGCGTGATGGAGCGCGGCCGGCGGGAACCGCTCGGGCCCGGTGACCGCATCCTCGCGCGCACCGAGGAGGCAGGGCGCGGCCATGTCGCGCATCCGCTGAAGCGGCTCGCGCGCAACGCCGAACTGGTGCTGGGCGTGCTCCATGCCGAGGGCGATCGGCTGTGGCTGAAGCCGGTCGACAAGCGCGAGCGCCGCGAGCTGCCGGTGTCCGACGCCGGCGAGGCGCAGGCGGGCGACCTCGTGCTGGCCGAGAAGGCCGGCCGGCCGCCGCGCATCACCGCCAAGGTGACCGAGCGGCTGGGCGAGCCGTTTGCGCCGCGCAGCTTCAGCCTGATCGCGATCCACAAGTTCGGCATCCCCGACCGCTTTGCCGCCGAGACGCTGGCCGAGGCCGAGCGGATGGCGAAGCAGCCGCTAGGCGAGGGGCGCGAGGATCTGCGCCATCTGCCGATCGTCGCGATCGATCCGATCGACGCGCGCGATCATGACGATGCGGTGTGGGCCGCGCCCGACGATGATCCGGCCAATCCGGGCGGGTTCAAGGCGATCGTCGCCATCGCCGACGTCGGTTTCTACGTCCGCCCCGGCTCCGAGCTCGACCGCGAGGCGCGCAAGCGCGGCAACAGCGTCTATTTCCCCGATCGCGTCGTGCCGATGCTGCCGGAGACATTGTCGGCCGACATCTGCTCGCTGAAGGAAGGCGTCGATCGCGCGGCGATGGCGTGCCACCTCACCATTGCGGCGGACGGCAAGCTGACCGGCTGGCGCTTCACCCGCGCGGTGGTGCGGATCGCGGCGACCATCCCCTATGAGGAAGCGCAGGCGGCGATCGATCGCGCGAGCCCCTCGTCATCCCAGCGAACGCCGGGATCTCCCGAGGTAGAGAACCCGGCAGGAGATCGCGGCTTCCGCTGGGATGAAGGGCTGGTCGAAACCGCGCTCAAGCCGCTCTGGGCGTGCTGGGCGGCGTTGGCGAAGGCGCGCGATGCGCGCGCGCCGCTCGACCTCGACCTGCCCGAGCGGCGCGTGGTGCTGGACGAGAAAGGCCGCATCCTCTCGGTCGCTCCGCGCGAGCGGCTCGATGCGCACCGGTTGATCGAAGATTACATGATCGCGGCCAACGTCGCCGCCGCCAAGGCGCTTGAGGCGAAGAAGGCGCAGGTCATGTACCGCGTCCACGAGCCGCCGAGCCGCGAGAAACTGGTCGCGCTGAAGGAGTATCTCAAGACGTTCGGTGTCGAGTTCGCGCTGGGGCAGGTGGTGCGCCCGGCGACGTTCAACCATCTGCTCGAACGGATCGGCGAATCGGATTTCCGCCCGCAGATCATGGAGCAGGTGCTGCGCACGCAGACGCAGGCTTATTACGGGCCGGGCAATCAGGGCCATTTCGGGCTGGCGCTGGGCAGCTACGCCCATTTCACCAGCCCGATCCGCCGCTATGCCGATCTGCTGGTGCACCGCTCGCTGGCGGGGGCGTATCGGCTCGATCCGGCGGCGGATGCGACCCGTCTGTCGGAAAGCGACGCGGCCGACCTGTCGCGCGTGGGCGAACTGATCTCGGCGGCCGAACGGCGGGCGATGGAGGCTGAGCGCGAGACGATCGACCGCTACGTCGCCGCCTATCTCTCGGCGCATGTCGGCGAGGTGGTCGATACGCGCATCACCGGCGTGAAATCGTTCGGATTCTTCGCCACCGTGGTCGGCCTCGGCGGCGACGGGCTCGTGCCGGTGTCGACCCTGGGGGCGGAGCATTTCCGCTACGACGAGGGATCGCAGGCGCTGGAAGGCGAGACGAGCGGCGAGCGCTACACGCCCGGCATGCTGCTCAAGCTGCGGCTGGCGGAGGCCGACCCGATCGGCGGCGCACTGCGGTTCGAGCTGCCCGAGGGAGCGAGCCACATGCCGCTCCGTCGCGGAACACGCGATCGGCGCCCGGTCGGTCGTCGTGGTCGGCCGGCCAACATCCGCCACAAGGGCCGGCGCTAGGCGTCAGGCGAGCCGCGCCGGCAGCAGGCCGCGCACGGCATTGCCGACGTAGAAGCCGTCGCGCAGATCGTCGGCGGTGAGATCGGCCTCGATCGCCTCGCCCTGTTCGAGCAGACGCGCGCGCAGGATGCCGGGCAGCAGGCCGCGTGCTGCGGGCGGGGTGAGCAGCAGGCTGTCGCGGCGCACGAACAGATTGGTGAAGCTGCCCTCGGTCAACAGTCCGTCGCGGCGTGCGAACGCGACTTCGAACGTGCCAGCCGCCTTGCGCGCGTCATCGTAGAACAGGCGATCGTCGGTCTTGTGCGCGAGCCGGAAGTCGGACGGGTCCACCGGCAGCGCGACGATCCTGACATCGACCTCACCCGACGGAGGTGGCGGCAGCGCCGTCGATCCGACCTCGATCGCACCGCCGAAGGACAGGTGCAGGCGCACGCGCCGCCCCTCGGTGACGGCGGCGAGGTGCGCGTTCAGCGCCGCCACGATCCGTGACGGATCGAACGGCAGGCCGAGCAGGTCGGCGCTTCCCTGCATGCGGGCGAGATGCCGGTCGCGATCCACGATGCCTCGACCGGGCTCGAATCGCATCGTCTCGATCAAGCCGATCGGGCGCTGGCCGGCGGTCACGAACGCGCTCTTGGCGAGGCATTCGCGCCATTCGCGCTCGGCGGTCGAGTCCGCGACCACCGCCGAGCCCAGCCCGAACTTTGCCTCCTGCGATCCTGCCGGCATCGCCAACGTCCGGATCGCGACGTTCAAGCTGGCCGCCCCGTCGGGTGCGAACATGCCGATCGCGCCGGTGTAGAGGTTGCGTGGGCCGGTCTCGACCTCTTCGATCACCTGCATCGCGCGGACCTTGGGCGCGCCGGTGATCGAGCCGCATGGAAACAATGCCTCGACCAGATCGATCGCGTCGCGGCCGGGCGCCAGCGTCGCCGCGACGTCGGATGTCATCTGCAGGATCGTCGGATAGCGCTCGACCGCGAACAGCGACGGCACCCGCACGCTGCCGGCCACCGCGACGCGCGACAGGTCGTTGCGCAGCAGATCGACGATCATCAGATTCTCGGCGCGCTCCTTCGGGTCGCCGGCGAGCGCCGCCGCATAAGCGTCGTCCTCGGCCGGCGTTCGCCCGCGCGGCGCTGTGCCCTTCATCGGGCGGGTCAGCACCCTCCTGCCGTCAGTGCGGACGAAGAGTTCGGGCGAGCAGGAGAGGATCCAGCGCGCGCCGTCGTGGATCAGCGCGCCCCAGCGCGCCTGCGCGGCCATACGCAGCCGGCGATAGGCGGCGCGCGGATCGCCGAGCAATGCCGCGCGGCCGCGCACGCTCAAATTCGCCTGATAGATGTCGCCGGCGGCGATATAGGCCTGCACCCGGGCGAAGGCGGCTTCGTAGGCCGCCCGATCGGGTTCGATCTTTGGCGGGCCGATCCACGCTCCGGCAGGGTCGGGCAGCATCTGGTCGAGCGCGTCCGGCGGCAGTGCAATCGCCCGATCGAAGATGCCGAACCAGAGCAGTGGGTCCGCTTCGCTCGCCGCCGCCCGAGGCTCGAACGCATTGCCGGCGGCATAGCCGATCCAGCCCGCGGCATGGCGACCGCCGCGCGTTTCGGCGCGGATTCGCTGCAAAGCAGGCCCGATTTCGTCGCTGCGATGCACGGTGATGATCGCCACCGGATCACGAAACAGCGTCTGCCGGCCGCCCGCGCCCTGATCGTCGATGAGGACGAACGGGGCGTCGTGCGGGATCATCGCCGGCCTATGCCCGACGCCCTCCCGCCGCGCAATCGAGCCCGTCGGTCAGGCGCGGCGCGTCATCAGCGCATCATATTCGAGGATGCTGCCGCGCTCGGTGCGGCTGACGACGAACAGGTCGAGCAGCTCGAACCCCGCATCCTCATAGCAGGCGAGCGCATCGGTATAATGCGGCATACCGACATAGAGCGGCTCGACCGACAGCTCCGACTGGAGCAGGCGGATCCCCGGATGATTGCTCGCCCCGGCGAACACGCGCAGATCATAGCCTTGCGTGTCCATCTTCAGGAAGATGCGCGCGTCGCTGCCGATCCCCTCGGCATCCAGCACCTCCGCCACCGTCCGCACCGGCACCTCGGTCACCGCCGATGGCGCACCGTGGAGGAAGGTGAGGGCCGAGCTCAGCACTGTCTCCGGCCCGGTGCGGATCACGTTGAAGACGATCGTGCCGGCCGCTTCGCCCAAAGCGCAGTTGAAGCCGCGCCAGCCGGGATCGCCCGTTGTCTGCGCCTCCAGATGGGCGAAGGTGGCTGCGTCGGGCTCGAACGACAGGATCGTGCCGCGATAGCCGAGCATGCGCAGATGGCGAGCGTAGAAGCCGCGATTGGCGCCGACATCCAGCACGACGTCGATCCCGTGGCGCTTGATCTCGTCGATCGTGCGGGATTGCTGATGGACGTCCTGCAGGCGTCGGCTGCGCGGCAGCCTCGCCCCCATTGCCAGCGCCATATAGCCCGCGCGCACCGCGATCGATCCGGCCATGCATCCCCCCATCGCTGGCAGGCGGGCACCCCCGTGTTCCGCCTCCTGCAGCAACGAGGTAACATTAGTTGAAATACTCGCCCGCTGCGAGTCAAGAATATGCCTATATCTCCGACGGATGGTCTTGGCGCACGCCTGCGTTCGGCTGTCTGATGAAGTCGAGGAAGGCACGGAGCGGCGGCGGCACCAGACGGCGCCCGGGATAATAGAGGAACGGGCCCGAAAAGGGCTGCCACCACTCCTTCAAGACCGGCATCAGCGCCCCGCTTTCGAGATGCGGCCGCAGCCAATCCTCGAACAGGTGAACGATGCCGGTCCCGGCGATGGCGGCATCGACCACCAGATCGGCCGCGCCGCCGATCCGCACGATCAACTGCCCACTCGGCTCGACCCGCACGATCTCGCCCGCGCGCTCATATTCCCACGGGCTCGTCAGCGCGCCGCTGGTGAAGCGACCGAGGATGCAGGCGTGGTCGAGCAGATCGCGCGGATGCTGCGGCGTGCCGCGCGCGGCGAGGTAGCCGGGGGCTGCAGCGGTGGCGAAACATTGGACGCGCGGGCCGATCGGCACCGCGATCATGTCCTGCTCCAGCCGTTCGTCATAGCGAATGCCAGCGTCGCACCCCGCCTCGATCATGTCGACGAAGCTGTCGTCGACGATCACCTCCAGCTTGATGTCGGGATAGGTGGCGAGGAAGGGGGGCACGATCGCGGGCAGCACGAGCCGCGCGGCGCTGACAGGCACGTTGAGGCGGAGCGTGCCTGCCGGCCGATCGCGAAAGCCGTTCACGACCTCCAGCGCCGCGTCCACTTCGGCGAGCGCGGGCCCGAGCCGTTCGAGCAGACGCGCGCCTGCCTCGGTCGGCGTCACGCTGCGGGTGGTGCGGTGGAGCAGGCGGACGCCCAGCCGCGTCTCGAGCCGGCGCACGGCATCGCTCAATGCCGATGCGCTCGCGTCGCCGGTCCGCGCGGCGTCGCGGAAGCCTCGCGCACGGGCCACGGCGACGAAGGCATCGAGATCGCTCAATTCGGCCATTGTGCAATATTCCGTACAACCCGTGCAGATCATGCCCCGTTATCCAACAGGCGCTCAACACCCATTTGCGGCCGGCACTCAACAGGAGTTTCCGATGTCCAATCTCGATCAGGCCGGCACGTTCAACCTCGGCGACCGCGCGGTGAAACGACTCGGCTATGGCGCGATGCAGCTTGCTGGCCCCGGCGTATTCGGTCCGCCGAAGGATCGCAGCGAGGCGCTGGCGGTGCTTCGCGCCGCGGTGGAAAGCGGCGTCGATCACATCGACACCAGCGATTTCTATGGCCCGCACGTCGTCAACGAGATCATCCGCGAGGCGCTGGCGCCCTATGGCGACGATCTGACGATCGTCACCAAGATCGGCGCGAATCGCGGCCCGGACAAATCGTGGAACCCGGCCTTCTCGCGCGACGACCTGATCGGCGCGGTGCACGACAATCTCCGCAATCTCGGGCTCGACCAGCTGGCGGTGGTCAACCTGCGGCTGATGTTCGGTATTCACGGGCCGGCGGAGGGATCGCTCGAGGCACCGCTGACCGTGCTGGCGGAACTCCAGCAGCAGGGCCTCGTCCGCCATATCGGGCTCAGCAACGTCACGCCGACCCAGATCGCCGAAGGGCGGCGCATCGCCGAGATCGTGTGCGTGCAGAACCAGTATAATTTGGCCCATCGCGAGGATGATGCGCTGATCGACGAATTGGCGCGCGACGGCATCGCCTATGTGCCGTTTTTTCCACTCGGCGGCTTCACCCCGCTCCAGTCGGGCACTTTGTCGGCAGTGGCCGAGCGGCTGGGTGCGACGCCGATGCAGGTCGCGCTCGCGTGGCTGTTGCGGCGCGCGCCGAACATCCTGCTGATCCCCGGCACTTCGTCGCGCGCGCACCTGCACGAAAATCTCGCGGCGGCGGAGATCGACTTGTCGCCCGAGGTGATGCGCGAGCTGGACGGAATCGCCGGCAGCGCCGCCTGAGGCGCCTGCCTTAAAGCGTCGCCGCGATCGCGCGTGCGGCGGCATCGGGATCGGCCGCCTTGGTGATGGGGCGGCCGATCACGAGGATCGAGGCGCCATTGTCGAGCGCCTGGCGCGGCGTCATCACGCGTTTCTGGTCGGCCGTGCCCGCATCGACGGGGCGCACGCCCGGCACCACGAAGAAGCCGTCGCGCCAGCGCCGCCGCGCCGCCGCCACCTCGAACCCCGAACAGACGATGCCGTCGAGCCCCGCCTCGGCGCACAGATCGGTCAGCCGCTCGACCTGCGCGTGCGTATCGCCGGTGATGCCAGTGGCGGCGAGATCGCTGCCGTCGAGACTGGTCAGCACCGTTACGCCCACCACGCGGGTGCTCGGCGGCGCGGCCGCTTTCGCATCCTCGAGCATGGCGCGGCCGCCCGAGGCGTGGACGGTCAGGATCGACGGGGCGAGATGGTGCAGCGTCTGCACCGCGCTCGCGACGGTGTTCGGGATGTCGTGCAGCTTAAGATCGAGAAAGATCGGCAGGCCAAGCGCCGCCATCTCGCGCACGCCGTGATGTCCATGCGCACAGAAGAATTCGAGCCCGAGCTTGAGCCCGCCGACATGATCGCGCACGCGCCCGGCGAGCGCCACCGCGCGCGCAAGATCGGGCGTGTCGATCGCCACATAGACCCGGCTCGTCATCAGTCGGCCCGCGCCGGCGTGATGCCGGGTTCGGCGGTCGTATCCACCGGATTGTAGATGGCCGGCGGTACCGGCTCGATCGAAAGCGGAACGGCAGCCGGGCTGCGCCGCTGGTCGCGCCAGCGCATCGCCTTGTGCCAGATCAGCAACGGCAGGAACCCGGCGAGGAAGGCGATCAGCAGCAGCACCGGCAGCTTCACGTCCGCCTTCAGATCACCGAACAGACTGACCGTCACCGGCACCCAATTGTGGAACGAGAACACCACCACCACCACGGTGACCGCGATCCAGAAAAGGGTACGCAGGAAGCCCATGCGCGCCTGATTAGGCGGGATCGCGCGCGCGCGCCAGCACTCCCGTTACGCAGGCGGTTGTATGGTCGCTCCAACGGGGCTATGTTCCTGCTTCGTTCAACGCCGGAGGATCAGCTTGGCACGCGTCCAGCGCCGATATGCCTGTCAGCTTTGCGGGAGCGTCGCGAGCAAATGGCAGGGGCAATGCGTCGATTGCGGCGAGTGGAACACCTTGGTCGAGGAGGCCGGCGGCGTGGTGACCCCGTTCGCCGCGAAGCACGATCTGCGCGCGGGCGGCCGCGCGATCACGCTGTCGGGGCTCGATGCGGACGTCGCGCTGCCGCCGCGCCTCGCGACCGGCATCGCCGAGCTCGATCGCGCGCTGGGCGGCGGGCTGGTCGCGGGTTCGGCGACCTTGATCGGCGGCGATCCGGGCATCGGCAAGTCGACCCTGCTGCTGCAGGCTGCCGCGCGACTGGCGAGCGCGGGCACCCGCGTCGCTTACATTTCGGGCGAGGAGGCGGCGGATCAGGTGCGGCTGCGCGCGCGCCGCATGGGGCTCGGCCACGCGCCGGTCCAGCTTGCCACCGCCACCTCGGTGCGCGACATCCTCACCACGCTGGACACGGGTGCGCCGCCGGCCTTGCTCATCATCGATTCGATCCAGACGATGCATTCCGACCTGATCGATGGCGCGCCGGGCACGGTCAGCCAGGTGCGCGCTTCGGCACAGGAACTGATCCGCTACGCCAAGGAACGCGGCACCGCTTTGGTACTGGTCGGCCACGTCACCAAGGACGGCACAATCGCCGGCCCGCGTGTGCTGGAGCATATGGTCGATACCGTGATGGCGTTCGAGGGCGAACGCAGCCATCAATATCGCATCCTGCGCGCCGTGAAGAACCGCTTCGGCGGCACCGACGAGATCGGCGTGTTCGCGATGGCGACGCAGGGCCTGGAGGAGGTCGCCAACCCCTCGGCCTTGTTCCTCACCCAGCGCGGCGAGGCGATCAGCGGGGCGATCGTCTTTCCGGCGATGGAGGGAACGCGGCCGGTGCTGGTCGAAATCCAGGCGCTGGTGGTGCGGCTGGCGAGCGGGGCGACGCCGCGCCGCGCGGTGGTCGGCTGGGACAGCGGGCGACTGGCGATGATCCTCGCGGTGCTGGAGGCACGCTGCGGGCTCAGCTTCTCGACCTGCGAGGTGTATCTCAACGTCTCGGGCGGCTATCGCATCGCCGATCCGGGTGCCGATCTGGCCGTGGCAGCAGCTTTGGTCTCGGCGCTGGCGGAGCGGCCGCTGTCGGCCGACGCGGTCGCATTCGGCGAGGTCGCGCTGTCGGGCGAAGTGCGCGGCGTGGCGCATGGCGCGTTGCGGCTGAAGGAAGCGGCCAAGCTCGGCTTCGGCCGCGCGCTGCTGCCCGCTGCGATGCGCGAGGATGGCGGCGCACTCACGCTCAACGGCTTCACGACCGTAGGCGCGCTGGTCGATCACCTGCTGGGCCGCTGATTGCCACGGTGGCCCGGCGCGGCGTCTACGATCAATTGATCGGCGGCAGGCAGACCATCATCTCGCTCACCACTTCGGAATTGGCCCGATATTCGGCGACGAACGCGTCCCAGCCAGCGTCATGCTGGTTCTGCGGCACGTTGTGGGCGTGAAGGTGCAGCGTCATCACCTGATCCGACGCGACATGCGGCCCCTGCGGACCGGGGACCAGCACCGGCGCGATCACCTGGCGATCGGCGGTGAAGCCGTGATCGGCATACCATTTGCTGTGATCGGCCACCGCTTTTGCGAGGCCGGCCATCGAGCCGCCCGGCTTGATCTTGCTGATGCGCAGCAGCGCGGGGTCACCGGTCGGGCAGACGTTGTTTTGCGCGGCGACGGGCGCGGCGACGGCGATGGTCGCCAGAATGGCAAAACACAATGGCGTGCGAGGCATGATCCTTGCTCCTCTCCTGATGCGGCGACGTTACTTCGCCGCTATGACAAAGCCGCGTCTGCCGCGCTCGACCATAAGCCGGCTGCAAGCTAGACGCATGCCATGCTGACCGCGCTCGATATCTTCGTTCTGCTCCTGATCGGCGGGGGTGCCGTGCTCGGCCTGGTGCGCGGCTTCGTGACCGAGATATTATCGCTGTTCGCATGGGGCGCGGCGATGTTCGCGCTGAAGCTGCTTCACACGCCGGCCACGCATGCGCTGACCGGCTTCACCCACAGCGAGGGCGGCGCGGCGGTGCTCGCCTTCCTGCTGGTGTTCGGCGTCACCTTCTTTCTCGGCAAGATGATCGCTGCATCGCTCGGGCGACGCACGCGTCAGTCGGTGCTGGGGCCGGTGGATCGACTGCTCGGGCTGGGCTTCGGTGGTCTCAAGGGGCTGCTGGTGGCGACCGTGCTCTTCCTCGGCATCAATCTCGCCTACGATACCGTATTCGGCGGCACCTCGGCGCGGCCGCAATGGCTGCGCACCGCGCGCACCTATCCGTTACTGAATGCGAGCGGGCGCGCGGTGGTCGATTTCGTCCACCGTCGCCGCGGCGATCCGGTGCCGCAGTCCGGCTTCGGCAACGAAAGCGCCCCGGCGGGCTGACGCGGGCGCCACGGCTTCCTAGATAAGGCGCATGACGGCGGCGCTCTACAATCCGACTATCCTGCGGCTCGCGACGAGCATCCCCCATCACCAGCGCCTCGATGAAGCCCAGGGCTCGTCCGAGCGCCGGTCGCCGGTGTGCGGCAGCCGCATCACCGTCGACGTCGCGATGGACGATGCCGGTCGCGTGACGGCGCTGGGGCAGGAGGTGCGCGCCTGCGCGCTCGGCCAGGCCTCGGCCGCGTTGATGGGCGCGCATGCCATCGGCCGCGACCGCGCCGAGCTGGAAGCCGCGCGCGATGCGCTCGCCGCCTTCCTCGCCGGCACGCGCGACGATCCCGGCGATTGGCCGGGGCTCGAAATCTTCGCGCCCGCGCGCGCCCACAGCGCGCGCCATGCCTCGATCCGGCTTGCATTCGAGGCGGTGACGGAAGCGGCGGCGCGAGCGGAGGCCGTTGCGGGCCAGCAAAGCAGCGCGGTCTAGCGGCTCGACCTTCCGCCGTCGGCTCGGTACAGCCGCACGCATGCGCGACGATCACGACGAACGCCGCTTCGCCCGCCCGGCGGAGCAAGGCGCATGACCGGCACCCTGCTCAGCGCAGGCGTGGTGATGCTGGGCGCGGCGCTCGGCTGCGTGCTGCTGTTTCGCAAGTTCGGGCTGGGCGCCACGCTCGGCTATATCGTCGCCGGTGCGCTTATCGGTCCGCAGGCGCTGGGGCTGGTCGACGGCGCCGAATCGAAGCTTGGCATCGCCGATCTCGGTATCACATTGCTGCTGTTCATCGTCGGGCTGGAACTCAACCTCACCCGGCTGTGGCGGCTGCGGCGCGACATCTTCGGCTTCGGCCTCGTCCAGGTCGTGATCTGCGGTCTCGCGCTCGGCGGCGTGGTATGGCTGGTCGGATTCTCGCCGGCGGCGGCGCTGGCGCTGGGCCTGCCGCTGGCATTGTCCTCGACCGCGCAGGTGCTGCCGATGCTGCGTTCGGCCGGCCGGCTCAACACCCCGTTCGGCGAGCGCGCTTTCTCGATCTTGCTGTTCCAGGATCTGTCGATCGTGCCGCTCATCACGATCGTCGCCGCACTGAGCCGCGCGCCGGCCGATCCGGGTGCACCGCCCGGCTGGCTGCTCGGCCTCTACACGATCGGCGCCGTCGTCGGGCTGGTGGTCGCCGGCCGCTATCTGCTCAACCCCTTGTTCCGCCTGATCGGCGGCATGGGCGAGCGCGAATTGTTCGTCGCGGCCGGGCTGTTCACCGTGGTCGCGGCGGCGGCGGTGATGGAGAGCCTGCACCTGTCGACCGCGCTCGGTGCGTTCGTCGCCGGCGTGATGTTGGCGGATTCGCCCTACCGGCACGAGCTGGAGGTGGACGTCGAGCCGTTCCGCACCGTGCTGCTCGGCCTGTTCTTCATCGCGATCGGCATGAAGCTCGACCTTCATGCGATCGAGGCGCGGCCGATTTTCGTGCTCGGCCTCGCGGTAGCGGTGGTGGCGGTGAAGGCGTTCCTGATCTTCCTGATCGCGCTCCTGTTCGGGGTCGAGCGGCGACCGGCGCTCGCGCTCGGCCTGCTGCTCAGCCAGGGCGGCGAGTTCGGCTTCGTGCTGTTCGGCCAGGCGGCAGCGGCGCAACTCGTCCAGCCGCAGGCGGCAAGCCTGCTCGGCGCGGTGGTGACCTTGTCGATGGCGACCACGCCGTTCCTGATGATGGTCGCGCGTCGCTTCAACCGCGCCGCGATCACGCCGATGCGCGAGGATCTGGAGGGGCCGGATCATGCCGATCACGCCGCGGCGATCGTCGTCGGCTATGGGCGCTTCGGGCAGACGATCGTGCAGATGCTGCTCGCCGCCGACATTCCGGTGACGGTGATCGACAGCGATGCCGAGATGATCGACACCGCGGCGCGGTTCGGCGTCAAGGTCTTCTACGGCGACGGCACGCGGCTGGAATTGCTGCAGCAGGCCGGCGGCGACGAGGCGCGCGCGATCATCTTCGCGATGGACAAGGACCAGCTCGACCGCGACGAGCTCGAGACGGCGCTCAAGGCATTCCGTCAGGCCGCGATTTTCGTGCGCGCTTATGATCGGCGCACGCTCATCAGCTATCGCGGGCTCGATACGGCGATGGTGATCCGGGAATTGTTCGAGAGCGCGGTGGTGATGGGCCGCAGGGTGCTGGCGACGCTGGGCGTCGCCGAGGATCAGGTCGCGAAGATCGAGCGTCGCTATCGCGCGCGCGACAAGGAGCGGCTGCTCGTCCAGGCCGAAAAGGGCATCTTCTCGCCCGAGGCGATCGCCGCGTCGCGCGCGCCACTGGCGCTGGGTGAGCCCGAGCTGTGAGCCGTGCCATATTGCTGCGCGTCGCCGCCTGCTCGGGCGCGCTGGCGGTGATGGCGGGGGCGTTCGGCGCGCATGGCGCATCGGGCAAGGCGGCGGACTGGCTGCGCATCGGCGCGCAATATGAGATGGTGCACGCCGTCGCCGCATTGATCGCCGCACGGATCGCGCGCGGCCCGCTGGCGGCGTGGCTGCTGCTCGGCGGCTCGCTGCTGTTCGCCGCGACGCTCTATGCGATGGCGCTGGGCGGCCCGCTGTGGCTCGGCGCGGTCACGCCGCTGGGCGGTGCGGCGATGATCGCGGGATGGATCGTGCTGGCGGCAGGTGCGTTCGCACCGCCGACCGATCACGATCCGGAGACTAGGCCGTAGACTCATAAGCGCGTAGCCACAGTCGCATTGAAGCGAGCTGAACCATAGCGAGGAAGTTTGCGGCGAGCTTGTCGTAACGAGTGGCGATGCGCCGGAAGTGCTTCAGTTTGCTGAAGAAGCGCTCGACCAGATTGCGCTCGCGATAGAGCTGCTTGCTGAAGCATGGTTTCCATTTGCGATTGGATTTGGCCGGGATGTTGGGCACTGCGCCTTGGGCCTCGATAAGGCCGCGGATGCCATCGGCATCATAAGCTTTGTCCGCGAGTACGATGGTTCGCGGACCGAGACGGTCGAGCAGGTGATACGCGGCGGGGCTGTCATGCGCCTGCCCGGCGGTCAGGCCGAGCCGGATTGGGAGCCCTTGCGCGTCGACGACTGCGTGGATTTTGGTCGTGAGGCCGCCCCGTGAGCGACCGAGACAATGATCTGGATCCCCCTTTTTGCCGTCGCGGCCTGCTGGTGGGCGCGAACGGAGGTGCTGTCGATCATCTGGATGTTGCCGTCATGTGCGGCGGTGATGGCGTCCATCATTCGATCCCACACGCCCGCCTTCCGCCATCGCACGAAGCGGTTGTAGCAAGTCGTGCGAGGGCCGTAGCGCTCGGGCAGGTCACGCCACGGCGCACCGGATCGCAGCACCCAGAAGATGCCATTTAGCACGCGCCGGTCATCTACGCGCGGCACGCCTCGCGGTTTGTTGGGCAGCAGCGGCTCGATCACTCGCCACTCGAAGTCTGTCAGATCATATCGGCTCATGCCGAAGCTGAATCACAATCTGGCTCGGCGTGAAAGCGGGTCGGCGGCTCCGCCGGCACTAGCTTTTTCCGGTGTAGCTCATGAGGTAAGATCTGCGGATGGACACCCGATCGCGCACGCTGCCTGCTCATATCAGCGACAAAGTTCGTGAAATGCCAGAGACCTCTTATGGCAGCACCCGCGTGATCGTGACGCTCGATGACGGCAGTCGCGTCCGTGATGTCCATGTCGCTTGGGCAACGGAAGTGGTCAGGGTCGGCCAGCAGGATGATATTACGTTTGATGCCTCACGGGTCGTAAACATCGAACTTCAAAGCCCCGCGTAGATCACCCTTTTATGGGTTCACGACCTAGACGATGAAGATTCTTATGCTCGCTTTGGGTGCGGCGACGCTGGCCATGCCGGCAATGGCGCAGACGATCGACTGGAAGACGGCCGGCCATGTCGAGATCGCGATGACCAATCACGGCTTCACGCCGCGTAAGATCGTGCTCGATCCCGGCGCGCCGTACATCGTGCGTGTCGTCAATCCATCCGACCGCACGCACAATCTGGTCGCCAAGGAATTCTTCGCCGCTACGCGCGTCGATCCGCGCGACCGCGCCGTGGTCGATATGGACAATCTGAAGCTGGCACCCGGCGAGCATGTGACGATCCACCTGATCACGCCGAAGACGCACGGCGCGCGCTATCCCTTCCACAGCTCGCAGATCGTCGACGCGGCGAGCGACCTCGACGGCAATTTCTTCATCCGCTGACGGTTCAACGCTCCGCGTCGAGGAATCGCGCGACGTCGGCCAGCGCGACGTCGCGCGCCAGGAAGGTGCGACCGATGCCGTGCGCGAGCAGGAAGGGGAGGCGTCCGCCTTCCATCTTCTTGTCGTGCGCCATGTGGGCGACGAGCGTCGCGCCTGACGCATCGACATGTGCCTCGGCCAGCGTCGTCGGCAAGCCGGCGCGGGCGAGGTGGTAGCCGACACGCGCCGCTTCCTCCTCGGCGCACAGGCCCAGCGTGGCGGAAAAGCGGAACGCCAGCGCCGTGCCGCACGCCACCGCTTCGCCATGGAGCAGCGTGTCGGAGAAGCACGTCTCGGCCTCCAGCGCGTGACCGAACGTGTGGCCGAGGTTGAGCAAGGCGCGCGTGCCGGTCGTCTCGCGCTCGTCGGCGGCGACGACGCGCGCCTTGGCGCGCACGCTGTGTGCGATGGCGTGGGTCAGTGCGTCGGTGTCGCCGGCCAGTAAGGCGGGCGCGTTGGCCTCGCACCATGCGAAGAAAGCCGGATCGTCGATCAGCCCGTATTTCACCACCTCGGCATAGCCCGAGCGCAATTCGCGAGCGGACAGCGTCGCCAGCGTCGCCGGATCGATCAGCACCAGATCGGGCTGGTGGAACGCGCCGACGAGGTTCTTGCCGGCGCGGCTGTTGATCGCGGTCTTGCCGCCGACCGAGCTATCGACCTGCGCGAGCAGGCTGGTCGGCACCTGGACGAAACCGCAGCCGCGCTTCAGGATCGCCGCGGCGAAGCCGACCAGATCGCCGATCACGCCGCCGCCCAACGCCACGATGCGGTCGCTGCGCTCGACGCCGAGGTCCAGCAGCTGGTCGGTCAGTTCTTCCAGCACCGCCCAGCTCTTGGTCGTCTCGCCCGGCGGCAGCACGATCGCCTCGATCGCGATATCGCCGAGTCCGACGGTGAAACGTTCGAGCTGCGCCGCTGCGACGTTGGCATCGGTGACCACCACCAGCCGGCCGCCGCGGGTGAAACGGGCGAGGTGCGTCGCGGCGCGATCGAGCAAGCCATGCTCGATCAGGATGGGATAGGTGCGGGCGCCAAGCCCGACTTCGACCTCGATCATCGTTGCAGGATCTTCATGATCGCGTCGACCGTCGCCTCGTGCGGCAGCGGCCGACTGTGGATGTGGATGGGGGCCAGCGCGTAGATCGGATTGCGAACCGCCGCCAGTTCGGCCAGTCGGCTGCGCGGATCGCCGCCGGCGAGCAGGGGCCGCGATCCGGCGCGCCGTGCGACGCGCTCGGCCAGCACGTCGATATCGGCATCCAGCCAGACGGCGGTGGTGCGTTCGAGGATCAGCGCACGTGTCGCCTCGTGCATGAAGGCGCCGCCGCCGGTGGCGATCACCTTCGGCCGACCGTCGATCAGCCGGGTGATGACGCGCCGCTCGCCGTCACGGAACTGCGCCTCGCCATAGCGCGAAAACATCTCCGCCACGGTCAGGCCGGCGGCGCGCTCGATCTCGTGATCCGAATCGACGAACGGCAGATGCAGGCGGTGCGCGAGGCGCCGGCCGACGGTCGACTTGCCCGCGCCCATCAATCCGATCAGGACGATCGGCCTGCGCGGATCGTATGTCGGATCGGACGAGGCGGGGTGCATGGCGGCAGGGGCTATACACAGGCACCCCGGCTCGGGCAAAAGCCCGCCCGAGGGCCACCTGCGCCCGTCAGTCTAAGGATTTGTCTTTCGTGTCGCGACCGCTGCTGATCCTGCTCATCCTCGTCGTGCTGGTCATGGGCATCCTGTTCGGGCTGGCCTCGCTCGACCGTGAGGTGCCGGTCAGCCACGTGGAGCAGCCGGTGACGAATGTCGCCACGCACTAGACGCATCCTCGCAGCGCTGGGCGCTGGCGCGGGATTGTCGATCGCCTTGCCGGCGCTCGGGCAGGATGCGCCGCAATCGCTGCTGCCGCCCGGATTCGGCACGCCGGCGCCCGCGCCGCGCGTGCAGCCGACTCCGCCGCCGCGCCCCACGCCGGCGCGTCCGGATGCGGCCGTGCCGCCTGCGCCCGCGGCGCCGCCCGTACCGGCCGAGCCCGCATCGCCCGGTCCGCCGCCGGCACCGGGTGCGGACGAGGGTGTCGCCGTCTCCGATGCGACTGCCGGCCAGCTCGACGCGCTGGTCGACGCCGTCACGGCGCAGTCCGAGGAGATGCCCGACGCTGCCAAGCGTTCGCTCGACCTTATTGGCGTCGAGCCGGTCTATGGCGAGGATGCGTTCGGCGACGCCGATGGCCGCTATCTCGCGACGCTGATGCGGCGGCTGCAGGCGCCGATCGCCTCGCGCTGGGCCGAGGTGATGCTGCGGCGCGTGCTGCTGGGCGCGACTCCCGCGCCGCGCGGCGAGGGCCAGGCCGACTGGGTCGCCGATCGCGCTGCCCTGCTGCTGCGGCTGGGCGAGGCGGATGGTGCGCGGATGCTGGTGCAGGGCGTCGATATCGACGCGTTCAGCCCGCGTCTGCGTCGCGTGGCGATCGGCACCGCGCTCGCCAATGCCGATCCGGGCGGGCTGTGTCCCTTGCCCGATGGCAGCGAGCAGATCGGCGACCAGCCCGCCTGGCCGATGATCCGCGCAATGTGCGCGACGCTCGCTGGTGACGAGGCGACCGCCAACGCGACGATCGGCCGCGGCGTGCGCGGCGACTTCATCGATCATGCGCTCGCCGAGAAACTGGTGGCAGCGGGCGGTGGCGGCCGGCGCGAGGTGACGATCGACTGGACCGGCATCGATGCGCTGACCGACTGGCGTTTCGGCCTCGCCAGCGCACTCGGCGTCATCATCCCGCAGCCGTTGCTCGACGCGGCGCCGGCATGGTTCACCGCGTGGCTGGCGCGCGCGCCGATGCTGGCGGCGTCGGATCGTGTGGCGCCGGCACGCGTCGCGGCGGCCCTGGGCCCCGAATCGGCGGCGAACCTCGTCGATCTCTATGGCCGGGTGATGGACGAGAGCGGCGATCCCGATACGGCGAGCCCGGCGGGGCGGCTGCGCGCGGCCTATCGCGGCGACGACGAGGATGCGCGCCTGTCCGCGCTCCACAGCCTGTGGGATGCATCGCCCAAGGGCGTGGAGGGCGAGCGCGATCGCTACGCCGGCATGATCCTGACCGGGCGCGCCGCGGCCTTGATCGCGCCGACGAACGACCGGCGCGACGAGGTGGCGCCGCTGGTTTCGGCCATGCTGGCGGTGGGGCTCGATCGGCAGGCGGAGCGCTGGGCGCAGGTTGCGGCAGCCGCGGGGGGATCGGACGGCGATCGTGCCTGGTCGATCCTCGCGGTCGGCGCCGAGCGGCCGATGGCATCGACGACGCCGGCGCGCCTGAAATCGTTCGCCAAGCGGGCAGGCACGTCGGGCGCGGATCGCACCGCGATGCTGGCGGCAGCGCTGGCGGGGCTCGGGCGGCTCGCCCCGGCGGACGCTCAGGCGGCGGCGACGGCGGCGGGCGTGTCGCTGGGCGGAACGACGCCTTATGCCGCCGCGCTGCGCCGCGCTGTCGATGCGCACGAGGTCGGCACCGTCGCCCTGCTGGTGGCGGTCGGGATGCAGGATCCGCGCTGGGCCGCGATCCCGCCCGCCGACTTCTACCGCATGATCGCCGCTTTGCGCGCGGTCGGGCTGGAGCCCGAGGCGCGGATGATCGCCGCCGAGGCGATGACGCGGCTGGCGTGAGCGACCGCGCGCTCATCGACCGCTTCCTCGAGATGATGGCCGCCGAGGCCGGTGCCGCCGTCAACACATTGCTCGCCTATCGCCGCGATCTCGAGGGCGCATCAGAGGAACTTGGCGGCCGGCTGGCGGAGGCCGACGGCGCGGCGCTCACCCGGCTCGGGGCGGTATGGCTGCCGCTGGCGCGATCGACCGTGGCGCGCAAGGCGTCGGCGCTGCGCCGCTTCTTCGGTTTCCTCGCGGAGGAGCGGCTGCGCGACGACGATCCGTCGGATGCGCTGCCGCGGCCCGGCGGTGCGCAGACGCTGCCGCGTATCCTCGATCATGGCGAGGTCGACGCCTTGTTCGCGGTGCTGGAACAGCGGCTGGCCGACAATCCGACGCCCGCCGACCTGCGGCTGTCGGCGCTGGTCGAGCTGCTCTACGGATCGGGCCTGCGCGCGACCGAGTTGGTCTCGCTGCCGCGCCACCTGCTGCGCCGCGACCAGCCCTACGCCATCCTACGCGGCAAGGGCGGGCGCGAGCGGCTGGTGCCGATCTCCGATCGCGCGCGCGCGGCGGTGGCGGCCTATGCCGCGACCTTGCCGGCGGATGCGGCGTGGCTGTTCCCCTCGGGCAAGGCGCATCTCAGCCGGGTGCGGCTGTTCCAGCTCGTCCGCGCGCTGGCGGGTGCGGCGGGGATCGCGCCCGAGCGGGTGAGCCCGCACGTCCTGCGCCACGCCTTCGCCACGCACCTGCTGGAGGGCGGGGCGGACCTGCGCGCGCTGCAATCGATGTTGGGCCATGCCGACATCGCCACCACCCAGATCTACACCCATGTCGACAGCCGCCGGCTGGTCGAGCTGGTCAATCAGCGTCACCCGCTCGTTGACGCCGGGCGCCCACGCTCCTAACCGCCCGCAATGGTCGCATTCCTTGAATTCGAGAAGCCGATCGCCGAGCTTGAGGCGCGTATCGTCGAGCTGCGCGATACCGCCAGCTCCAACGAGGGGGCGATCGACATCGACGCCGAGGTCGGGCGCCTCGCCGTCAAGTCGGACAAGTTGCTGCGCGAGACCTATGCCAAGCTGACGCCGTGGCAGAAGACGCAGGTCGCGCGCCATCCCGAACGCCCGCATCTGAAGGACTATCTGGCGGGCTTCGTCGACGATTTCATGCCGCTGGCGGGCGACCGTGCTTTCGCCGACGATCAGGCGATCATCGGCGGCCTCGGCCGCATCGCCGGGCGCCGCGTGATGGTGATCGGGCACGAGAAAGGCGAGGATACTGCCAGCCGCATCCGCCACAATTTCGGCATGGCCAAGCCCGAGGGCTATCGCAAGGTGATCCGCCTGATGACGCTGGCCGAGCGCTTCGGCCTGCCGGTGGTCACTCTGGTCGACACCGCCGGCGCCTTCCCCGGTGTGCAGGCCGAGGAGCGCGGCCAGGCCGAGGCGATCGCGCGCTCGACCGAGCGCTGCCTGACCTTGTCGGTGCCGATCGTCGCGGCGATCGTGGGCGAGGGCGGTTCGGGCGGCGCGGTGGCGCTGGCCGCCGCCGACCGCGTGCTGATGTTCGAGCATGCCATCTATTCGGTGATCTCGCCCGAGGGCGCCTCGTCGATCCTGTGGCGCACCGCCGACAAGGCGGCCGACGCGGCCGAGGCGATGAAGATCACCGCGATCGACCTCAAGCGCCTCGGCGTGGTCGATCGCGTGGTGCCGGAGCCGCTGGGCGGCGCGCAGCGCGACCCGGCGGCGGCGATCGCCGCGCTGGGCGGCGCGATCGCCGAGGAGCTGGCGGTGCTGACGGCGGAGCCGCAGGCGGCGTTGATCGCGCAGCGGCGGCGCAAGTTCCTGACGATCGGCTGAGGCCGAGCGCAAAAAAAAGGGCCGGCACGCGGTCTGCGCGCCGGCCCGTTCAGGTCAACAGGACGTCAGATCAGCTGACGTTCATGTTGTTCGACACGTTGGTGAACGTGTTCTTGAGCTTACCACCCAGCGTGGACATCGCGCCGATCGCGGCAACCGCGATCAGGGCTGCGATCAGACCGTATTCGATCGCGGTCGCGCCCTTGCTGTTCTTCAGAAAGTTACGGATATACTGCATACTCGGTCTCCTCGCGACGTTCGATCGGTCCCTTACCCGGCGCCGGTTTCCGATGTTTGGACCAGCCCGAATCCTTTAGCGCGACGGGGTTTCCGAACACTTAATGATGTAAAATTCAGAATGGCTCGGCAGCGGCTACCTTGTTGGAAACGTTGCTCCACGCCCCGTGGGTCGAACTGCCGAGCGCGCTGACCCCGCCGACCATCACGACGAAGATCAGCGCGAGGATCAGTCCATATTCGATCGCCGTCGCGCCGTCCTGCGCGCGCAGCAGCTTGCCGATCAGCCGTGTGATGCCCATTGCGGTGCCGCCCCTCATGTCCCCGGTCGGCCTGCATAGGGCGCCGGTGTAAAGAAAGACTGTATTCCATGTTTTTGCTGCCGGTCGTCGCGGTCGCCCTGGTCGATGCCGACGGCCGCGTGTGCGTGCAGCAGCGGCCGGAGGGCAAGCCGATGGCCGGGCTGTGGGAATTTCCGGGCGGCAAGATCGAGCCCGGCGAGACGCCCGAGGCCGCGCTGATCCGCGAATTGCGCGAGGAATTGGGGATCGATACCGAGGCCGCCTGCCTCGCCCCCGCCACCTTCGCCAGCGCGCCGCTGGGCGAGCGGCATCTTCTGCTGATGCTCTACGTCTGCCGCAAGTGGCGCGGGCTGCCGCGGCCGCTGGAGGGCGGCGCGCTGCGCTGGCTGCGCCCGCTGGAGCTGCACGCGCTGGCCATGCCCCCCGCCGACCGCCCGCTGATCGGCCTGCTCGAGGCGCTGCTGTAGCGCGCCCGCCGCCGCGCCGGCTGCGCGGAAGGTGACAAAGGTGACACTACGTCAGGGGTGGGTACGCTCCCCGCGCGGGGTGAATGGCGTCGATCGAGCGAATGCCGGGCGAGGCGCAGGGCAGCCTTTGACGCGCGGGCGAAGCGGCGAGGGGATCGATCGGGCATGACGGCACGCTCCTCGATTGCAGCAGGAGCCTGACCATCTGACGCGCGAAATCCTACTTTGCAAGCGGAATGTTCGATATTTGTTCTGCTGCTCGTGGCCGCCGCTCAGGACGAACGGGCCGCTTGTCCAACGCCTATCCTGTCGCGGCCGGCCGGCGCCCACGTTACCCCCGCAGCGCCGCCATCACCTTGCGCGCCCGCTGTCGCGTGTGCCGCGCAACCTCGATCGACAAACCATGCGCCGACAACTCCGTGCGCTTGACGTCGATCAGCGTCACGTCGCCCGCGGCGGACAAGGTGTGGAGCCCCTCGACATAAGGCGCGAAGGCGGGCGGGGCCGTGATGCGCGTGCCGAGCTCGCATTCCACCCGGTCGGGGGTCAGGACAGGCAGGCGCAGCGCGCCAATCGCGCCGCCATAGGTGGTGCTGCAATCCTGCACCGGCAGCACCGGCACGCCGTCGATCACGCGGATCGTGCCGCCGGGCCGGGCGGAGGCATTGTCGACGCGCACCGGATTCTGCGGATGCGGGCGCCACGGGCCGCGCAGCCGCTCGGCATAGGAGATGTGGAGCGAGGCCATCTTGTCGGGCTCGCGCGAGGCGGAGGTGTAGAACAGCCACCACAGGCCGTCATGCCACAAAGGCGTCGCGTCGACCGGCACGTGATCCAGTTCGACGCGGTGGCTCGCCTCCCAGCGGCGCGGGAAATCGACCGCGCGATAGAAAGTGAGGCCGCCGCTGCGATGCGCCTCGGGCAGCATCCACGTCTCGCCCTCGGCCTCGAACACCTGCGGGTAGGAGAGGTGCCACGGCTCGGCGAGGCACAAAGCGCGGTCGCGCAGGGTGAAGTCTGCATCGTAGCTCAGCACCTCGATCGCGCCGATGCGCACGCGATAATCGTAGGTCTCGACGAAGACGTGGAGCAGCCCGTCGCGCCACAGGCCGAACGGATCGGCGAGGAAGCGGAACGATCCCATCGGCGGCAGCCAGTGGCAGGGCAGGCCCGCCACCGATCCGCGCGCGACGATCTGCTCGAACGGCGCGGCGATGATGGCCGGGCGCCAGATATCCTTACGAAGCGGCATGCCGCCCCCCTCGCACCATGGCCGGCTGGCGGCAAGATGGGCGGGGTCGGGCGGTCGTCAGGCGGCGGCCGCCGGCAGCGACGGCGGCGCCAGCGTGCCGAGGATCGCGCGCGCGGCGCGATCGGCCGACGGTTCGTCGGTCAGGTCGAAGCTGCGCTGGAACAGCTCGCGCTGCACCGGACAGTACGATTCGTGCTGCGCCAGCGCGCGATCCAGCGCCGCGCCGAGATCGTCCGGGTTCGCGATCACCTCGCCCGCGCGCCAGTGCAGGTAATTGGGATCGTCGGCATGATCGACGCCGTGGCTGTTGAGGAACAGGGCCGGGCGCGGGCGATAGAGGAATTCGTAGATCTGGCTGCTGACGTCGCCCAGATAGAGATCGGCCATCATCGTATAGGTCATGTCGGTCGAGGCGTTGCTGCCGAGATCGACATGGATGTTGGGCGCATCGCGGAAGCGATCCTCGACGATGCCCGGCCGATCGATGCGCAGCCAGTCGATCGTCAGCACGAAGCGGCGGTGAAACAGCATGACGTGCGGCGCGAAGATCAGATTGTAGCGACCGTCGCGCAGGAAGAAATCGAGCACCTGCCGGCCATGCCTGTACCATGACGACAGATGCGGCGAGGGGTGCGGATTGTAGAGCACCACCGGCTTCGACGGATCGGCGAACAGGGCGGGAGCGCCGGTCTGGCCGACCAGATCGAACTTGGGATAGCCGACCGTCGCCAGCTTATCGGCCGGGATGCCGGCCTCGTGGATCAGCCGCTCGGCGATCTTGGGACCGGAGACGAGGATCTGGTCGAAGCCGGCGCTGGCCTTGTCGAAGCCGATCGCGCGATCGCCCGCGCCGTGACGGGTGTGGACGATACGCAGCGCGTCGAGCCCGTAGCGCGTCTTGAGCAGCAGCGAGGTCTTCTCCGCGACCACCAGCATGTCGAGCCCGCGGAAGAAATCGAGATTGTCGCGATAGACGGCGAGCTTCGACACCGGGACGACCGCCTCCAGCCAGCGCGCGGCGACGCGGCTGGCGCGGCGGGTGAGGCCGAGCTGGACCAGCGGCACCGCCACGCCCGATTTCGCGGCGAGGCGGCGCACCTCGGCCGTCAGCCGATCGTTGGTGGTGGCGATCACCACGCCCACCTCGGGCGCGATCCGCATCAGCGCGAGCGCGATCGGCAGCGAATGCGCGACCTGATGCACCTGATCGTGGTTGAAGAAGAAGCCGATCTTCACGGGCCTATGACGCCATGATGGTGTGACACACGCAGCCCGTTACCGGAAAAGCCGCGGATCCGGAACGTGGCGCGGCCGGCGCTGGTGACGCGTGCATCCGCCGCGCCGAGCGGCTATCGCCACGCGCAATGTCCGTCGCGCAGAATTCGTCCTCACCGCAACAGCTTGCCGACCGCCCGGTGCGCGAGCGCTCGCCGGTGGCGCGCATCTTCCTCAATGTCGGCCACCTGCTCACCGGCAAGGCGGCGGCGGGGCTGCTGAGCCTGGTCTACCTCGTCATCGTCGCGCGCGAGCTGGGCGCGTCGGGCTATGGCGTCCTCGTGCTGGTCAACGCTTATGCGGTGCTGATCGGCAGCGTCTTCGCCTTTTCGGGCTTTCACGGCGTCGTGCGCTACGGCGCGCTGGCGCTGGAGCGCGCCGACCATGCGGGGCTGGCACGGCTGATCCGGTTCATGGCGCTGGTCGAGCTCGGCTGCGGCGCGGCGGCGGTGGCGGTGGCGGCGATCGGCGTGCCGCTGATCGGGCCGCGGCTCGGCTGGTCGCCGCAGGCGATGCGCATCGCCTTGCCTTATGCGTTCGCGGTGCTGGCGACGGTGCGCGCGACGCCGCAGGGCGTGCTCCAGCTCGGCGGCCGCTTCGATCTGGTCGGGCTGCACCAGACGGTCTCGCCGGTGGTGCGACTGGTCGGCACGCTGATCGCGTGGCGGGCGGGCGGGGGCCTCACTGCCTACCTGGCGGTGTGGCTCGCCTCCGCGCTGGCGGAATGGGTGGCGATGTGGCTGCTGGCGTGGCCGGTGTGGCGACAAATGCTCGACGGACAGCCGTTGTTCGGTCCATGGCGCGACGTGGGCCGCGACAATGAGGGCTTTCTGCGCTTCATCCTCACCACCAATTTCGACATCACGCTGCGCGAGCTGGCGCCCCAGCTCGTGCCGCTGACGGTCGGCTGGATGATGGGCCCGGCGGCGGCGGGGCTGCTGGCGCTGGCGCAGCGCGCGACCAACGTGCTGCAGCAACCCGCGGTGCTGCTGGCGAGCGGCAGCTATGCGGTGCTGGCCGATCTGGCGGCGAAGGGCGGCGGGCAACGCCTGCGCCGCGCGGTGTGGCGCAGCGTCGGGCTGACCGCGATCGGATCGGCGGCGGTGCTGACCGCGCTCGTCTTTGCCGGCGGCCGCCTGCTCACCGCGATCGGCGGGGGCAGCTTCGGCGGCGGCACGCGGCTGATGCTGCTGGTCGCGGTCGGGCGCGCTCTGTACCTCACCACCGTGCCGCTGGGCGCCGCGCTCACCGCGCTCGGCCGGCCCGATCGCTCGGTGACGGCGGCCTTGGTCGGCAACGTCCTGCTCTACCCGCTGCTGCCGCTGATGCTGCTGTGGCTCGGGCCCGAGGGCGCGGGCTGGCATGCGATGCTGCAGATGGCGGCGGCGTCGGCGCTGCTGGTGCGCTTCTTCACCTCCACCGTGCGCGAGGCGGCATGAGCGACGGCCTCAAAGCGGTCTTCCTCGCCGAGCAGCGCATGCTGCTGCGCCTGCTCACCGCGCGGCTGCGCGATGCCGATGCGGCGCAGGACGTGCTGCAGGATCTGTGGCTGAAGCTGGAGAGCCTGCCGTCGGGCCCGGTCGCCGATCCGGCGGCCTACCTGTTCCGCATGGCGAACAATCTCGCCTTCGACCGGCGCCGCTCGGAGCAGCGCCGCTCGGCGCGCGACGGGGCGTGGGTCGACGTCCAGTCCGACGCGTCGGATTTCCCGACGGCGGAGGAGGCGTTGCTGTCGCGCGAGACGTTGGGGCGGCTGCAGGCGGCGCTGGACGGGCTGCCGCCGCGCACCGCCGCGATCTTCCGCGCCTATCGGTTCGAGGGGACGCCGCGCAAGGACATCGCCGTCGCCGAGGGCATCAGCGTCAGCGCGGTCGAGAAGCATCTTCACCGCGCCTACAAGACGGTCCAGACCTTCGTCGCGGAAAACGGTGTGGACATCGCATGACAGCGACGTCTGCATTGGTGAAGGGGATTAGGACGTGAGCAACTCGCTCGAAACCGCGATGGACGAGGCCATCGCCTGGCATCTCGGCCTGGAGCAGGCCGGGGAGCAGGGCTGGCACGATTTCATCGTGTGGATGGAGGCCGATCCGGCGCATGCCGAGGCCTATGACCGCCTGACCTTGATGGACGGCGATCTGGTCGCACCGCCGCAGGAGGCTGCGCCGGCCGCGCCCGTGCGCGCGCTGCCGACGCCGATGCGGGGCCGCCATTGGCAGCGCTGGGGCGGGGCCGCGGGGGGGCTCGCCGCGGCCGCTGCGGTGGCGTGGTTCGCGATCATGCCCGCGACGGTCGCGCCTTATGCGCTGGAGACGATGCCGGGCATGCACCGCACCGTCACACTGGCCGACGGCACGCAGGTGCAGATGAACGGCGGCACGCGGCTGGTGCTGGACCGCAATAATGCGCGTGTCGCGACGCTGGATCGCGGCGAGGCGATCTTCAGCGTCGTGCACCATGCCGACCACCCGTTCGAGGTGCGTTCGGGCGGCGTGACGCTGCGCGACGTCGGCACCGTGTTCAACGTGGCGCGCTCGGGCGATCGGCTGCAGGTGGGCGTCGCCGAGGGCGAGGTGATGTTCCAGCCCGAGCATGAGGCGGTCTCGATCAAGCGCGGCATGCAGCTGGCGGTGAACGAAGCCGCCGGCGAGGCGAAACTGACCCCGATCGATGCGGAAAGCGTCGGTGGATGGTCGCATGGGCGGCTCGATTTCCACGACGCCGCGCTGTCGAGCGTGGCCGACGATGTCAGCCGCTCGACCGGCGCCGCGCTGAAGGTGTCGCCCGACATGGCGGGCCGGCACTTCACCGGAACGTTGCGGCTCGACCGCTCGCCGGAGGAAATCGCACGCAGTCTCGCGGCTTTGGCCGATGGCGTCGCGATGCGGGATGGACCGGGCTGGATGATCTCGTCTAAATCGGACGGTGCACCTTAGGTCTCTGCTACCGGTCATAATTGCCGCGATATCGTCGCAGACGGTGCTGGCAGCGTCGTCGCGTCATGATTTCGCGGTTCCCGCAGGATCGCTTGGCGGGGCGCTGGCGCTGCTCGCGCGGCAGGCCGGGATCGATATCGGCGGCACCGACGCGCAGCTCGATCGCATCGTGTCGCGCGGCGTTAACGGCAGCCTGACCACCGATCACGCGCTCGGCCGCCTGCTGGCGGGCACCCCGTTCGCGGCGCAGATGGTGGGGCCGGGCACGTATCGCCTCGTCGTGCGCGCCGCGCCGCGGCCGGCCGCCGCTGCGCCGCCGCCGCCGCCCGATCGGGATCGGGTGCGCCTGGCGCTCACATCGCAGCCGCGCGATTCCGGCAGCGGCGAGATCGTGATCCGCGGCGGCAAGCGCGACCTGCCGCTCGCCACCTATCCCGGCAGCGCGACCGTGATCGTGCTGGGCGGCGACGCGCTCGGGCCGCACGGGGTCGACAGCCAGGATTATCTGCTGCGCCAGTCGCCGATCCTGCAATCGACCGAGCTCGGCACCGGCCGCGACAAATATTTCATCCGCGGCGTCGCCGATTCGAGCTTCACCGGGCCCACCCAGGCGACCGCCGGCACCTATTTCGGCGAGGTGCGCACCGCCTATAGCGGGCCCGATCCCAACCTGAACCTCTACGACGTCGAGCGGGTCGAGATTCTCGAGGGGCCGCAGGGCGCGCTCTACGGCGCGGGCTCGCTCGGCGGCGTCATCCGCCTCTCGCCGCATCCCGCCGTGCTGGACGCGGCGGAGGCGTCGGCCGAGGTCGGCGTCAGCAGCACCGCGCATGGCGGCATCGGCTACGATACCGCGGGCATGGTGAATTATGCGCCGTGGCGCGATCGTGTCGCGATCCGGCTGGTCGCCTATCGCACGCGCACCGCCGGCTATATCGACGATCCGGGCCGTGGCCTCAGCGACATCAATCCGCTCACTGAAAGCGGCGGCCGCGCCGTGGTGCGCGTGCGGCCGGCCGACGGCTGGACGATCGACCTCGGCGGCATCATCCAGACGAGCCACGAGCCCGACCTGCAATATGCGCTGGCCGATCGCGCGCCGCTGACGCGCATGTCGGCGGTGCCGCAGCCGTTCGAAGACAATTACAAGATGGGCCGCGTCATCGTCATCAAGCAATGGAGCAACGGCCTGCGCTTCGTCTCCGCTACGGCGCGCGTCTCGCACGATTTCGACCAACGCTTCGACGCCACGCGCATCGGCCATTTCAACATCCCGATCGTCTATGACGAGCATGACAGCATCCGCCTGACGACGCAGGAGGCGCGGCTGTCGCGGACGATGGCCGACGGCGACGGCTGGCTGGTCGGCGTGGCCTATGTCCACGACACCACCGGCAAGTCGCGCCAGTTCGGCACGCTGACCAGCCCGCGCGAACTGATCGGCGTGACCGACCGCACGCAGGAGCGGTCGGCCTTTGCGAGCGGCACCTTCCATCTGTTCGACGGGTTGCTGGTCAGCGGTGGGCTGCGCTACACCAGCGCGCGCATGGACGGCGACCCGTCGACCACCTCGCGCGGCAATTATATCCGCGGCCAGACCACCTCGCGCGCCGATCCGCAGGTTGGCGTGTCCTATCGGCTGACGCGCCGCCTCGTCTCGTTCGTCCAGTATCAGCAGGGCTTCCGGACCGGCGGCCTTGCCGTCTCCAACAGCGTCGGCCGCGTGCAGAATTACGAGGATGACAAGCTATATGTCGGCGAGGCCGGCCTGCGTCTGGTGCGCACCGGCACCACCGGGCTGGCAGCGGTGGCGGCGGTCTCCTACGCCAAATGGAAGGACATCCAGGCCGATCTCATCTCGAACCAGGGTTTCCCCTACACCGACAATGTCGGCGACGGGCGGATCGTCGCGTTCGAGGGCACGCTCGACTGGGTGCCGGTCGCCGCGCTCCGGCTGACCGGCGGCCTGTTCCTCAATCGCAGCCGCCTCACCAATCCTCGGCCCGCTTACATCGCCTCGGGCAGCCGCCCGTTGCCGGACACGCCGCCGGTATCGGCCACCGGGAGCGCCACCTGGTCGCACCAGCTCGGCACGCGAACGCTGCAGCTGCGCGCCAACATGCGCTATGTCGGCAGTTCGCGGCTGGGGGTCGGCCCGGTGCTCGATCTGCCCTACGGCAATTATGTCGAGACCGGCGCGGCGGCGTCGCTGAAGCTGGCGCGCTACACATTGTCGCTGGGCGTCGACAATCTGGCGGACGTGCGCGGCAACCGCTTCGCGGTGGGCAATCCGTTCGGCATCGCGCAGCGCGACGAGGTCACGCCGCTGCGCCCGCGCACGGTAAGGCTTGGCGCGAGCGCGAGCTTCTGACAGTCAGGGCGCGACGAACCTGCGGGAGACGAGGATGAAGCGCCGTTCCTTTCTGGCCGCCGTACCGGCCGCCGCCATCGCGGCGCCGCTGCTGGCGCAGAAGGCGAGCCCGTCGGGCACCCCGTCGACCGAGGGTATTCCCGAAGGATTCCAGCCCCCCGACGCGACGCGCTTCCTTCGGCCCGACGTCCATGCCGGCGATCGGCCGGTCGGCGCGAGTTTCGGGTCGCGCTCGCCGGTCTGTGGCTGTTCGGGTGCGGCCGGATCGGCGCATCCGGTGGCGACGATGGTCGCGATCGAGATCTTGAAGAAGGGTGGGTCGGCGGTCGACGCGGCGATCGCGATGAACGCGGCGCTCGGCTTCCTCGAACCGACGTCGAGCGGCGTCGGTGGCGACTGCTATGCCCTGCTGTGGGATCCGAAGCTCGGCAAGGTCGTCGGCATCGCGGGATCGGGCCGCTCGCCGCAATCGCTGACGCTCGACATCGCCCGTTCGCGCGCGAAGAACGGCGCGCTGCCGCCACTCGGCGCGGTCGCGGTCTCGACGCCCGGCGCGGTCGATTGCTGGTGGTCGCTCCATCAGCGCTACGGCAAGCTCAAATGGGCCGAGGTGATGGCGCCGGCGATCGCGCTGGCCGAGCAGGGCGTGCCGGTGCCGCCGCTGATCGCCACCGCGATCCGCGCGTCGATCCGCAAATTCGCGAGCGCGGGTTCGGGGGTCGAGGATCCGACCAACGCGGTCAAGACGTGGGCACCCAAAGGCAAGACGCCCGATATCGGCGGGGTCTTCCGGAATCCCGATCTCGCGCGCACCTATCGCATGATCGCGGAGGGCGGGCGCGATGCTTTCTATGAAGGCCCGATCGCACGCACGATCGACGCTTACTTCAAGCGGATCGGCGGCTGGCTGTCGTACGGCGATCTCGCGCGCCATCGCAGCGAGTGGGTCGAGCCGCTGTTCACCACCTATCGCGGGGTCGGCGTCCACGCGATGGGTGCCAACACGCAGGGGCTCGCGACGCTGCAGATGCTCAACATCCTCGAGCATTTCGACCTGCGCGGCGCCGGCTTCCAGTCGGCGCTGTCGATCCACCTGCAGGCCGAGGCCAAGCGCCTCGCTTATGCCGATCGCGCGCGTTTCTATGCCGATCCGCACTTCTCCAAGGTGCCGTTCGAGTGGCTGGGCTCGAAGGATTATGCCGCGCAGCGCGCCAAGCTGATCCGGCCCGATCGCATCCTCGATCCGGTCTATCCGGGCGAGGCGCCGAGCCATGGCGACACGACCTATTTCTCCTGCGCCGACAAGGACGGGATGATGGTGTCGATGATCCAGTCCAACTTCCGGGGCATGGGCTCGGGGCTCGTCGCCGACGGGCTCGGCTTCATGTTCCAGGATCGCGGCCAATTGTTCAGCCTGCAGGACGGCCATCCCAACATCTATGCGCCCGGCAAGCGGCCGTTCCAGACGATCATCCCCGGCTTCGCCACCAGGGACGGCAAGCCGTGGATGGCGTTCGGCGTGATGGGCGGCGACATGCAGCCGATGGGCCAGACGCAGATCATGGTGAACCGCGTCGATTATGGGCTCGACGCGCAAGCGGCGGGCGACAGCCCGCGCTGGCATCATGAAGGCTCGGCGCAGAGCATGGGCGAGGATGCACCCGATCTGCCCAAGACCGGCCTGCTGCGGCTGGAAAGCGGCGTGCCCGACAAGGCGCGCAAGGCGCTGGCCGATATCGGCTGGACGATCGGCAGCCCCGAGGGCGGCTTCGGCCGTTACGAATGCGTCGAGCGCACCATGCCCGACGGCGAGCGAGTCTATGTCGGCGCGAGCGAGATGCGCGCCGACGGCTGTGCATTGGCATATTGAGGACGATTCCGATGTTTCGATCGATCGACGACACCATCTCCGTCAGCGTCCAGATCTCCCCCGGGGAGGTCGCGGCGGCGAAGGCGCAGGGCTTCACCACCATCATCAACAACCGCCCCGACGACGAGCAGCCCGGCCAACCCCGCGGCGCGGAGATTGCGGCGGCGGCGCAGGCGGCGGGACTGGCCTATGTCGCGATCCCGGTCGACCATTCGGGCTTTTCCGAGCCGCAGGTGGTGGCGATGGCCGATGCGCTCGCCGCAGCCGACGGGCCGGTGCTGGCCTTCTGCCGATCGGGCACGCGCTCGACCTTCCTGTGGGCGCTGGCGCGCGGGCGGATGGGCGACGACGGCGATGCGCTGATCGCGAAGGCGGCCAATGCCGGCTACGACATCTCGCCGCTGCGCGCGATATTGAGCGCGTAGGCAGCCGCCTGCTTCGACGGCCCTTCGCCGGCGTCGAGCGGGGTTCGGTCACGCGAGCGATGGCGTGTTTTCCGGGCGGCTCTGGCCGCACGGCGGCCTTGCCGCGCTCGGCGAATATGCCTCTTTCGTTTACAGATATGCGCGTCGCGGACGGCTGTCCGGGCGGCCGCGCCGGCGTGTTCCGGCAGGCCGTTGTTATCATGCGATAATATTACGGGCATTAGCCATTTAACCGTGAAAGTCGTGTTAACATCTTAATAATCCTGTTTATATCGATATGGTTATCTCTTTCCGTAAATAAAGTGCTCCCGCGGCGATATGCTTACCAGTATTACCAAAGGACAGATGACATATGGATTGGACAATCCATGACTATAATGGTCATCGTAAGTATCTTACAATTGAAGAGACCAAGCAATTTCTGGCGCAGGCTGCGCGATGCGATCCGCTCGTTCACAGTTTCTGTTGCTTTCTGGTTCGCACGGGATGCAGAATTTCGGAGGCTTTGTCGCTTACGGCGGAGAATATCGATTTTGCGGCGCAGCAGGTGATAATAAAATGTCTTAAGAAAAGGCAGAAGCAGGTCTTTCGCGCGGTCCCGCTACCGCGGATCTTCCTCGACAAATTGCGGGGATGGTTCCGTACGGGCGTATTGCCTACGCAGGGACTGCTTTGGCCATGGTCGCGCATGACTGGCTATCGGCGCGTTCGCGAAGTCATGGCGCGCGCCCGCATCGTGGGTGAACATGCTTCGCCCAAGGGATTACGGCACGGCTTCGGCGTGCGCGCGATCCAATCGAACGTTCCACTGAACCTGGTGCAGCGTTGGCTCGGCCACGCCGACATCAAGACGACGGCGATCTATACGAGCGTGATCGGGCCCGAAGAGCGGGCAATCTCCGCCAGGATGTGGAAGCCCTCGGCCGAAGCAGCGTCCGCCAACGGCCTGTAATGGGCCGGTCCAATCCGCGCTAGGCGGCATTCAGCGGCGGTGATGCGCCGATAGCCACCGAGCGGCATCGGCATCCCGCCACATTCAACGGCTCGGCGCGAGCGAGGGAATATCCTCGGTCGCCCGGCCGCATGCCCGTTGCCGGGCGTCCCGATCGGCGGCAACCGCCAATCCCTCGCGACCCCCGCTACGAGGTCGGCATCGCCCCGCGTCGACGCGGGCCTGCCCGATCGGCAATTCCCATTCCAGCCACCGCTTCCGCGCCGCCGCTTCGATGCCGCAGCGCCGCCGATCACTTGTCGCCGAAACGGATTTAACCTGATGGCGGCGCTAACCATTTTCGTGCAAAACCCACCATGCCCGTAACAAGATCGGGCGGGTCGCTGCGTCCTGGGGGGACGCGGCGCTGGATGGAGAGGAGGATTGGCAACGGAAGCAACTATTTAGCTTCTGGAATTTGATATCCGGCAAATCGCGCTGTGCCGCCAGCGTTTACAACGCCCCGGATATCGATCGACTCACGCTGACAAGGGGGTAAGCCAATGACTTATAATAGAAAGTCGTGTGACACTTTAACCAATTCTGTCTCAATCCGCAATAGGCAGATGTCTTTTCATTGACTTCCAATGAGATAGGCACTGGTTGGATGCCTTCGTCCATAGCCTTACTCGTTTGTTCATCATGTTTACTGCTTCGATCCGCGACCTCGAGCGATGGCCGGGGCGCTTCATCCATTTCGGTTTGAATGCTCCGAACCGGCGCAGGCCGCTCGTCTTCCCACATGCGCGCGGCGATCTCGCGCTCTTCGGGTCCCATCACGCTGGTATAGATCGCGGTGGTCTTGATGTCGGCATGTCCGAGCCAGCGTTGAACCAGGTTCAACGGCACCTGCGACTGGACCGCCCGGACGCCGAAGCCGTGGCGCAGTCCCTTCGGGGTCGCATGGCTGCCATGGACCGCAGCCTCCTCCATCACCTCGCGAATGCGGCGGTAGCCGGTCATGCGCGACCACGGCCAGAGGCGCCCCGAACGCGATACGCCCCTGCCAAGTAACTGTTTCAACTTGGTTAGTAGGCTCGACGGCAAAGGAACGGTGCGGAAGATCTGCTTCCCGCGCTTCTTCAGGCATTCAATGACGACCTGTCGCGCCTCGAAGTCGATATTGGTCGGGCGCAGCGCCAGCGCCTCCGAAATCCGGCAGCCGGTAACGGCCATCAGCCAGCAGAAGCTGTGGACTGCCAGTGGCCGGCGGCGGGCACACGCCAGGAAGGCGTTGGTCTCGTGCCGGGTCAGATATTTTCGCTCGGCGAGGCTGGTGTACATCGTCCGTTCCGACCCGCCGGCTTTCGGTGTCGGCGACGCGACGGCGACGGCGCGCCGGCCGCCGGCCGGCGCCCCGGCCGGCGCTGTTACAGAATTGGTTATTCCGTCTCGGACTCGGCGCGTGGGCACGGCGGGTGACGGGGAGTAGCGTATGCGAGAGAATGAACGTGGGCGAAGCGGCATCCACATGTCCGCGCTGCCGTTCCGCGCGAAAGGGCGATCGGTGCGCCGGGCCGTCCGCGACGGATCCGCTGGCCGAGCCGCGCTGCAGCCCGGCTGGCTGAGCGTCGCGCTCGGCCGACGCAGCCCCGGCACCAAAACCCGTCCGACCCGCAGCCCGCTGGCGATCGCGCGCGCCGCGTCGCCCTATTTGTCATCTCTCTGGGGGATCCAGTCGATGAATTACCAGTTTCCCGCCAATTCCATCAACGCCGAGCATTCGGCGTCCGCGCGATTGATCGAGGCGCAGTCGGCGGGCTTCGGCGCAGATATTGGGCGGGCGGGTCGCGGCGAAGCGCTCTCGCCGGCGTGGCTGTATGCCGATGACGGACGCGATGCCGCGCCGCTCGGGCCGCGTGGCGAACTCCGCTTCTTTCGTGGGGTGATGTTCGTCGCGCCCGGATGCCTGCTGATGTGGGTCGGCATCTACGCGCTCATCCGGTGGCTGGCGTGACATACGCCCTCCGCGCGATGGGTGAGGCTTACGCACCAGCAACGCGATCGTCGCCAGCGGCGCGGTTGCCGCGGCGGCGGCCGGAAGCCGTCGCCTCGCTGTCGCTCGACGACGCGCCCGATCCGTCGCGCGCAGGCAAGCGGGCGGCCGATCGGTCGGCGACGATGGCCGCGGACCTTGGCGTCGACCTGTCGGGCGCGAGGCGCTCGCAACTGGCGGATCTGGCGCTCGAGCTGCGCGGCGCAGTATCGCGCGGCGACGAGGCGGAGCGCCTCGCGACGATCGATCGGGTCGCCGAAGAGCTGTTCAAGCTGTCCGGCGATGCCGTGATCGATGGCGGCCGCGAGGCCTGGATAAAGGTCATCCAGCAGCGCCTCGGCCTCCGCCATCGCCGCGGCGCGGCGCTGCTGGCGCATCTGCTCGATCATCCCAACCAGACGCAAACGCCCGCCGCGATCGCGCGCGCATTGGGCACGAAGGGCACCACCTTCGCTGTCCAGAAGGTCTATGTGCACTGGCTGCGCGTCGCGCTGCGCGAGCGCGGGCTCGGCAATTGCATCGAGACGGTGCATCGGGAGGGATATTACCTGCCGGCGCGCGCCGTGCCGCCGATCCTGGCCCTGCTGGTATGACGCCATGCCCGGCCGCTGGATTGAGCCGGGGCATCCTCGCACTGGCGGCCATGCCTGCCGCGCTGGCCGTTCCCGGCGCCGCATCTGCCGGGACATTGGGAGTCCGTGTCGAGATCCAGCTGCAGGTCACGCCCGGCTGCAGCTTTTCGTCGGGGACGAGCGACGTCGCCATCGCGGATGCGACGCTCAGCTTCGGCTCGGCCACCGCCGAGGGCGACCAGCCCGTCGACAGTAGCGGCGCGTCGGCGTCCGGTGGATCGGTGCTGAGCGTGTCCTGCTCGAACACTTACACGCATGCGGCGGCGCCGAGCGTCACGGTCGATAGCGGCATGCACGGCGAGGGCGGCCAGCGCTACATGACCAGCCCCAGCGGTGCGCGCATCCCGTACCAGCTATTTCAGGATCAGGGCCGCAATATTCCCTACGATCCGACGACGGGGATGCAGTTGGCGATCCCGACCGCGGGATCGGCCGTGCCTATTCCAATCTATGGTCGTGTGACGCGGACTGCCGGTCTGCCCGATGGTCATTACACGGATATTGTCACGCTTACTCTCACTTACTGATCGGGGGATCGGGGCTCGTGCGTACATTGTTGTTTGGCGGCGCTGTGCTTGCAGCGTCGATCGGTACACCATTGCCGGCGGCGTCGCTTCGACTGTCGCCGATCGGCATCGAGATTCCGGCCGCGCAGCGTGCATCGTCGCTGACCGTCGCCAACATCGATCCCGACCCGGTGAGCATCCAGGTTCGCGTCTTCCGCTGGTCCCAGCCCGGCGGCAAGGATCAGCTCGAGCCGGCGACGGACATTATCGTCAGCCCACCGGTCGCGACCATCCCCGGCGGCGCATCCTATACCGTCCGCGTCGCACGGCTGGCGATGCGGCCGATCACCGGCGAGCAAAGCTATCGGCTGGTGATCGACGAGATTCCGAAGCCGTTCGACCCCAACAAGGGCCCGCGCGGCGTCGCGGTGGTGCTGCGGACGTCGATGCCGGTCTTCATCCAGACGGGCGAGGGCGCCAGCCATCTGGTCTGGTCGCTCTGGCAGGATGGCGCTGGCCTCCATGCCGAGGTCAGGAATGATGGCCAGCGCCACGCGCGGATTTCGGCGCTGGCGGTCGACGCGCAGGGCGTGCGGCTCGACGCCGACCAAGGCGGGCTCAATCCCTATGTGCTGACGGGGACGACGCGCCGCTTCGACCTGAAGCCCGCCGCCGGCCAGACCTTGCCGCCGCTGGCCGGCAAGACCGTCGCGCTCACGGCAAAGAACGGAGACGAGCCGATCAAGGAAGCCGCTCTTGTCGGGGCGCGGTGACGATGGCCGTGGCCGCATCGGCGGAATGCGAACGCGACGATGGGGCGCGCTGCTCATGGTCCTGTCCAGCGCACCGGCAGCGGGGGCGGCCGTGGGCAACGACCCGGCGGCCGCCCGCGTGACGAAGACGGAGATGCAGGCGGCGGGAGAGGCAGGCTCGGCCGAGCCGCGACCGCCGCCGAAGCCCGGCGCGCAGCCGGTGCTGATGGTGCTCGACGCGACCGTCAACGGCGTCGAGACAAGCCAGCTGCTCACCGTGCAGCGCCTGCCCGACGGCGCCTTCCTCGGACTGGCCGAGGAGCTTCGCAAGCTTCGGATCAAGCTCGCGCCGGCGACGCGCCCGACGGACTATGTTCCTTTCTCCGAACTGGGCATCGCCGCGCGCTACGACGAGGCGAACAGGCGATCGCGCTGACCGTGCCGGTCGAGCGGCTGCAGACCTATGTCGTCGGTCTCGGCGGCGACCGGACGCCGACCAATCTCGACGCGATCCACTCGCTGTCGGGGGTGCTGCTCAATTACGGGGTCTATGCCCAGCACGTTCCGGGCGCGACGAGCGTGAACGGCAATTTCGAGGCGCTAGCGATGACGCCGGCCGGCGTCGTCACGCTCTCGGGCATCGTCGACAGCCAGCGCAGCTATGGCAGCGGCCATGCGACGCGGCTCGACACAAGCTGGCGGCTGATCGATCCACGCGCCATCCGGTCCTACCTCGTCGGCGACTTCACCAGCAACGCGCTGGCATGGACGAGCAGCGTGCGCCTCGCCGGCTTCCAGATCGCGAGCGCGTTCGACCAGCGGACCGACATCGTCACCACCGCGCTTCCGCAATTTTCGGGGTCGGCGGCGTTGCCGTCGAGCCTCGATCTCTACGTCAACCAGCAGAAGGTCTATTCCGGGCAGGTGCCGTCGGGTCCGTTCGACCTGCGCGCGCTGCCGTTCGTGTCGGGCGGTGACGTCCGCCTCGTCACGACCGACGTCACCGGCCATCAGTTGGAGATCAGGAAGTCATTCTATTACGTCGCCCAGCAGCTTCGTAAGGGCATCCTGCAATATTCGATCGACGTCGGGGCGCCACGTCTCGATTACGGGCTGAAGTCGTTCGACTATGATCGCACGGTCTTCGCCTCGGCGGATGTCCGTTACGGCGTGGACGGCGCGCTCACGGTGGAGGGCCACGCCGAAACGTCGGCCGATGGCCTGGGCGAGGCGGGCTTCGGACTGGTCAAGTCGATCGGCGGCAGGGGCGCGCTGACCGGATCGTTCGCCGCCAGCCGGTATGACGGCCACACCGGCGCCAAATATACGATCGAAGGGCAGGCGCAGGTCGCCGGGCTTCGCCTGTTCGCCGGCACCGAGCGGACGATCGGCCAATATTTCGATCTCGCGCGCGTCTCGATCCTGCGCAGCGCGCGCAGTTCGGGCGCGTCGGCGGCAGACTCGGCCAGCTATGCGGCCAGCGCGCAGGCGACCATCCTCGATCGCGCCGGGCTGTCGTTCACGCCGTGGATCGATCCGACCGCGATCAGCGTCAGCTATAATCGCGTGGTCATGCCCGGATCGACGATGCGGACGGGCAGCCTGTCGCTATCACGCGAGCTTGGCAGCCGGCTCAGCCTCTACGCGAACGGCTTCATGGATTTCGGCAACCAGCGCCGGGTCGGGCTGTTCGCGACGCTCAATCTCCGGCTCGGCCGCAAGGTCAATGTCAGCGGCGGCCTGAACCGCGATGCCGCGCGCACCGGCTATCGCCTGCAGGCCACCAGCGCGACCGGCCAGCGCCAGGGCGATCTTGGCTGGGGCCTGTCCGACGAGGAGTTCGACCACGGCGGGGCGCAGCGCACCGGCTATGTCAGCTATCGCGCGCCGCAGGCGCTCGTCCGGGCGCAGGTCGACGACTATGGCGGCCAATGGCGCGAAAGCGCGCAGATCGAAGGCGCGATCGTCGCCGCGGGCGACGGCGTGTTCGTCGCCAACCGCGTGGGCGATGCCTTCGCGATCGTCCGCAACGCCGGCCCCGGCGTCGAGGTGATGCAGGGCGGCATGCGCATGGGCAAGACCGATGCCGGCGGCCATGCCTTGCTGCCCGAACTGATCCCTTATTACGAGCAGGAGATATTGATCGATCCGACCAGCCTTCCCGACGGGTGGGAGGCCGCCGCTACCCAGCGCACCGCCGTGGCCGGCTATCGCCAGGGCGCGGTGGTCGATTTCGGCGCGCGGCCGGCGCATGGCGCGGTGCTGACGATCGTGCGCCCCGACGGCGCGCCGATCGCCGCCGGCTATACCGTCCGCCTCGACGGGGGCGAGCAGGCGGTGGTCGCCTATGACGGCGAGGTCTATCTGCGAGGGCTGGGCGCACGGAACCGCGTGACCATCGATCTGGGCCCCGAGGGAATCTGCGCGGCCGAATTCGCCTACGACCCGAAGGGGCCGCCCCAGCCGCGGATCGGGCCGCTCACATGCCGATGATCGCGCGCCGCCGCCTCCTGCGCGCCCTGCTCGGTGGCGCTCTCGCCTGGGCCGGTGTGGCCGATGCGCAGGACGTCGTCCCGTCGCGGACTTTGGTGCCGTTGCTTTCGGGCAGCAGCGCATCGCATATGCTGGGCCCGGCCCGGCGCGGATCGCAGGGGCGGCCGCGCCAGATCGGCCGGCTGTTCGTCGAGATCGATCTCGTCTCCGCGTGCGACATCTCCACCGCGCACGGCGCGCCGCTGGTCCATTGCTCGCCCGGCATCCCGTTCGACGTCTCGACCCGCGCCGGATCGGCGCGCGTCGCGGTGACCTATTGATGCGCCTGCTCAACGTCCTCGCCGGCCTGTGCCTGTTCGGCGCGATGCTGCTCGGCGCCGCGCCGGCGGCCGCGCAGACCGCGACGCTGGGGACATGCTCGGCGACCCTGCCGGCGTCGGACGGCAGCTATGTGGACGCCACGCCGCCCCAGGTCGGCATGCAGGTGCAGATCAGCTGCAGCCCCGCGGCATCGTCGGACGCGCAGACGATCGACGTCTGCATGAAGCTGACCGGCGGCGGCTCACGCCAGGCGGTCCGATCGGGCACCAGCGATGCGATCGGCTATACGGTGACCTATCGCGACAATGGCGGCGCGTTCGATGCGATCGCGGACGGCAGTTACGTCCTAACCACGATCGTCGCGCTGTCCGCGACCGCGACGTCGCTGGACACCAGCAGCACGCTGCGCGCCGACCATTTCGCCACCCAGCCGCAGGTCGGGGTCGGGACATATGCCGACCAGCTTGCCGGCGCGATCTATCTGGCGACAGACGGGCATGGCTGCGACGGCAGCACGGGTCGGCTGACCTCGGACGTCGCCTTCACCGGCGCGCTCAGCGTCGTCTACGGGCCGTATTGCAGCATCGCCTCGACCTCGACGGTCGCGTTCGGGACGCTGCCGGGCACCGGCCGGGTTGCCGGCGACGTGGCGGGCCTTGGCGGCGTGTCGGTCGATTGCGTGCGCGGCACCGCCTACACCATCTATCTGGGCGATGGGGCGCATCGGATCGCCGGGGGCAACCGCCAGATGGCGAACGGCGATGCCCTGCTGCCCTATCAATTGTACAAGGACGACGGCACCGTCTGGGACGAAACCGGGATGGATACCGGGATCGTCGGCGGCGCCGGCGGCGTGAGTGCGACCGGCACCGGCAATGCCGTGCTGGCCAGCGTTCATGGCAAGATCGACGACGGCACGCTCCTGCCTGCGACCGGCAGCTACGCGGACACGGTCCGCGTCACTGTCGCATATTGAGATGCGCCTCCACCCCATCCCGGCCCATGCGGATCATCGCGATGGCCGAGATTTCGTCCGGCCGACGACCGTCCGGCGAACGCCCGCTCGCGCGCCCCGCGCCCGCGGTTCCTCAACGCAAAGGATTTGAAATGAAGAAGGTAATTGCGGCGCTCACGATCGCCGGATCAATATTCTCAACCGCCGCCAATGCGGTGTCGGCGACGTCGACGCTCAACATCAGCGCCACCGTCCCCAATAGCTGCACGCTGGCGACCGGGAGCAATGCGGCAGACATGGCTCTGGGCAGCATCGCGCCGGACACGCAGGCGGTTTCCGCGACGGCAACGACGATATCGTTCACCTGCACCAATGGCACCAGCTATTCGGTGACGGCGGACGATGGAGTGAACTCGGTCACCGCGGGTGCACGCCGGATGAAAGGCCTCGTCGCGACCAACTTCCTGGATTACACCCTCTTGCAGGGCACGACCGGCAATGTTGCCTTCGCCAATCTGACGGACCAGACCGCCGACGGCACGCAGAAGGATCTGAGCTTCCGCATCAGCGTCCCGGCTGCGGCGACCGGCACGTACCGGACGGCCGACACCTATTCGGACACCGTCACGCTCAGCATCGCCTATTGATCGCGCGGATCATGTGCGGGGGGCCGCTTCGGAAATGTCGGCGAGCGATGATGCGCGCATCGCCGGTACGTTGGTCGGAGATTCCATCGCGAGGGGGCGGCCCCCTCGCTTCTAGAGGTCGGGCAGGCGCTGCTGCGCGCGGCCCCAGTCGCGCAGCGGCCCGGCGGCGCGATCGAGCAATTCGGCCGCGTCGGCGATGGTGAAGCGCGCGGCGGTGTCGATCGTCTCCAGCTCGTCCCAGCCGACCGGCGCCGCTACCGGTGCGTTGGGCCGCGCCCGCGCGGTATAGGGCATGACCGCGGTCGCGCCACGCTGGTTGCGCAGCCAGTCGAGGAAGATGCGGCCGCGCCGCTCGACCTTCTTCATGTTGGCGGTGAAGCGTTTCGGATGCGCCTCGCTGATCGCGAGCGCGAAGCGGTTGGCGAAATCCTTCACCTCGGGCCATGCCCGGCCGGCGTCGAGCGGCACGACGACGTGGACGCCCTTGCCGCCCGACAGCATCGGCCAGCTCGCCAGCCCCATCTCGCCCAGCACGTCGCGTAACTGCATGGCGGCGTGGCGCACCTCGACGAAGCCCAGCCCCTCGTCGGGATCGAGATCGAACACCAGCCTGTCGGGCTTCTCCACATCGGCGACCTTCGAGCCCCAGCCGTGAAACTCGATCGCGCCCATCTGGACGCAGGTGAGCAGCCCGCGCGCATCGTCGAGATAGAGATAGGGCTCGTCATGCCCGTCCTTCTCGCGGATCGGCACGTGGCGCACGGCATCGCCGAAGCTGCCGGCATCGTGCTTCTGGAAGAAGCATTGCTTGGCGCGCCCCTGCGGGCAGCGGACGAGGCTGGTCGGGCGATCGCCCAGCCAGTCAAGGATCGGATCGGCGAGGCGGGCGTAATAGTCCGCCAGCGCGCCCTTGGTGATGCCGCTCTCCGGATAGATGACGCGATCGGGATTGGTGATCGTGACCCCAGCCATGTCGGGCGTCGTCGCGCTGGGGGCAGGCAGCGGCGTTTCGAGCACCACCTCGGCCTGCGGCTTGTCGTCACGCAGCGCGATGAAGCTCGGGTGGCGCAGCACGCCTTCGTCGGTCACCTCGGTGAAGGCGATCTCGGCGACAAGCTGCGGCGTGATCCAGTGCGCGCCGCGCACCGCCGCGCGCGGCGCCGCGACCGGCGCGGTCTTGCGCGCGAGCGGCGTCATGCGATCGAGCAGCAGGTCGATCGTCTTCATGTCGAAGCCGGTGCCGACCTTGCCGGCATAACGCAGCGCGTCGCCATCGTGCACGCCGAGCAGCAACGACCGGAAACCGCGACCCTTGTCACTCGGCGTCCAGCCGACGATGACGAATTCCTGCCGGCGCAGGCATTTGATCTTGAGCCAGCTCTGGGTGCGGCGGCCGACGCGATAGGGGGCGTCGGCGCGCTTGGAGATGACGCCTTCCATCCCTTCCTTGCACAGCCTTTCGAACAGCTTCTCGCCATTTCCTGTGATATGATCTGAATAATGGAGCGGGGCCACGACACCCTTCAACAGCGCCGCCAGCCGCTCCTTGCGCGCGACATTGGGGAGGGCGGTCAGATCCTCGCCGTCGAGCGACAGCAGGTCGAACGCGAAGTAAGCGAGCGTGCCGCTGCCGTCCTTGAGGCTCGCCTGCAGCGCCTGGAAGCTGGGTCGGCCATCCTTGTCGAGCGCGACGACCTCGCCGTCGATCAGCGCCGCATGGGGCAGGGCCGCCGCGGCGGCGACGACTGGGCCGAACCGATCCGACCAGTCGAGCCCGGTGCGCGTATAGGCTTTGGCCGTGCCGCCGCCGACCGCGATCAGCGTGCGGTAGCCGTCATATTTCACCTCGTGCAGCCATTCCGTGCCGGTCGGGACGTGATCCACCAGCGTGGCGAGTTGGGGTGCCTGGAAGACGGGCATGGCGCTGTTCTTCTCGTCAGCCCGGCGCAGGCCGGGATCCAGGACGGCGGCGTGGTCGCTTTTCCGGGCGCTCCGCGACCTGGATCCCGACGTTCGTCGGGATGACGAAGGAGGGGATGCCACAACTTCCGAAGAACCCAGTGCATCTCCCTGTTTCGACTGCCATTCGCGGGCGCCACCTTTGCCCTGTGCGATCTCCGCCATGGTGCGGCCGGTCGTGACCGAGGTGAGCGCGCGGTCGACCAGATCGCCGCTGCCGCCGGCATGGTCGTCGGCGATCTTCCGCAGCAGCCAGTTTTCGTGCTTCTCGTTCCCGCGCGGCTTCAGCCGGATCATCAGCCATTCGCCCTTCATCCGCGCGCCATCGAGCGTGAAGTGGAGATGACCCTCGGCGAGCGTCTTGCGCGGATCCTTGCCGGGCACCGGCGTCCACGTGCCGCGATCCCACAACATCACCGTGCCGCCGCCATATTGGCCCTTGGGGATCGTGCCCTCGAACGTGGCGTAGGAGAGGGGGTGATCCTCGGTCCGCACCGCCAGCCTCTTGTCGTCGGGATCGAGCGAGGGGCCGCGCGTCACCGCCCAGCTTTTCAGCACGCCGTCGAGTTCCAGCCGAAAATCCCAGTGGAGGCGGGTGGCGTCGTGCTTCTGCACCATGAAGAGGTGGCCGCCGTCGCTGGCGAGCGTGCCGGCGGGCTCGGCCGTCTGGGTGAAGTCGCGCTTGGCGTTGTAGGTCGCGAGCGGATCGGCGGCGGTGGTGGCTGCCTTACGGGCCATCAGCGCTCTCCCGTGGGGAGAGGGTTGGGTGAGGGGGTGCAACGGTGCAGCCGAAGTGCACGCTGGCGACGTGGGAACCCCTCACCCCGACCCTCTCCCTGTGGGAGAGGGAGAGGTTGGGCGAGGATCATCCCGCCGCTCGTTTGCGCGCAGCCGGCTTGCGTGCGGCGGGCTTCGCCGCTGCCTTCTTGGCAGCGGCCGGCTTGGCCGCACGCGTCTTCGTCGGCGCGGGCTCGTCGTCGCCATCATTCGCCGCCGCCTTCCCGCCCTTCTCGAGGCTGCGCTTGAGCGCCGCCATCAGGTCGACCACGTTCGAGCCGCGCGACTGCGCCGCGGGCTCCTCGTCGGCCTCGATCGTCTTGCCCTTGCGCTTGCGCTCGATCAGCTCCTTGAGCGCGTCGACATAGCGGTCGTGATAGTCCGACGCGTCGAACTTGGCGCTCTTCTTCTCGATCAGGGTCGTCGCCAGATCGAGCAGATCCTCTTCAGGCTTGGTGTCGGGAATGTCGCGGAAGTAGCTGACCGCCTTGTTGACTTCATCCGAATAGCGCAGCGTCTCCAGTACCATGCCGCGCCCGCACGGCTTGAGGCTGACGACATATTCGCGGCCGCGCAGCGCGAGCTGGCCGAGCCCGATCTTCTTCTGCCGGCGCAGCGCCTCGTGCAGTACGATGAAGGCCTCCTCGGCCAGATCGTCGGCGGGCACGACATAATAAGGCTTGTCGTAATAGATGGCGTCGATCTCGCTCTGATCGACGAACTGGGTCAGTTCGAGCGTCTTCTTGCTCTCCAGCTTGACCCCCTCGATCTCCTCGTCGTTGAGGAGGACATATTTGCCCTTCTCATATTGGAAACCCTTCACGATCTCCTCGGGATCGACCGGGCCGATGCCGGGCGCGACCTTCTCATATTTGATGCGCTTGCCCGACGGTTCGTGGATCTGGTTGAACGCGATCGACGCGCCGGCGCGCGTGGCCGAGTAGATCTCGACCGGAATGGAGACCAAGGCCAGCCTGATCTGCCCCTGCCAGTAGGCGCGCGCGGCCATGATGCGATCCCCGTCGTTGCGAACGTGAATCAAACCGCGAGATGCGCGGCGGTTCCGGCACTCGCGCTTTGTTCCTGCCGCTGCTAACCGGATCGGCGATGACCGACACATCCGACCAGATCGTCGACGCGCCCTTCGACAGTGCCCTGTCCGAGCGTTACCTCGTCTACGCGCTGTCCACGATCACCGCGCGCTCGCTGCCCGACGTGCGCGACGGGTTGAAGCCGGTCCACCGCCGGCTGTTGTGGGGCATGCGGCTGCTGCGGCTGGATCCGGCGTCGGGGTACAAGAAATGCGCGCGCGTCGTCGGCGACGTGATGGGCAAATATCACCCGCACGGCGATGCCTCGATCTACGATGCGATGGTGCGGCTCGCCCAGCCGTTCGCGTTGCGTTACCCGCTGGTCGACGGGCAGGGCAATTTCGGCAATGTTGACGGCGATAACGCCGCGGCGATGCGCTATACCGAGGCGCGGCTGACGCAGGCGGCGATCCTGCTGATGGAGGGTCTGGACGAGGCGACCGTCGCCTTCCGCCCGACCTACAATGGTGAGGAAGAGGAGCCGGAGGTCTTCCCCGGCCTGTTCCCCAATTTGCTCGCCAACGGCGCCGCCGGCATCGCGGTCGGCATGGCGACATCGATCCCGCCGCACAATCTGGCCGAACTGGTCGATGCCGCCGTCCACCTGATCGACCAGCCCGAGGGCGATCCGCGCGAGTTGATGCGCTTCGTTACCGGACCGGATTTCCCCACCGGCGGCATCGTCGTCGACAGCCCGGCGGCGATCGCCGAGGCCTATGCCACCGGGCGCGGCGGCTTTCGCGTGCGGGCGCGCTGGTCGATCGAGGATCAGGGGCGCGGCACGTGGGTCGCGGTGGTCAGCGAGATCCCGTACCAGGTGCCCAAGGCCAAGCTGATCGAGCAGATCGCCGGCCTCATCAACGACAAGAAATTGCCGATCCTCGCCGACGTGCGCGACGAGAGCGACGCCGCGATCCGCATCGTGCTGGAGCCGCGCAGCCGCACGGTCGATCCGCAGACATTGATGGACAGCCTGTTTCGACTGACCGAGCTCGAAACGCGCGTATCGCTCAACCTCAACGTGCTCGACAAGGAGCGCACGCCGCGCGTCATGTCGCTGAAACAGGCACTTGCAGGCTGGATCGATCACCAGTTCGAGGTTCTGCTCAAGCGCTCGCAGCACCGGATGGACCGGATCGCGGACCGGGTCGAGCTGCTCGACGGCTATCTCGTCACCTATCTGAACCTCGACCGGGTCATTCAGATCATCCGTGAGGAAGACGAGCCAAAGCCCGTGCTGATGGCCGAATTCGAGCTGAGCGACCGACAGGCCGAGGCGATCCTCAACATGCGGCTGCGCTCCTTGCGCAAGCTGGAGGAGATGGAGCTGCGCAAGGAGCGCGCGCAGCTCGACAAGGAAGCGCAGGGACTGGCGGAGCTGATCGGCAGCCCGGCGCGCCAGCGCACGCGGCTCAAGCGCGATCTCGCCAAGCTGCGCGAGCGCTATGCTCCCGAGACCGAGCTTGGCCGCCGCCGCACCACGATCGAGGAGCAGGGGCCGGCGCGCGAAATCCCGCTGGAGGCGATGATCGAGCGCGAGCCGATCACCGTCATCCTGTCGCAGCGCGGCTGGATCCGCGCGATGAAGGGCCATACCGATCTCGCTTCGGCCGAGACGCTGAAGTTCAAGGAGGGCGACGGCCCCGCCTTCGCCTTCCACGCGCAGACCACCGACAAATTGCTGCTGATCGCCGATACGGGCCGCGTGTACACCCTGGGATCCGATCGGCTGCCCGGCGGTCGCGGTTTCGGCGAGCCGGTGCGGCTGATGATCGATCTCGAGGCCGATGCGGGCGTTCTCGCTTTGCTGCCGCTGCGCGCGGAGGAGCGACTGCTGCTGGCGGCGAGCGACGGCAAGGGCTTCGTCGCCGCCGCGCGCGAGATCGTCGCGGAGACGCGCAAGGGGCGGCAGGTGGTCAACGTCCGCGCGGGCGCCAAGCTGAAGGTCGCGCGGCCGATCGCGACCGATCACGATTATGTCGCGGCGATCGGCGACAATCGCAAATTGCTGGTCTTCCCGCTCGCCGAGCTGCCCGAGATGGTGCGCGGGCAGGGGACGCAGATCCAGCGCTATCGCGAAGGTGGCCTCTCCGACGTGGTGACGTTCGTGTTCGCCGCCGGCCTGTCGTGGCCGATGGGCGGCGGTAGCGGACGGGTGCGGACCGAGGCCGATCTCAGCGCGTGGCGCGCGGCGCGCGGCGCGGCCGGCCGGATGCCGCCGACCGGCTTTCCCCGCGACAATCGCTTCGGAAGCCTGACCGAAGTTAGACAAACGGAAGCTTAACCTTTCCGCAGTAGCGAATATTGCGATGTATTACAGTCGGATCAGCCGCGGCGCCTGCGATCCGCCGCGCTGGCGGGCGGCGTTCCCCGCCTGCGCCGCCACAGCCGGCTCCGCAATTTCCGATCTTCGCCAATATTATCTCGATGCGATCCATATCCCCGCCGCGGTGGTGGTCTTGGAAGACAGCGAGCCACGGCTGCGCGCATCCAATGCGGCGTTCGATCGCGCTGTCCTGGGTTCAGCGGCCTCACCCGCGACCGACGTGCTGGCCTTCGCGCTCCAGCGGTTCCTGACCGGCGATGCCGAGCGCGAGGATCTGCTGTGGCAGCAGCCGGGGGTAGGGGGGCGCCACTTCCGGGCACATCTGTCGCGCATGCCGGAATATGGGCCGCACGCCCGGCGCGCGATGCTGAGCCTGGTCGATCGCACCGCCGAGGTCGAGACGGCGCGCTCGCTCCGCGCCGAGATGCTGCACGACAGCCTGACCGGCCTGCCCAATCGCCTTGCGTTCGGCGAGGCGATCGACGCCGCGATCGAGCCCGACGAGGGGCAGGAGACGTTCGCCGTGCTGGCGCTCGATCTCGTCCGCTTCAGCCGCATCAACGAGAGCATCGGCTCGCTGGCGGGCGACGAACTCATCATCACCGTCGCGCGCCGGCTGGTCTCGGCATTGCGCGAGGGCGACATGCTGGCGCGGATCGCCGGCAACGAATTCGGCGTGCTGATGAAGCTGGTCGATGGGCCGGGCGACGCGCTCCATGCCGCGCGCCGGCTGCAGGCGACGCTGGCGACGCCGGTCCGCCTCAACCAGCTCGACATCCGGGTCGACTGCGCGGTCGGCTGCGCGATGCTGAACGATCGCGCGCCGACCTCCGCCGACATCGTCCGCAACGCACAGGTCGCGCTCAAGCGCGCCAAGAAGACCGGTCGCGTCGAGGTCTACCAGCCCGAGCAGATCAACCAGGCGCGCCGCCGCTTCAGCCTGGAAACGGACCTCCGCAGTGCGATCGACAATGGCGACCTGCGACTGGTCTTCCAGCCGCTCGTCTGCCTCGAAAGCAACGCCGTTTCAGGTTTCGAGGCATTGGCGCGCTGGACGCATCCCGAGCATGGCGAGATCGCGCCGACCGAGTTCATCTCGGTGGCGGAGGATTGCGGCCTGATCGTGCCGCTCGGCCGCTGGGCGCTCGGCGCCGCCGCGCGCACCGTGGCGCAGTGGGACGCGGCAGCGGGGAGACGCCTGCCGGTCCGCGTCGCGGTCAACGTCTCGGCGGTGCAGCTGGCGCGCGATTCGCTCACCGACGCGGTGGCGAGCGCAATCGATGCCGCCGGCATCGGCGGCGACCGGCTGACGCTGGAGCTGACCGAAAGCTCGATCGTCGACGATCCCGATGGCGCCAACCGCGTGCTGAGCGCGCTGCACGAGCAGGGCTGTCGCGTGGCGATGGATGATTTCGGCACCGGCTTCTCCAGCCTCGCCTCGTTGCAGAAACTGCCGATCGACATCCTCAAGATCGACCGCAGCTTCGTCGCCGACATGCGCACCAACCGCGATTCGGTGGCGATCATCCGTGCCGTGCTGGGTCTCGCGCAGGCGCTCGCAATGTCCACCATCGCCGAGGGCATCGAGGATGCCGAGACGGCGCGGACGCTGGCGATGCTCGGCTGCACCACCGGCCAGGGCTATCATTTCGCGCGGCCGCTGGCGGCGGACGCCGCGCTGGCTCACCTGCTCGCGTCGACCGCCTGAGCCACGCGCTCGCGCGCGATCGCCAGCACGCGATCGACATCGGGAAAGCCCTCCGCGATCCATTGGCGCTCGATCGCCTGCAGCGTCGCCGCGACGAGCGGTCCGGCCGACAATCCCATGCCGACCAGCTCGCCGCCTTTCAGGGGCAATGACGGCGGCGTCCAGCCGGCCAGCGCCGCCAGCCCATGGCTCGGGTCGTCGGCGCGCAGCAGCAGCCGGTCGCGCGCGCCCTCGCTGCCGATGCGGTGGGCGAGCGCCTGCGGCGTCGCGCCGAGATCGGCGTCGGCAGCGACGACGAGGCGCTTGCGCTGGGCGTTGGAAAGGCGGAGCCGCGCCGCGACGCCGTCGACCAACGATGGGTCGGCTGGGAGCAACGCGGACAGACGGCGCAGCGCATCGCCGGGCGGGGCGAGCGCCTGTTCGCGGGCCACCAGCCGTTCGAGCCGCTCTACGCCGTCCGCGTCGATCTCGGGCAGGATCGGCGCGAGGATGCCGTGCCGCGCCATCGTCGCGATCGTCGGGGTGGGATCGTCCACCGCCAGCAGCTTGAGCATCTCCTGCGCGATCCGCTCGCGCGAGAGCGTCATCAGATCGTTGGCGCGCGCGGTGCAGGCGTCGAGCCCCGGCGCATCGGGCGCGCCGCGACCGAAACGGGCGTGGAAGCGGAAGAAGCGCAGGATCCGCAGATGATCCTCGGCGATGCGCCGGAGCGGATCGCCAATGAAGCGCACCCGGCCGGCCGCGACGTCGTCGAGACCGCCGAAATAATCGTGGATGGTGCGCGCGAGCGGATCGGCCGAGAGCGCATTGATCGTGAAGTCCCGCCGCGCGGCATCCTCCTGCCAGTCGTCGGTGAAGGCGACTTCGGCGTGGCGGCCGTCGGTCGAGACGTCGCGGCGCAGCGTCGTCACCTCGACCGGGCCGTCGGGCAGGACGGCGGTGATCGTGCCGTGGCGGATGCCGGTCGGCACCGCGCGGAAGCCGGCGGCGCGGATGCGCTGCTTCACCGTCTCGGGCACGAGGCAGGTGGCGAGATCGATGTCGGCGACCGGCAGGCCCAGCAACGTGTCGCGCACCGCGCCGCCGACGTAGCGCACGTGGCCATCCCGCGCGCCGAGCGCGTCGGCCAGCCGCGCGAGGCTGGGACGGGCGGCCCAATCGGCGGCGGGCAGGATCATGCGAAATTCGCCAGCCGCTGCGACAGATCGACGATCAAGGCGGCGGTGATGCCCCAGATGCGCCGTTCCTGCCATTGTATCTCGTGAAAGCGCCGCTCGCGCCCGCCGAAGGTGGCGCTGCGCTCGACCTGGTTGGCGGCGGCGGTGACGAAGGCGAGCGGCACCTCAAACACTGCCGCAACCTCTGCCTCGGACGGCATCAGCGCGAGATCGGGCGGCACGACGCCGACCACCGGCACGATCGCGTAGCCCGATCCGGTGAGATAGGGATCGGCGGTGCCGACGATCTCGACCGATGCGGGATCGAGCGCGATCTCCTCCTGCGCCTCGCGCAATGCGGCGGCCACCGGCGAAGGGTCGCCGGGGTCGATCCGGCCGCCGGGAAAGGAAATCTGGCCGGCATGGCGGCGCAGGTGCGGCTGGCGCAGCGTCAGGATCACACCCGGCTCGGGCCGGTCGGTGATCGCGATCAGCACCGCCGCCGGCGTGGGTTCGCCGGGAAAGTCCAGGTCGTCGCGGCCCATCACGACCCGATGCGCGGCATCATCCAGGGCGGTACGCAGCCGCTGCGCCAGCATCGTCATCCGGCCAGCGCCATGAATGAACCGTCCGACCACAGGCCGAGCGGATCATGCCCCTCGGCGATGGCGAACTCCGCGAGCTCGTAGAAGACCGGGCGTGCGACCAGCGCCTCGAGCCCATCGCGCACGGCGAGATAAGGGATGCCGTCCCGCATCGTCAGCAAATGGTCCGGCCCGGCGATCACCCACTCGTCGGTGTTGAGGCGAAAGGCGATGCGTCGCGCGACACCGTCGCCTTCGCTCCTGGCCTCGACGGCGACGAAGGCGGCATCCTCGACCGCGATGTCGAGCTTCTCGGCCGGCGTGACGAGGACGTGGCTGCCGTCCGCCTCGCGCCGCAGGATGGTCGCGAACAGACGCACCATCGCCGGGCGGCGGATCGGCGCGCCCTCGTGATACCAGGTGCCGTCGCGGGCGATGCGCATGTGGCTGTCGCCGCAATGCGTCGGGTTCCACGCGGCCACCGGCGGCAGCCGCCGCTCCGCCACGTCGCGCGCGATCTCGGCCAGCGCGAGGCCTGACGGATCAAGGGGAGGTGCGGTCTCCGGCATCGCCGCTGGCGTTAGCGCCTTTGCGCGGTGCGCGTCACCCCCGCACGACCCGCGATCAGCGGCGGGGGGTGAGCATGCCGGTGGCGGGCAGCGTGCGCCCGTGGGTGCGGGCGAGCAGCCGGTGGCGCTCGACCGGGCCGGGCACCTGCCAACCTCCGGTCGCCGCGTCGCTGAAGCCGAAGAAACGGCCATAATATTCGGGATCGCCGATCAGGACGAGCGGGTCGCCGCCCTCGGCGCGCGCGATCATCTCGTTCATCAGCGCGCGGCCGAGCCCGCTGCCCTGGCGTTCGGGCGCGATCGCGACCGGGCCGACCAGCACCAGGGGCGTCTGCGCGCCGTCGGCGGCGGTGAGCGCCACCGGCCAGCTTTGCAGCGAACCGGCCAGCTTGCCATGCTCGTCCAGCGCCGCCAGCGACAGCCGCGCGATCGGATGCATGCCGGCGCGGATGCGATAGGCGGTCCGGCGGTGGCGATCGATCCCGAACGCGGTGTCGAGCAGCCGCTCGACATCCAGCGGATGCGCGCGGTCCAGCGGGACGATCTCGGGCAAGGCGATGCTGTGGGCCATGAACGCGCGCGCCCTTAGCGGTTGTCGCGCGTGAGCGCCACGGCTAACGCCGCCGCCATGACGCCCGAATTCGGATCCCCGCGCACCGCGATCGTCACGGGCGGCGCCCGACGGCTGGGCAAGGTGTTCGCGCGCGCGCTCGCCGCCGACGGCTGGACGCTGCTGATCCACTATCACGAGTCCGCCGGCGAGGCGGAGGCGCTGGCGGCCGAGATCGGCAGCGGCGCACGCACGGTGCAGGCCGATCTTTCCAGCGTCGAGGGGCCGGCGCAGGTGATCGCGGCGCTTGCCGGCATGCCGCCCGCCGCGATGCTGGTGAACAGCGCCTCGCGCTTCGCCGAGGACGGGTTCGGCACGATGACGGCGGCGAGCTTCGACGCGCATGTCAGCGCCAACGTGCGCGGCCCGGCCTTGCTCACCCAGGCCTTCGCGGCGGCGGTGCAGGCCGGAGCCGGCGCACTGGTGGTCAATCTGCTCGACGCCAAGCTCGCCCAGCCCAACCCCGATTTCTACAGCTACACGCTGTCGAAGATCGCGCTGGCGGGTGTGACCGAGCTGTCGGCACGCGTGCTGGCGGGGCGCGGCATCCGCGTCTGCGGGATCGCGCCGGCGGTGACATTGGTCTCGGGCAAACAGACGCGCGAGGATTTCGAGGCGGTCCACCGCATGAACGCGCTCGGCCGGGGGGTCGAGGCGGACGATCTGGTCGCGGCGCTCCGTTTCATCGTCGCCAGCCCGCGGCTTACCGGCCAGACCATCACCGTCGATGCGGGCCAACGCTTCCTCGCGCTGCCGCGCGACGTCCAGTATATGAAACAGGATCAGGCATGACCGAGATACCACGCCTCGACGGGCTGGTGCCCGATGCGCTCGCACCGCGGACGCATCGCGTCTTCCTGCGGGGCTACGACGTGCCGATCGATATCGGCTTCCACGATTTCGAGGTGGGCACGCCGCAGCGCGTGCTGGTGACGGTGGAGGTGTTGCTGGACGCCGCCGCCTTTGCCGCGACCGACGAGGTGGCGGCGGCGTGGAACTACGATTTCCTGCGGACCGAGATCGGCCGCATCGCGCGTTCCCGCCGCTTCAACCTGCAGGAGACCTTCGTGCGCGAGGTCTATGCCTCGATCGCGGCACGGCATGGCGTGACGGGCCTGCGCGTGTCGGCGTGCAAGCCCGACATTTATCCCGATTGCGAGGCCGTCGGGGTCGAGCTGTCGTCGTTCTGAGGCCCTGACCGATCCAGGCTGGTCGGCCCGGATCGATCGGGTCCAGGCCGGTCAGGCGATGGCGTGGATCGCCTGCGCCGCGCCGGCGATGATCGCCGCCCACAGCGCCGCCGTCGTCACCACGATGAACGCGAGCGTCCGGCGCGGGGACCATTTCTCGATGTCCTGCATCGCGCCCAACTGGGCGTGACGCTCGATCCGATCCTGCAGGATGCGGGCGGGCGAGGCGATCGCCGTGGCACCGTCGGCGCTGCGCGGGGCAGGCCGGGCGTTGGATGTTTCATAGTCCGGGCGAAGTTTTGCGAGCGGCATTGGGCACCTCCAGCTCGTCTGATGCGCCCGTCATCGTTACGGGCTGTTCAAAACCTCTGGTTTACGCCCGGTTCACCCTAATGGCGTCGTTTGGAGGTCAGCCGATCGAAGACCACGCGCCGGCGATCTCGCCGAGCATGGTACGCGCTTCGTCGAGCGTGGCGGCGCGTTCGGGGCCATAGGTCGCGATCAGCCGGCTGGATTGGCGATAGACCCGGCCGAGGTTGCGGGCGATGTCGCCGCCGCGCTGGCGATCGAGCCCGGCCTCGAGCCCCTGGATGATCGAGACGACCTGCGACTGGACGCCGCCATGGCGCATGGTGGTGCCGGTGCGTTCGGCCGCGCGCAGCGTGTCCAGCCCTTTGAGCAGCTCGTCGAACAGGATGGCGACGAGGCCGTGGGGCGACGCGCCTTCGATGCGCGCCTGGACATCGACGTCGCGATAGCGGCCGGCCGGAGCGCCGTAACGGGAAGGGGCGCCGAACATCAGTTGGTGCTCTTGGTCCAGACGGCCACCTGCTGCGTCAGGTAGCTCTTGATCGAGTTGTAGTTGGACACGCGGGTGGTCATCGCCGTGAACTGGGTGGTGAGCTGCGCCGAATAGGCATCCTCGCTGGCCTGCAGCGTAGTGCGTTGCGTGGCGAGATCCTTCTGGGTGTCGGTCAGCTGCGTGCTGAGCGTATCGAGCGCGCCGTTGGTGGCGCGCAGCGCGTCGCGGATCGCCTTGAGCGCTCCGCCCAGGCCGGGATCGACCGTGATCGTCGCGCTGGCGACGTCGCCCTGCGGTTCGATCACCAGCCCGCTCGCGCTGGAGGTGACCGAGGCATAGACGGTCGAGCCGGTCGTGATGCCCTTGGTGGTGCCGAACGTCGCCTGCGCCGACGACGTGCTGGTCTGCGCCGTCACGCCGCTGACCGCATAGGTGCCGGGCGCGACCGCGCCCATCGCGCTCGTGATCTTGATGAGCGGGCTGCTGCTGTGCTGGGTCGGGTTGAACATCGCCTCGACCGCGTCGGGATAATTCTGGAGCGCGGTGGTGAGCGTGGCCGAGTTGAGCGACAGCGTGCCGTCGAGGTTGGTCGAGACGCCGATCTCGGCGAGGCTCGATGGGCCGCCCGACGAGTTGAGGACGGTGGAACTCAGCTTGGCGAGCTGGTTCATCATCTGCTGGATGGCGGTATTGCCGTAGAGCGGGCCGGCGGCGGCGGAGGCGGTGGGCGCGGCGGTGGCCGTGGCGATCTCCGCCTTCATCGTGTTGTAGGCGCCGACGAAGTCGCTTACCGCCTGGCTGATCGCCGCGGTGGGGACCGAGGCGCTGAGCGATATGGTGGTGCCGGGTTTGGCGGCGACCAGGCTGAGCGTCACGCCGGGGACGACGTCGGACACCGTGTTCGTCGCACGCGTGATGTTGACGCCATCCATGCGGATGATCGCGTCCTGCGCCGCCTGCGCGGTGGTCATGCCGGTCGTGCTGGTCGTGCCGTAGGCGAAGCGCGACAGGCCCGCCTGCGCATCGGAAGCGGGCGCCAGCGTGAATGACGGCGTGCTGCCGTCGGTGTTGGTCACCTCCAGATGCGCGCCGTTGCTGTCGGTGACGACATTGGCGGTGAGGCCGAGGCCGGCGCCGGTGATCGCGCTCGCCAGCCCATTGAGATTGTCGTTGCTGCTGTCGATCGTCAGCGTTTTTGACGTGCCGCCGTTGGTCAGCGTGAAGCTGCCCTGGCCGACCGACGCCGTAGTCGCGTCGGTGAGCGAAGCCGAACTGACCGTGCTTCCCGAGAGCGTCATGCCGCTTGCACCGCTGGTGAAGCGCTGCAGGCTCGCATCCGCGCCCGCACTGGCGGTCAGCGTGAAGGCGTTCGCCGCGCCGGTCGCGCCCTTCAGCACGAGGCGCGCGCCGGTCGAGTCCGTGACGATGCTGGCGGTGACGCCGCTCGATGTCGCGTTGATCGCGCGGGCGAGGCCGGCAAGCGTGTTGTTGGTCGAGTCGATCGTGACCGTGAAGTTGGTCGTGCCGTTGTTGAGCGTGAGCGTGCCGGTGCCGATCGCGCTGCCGCTGTTGGTGAGGTAGGCGGAGACGAGGCTCTGCGCCTGCGCGATCTGCCGCACCTCGATCTGCGACGAGAGGTTGGAGATGCTCGCGCCGGCCTGCGCGGTGGCGGTCAGGACCGTGCTGTCGGAGCTCGTGACCTGCGTGTTCAGCGTACCGCCCGAGACCAGGCTCGAGAGCGCGGACGCGAACGAATCGATGCCGCCGGTCAGCGTGCCGAGCGAGCTGATCTGCGCGGTGTTGTTGGTTTCCTTGGTGCTGAGCGCCTGCTCCTTGGCGGAGAAGGTGGCCTGCGTCAGGTTGGTCGTGAGCGACGAGGTGTCGATGCCCGATCCCGCATTCAGCGAGGTCAGGATCGAACTGCCGGCCGACGCGAGCGTCGACGTGGTCGTCGCCGCGGCGGTGCTGCTGGTGGCTGTGGTGCTGCTCGTCGTGGTCATGGCTGTGTCCGGTTAACGGCGGCGCACGGCGCGCGTTAAGTGCTTGCGCCGTCCATGGTTAAGAACGGGTTGCATTACCGTTCTCATCGAACCTAGCTGCCTCGGGCACGTCGATCTGCGGCTGGACGACGCCGTCGGCCATCGCGCGGTCGAGATTGAAGACGAACGCCAGGACGGTCGCGACGGCGATGTAGAGATCGTCGCGGATCAGCATGCCCTCGCGGCTGGTGAAGTAGATGGCGCGGGCGAGCTGCGGGTAGGACAGGATCGGCACGGCGTGCGCATCCGCCAGCTCGCGGATCGCTGCGGCGGTGGCCCCGCGGCCCTTGGCGACGACGATCGGCGCCGAATCGAAGCCGGGGCGATATTGCAGCGCCACGGCGAAATGGGTCGGGTTGGTGAGCACGACGCTGGCCTGCGCCATCGCCTTGCGCGCGCCGCCGGAGAGGAGCTGGTGCTGCTTGCGGCGCAGCGCCATCTTCACGTCGGGCGAGCCTTCGGTCTGCTTGTGCTCATCCTTCACCTCCTGTTTCGTCATGCGGAGGCGGCCGGCACGCTGGATAATCTGCGCGGGCAGGTCGAAACCGGCGATCAACGCCAGCGCCAGCGCCATGACGAGGATGGCGCTGGAAAAACCGTGGCCGATCGAACCGATGGCGCTGACGAAATCCTGCCGGCCCAGCCCCATGATCGATGGCATGCGGCTGCGCAGCAGCCACCACGCGACGAGGCCCAGCACCAGCACCTTGGCCAGGCCCTTGCCGAGCTCGATCAGGCCCTGCACGCCGAACACGCGCTTCATGCCGGTGAGCGGATTGATCTTCTCGGCCTTGAACCCGAGCGCGCTCCAGCGGAAGCCGAGCGAGCCGAGCATCGCGGGCGTGCCGATCGCCGCCACCAGCGTCAGCCCGAACAGGGTGGCGAGCGGCAGCAGGACGGGCAGCAGCAATGCGAGGAAGGCGCGCAGCGGATCGAAGCCGACGATGTCGCCGCTGTCGAAGGTGAGGCCACGGCGCAGCATCTGCTCGCACGATCCCACCATCCACGGGCCGGCCAAGGCGATCCACGCGGCACCGGCGAGAATGACCAGCGCGGTGCCCAATTCGCGCGACTGGAGGACGTCGCCCTGCTCGACGGCGTCGTTGCGCCGCTTGGCGGTCGGGGCTTCGGTCTTCTCGTCGCGATCCGGTGTATCGGCCATGCGCGGGGGATGCGCGAAGAAGGTTAACGCTACGTTAGGAGAGGTTGCAAATTTCGCACCGATGCAGGGCTTAACCTGTGCCACTCGGCGAGATAGAGCAGCATCTATGACCCATATCGCGCCGATCCGCTCCGCTTTGTTCCTGCCGGCCTCGAACGCGCGGGCGGTGGCCAAGGCGCGGACGCTCGCCTGCGATCTCGTCATCCTCGATCTGGAAGACGCCGTGGCCGAGGGGGACAAGGCCGAGGCGCGCGCCGCCGCGGTGGCGGCGTCGAACGAGAATTGGGGCGATCGGCTGCTCGCGGTGCGGTTGAACGGCGCGGAGAGCAACTGGCACGATGCCGATCTCGCGGCGGTGGCGCGCCTGCCCGGGCTCGACCTGATCGTGCTGCCGAAGGTCGACGATCCGCTCGCCGTGCGCCATGTCGGCGAGCGGGCGGGCATGCCGATATTGGCGATGATCGAGACCGCCGCCGGGGTCTATGCCGCGCGCCAGATCGCCGCGGAGCATGCCGTGGCCGGGCTGATCGCGGGGGTGAACGACCTTGCCGCCGCGCTGCGCATTCCGGTCGGGGCGGGGCGCGCGGCGCTGGAGCCTTCGCTCCACCTGATCCTATTGGCCGCGCGCGCGGCGGGCAAGCTGGCGCTGGACGGTGTCTACAACCGGCTGGACGATGCCGAAGGGTTCGCCGCCGACGCCAGGGCCGGGCAGCGCGCCGGCTTCGACGGCAAGTCGCTGATCCACCCCGACCAGATCGAACCGTGCAACCGGCTGTTCGTGCCGAGCGAGGCCGACATCGAGGAAGCGCGTGCGCTGGTGGCGGCGGCGACCGGCGGCGCGGAGCGGTTTCGCGGTCGAATGATCGAAACATTGCACGTCGATAGCGCCCGAACGCTGCTGGCACGCGCCGACGTGGCCTAGCGCCGCCGGGAGCGGCAGCCTATATGGCCGCGAATCCTTCTCGCCTGTCACCACGGGGATTCATGAACATCGAGCTCGGTTTGACCTTCGACGACGTGCTGCTTCGGCCCGGCGCGTCCGATATCGTGCCGAGCGGCGCCGACACGCGCAGCCGGGTAACGCGCGACATCGCCCTGACCATCCCGATCCTGTCGGCGGCGATGGACACGGTGACCGAGGCCGACATGGCGATCGTCATGGCGCAGCTCGGCGGCATCGGCGTGCTCCATCGCAACCTCGAGGTCGACGAGCAGGCGGCGGCGGTGCGCGCGGTCAAGCGGTTCGAGAGCGGCATGGTGGTCAACCCGATCACGCTGCGCCCCGACGACACGCTCGCCGATGCGCGCGCGCTGATGGAACGGCACCGCATCTCGGGCTTCCCGGTGGTGGAGGCCGACGGCACGCTGGTGGGCATCCTCACCCATCGCGACATGCGCTTCGCCGATGCGCCGGAACAGCCGGTGGCGGAATTGATGACGAGCCAGAACCTCGTCACCGTGCCCGCCGGGGTCAATACCGGCGAGGCGCGTCGCCTGCTCCACCAGCGGCGGATCGAGAAACTGCTGGTGGTGGACGAGGCCTATCGCTGCGTCGGCCTGATCACCGTCAAGGATATCGAGAAGGCGGTCACCTACCCGAACGCGACCAAGGATGGGTCGGGCCGGCTGCGCGTGGCCGCCGCGACGACGGTGGGCGACAAGGGCTTTGCGCGCACCGAGGCGCTGATCGACGCCGAATGCGACCTGATCGTGATCGATACCGCGCACGGCCATAATCGCGACGTGGCGCGCGCGGTCGAGCGGGTGAAGCGCCTGTCCAACTCGGTCCAGATCATCGCCGGCAACGTCGCGACGGCGGAAGCCACGCGCGCGCTGATCGATGCGGGGGCGGACGGCATCAAGGTCGGCATCGGCCCCGGATCGATCTGCACCACGCGGGTCGTCGCCGGTGTTGGCGTGCCGCAGCTTACCGCCGTGATGGAAGCAGCCGAGGAGGCGTGGAAATCCGGCGTGCCGGTGATCGCCGACGGCGGCCTGCGCACCTCGGGCGATGTCGCCAAGGCGCTGGCGGCGGGCGCGTCGTGCGTGATGATCGGCTCGCTGCTCGCCGGAACCGATGAGGCGCCGGGAGAAACCTTTCTTCATCAAGGACGTGCGTTCAAATCCTATCGCGGGATGGGAAGCCTGGCGGCGATGACGCGCGGCTCGGCCGATCGCTATTTCCAGCAGGACGTGCGCGACCAGCTCAAGCTGGTGCCCGAGGGCATCGAGGGGCAGGTGCCCTATAAGGGCCCGGCGCGCGAGGTGATCCACCAGCTGGTGGGCGGCGTGAAGGCGGCGATGGGCTATACCGGCGCGGCGACGCTTGCCGAGCTGCGCGAGAAAGCGCGGTTCGTGCGCATCACCAATGCCGGTCTGCGCGAGAGCCACGTCCACGACGTGACGATCACGCGCGAGTCGCCCAATTATCCTTCGCTCGGCTAGGTGGCCGCGCCGGGACCACGCAATTGACCCCTGCAGCACGGGTGCAGGCCGCGATCGAGATCGTGGATGCGGTGCTGGTCGCCGCGCGCACCGGGGGAGCGGCGGCCGACACGCTGATCGCGCGTTACTTTAAGGTCCGCCGCTTCGCCGGATCGACCGACCGGCGCGAGGTGCGCGAGCTTGCTTATGCGGCGATCCGTCGCGCGGGCCAGCCGCCTGTCAGCGGGCGGGCGGCGATGATCGGCCTCGCCGGCGATCGTCCGGAGCTGGCGGACCTGTTCGACGGCAGCCGCCACGGGCCGGCGGCGATCGATCCGGCCGAGCCGGTTGCCCCCGCCGGCGTGGCGCCCGACTGGCTGGTCGGGCGCCTGACCAAGGCGCTGCCCCCTGACGAATGGCCCGCGCTGATGGCGCGCGCGCCGCTCGATCTGCGCGTCAACCGGCTAAAGGCCGATCGCGAGGCGGTGCTTGCCCTGCTGCCGGACGCGGTGCCCGGCCTGCTCAGCCCCGACGCGCTGCGCCTGCCCGAGGGCACGGCGGTGGAGGCCACCGGCGCCTTTCGCGACGGTCTGATCGAGGTGCAGGACGAGGGCAGCCAGCTGATCGCGCTCGCCTGTGCCGCGCAGCCGCGCATGACCGTGGTCGATCTCTGCGCCGGCGCCGGCGGCAAGACGCTCGCGCTCGCCGCGATGATGGATGGCGAGGGGCGGCTGGTCGCCTGCGACGTCGATCGCGGCCGGCTGGCGCGATTGTGGCCGCGGGCCGAGCGGGCCGGCGTCGGCCGTATCGAGACGCGCCTGCTCGACGGTGGCCGCGAGACCGAGGCGCTGGCCGATCTGGCGGCGCAGGCCGACGTCGTGCTGGTCGATGCGCCCTGCTCGGGCACCGGCACGTGGCGGCGCAATCCCGAGGCGCGCTGGCGGCTCTCGCCCGCCCGGCTCGATCGGCTGGTGGCGATGCAGCAGCATGTGCTGGAGCTTGCGGCACCGCTGGTGCGCCCGGGCGGCCGGCTGGTCTATGCGGTCTGCTCATTGCTGGCGGAAGAGGGGCGCGACCGCATCTCGGACTTCCTCGCGAGCAATCCGCACTGGTCGGTGGTGTCGTCGGTCGCGGCGGGGCATCCGGCGGGCGCCGGGCGGCTGCTGACCCCGGCAAATGACGGCACCGACGGCTTTTTCGTCGCCGCCCTGACTGCGCCATGCTAGAGGTCAGGGCTTCGCCCCTCGTGGAGCTCCTGATGCGTTTTTCCCCTGCCGCGCTCGCCCTTGCCGCCACGCTGGCGACCCTGTCCAGCAGCAGCATGGGGCAGAAGCCCGATGCGCAGATCGATCCGCGCAGCATGGCGTTGCTGGCGCAGGGCGAGGGGCTGCTGAAGGCCGGCAACACCGCCGGGGCCGAGGATGCGCTGGAAACCGCGCTGGCGGTCGATCCGCGCAACCGCGCCGCCTTCGTCGCGCTGGGCCATGTCGCGACCGCGCAGAATTTGCCGGGCAAGGCGGTGCGCTTCTATCGCAGCGCGCTGACGCTCGACCCCAATGACGTTTCGGCGCTGGCCGGGCAGGGCGAGGCGATGGTGCAGAAAGGTGCGGTCGAGCGTGCCAAGGTGAACCTCGCGCGGATCAACCAGCTCTGCAAGGCGCCGTGCGCGGTCTCGACGCAGCTTGCGGCGGTGATCGCGAAGGGGCCGCCGCCGGCGGTGCAGACTGCGCAGGCGACCGCGACGGTTCCGCCCAAGGGCCAGGAACAGGCGACGCAGAAGCAGCAGAAGCCGTAAGGATCGCTCAGCGCGCCAGCGTGCGTGCGATCGCGACGAATTCCTCGACCGACAGCGTCTCGGCGCGGCGCGTCGGGTCGATGCCCAATTCGGCCAGCGCCCCCAGCGCGCCGGGCAGGCCCTTCAGGCTCTGCCGCAGCATCTTGCGCCGCTGACCGAAGGCGGCGCCGGTCAACGCCTCCAGCACCTTGGGCGTGACGCCGTCGGGCTGCTCGGCCGGCACGATGTGAACCACCGCCGACATCACCTTGGGCGAGGGTACGAACGCCGAGCGATGCACCGGCAACGCGATGCGCGCGTGCGTCCGCCACTGCGCCAGCACCGCCAGCCGGCCGTAGGCGCCGGTGTCGGGCCGGGCGACGATCCGCTCGGCCACTTCCTTCTGGAACATCAGAGTCAGCGAGCGCCACCAGGGCGGCCATGCAGTCGTGCCGAGCCAGCGGACGAGCAAAGCGGTGCCGACATTGTAGGGCAGGTTGGCGACGATGTGCGCGCCGCCGGCAAGGGCGAGCTCGTCGATCGCCAGCGCGTCGCCCTCGATCACGCGCAGCCGGCCCGGCGCGGCCTCGCCCAGCTCGGCGAGCGCGGGCAGGCAGCGGCGGTCGCGTTCGACCGCGATCACCTCGGCCCCGGCGCCGAGTAATGCGCGGGTGAGGCCGCCCGGCCCCGGCCCGACCTCGTAGACCAGGGCACCGTCGAGCGGCCCCGGCACGCGCGCGATCCGATCGAGCAACTGGCCGTCGAGCAGGAAGTTCTGCCCGAGCGATTTTTCGGCCGAAAGGCCATGGCGCGCGATCACCTCGCGCAGCGGAGGAAGGTCGGCGAGGGTCACGCCGTGCGCGCGCGATACTCCGCGCACTGGGCGGCAAGGCGGATGGCGGCGATCATCGCGCCCGGATGCGCGCGATCCTGCCCGGCAATGTTGAAGGCGGTGCCGTGATCGGGCGCGGTCCGCACGATCGGCAGGCCGAGCGTGATGTTCACGCCCTCGTCGAAATGGAGCGTCTTGATCGGGATCAGCGCCTGATCATGATACATGCAGAGCGCCGCATCATATTGGCGCCGTGCGCGATCGTGGAACATCGTGTCGGCCGCCAGCGGTCCGACCACGTCGATGCCCTCCTCGCGCAGCCGTTCGACCGCGGGCGCGATCACGTCGATCTCCTCGCGGCCCAGCGCGCCGCTCTCGCCGGCATGCGGATTGAAGCCGGCGATGGCGAGGCGCGGGCGGGCGATGCCGAAATCGCGCACCAGCCCGCGATCGGTCGTGCGTGCCTTGGCGAGGATCAGCTCGACGGTGAGGATGCCGGCCGCGTCGCGCAGCGGAATGTGGGTCGTCACCGGCACGGTGCGCAGCGACGGCCCGGCGAGCATCATCACGGCATTGTCGCGCGAGATGCCGCAGCGTTCGGCGACGAATTCGGTCTGCCCCGGATGGACGAAGCCGATATCGTAGAGCTGAACCTTGGCGACGGGCGCGGTGACGATCGCAGCCGCGGCGTTCGAGCGGGTGAGGCCGACCGCCAGCTCCAGCGAATCGAGCGAACAGCGCGCACCGGGCAGGTTCGGCTCGCCGGGGATGATCGCGCCCGCATCCTCGACCTGGATTACGGGCAAGGCCTCGGCGAAACAGGCGCGCGCGGCGGCGGGATCGGTGATCCGCGCGATCGGCCCGTCCCAGACGGCCGCGATCGACCGAGGATCGCCGACGGCGAAGAACGGCGGCAAGCCTTCCTCGACCCGCGCCGCCCACGCCTTGGCGGTGATTTCCGGCCCGACCCCGGCAGGGTCGCCGAGCGCCACCGCGAGCGGGGGGCCGGGATCAGCGATAGTCGATGATCGCATCGCGGCGCAGGTCGCGCAGGTAGCGGCGCGCACGCATGTTCACGCGCTCGTCCGACATCTGCGTCTGGATCTGCTCGAACGTGGGGATGCTCGCCGTTTCCGGGTCGTCGCGGCCGCACACCACCAGCGCGTGTACGCCGTCGGTCGAGGAGCCGAACGGCGGCGACGATTCGCCGACGCGCAGGTTGAGCATGATCGGCTGGAGCGGGGCGGGCAGGTCGCGCACCTTGACCGCGTCGTTGTCGATCACCTCGGCGTTCATCGCCTTGGCGAATTCGGCGACCTTGCCGCAGCCCTGCAGTGTCTTCAGCCCGTCGGAGAAAGCGGTGACCTTCGGCTGCGCCTGCTCGCGGCTGACATTGGCCGGGAAGGTGATCGTGAGCTGCTTCAGCGAAAGGACCGCATCGCGCGGATCGGCCATCAGCACCTGGCGCTTGTCGATCAGCGCGATGATCGAAAAACCGCCCGAAATCGGGATCGGCGCGCTGACCGTGCCGCTCTGCATCTGCGGCAGGACGTTGGCGAGCGCGTCTGGCAATTGCTGGGCACGCACCCAGCCGAGGTCGCCGCCGACCGCTGCGGTCGACGCTTCGGAATATTGGCGGGCATAAGCGACGAACGAGGCGCCCTGGCGGACCTGCTCGACGATGCGGTTGGCGTTGGCCTCGACCTGCGCCTGCGTGACCGGGGTCGCCGACAGATAGATTTCGCCGACATGATATTCGGGCTGGCCCTTGGCGGCTTCCAGCCGCTTGATGACCTGGGTCACCTCTTCGTCGCTGATGCTGACGAACGGCTCGACCTCGCGGCTCAGCACGCGGCGCCACGCGCTCTCGCCCTCGATCTGGCGCTTCAACGAGGCGGGCGACGAGCCCACCGAGCGGACATAGTCGGAAAACTTGTCGGGCGTCATCTTGAACTGCTGGCCGACGCGCGCGTAGCTGTTGTCGATCTCGCTCTTGTCGATCGTGATCTTGTTGGCCTTGGCCTCGTCGATCTCGAGCGTCTCGTCGATCAGGTTCGACAGCACCTGCAGGCGCAGCCGCTGCCGCTCCTCGTCCGAGACCTTGCCCTGATTGGCGACGAGCACCAGCGCGAGCCGCTGATCGATGTCGGTCTCGGTGATGATCGTGCCGTTGACGATCGCGGTCGCCTTGCGGATCGCCGGATCGGGCGGTGCCAGCAATTGCACGTCGTTGGGGAGATCGAGCGGACCCGTCGTCTCCTGCGCCATCGCCGGAAGCGGCGCCATCAGAATGGCCGCCCCCATCAGCGCGGCCAACGCACGCTTACCCTTACCGTCCACCGTCAAAACCCGCTCCGTCCCTGATCCGCCGTCGAGCCGCCCCCGCTAGGCTCGTACGGCTGAACCGCTGCTTAGCGGCCAACGTTCTTCAAGGCCAGCCGCAAGCTGAACGTGCTGCCGCGTCGCGCGTCGCCGGTGGGATCGTAATCCCGGCGCCAGGTGAGGCCGAGCGAGATGCACTCGTTTTCGTAGACGAGGCCGACGCGGTCGCGCACCGGCGAGAAGCCGTCCGAGAGCGAGGTGGGATCGTCGCTGCGCTTCGTGAGGTCGATCACCGTCGAGCCGAAGATCGACCAATAGCGCGCGATCTGGATGCGGCCGGCAAACCGTACTTCGCTATCGTCGCGCAGGTCGGCGATCGTCGGGTCGATGTCGCGGTTGAGGCGGAGATAGCCGACCAGGAAATAGGTGTTTCGCGTGCCGACGGTCGCGTCGAACTCGCTGCGGCGGACGGCGAGCGTGGACTTGTCGAGGCGGAACCGCTCGGTGAACTCGACGAAATTGCCGTATTTGACGGTGACGCGGCCGACATAGTCCGAAAATTGCCCCGAGAGCCCCGTGCCCGAGGGCAGGATCGTCGGTTCCGTGCTCAGGCGGTAGCTCTGGCCGATGACGCCGTGCACCTCGAATGCGGGCCGGGTGTAGTTCCACTCGGCACCATAGGTGACGCGGCTGGAATCGTCCCACCGGTCGTAGCCCGAGAAGCGGTTGAGCGCGAACAGGTTCGAATCTTCCAGATCGACCGCGCGGCTGTCTTCGTCGGGGATCGTGACGTTCTTGGTGTGCGGCTGGCCCACGAACTGCACGCGCGGGACGATCTGCTGCGTGCCGCCGAACAGCTCGCCCACGAACGGCCAACGCATGTCGACCGCGACCAGGCCGATGCCGCGCGTCTGCCAGCCATTCTGGCCGCGATAGGCGACGATGTCGGTCTCGCCCGCGCCGGCGGTATGGTAGACGTCGCCGCGGCCATAAGCGGTGAACGTCACCAGCTGGCCGAGCGGGGTGAGCTTGGTGAGATCCCAGCGCAGCCCGGCGAAGGCGCGCTGCGTATCCTGTCCCTCGGTGCGGGTGAGCGCGAGCGTGTTGAGCTCGGCCTGGAAGGTGCCGCCGAGCCACGGATCCTTGACCCGGCGGCGATAGTCGATCTCGGGCATCGCGATCGGCTGCTGGCCCTGCGAATAGCCGGCGCGGATTTCCTGCACGAACCAGCCGGCGATCGACAAATAGCTGTCGTCGTCGATGCGTTCGGCGCGAATGGTCGAGCGCAGCCGGTCGTCGTTCGAAATATCGAAGCGCTTCATGAAGGTGCGGTCGGTTTCGGCGCGGATGGCGGCGTGGATCGTCCAGTCCGGCCCGAGCTGCCACGTGCCGTTGGCGTCGATGAAGCCGCGCAACCCGTGATTCTTGTCGCCCGGCAAGGGGTTGATGCTGGCCGGCAGGCGCGAGCCGGCCGTCACCATGCCGCGGATCTGATAGGCACCGATCTGGTCGAGGTTGCGGTAGAGCAGTTCCAGCGCGGGGGGCACCGCCGAATAGACGTGCGGCGTCACCGTCAGGTCGCGGTTGGGCGCGAGCTGGAGATAATAAGGCAGATCGAGCTCGACGCCGGTCGCCTTGCTGACCTGCATGTTCGGCAGCAGCAGCCCGGTGCCGCCGCCGCCATTGCCCGATCCGTCGGGGTGCGAGAAGCCGGGCAGCGCCATCACCGTCAGCCCGAACAGGCGGAAGCGTGCATCGCGATAATAGATGCGGTGCTTGCCCTGATCGAGCACCACGCGCACCGCGGTGATCTGCCACGACGGCGTCTTCGGGCAATCGCTGGCATCGACCACGCGGCACGGCGTGTAGGCGGCGCGATCGAGGGTCGTGCGATCGCCGTCCTTCGTGCTGTGGCGCGCCGCCAGCCGGCCGCCGTCGGCCAGTACCAGCAGCAGATTGTCGGCAACGCCGTTCTTCATGTCGTCGGTCAAATCGATCTGATCGGCGTAGGTGGTGTCGCCGCCGGGGCTGACGGTCGCGACGTTGCCGCTCGCGACGATGCGCCCGGTCTTGCGGTTCCACACCACCTTGTCGGCGCGCAGGCGGCTGCCGGCGCGCAGCATCCGCACGTCGCCGGTCGCGGTGGCGATATCGTTGTCGTCGTCGTAGGAAAGGTCGGTCGCCGAGAAGGTGATCTGCTGATCGTCGGTCGGCGTCTCGGTATCGCCGCTGGTGGCGGGCGGCGCGACCGGCCGTGCGGCGAGATCCTGCGCGACGGCGGGCGCAGCCAACGCGATTGCGACCGCCAGCAGCGATGCATGCGCGACGTCCGTCCGCTTCCCCCTTGTTCCCCGCCGCATTGGCGGCCGATATCGCAGCCGCCCCAGTGTCGCAATCTTGTAAAATCGCCACGTTGCGCCGCTTTGCGATGCGCGTCCGCCGTCCTAGATAGAGCGTTCAATCGGAAAGGCTTCCTCCTTGATCAGCATCACGCTCAGCACCGGCCGCAGCGCCGGCACCGCCGCCCTCGCTTTTCCCGCCGCCGGCGGTGCCGTGCCCGAAGCGGCGCTGGGCGAGGCGGCGACGATCGCCAAAGCGGCGGCGTCGGGTGCGGCGTTTGCGGGCGAGCCCGGCGCGGTGGTCGGGCTGCACGCGCCGTTCGAGGGCGCGGTGCGGCAGATCCTGCTGTTCGGCACGGGCGACGCGGAGCGCGCCGGCAGCGCGCTCGCGGCGCGGCTGCTGACTTCGGGCACGACGGCGCTGACGGTGGACCTGACGAGCCTGCCGGCCGCCGATCGGCCGGCCTTCGCCGCCGGGTTGGCGCTGGGCGCGAGCCTGCGCAGCTGGCGGTTCGACACCTATCGCACGAAGCTGCCGGCCAAGCAGAAGCCGACGCTGACCTCGGTCGAGATCGTCGTCGGCGACCAGCTCGCCGAGGCCGAGGCGGCATGGGCACCGCTGGATGCCGTCGCGCAGGGCGTCGCCTTCACGCGTGGGCTGGTGGCCGAGCCGGGCAACGTCATCTATCCCGAAAGCTTCGTCGAGCGCTGCCAGGAGCTCGCCGCGCTGGGCATCGGCATCGAGGTGCTGGACGAGGCGGCGATGCAGGCCGCCGGCATGGGCGCCCTGCTCGGCGTGTCGCAGGGCTCGGAGCGCGAGGCGCGCCTGCTCGTCCTCACCTATGACGGCAGCGGCGGCATCAAGGAGCCGGTCGCGTTCGTCGGCAAGGGCGTGACGTTCGACACCGGCGGCATCAGCCTGAAGCCCGGCGCGGGCATGGAAGACATGAAGTGGGACATGGGCGGCGCGGGCGCCGTCGTCGGCACGATTAAGGCGATCGCCACGCGCAAGGCCAATGCGCACGTCATCGGCGTGTGCGGCCTCGTGGAGAACATGCCCGACGGCAAGGCGCAGCGGCCGGGCGACGTCGTCACCTCGATGTCGGGCCAGACGATCGAGGTGATCAACACCGACGCCGAGGGCCGGCTGGTGCTGTGCGACGCGATCACCTGGGTGCAGCGCAAATATCAGCCGAAGACGATCGTCGATCTGGCGACGCTGACCGGCGCGATGATCATCAGCCTCGGCCACGAGCATGGCGGCATCTTCTCGAACGACGACACGCTGGCCGAAGGCCTGCTCGCCGCCGGGCGCGGCGTCGGTGAGAAGCTCTGGCGGATGCCGCTGGGCGATGCCTATGACAAGATGATCGACAGCCCGATCGCCGACATGAAGAATATCGGCGGGCGCGAAGCCGGCTCGATCACCGCCGCGCAGTTCATCCAGCGCTTCGTCGACGAGGGCGTGAAGTGGGCGCATCTCGACATTGCCGGCATGGTATGGGCCGCCAAGCCCGGCACGATGTGGGAGAAGGGCGCGACCGGCTACGGCGTGCGCCTGCTCGACCGCTTCGTGGCGGACGTGCTGGAGAAGTAACTCCCGTTCTCTGCGACATGTATCGTCACCCCGGCGTAGGTCGGGGTCCAGGCAGCGGGCGTTGCGCGATCTGGATCCCGGCCTGCGCCGGGATGACGGCATGGGCTACAGATACGGCCTGACCGTGTAGCGCACGGTCGAAACCGCGCCGTCGCGTCGAATGCCGAGTGCCACTTCGCGCCCGGGCGGCTGGTTGGTCCGCACGATCGCCTCGGCAAGCGTCGGCGGATCGACCACGACGTCGCCGGCGCGCAGCCCGGCGGCCGCCGCCGGGCTGCCGGTGCCGACCACCGTCACCGCCACGGTGCCGTCGTCGGTACGGTCGAGCCAGATGCCCGCCGGCCGATAGCGGTCGGGCGGAACCGGCCGATCGTTGCGCGTCGCCCACACCTTGCGCAGGCGGATGTCGGTCGACAGCGCGAGCAGCTGAAGCAGCGACAGGCCGATCACGCCGTCATGGTCGCTGAACCGGCTGCTCTGGTCGGGATCCATCACCGTCACCAGCGGCCGGTCGATCGTCAGCGGCCCAAGCTGGACGGGCCCCATCCGCATGACGCGACTGAGCTTCGCGGCGCGCCCGCCGAAGCCCCCGGTGGGCTCGATCGCGAACGGCGTCGTGTCGTCGAACAGGCGATTGGCGCGCGCGGCGTGCGAGAAGAGCAGGATGCCGCCGGGCGCGCCGGTATCGCAGACGAGCCGGTACGGCTTGCCGGCGACGTAGGCGGTGACCTCGATCTTGTCGGACCACAGGCCGCGACCGTCGCCGCCGATGAAGCGCGAGTCGAGCAGGGTCATGTCCGGTGCCGTCGGCCGCCCGCTCGGCCAGAGCCGCCACTGGCCCGCAGCCAGATCGATATCGCAGTCGCGCCCGGTGAAGATGCCCGCCGCCAGCAGCCCCGCCGCATCGGGCGGCAGGCCCTGCTGGAAATCGTAAAGGACGAACAGGGTGAGGGGGATGCGGAGCGCGCCGCCGATCACCAGATCGTCCGCCGCGACGATGTCACCGGCCACCTGCCTCTTGCCGAGCCCGCCGACGACCTGCCCGCCCTTCACCGGCAGCTTCAGCGCATGTGCGATTTCGGGGCGCAGGAAGTTGCGCGGGGCGCCGGTATCGACACAGAACAGGCGCGGACTGTCCTTGCCGATCGTCGCCGCCACCCACAGACGCGCATCCTCGATGAGGATCCGGGTGGTGATCGGCGGCTTCGCCTCCGCGCGGGCAGGCGCTGGTGCCAGCAGGCCGGCGGCGGTCGCGGCGATCGCCTGTCGGCGCCCCAGGGTCAGCATGTCCGCCACGCCGCCATGATGGCGGCGGCGACGGACCCGGGCAAGCCCCGCTAGTCGCGCTTCAGCAGGAACACGGCATGTTCGGCGAGCAGGTTGGCGGCGGCGGTGCCGATGCGCTTGCTGCCGCGCAGGAACCACGCATCCTCGACGCGGATGCCGCTTTCCGCCACCAGCGCGCGGAAATCGTCGATCGTCAGATGATGGATGTCCTGCGTCTCGTACCACGACACCGGCAGCGCCTTCGTCACCGGCATGCGGCCGCCCCACATCAGCCCCCAGCGCACGCGCCAGTAAGCGAAATTGGGGAAGGAGACGAAGGCGCGGCGGCCGATGCGCAGCAGCTCGGCCAGAACCTGATCCGGGCGGCGCGCGGTCTGCAGCGTCTGGCTGAGGATCGCATAGTCGAACGCATCGTCGGGATAATAAGCAAGGTCGGCGTCGGCATCGCCCTGCACCACCGACAGGCCGCGCGCCACCGCCAGCGCGACGTTGGCCGGATCGAGCTCCAGCCCGCGCACGTCGACATGCGCCTTGCGCAGCACCGCCATCAGGTCGCCGTCACCGCAGCCGATGTCGAGCGCGCGGCTGCCGGGCACGACATGCTCGGCGATCAGCGCGAGATCGGGGCGCAGGTTCACGGCGCGCCGGCGCGGAGGAAGCCGTCGATCATGCCGAACAGCTCCGGCACCTCCAGCAGGAAGCTGTCATGTCCGAATGGTGCGGTCAGCTCGACGAAGCTGACGGCGCAGCCGGCCGCGTTGAGCGCATGCACGATCGCGCGCGATTCGGAGGTGGGGTAGAGCCAGTCGGTGTCGAAGCTGGCGATGCAGAAGCGCGTGGCGCTGCCGCGAAAGGCGTTGGCCAGCCGGCCGCCATGCTCCTGCGCCAGATCGAAATAGTCCATTGCGCGGGTGATGTAGAGATAGGAGTTGGCGTCGAACCGGTCGACGAAGCTGATCCCCTGATGGCGCAGATAGCTCTCCACCTGGAAATCGGCGTCGAAGCCGAAGCCGACCTGCCCGCGATCCTGCAGCTTGCGCCCGAACTTGTCGTGCATCGCCGCTTCGGACAGGTAGGTGATGTGCGCCGCCATCCGCGCGACGGCAAGGCCCGCGGCCGGCGCGGCGCCGGTGCCGTAATAGTCGCCGCGCTGCCAGTTGGGATCGGCCATGATCGCCTGGCGGCCGACCTCGTGGAAGGCGATGTTCTGCGCCGAATGGCGCGCGGCGCTGGCGATCACCACCGCGCTGCGCACGCGCCTGGGGAAGGTCGCCGCCCATTCGAGCACCTGCATCCCGCCCATCGAGCCGCCGACCGCCGCCGCGAGCACGGGCACCTCGAGGTGGTCGAGCAGCAGGGCCTGCGCGCGCGCCATGTCGCGCAGCGTGATGACCGGGAAGGCCATCGCATAAGGCTGGCCGGTCTTCGGATCGATCGTGGCGGGGCCGGACGAGCCCATGCACGATCCGAGCACGTTGGCGCAGATGATGAAGTGGCGTGCCGGATCGATCGGCTTGCCCGCGCCCACCATCCGCGTCCACCAGCCCGGCTTGCCGGTGCGCGGGTGGATCGAGGCGACATGCTGGTCGCCGGTCAGCGCGTGGCAGATCAGGACGGCGTTGCCCTTGTCGGCGTCGAGCGTGCCGTAGGTCTCGTAGGCGATCTCGATCCCGTCGAGCGTCGCGCCGCCGTCGAGCGCGAACGCGCCCGGCAGCCGCACGTGCCGCGCGAGGCCGAAGCGTTGATCGGTCGAGGCTGCGAGCGTCGCCATGGAAGGGGCAAGCCGCTAGGATCGGCGGCGATGCGTGTCAACGCGCAGCGGCCACGCCCGACCGGTTGCCATGGGCTGCCGATCCTCTAAACCGCAGCCCCCATGAGCAGCCCTTCGCCCAAGCCGTGGATCGACGCGATCGCACCCTACGTCCCCGGTCGTTCGACCACCGACGACGGCCGTCGCGTGCACAAGCTGTCGTCGAACGAGAATCCGCTCGGAACCAGCCCGGCGGCGCGCACCGCTTATGCGGCGCATGCGGCTTCGCTCGAACGCTACCCCGACGCGAGCGCGCATGATCTGCGCGCGGCGATCGCCGCCAAGTTCGGGCTGGATGCCGAGCGCGTGATCTACGGGCAGGGGTCGGACGAACTGCTCCATCTCGCCGCCGGCGCCTTCGCCGGGCCGGGCGACGAGGTGATGTTCGTGCGCTACGGCTTTTCGGTCTATCCGATCGCGGCGCGGCGGGTGGGGGCCGAATTGGTCGAGGTCGACGATCGCGATTATGCGACCGATGTCGACGCGCTGCTGGCAGGCGTGACGCCGCGGACGCGGGTGGTGTTCGTCGCCAATCCGAACAATCCCACCGGCACGTACAGTTCGCGCGAAGAGATTGCGCGGCTGCATGCCGGGCTACCGGCGGATTGCCTGCTGGTGCTCGACCAGGCCTATACCGAATATCTCGACCCCGAGGACGATGACGGCGCGCTGGAGCTCGCCAAGTCCGCGCCGAACGTGCTCGTCACGCGGACATTCTCGAAGATCCACGGGCTCGCCGCCGAGCGGGTCGGCTGGGGCTATGCCGCCGCGCCGATCGTCGAGGCGCTGCACAAGATCCGCGCGCCGTTCAACATCACCACCGGCGGACAGGCGGCGGCGATCGCCGCGCTGGCGTCGGACGATTTCGTCGCGGCGAGCCACGATCACAATCTCCGCTGGCGGACGTGGCTGGAGGCCGAGGTGGCGTCGCTCGGCAATGCCGGCCTGTCATCGGTGCCGAGCAAGGCGAACTTCATCCTCGTCCTGTTCGAGGGCAAGCTGACCGGCGAGGCGGCCTATCATGGCCTGATGGAGCGCGGCTACATCACGCGCTGGCTGCCGGGGCAGAAATTGCCGCACGCGCTGCGCATCACGATCGGCACCGAGGAAGAGATGCGCGGGCTCGCCGCCGCGTTGCGCGAACTGGTCGGGCAGGCGGGCTGATGCTGCCGTTCGCGCGGGTGACGGTGATCGGGCTGGGCCTCATCGGCTCGTCGATCGCGCATGCGGTGCGGGCCAACATGCCGACGGTGCGCGTGACCGGCTTCGACGGCGATGCGGACGTGCGCGCGCGCGCACGCGCGATCGACCTGTGCGACGATGTTGCCGACGGCGCCGGCGCGGCGGTGATCGACGCCGATCTCGTCATGCTGTGCGTACCGGTCGGCGCGATCGGCACGGCGGCCGAGGCGATCGCCGACGATCTGCCCGCCGATGCGGTGGTGAGCGATGTCGGCGGCGCCAAGGCGTCGGTCGCGGCGGCGATGCGCGCGGCGCTGCCGGCTGCGACGATCGTGCCGGGCCACCCGGTCGCGGGCACCGAGCAATCCGGGCCCGACGCGGGCTTCGCCACGTTGTTCAAGGGCCGCTGGTGCATCCTGACGCCCGACGGCGACACCGATCCGGCGGCGGTGATGCGCGTCTCGACCTTCTGGGAACGGCTGGGGGCCGAGGTCGAGATCATGGACGCGCGCCACCACGATCTGGTGCTGGCGGTGACGAGCCACGTGCCACACCTGATCGCTTACTCGATCGTCGGCACCGCTTCCGATCTGGAGGAAGTGACGCAGTCGGAGGTCATCAAATTCTCCGCCGGCGGCTTCCGCGACTTCACCCGCATCGCCGCGTCCGATCCGACGATGTGGCGCGACGTGTTCCTCAACAATCGCGAGGCGGTGCTCGAGGTGCTGCAGCGCCTGACCGAGGACGTGACGATGCTGCAGCGCGCGATCCGCTGGGGCGACGGCGACGCTTTGTTCGACCTGTTCACCCGCACCCGCGCGGTGCGACGTTCGATCATCGAGCAGGGGCAGGACGACGCCCGCCCCGATTTCGGGAGACCGCACGAATGAGAGCTTGGTCGATACTGCCGCTGCTGCTCGCCGCCACGCCGCTGGCAGCACAGGCGCCGACGCCGGTGCGCCCCGATTATCAGAGTTCGCCCGAGCGACGGACGGTGCAGGACAAGGATTGGGGCCAGTGGCTCGGGCCGTTCCGTGCCAAGCTGGTGCCGAGCCTGATGCAGGATTTCGGCGAGCGCTATCTTTACGCGCCCGCCGATGCCGCGCTCGCGCCGCCCAAGCCCGGCGAACAACGCGTGGTGTTCTTTGGCGATTCGATCACCGACAAGTGGGATCTGACGGCGAGCTTTCCCGGCAAGCCCTACGTCAATCGCGGCATCGGCAGCCAGGTGACCGCGCAGATGATCCTGCGCTTCCATCAGGACGTGATCGCGCTGGATCCGGCGGCAGTGGTGATCCTCGCCGGCGTGAACGACGTGCAGGGCTTCCTGCAGGTCCAGACGGCCGAGCAAATCGAGACCAATTACGAAACGATGGCCGATCTGGCCGATCGCCACGGCATCAAGGTGGTGTTCGCCTCGGTCCTGCCCGTCAGCAACTATACCGAGCAGTCCAAGGACGTGCTGAACGAACGGCACCCCGAGGAACTGCGCGCGCTGAACGCCTGGCTGCGGCAGTTCTGCAGCGAGCGCGGCTATGCGTTTGCCGATTATTATTCGGTGCTGGCGGACGATCACGGCCTGCTCGCGCGCGGGCTGAGCAAGGATGGGGTCCACCCGCTCGCCGAAGGCTATGCCCGCATGGCGCCGGTCGCCGAGGCGGCGATCGAGCGCGCGCTGGCGAGCCGGGCTTCGGACGCGCGCAAGCGGCGCTAGATCGGCTCAGTGCCCGATCAGTGCCGAGGCGCGTCGCAGCAGGAACTTGTTATATTCGCGGAGCAAGGCGACGAGGCCGGGCTCGCTCGGCACGGCATCGGTCACGATCCGCACGCCGCGCACGGTGTGACCCAGCTCGAAACGGGCGCGGCGCATATGCCAGTCGGTCGTGACCAGCCGGATCGAATGATAATCATGCTGGGCGATCCACGCGGCGGTCTCGGCCGCGTTGGAGCGGGTGTCGACGGCGGTGCGGCCGAGATCGACCGCGTCGCGCAGGTCGACGGGGATGCGATAGAGGCTCGCCATCTCCGCCTCGGTCACGCGTGGATCGACGCCCGAGATCAGCATCCTCCGCGCCTCGCCCGCTGCCAGCGCCTGCGTCCCGCGCTGGACCCGCCCCGGTCCGCCGGTGAGCACGACGATGCCGTCGGTGCGGTCCGGGCCGGCGGGGCGGGGCAGGTCGATCGAGAACAGCACGAACCCGCCGGTCCAGAGCAGCACGAGGGTCGCCAGCAGGCGCTGGATCATGGTCGCCGCGCGAGCGAGAGTAACGTCGTCGCCATCGCCGCGGTCGCGCACAACATCGTCGCGACCAATGCCGTCGTGACCAGGCCGCCGGCCATGCCCCAGCCGAGCTGCCCCGCCGCGCCGAGCAGCAGCAGGGCCACCGCAAGTGCGCCGCCGAGCCCCGCAAGCGTATCGAGCGCGGGATCGTGCAGCATCGTCCGCGCGATCCGCGCATCTTCCGCGCCAAGCTCGCGCAGCAAGGTGACGGTGACCGCGCGCCGCGACAGCCGATCGCGCGCGATGGCGACTGCGCCGCCGATCAGGCTCATGCCGGCGACCAATGTCGCGAACAAAGCGAGACGGTGCAGCGGCGACGGCGCGCTCGCGGGTCCGCGCGGTTGCATGGCGGCATCGCGCACCGGCGCCAGCGCGCGGCCAAGCGCGGCCTCGCTTGCATCGGCGGCGAGGGTCACCTCGATCAATGCCGGCAAAGCCGGCTGGTCGGCGGGGAGCGGCCCGGCCATGTCGGCAAGCGCGGACGGATCGACCTGACGCGCCGCACGGACGCCGGGCTGAGCGCGCAGGATCGCAATCGCCTTGTCCGCATCCGCCGCGCGCTCAGCGTCATCTGCCGCAACGACCTGAACCATCAGCCGCGGGGGTGCCGCTGCGGTGGCGTGCGCCAGCGCGGCGGCAAGCAGCAGGAGCAGACTGCATCCGCCGACCAGCAAAACGAGCGCGCTCGGCCTGCGCCGGACGGGCAGGAGTGGGGCGGCGATCCGCATCATGCCGTCGCCAGCCGCGCGGCGGGATGCCGCAGCGTGCCCACCGGATCATCGAGCCGGCCACGCGCCAGCCGGATCAGCCCGGCATCGCGCACCCGCCCGATCAGCGAGAGATCGTGCGTCGCGACCACCACCGTCGTGCCGGCGCGATGGAGCGCATCGAGCAGGTGGATCAGCCGCGCCGCCAGCTCGGCATCGACATTGCCGGTCGGCTCGTCGGCGAGGATCAGCTCGGGCCGGCCGATCACCGCGCGGGCGATGCCGACGCGCTGGCGCTCGCCGGCCGAAAGCGCCTCGGGCCGCGCGGCGGCGCGCGTCGCGAGGCCGACCCAGTCGAGCATCTCGCTCACCTGCGCGCTGATCTGCGCCTCGTCGAGCCCGGCGATGCGCAGCGGCAAAGCGATATTGTCGAAGCTGGTGAGGCCCGGAACCAGCACGGCATCCTGATGCACCATGCCCAGCCGACGGCGCAGCGCCGGCAGCCGCGCCCGCGGCACGCCCGCCAGATCCTCTCCGAACAGGCGGACGATGCCGCGGCTTGGCCGCACGCCGCCGCCGATCAGCCGCAGCAGCGAGGTCTTGCCCGCACCCGACGGCCCCACCAGAAAGTGGAATGAGCCGCGCGCCAAAGTAAGGCTCAGGTCCGAAAGCGCCTCGGCGCCGGTGCCGAAACGAAGCCCGACATTCTCGATCTGGACGATGCCGGCCATCGCCGTTTGCCTAAGCTCCTGTATCGGGGTGCAGCGACCGCCATGGCACGCGGCGGCGGCTCGCGTAAAGCGCAGGCCGGTGCGGCTCGGCGCGGGATCGGGTCGTCCGTCCCGATCAGCACTCGACGACGTTGACGGCGAGCCCGCCGAGCGCGGTCTCCTTGTAACGCTCGTTCATGTCGGCGCCGGTGCGGCGCATCGTCTCGATCACCTGGTCAAGGCTGACGCGGTGCGTGCCGTCGCCGAGCAAGGCGAGCCGCGCCGCCTCGATCGCCTTGATCGCGCCGACGGCGTTGCGCTCGATGCACGGCACCTGGACGAGGCCGCCGACCGGATCGCAGGTGAGGCCGAGATTATGCTCCATGCCGATCTCGGCGGCATTCTCGATCTGCGCGTTGCTGCCGCCCATCACCGCCGCCAGGCCGGCCGCCGCCATCGAGCAGGCAACCCCGACCTCGCCCTGACAACCGACCTCGGCGCCGGAGATCGAAGCATTCTCCTTGAACAGCGAGCCGACCGCGGCGGCGACCAGCAGGAAACGCGCGACGCCGTCTTCGTTCGCGCCGGGAACGAAGCGCTCATAATAACGCAGCACCGCCGGTACAATTCCGGCCGCACCGTTGGTCGGCGCGGTGACGACGCGGCCGCCGGCGGCATTTTCCTCGTCACCGCCAGCGCCCAGAGGTTGACCCAGTCGATCACCGACAGCGGATCGGACAGCATCCGCTCCTGCCGTGCGATCAGCTTCGCATGCACTTCGGGCGCGCGGCGGACGACCTTCAGCCCGCCGGGCAGGATGCCGCGCTGGCCGATGCCGCGATCGATGCAGGCCGACATCACGCGCGTGATCTCGGCGAGGCGAGCGCGCACGTCGGCCTCGGGCGTCAGCGCCAGCTCGTTGGCGAGCGCCACCTCGGCCAGCGACTGGCCGGTGCGCTCGGCCAGCGCCAGCAGCTCTGCACCGGAGCGATAGGGGAAGGGGATGTCGGCCAGCGCGCCGGGCGGGGCGTTGGCGGCGACCTGCGCCTCGTCCACCACCGCGCCGCCGCCCACCGAATAATAGACCCGTTCGGCGAGCAGCGCGCCCTCGGCATCGAACGCCGAGCAGCGCATGCCGTTCGAGTGGAAGGGCAGTTTCTCGCGTTGGTGGAACAGCAGGTCGGCCGCCTCGTCGAACGCGATCGGGTGGACGCCGCCGACCAGCATGCGACATTCCGATCGGATCGTTGCAAGCGTCGCGTCGGCCTCGTCCGGGGCGACCTGGTCCGGGCTGAACCCCGCGAAACCCAGCAGCACCGCGCGATCGGTGGCGTGCCCCTTGCCGGTCAGCGCGAGCGAGCCGTAGAGATCGCAGGTCAGTCGCGCGGTCGTTTCGAGCAGGCCGGCATCGCGCAACAGCGTGACGAAGCGGCATGCCGCCGTCATCGGCCCCATCGTGTGCGACGAGGAAGGGCCGACGCCGATCTTGAACAGGTCGAACACGCTGCAGGTCATCGCGCCTTCGATAGTCGATGCGCGAAGATACTCCAGACAAAGCGTGAATCATGTCGCATAAGGTAACAATGTTCGTCTGTTCGGGATCGCCTGTTGGCTGCGCCCCGTAGCGCCGGGGTGCTGCTCTATCGTCGGACCGGCGCGGTGCCGGAGGTGCTGCTGGTGCTGCCCGGCGGCCCGTTCTGGCGCGGCCGCGACGTCGGCGCATGGCAGATTCCCAAGGGCGCGATCGAACCGGGCGAGACGCCGCTCGCCGCCGCGATCCGCGAGGTGGGGGAAGAATTGGGCGTCACGCTGACCGACGTGCCACGCCCGCTCGCGCAGGTGCGACAGGCCGGCGGCAAGTGGGTGGAGGCGTTCACGCTCGAACAGGATGTCGATCCGGATGCGGTCGTCAGCATCACGTTCGAGCTCGAATGGCCGCCGCGTTCGGGCCGGATGCGGTCTTTCCCCGAAGTCGCCGCCGCGCGTTGGTTCACGCTGGATGCGGCGCGGCGGATGATTCTGTTGAGCCAGGCGCCGCTGGTGGAGGCGATCGCGCAAATCCTGCATTGAACGGACCTTACAGGAATTAATCATATCCGGATCGGCATGCAGTTCGCCTGCATCGAGCCGCCGCCACGGTCCGGATCGGACCAAGACCCTCGCGGAAGGAAGGAATTTGCGAACCGACCCCGTGGCTTAGCTGCCTGCATCAAATGCAGGGAAGTGTGGAACATGAGTGTTGAGACCCCCCGGACGCGCGTGACGGCGGCAGAGTTCGTCCGCCGTTTCGGCTGCTGGCAGGAAGAGGCCGTCCAGCGTCCCGTCTACGTGACGCATCATGGGCGTGATCGCCTGGTGATGCTGTCGGTCGCCTCCTATCAATCGTTGCGCGGGCGTTCGACCGGCGAGGCCAGCCAGCGGCCGCCGCTCGAGCCGATGCTCGAACATATGACCGAGGGCTTCTTCGCGGTCGATCAGGCGTTCCGTCTGGTCGAGATCAACGCGGTCGCGGCGGGTTATTTCCGTCTGGTGCGCGGCGCCGCGCTCGGCCTGCGCCTGGCCGACGAGGTATCGCGGCTCGACGGCTCGCTGCTGATGGGCCACCTGATGCGCGCGGTCGCGGCGGGCGAGATGGCCAATTTCTCCACGCCGTCGCCCTGCTATTCCGGGCGCGTGCTGCATCTTCGCGTGTTTCCGCATGGCGACGGCGCGGCGTGCCTGATGCGCGACATTACCGAGGAGATCGAAGGGCAGCGGCGCTGCGACGCCGATGCGGCCGGCATGGCGGCGTTGACGATCCATGGCGGCGTCGGCCGCGCTCGCCTGTCGGCGCGCGGCACCTTCGTCGAGGTCGACGAGGCGCTGGCCGGCATGGCGGGCTTCGCGTCGCAGATGCTGGTACGTGCGCGCCTGGTCGACGTGCTGCCGCTCGATCGCCGCGTCGCCGCGTCGAGCGAGCTGGAAGCCGTCATGAGCGGTGGCGGGGCACGCGCATTCGATACGGCTTTGCTGGTCAATCGCGGCGACGAACTGCCGGTGCGCATCGCGCTGGCGGCGCAATATGGCGAGCGCGACGGCGACGGGGCGGTGGTGCTGGTCTCGCGGCGGTAACGCAGCCAGCCGTCATTCCCGCGCAGGCGGGAATCCATTCGCGCAACCGCCGCCATAGTTCATCACGGCCGGACAATGGATCCCCGCCTGCGCGGGGATGACGACTATGGGGGGATGCGCCCGCCCAAAAAGAAAGGGCCGCCCGTCATGACGACGGGCGGCCCTTTCTGCTTTGTCGTCGGAGCGGGGCGTCAGCCCTGCGCCGGCTCCTCGGCTGCGATCTCGCCCGGCTCGGCGTTCGGATCGTAGGCCTCGGTGAAGCCGGCTTCGTCGCGCTCGAACATCTGCGCACGGACGTCGACGCCCTGCGCCTGCAGTTCGGCTTCCTCGGGCGAGCGGGCGACGTTCACCTTGATCGTCACCGACACTTCCGGGTGCAGCGAAACCTTCACCTGGAACAGGCCGATCGCCTTGATCGGCTTGTCGAGCACGATCTGGCTCTTGCCAACCTTGACGCCGTCCTCGGCAAGCAGTTCGGCGAGGTCGCGTGCGGACACCGAGCCGTAGAGCTGGCCGGTGTTCGACGCCTGCCGGATCAGCAGGATGGTCTTGCCATCGACGCCCTTCGACGCCGCCTGCGCGTCGCCGCGCCGGTTGGCATTGTCCGCCTCGATCTGGGCGCGGTTCGCCTCGAAGACCTTCTTGTTGGCCTCGTTGGCGCGCAGCGCCTTCTTGCGCGGCAGGAGATAGTTGCGGGCGAAGCCGTTCTTGACCGAAACGACGTCGCCGATGGCGCCGAGCTTCTCGACACGCTCGAGCAGGATCACGTCCATGGGCTCGGCTCCTTACTTAACGATGTACGGAAGCAGCCCGATGTGACGGGCGCGCTTGATCGCCTGGGCGAGTTCGCGCTGCTTCTTGGCGGAAACCGCAGTGATGCGGCTGGGAACGATCTTGCCACGCTCGGACACGAAGCCCTGCAGCAGACGAACGTCCTTGTAATCGATCCGGGGAGCGTCCTTCGCGGAGAAGGGGCAGCTCTTGCGGCGGCGGAAAAAGGCGCGGGCCATGGTTTCTGTCTCCCTTACGCGGCCATGTCGCGGTCGTCGCGGCGCGGACGATCGCCGCGCTGCTCGCGCTGGCGGTCACGCTCCTGACGGCGCATCATTGCCGACGGACCCTGCTCATGCGCATCGACGCGAATGGTCATGTAGCGGATCACGTCCTCGTTGATCGCGGTCTGGCGCTCCAGCTCGGCGATCACGCCCGCGGGCGCGTCGATCTCGAGCATCACGTAATGCGCCTTGCGGTTCTTGGCGATGCGATAGGCGAGGCCGCGCAGGCCCCAGGTCTCGGTCTTGACGACCTTGCCCTGTCCTTCTTCGACAATCTTGGTGGCGGTTTCCGCCAGTGCGTCTACCTGTGCCTGCGCCAGATCCTGGCGCGCAAGGAAGACATGCTCGTAGAGAGCCATGTATCTCGTCTCCATGCCGATCGCTGACACCGCCCCATGCGGTGCCCCTCCGGCCGTCGTTCAAAATGCGAAACGGGTGGAAGCACGAGGCTCCACCCGATCCGCGACCTATGTCGCATCGGCGCGCGAAAGGCAAGCGGGTTGCGTTGGCGCGCCCGCTGCCTCTAACGGCACATATCCGTCATGCTGGCGTGGGCCGGCATCTCCCGCGGCGGAGCGTGGGCATCGTCTCACGAGGCCCCAGCCTTCGCCGGGGCGACGCATTCGGATTGGAGAGAGCATGCGAGCCTTCATCTTTCCCGGCCAGGGCAGCCAGGCAGTCGGCATGGGCGTGGCGCTCGCCCAGGCGAGCGCGGCGGCGCGTGCCGTGTTCGAGGAGGTCGACGACGCGCTCGGCCAGAATCTGTCGCGGCTGATGGCCGACGGCCCGCCCGACGATCTCACGCTGACCGAGAACGCCCAGCCTGCGATTATGGCGAACGCCATTGCGACGTTGCGCATGCTGGAGATCGAGGGCGGGGTGCGGCTGGCCGACAAGGCCGCGTTCGTCGCCGGCCACAGCCTCGGCGAATATAGCGCGTTGTGCGCGGGCGAGGCGTTCGATCTTCCCACGACCGCACGCCTGCTGAGGCTGCGCGGGCAGGCGATGCAAGCGGCGGTGCCGGTGGGCGAGGGGGCGATGGCGGCTCTGCTCGGCGCCGACTTCGCGCTGGCCGAGGCGATCTGCGCCGACGCGGCGCAGGGCGAGGTCTGCCAGGCGGCCAACGACAATGGCGGCGGGCAGGTCGTGATTTCGGGGGCGAAGGCGGCGGTCGAGCGGGCGATGGCGCTCGCCAAGGAGCGCGGCGTCAAACGCGCGCTGCCGTTGCCCGTGTCGGCGCCGTTCCATTGCGCGCTGATGCAGCCGGCCGCCGACGCGATGGCCGAGGCGCTGGCGAGGGTCGCGATCCGCGCGCCTCTGGTGCCGGTCTACGCCAACGTCACCGCCGCTGCGGCGGTCGATCCCGACACGATCCGTGGCCTGCTGGTGGCGCAGGTGACCGGCACCGTGCGCTGGCGCGAGAGCGTCGAGGCGATGGTCGCGGCGGGCGTCGGCGAGTTCGTCGAGTTCGGCGCCAAGGTGCTCGGCCCAATGGTCAAGCGCATCGCGCCCGACGCGACTGCGACCAGCCTGGTGACCGCCGCCGACGTCGAGGCGTTCGCGGCCTCGCTCTGATGCCGACCGGTGCCCCGACTTGTTCCGGGGTGCAATTGACGGCTAGGCGCGATCCTCGAGATGGATGCCGGAACCAGTCCGGCGTGACGGGAGTGGATGGATGTTCGACCTTTCAGGCATGACCGCGCTGGTGACCGGCGCGTCCGGCGGCATCGGCTCGGCGATCGCCAAGGGGCTGGCGGCGCAGGGGGCGACCGTGGCGCTCTCCGGCACGCGCGCCGAGGCGCTGGAGCAGGTGGCCGCGGGCATCGATGGCGCGAAGGTCGTGCCCTGCAATCTTTCGGACAGCGCGGCAGTCGAGGCGCTGGTGCCCGCCGCGATCGAGGCGCTGGGCGGCAAGCTCGACATCCTCGTCAACAATGCCGGCATCACCCGCGACAATCTCGTCATGCGGATGAAGGATGACGAGTGGGATCAGGTGATCGCGGTCAACCTTGAAGCGGCATTCAGGCTGATCCGCGCCGCCGCGCGGCCGATGATGAAGGCGCGATTCGGGCGCATCGTCACGATCACCTCGGTGGTCGGTCACACCGGCAATCCCGGTCAGGCGAACTATGCGGCATCGAAGGGCGGCCTCACCGCCATGTCGAAGGCGCTGGCGCAGGAACTGGCCAGCCGGCAGATCACGGTCAATTGCGTGGCGCCGGGCTTCATCGGCTCGGCGATGACCGATGCGCTCAACGAAGCCCAGAAAGGCACCATTCTCAGCCGCATCCCGGCCGGCGCGCTGGGCACGGGCGAGGATGTGGCGGCGGCGGTCGCCTATCTCGCCAGTCGTCAGGCGGGCTACGTCACCGGCCAGACGATCCATGTCAACGGCGGCATGGCGATGGTCTGACCGGCGTGCGCGCCGATGTGCGCGCATGGGGCTCTTGCAGCGGCCAAGCGGCGCGGCTAGGGCGACGCGAAATCAAGACTAGGAAGGCTAATCCATGAGCGACACCGCCGAGCGCGTGAAGAAGATCGTCGTCGAGCATCTCGGCGTCGAGCCCGAGAAGGTCACCGAGGATGCGAGCTTCATCGATGATCTCGGTGCCGACAGCCTCGACATCGTCGAGCTGGTGATGGCGTTCGAGGAAGAATTTGGCGTGGAGATCCCCGACGACGCGGCGGAGAAGATCACCACCGTCAAGGATGCGATCACCTATATCGACACCAACAAGGGCTGAGGCTTTCGCCCGAGGCCTTCGAACGGCCCTCCGACCCGAAGGGTGTCGGGGGGCCGTTTCGTTTTGACGACGACCGATAACAGAAGCAGGAGTGTGCCATGCGCCGCGTGGTGGTGACCGGATTGGGGCTCGTGACGCCGGTGGGCGCGGACGTCGAGACGGCGTGGGCAAACATCGTCGCCGGTCGATCCGGCGCGGGCACGATCGCGCGCTTCGACGCGTCCGACCAGAAATGCCGGATCGCATGCGAGGTGAAGCCGGCCGATCACCCATGGGGTTTCGATCCGGGCAAGCGCGTCGACCACAAGGTGCAGCGCCAGGTCGATCCGTTCATCGTCTACGGCATCGATGCCGCCGGCCAGGCGCTCGAGGATGCCGGGCTGACCGAGCTGACCTACGAACAGTCGATCCGCGTCGGCTGCTCGATCGGCTCGGGCATCGGCGGCCTGCCGGGCATCGAGAGCGAATCGATCGTCCGCTACGACAAGGGGCCGAGCCGCGTCTCGCCGCACTTCGTCCACGGCCGACTCATCAACCTGATCTCGGGCCAGGTCTCGATCAAATATGGTCTGCGCGGTCCGAATCATGCAGTCGTCACCGCCTGCTCGACCGGCGCGCACGCGATCGGCGACGCCGCGCGCATGATCGCGATGGACGATGCCGACGTGATGCTGGCGGGCGGCTCGGAAGGCGCGATCTGTCCGCTGGGCATCGCTGGCTTCGCGCAGGCACGCGCGCTGTCGACCGCGTTCAACGACACGCCCGAAAAGGCCAGCCGTCCCTACGACCGCGACCGCGACGGCTTCGTGATGGGCGAGGGCGCGGGCATCGTCTGCCTCGAGGAATATGAGCATGCCAAGGCGCGCGGCGCCAAGATCTATGCCGAGGTGATCGGCTATGGCCTGTCGGGCGACGCCTATCATGTCACCGCGCCGCATCCTGAAGGCGACGGCGCGTTCCGTTCGATGCAGATGGCGTTGCGCAAGGCGGGGCTGGAGCCTAAGGACATCGATTATATCAACGCCCACGGCACCTCGACCCCGCTGGGCGACGAGCTGGAACTGGGTGCGGTCCGCCGCCTGTTCGGCGACGCCATCGCCGATGTCTCGATGTCGTCGACCAAGTCGATGATCGGCCACCTGCTCGGCGGTGCCGGCGCGGTCGAATCGATCTTCTGCATCCTCGCCATGCGCGACCAGATCGTGCCGCCGACGATCAACCTCGATCATCCGAGCGAGAGCTGCGAGGGCGTCGATCTCGTTCCGAACGTTGCCAAGAAGCGGCAGGTGCGCGCGGTGCTCAATAACAGCTTCGGCTTCGGCGGCACCAATGCCAGCCTCGTGATGCGCACGGTTTAAGCGACAGGCCGAGGGGTGTAGGCTTAAACCGATGGCCAAGCGTTCCCCTCGTCGTGGGCTGGGTTGCCTCGTCGTGATCCTGCTGCTCGTGCTGGCGGTGGCCGGCGCGGGCTGGCTTAGTTTCTATCGCAACTGGACCGGGCCCGGCCCGGCCAAGCACCCGACCGCGGTGGTGGTGCCGCCGGGATCGAGCCTCGCCGCCGCCGCGCGCGAGCTGGAGAAGCAGGGCGCGGTGCGCTCGACCACCGGCTTCCTGCGCTTCGCCCGCCATTTCGGCACGCCCGGCCCGATCCGCGCCGGCGAATATGAAGTTGCGCCGCACATGAGCGCGCGCGACATCCTCGATCTGCTGCAGAGCGGTCGCACGGTACAGCGGCTCGTCACGGTGCCCGAGGGGATGCCCGCGATCGAGGTCTATGAGCGGCTGATGGGCGAGAAACTGCTCACCGGCCGGATCGCGGCGCCGGCCGAGGGCTCGGTGCTGCCGGGCACCTACAGCTTCCAGCGCGGCGAGCCGCGCGCGGCGGTGCTGAAGCGGATGCAGCAGGCGATGACCAAGGCGCTCGACCAGCTGTGGATGACGCGCAAGGCCGACACGGTGGTGAACAGCAAGGAAGAAGCGGTGACGCTCGCCGCGATCGTCGAGAAGGAGACGAGCGTGCCGGCCGAACGGCCGATGGTCGCGGGCGTCTATTCCAACCGCCTGCGCAAGGGGATGCGGCTGCAGGCCGACCCGACGATCATCTATCCGATGACGCAGGGCAAGCCGCTCGGCCGGCGCATCAAGCTGTCCGAGGTGCGCGCGGTCAACGACTACAACACCTACGCCATGGCCGGCCTGCCCAAGGGGCCGATCACCAATCCGAGCCGCGAGTCGATCGCGGCGGTGCTGGCGCCGGCGACCACCGATGCGCTGTATTTCGTGGCGGACGGAAAGGGTGGCCACGTTTTCGCGACCGACCTCAAGGACCACAACGCCAACGTCCAGCGCTATTACAACCTGCGCAAGGCCCAAGGCGCGCGCTGAGCGATTTGGCACGGCATCGTGCTCCTGCGCAGGCAGGAGCCCAGGGTTGCGGCATGGATGTTTGCAGCTCTGGACTCCTGCTTTCGCAGGAGCACAGCAGATGTCGCTAAAGCCGCAGGCCGTCTGCCTCGGGCAACCCCGCCATCAGGTTGAGGCTCTGGACCGCGGCGCCCGCCGCGCCCTTGCCGAGATTGTCGAGCGCGGCGACGAGCCGCGCCTGCTGTCCGTCGGCACTCCCGAAGACGAACAAATCGAGCCGGTCGGTATTCGCCAGCCGCTCGACCGCCAGCGTGGCGGGATCGTAGGCGTCAATCACGCGCACCACCGGCGAGCCGGCGTAGAAATCCTTCAACGTCGCGCGCAATGTCGCGGGGACGTGCGTGCCCGGCATCGCGCCGAGCATCAGCGGCACCTCGACGATCATGCCGCGCAATGTATCGACCACCGCCGGCACGAAGAGCGGCGGATAAGTGAGCCCGCAATGCGCTCGCATTTCCGGCACATGCTTATGGCCGAGCCCGAGCGCGTAAGTGCTCCAGGCCGGCGCGGCCGCGCCAGCACTCTCATAGTCGGCGATCATCGCCTTGCCGCCGCCCGAATAGCCCGAGACGGCGTTACAGGTGAGCGGCCAGTCGTGCGGGATAAACCCGGCCCGCACGAGCGGCGCCACTAAGGCGATGAAGCCGGTCGAGTAGCAGCCGGGATTGCTGACGCGCGTCGCCTCGGCCACGCGCTGCCGCCCCGAAAGTTCGGGAAAGCCGTAGACCCAGCCCGGCGCGGTGCGGTGCGCGGTCGAGGCGTCGATCACGCGGGTGCGCGGATTGTCGATCAGCGACACCGCCTCGCGCGCCGCATCGTCCGGCAGGCACAGCACGACGATATCGGCATCGTTCAGCGCCTCGCGACGGGCCGAGGCATCCTTGCGCCGCTCCTCGGGCAAGGTGAGCAGCGCAAGGCCGGGCCGGTCGGCCAGCCGCTCGCGGATTTCGAGCCCGGTCGTGCCCGCTCCGCCATCGATGAAGATCGTCGTCGTCACTCTGTCAGTCTCCGGCGCGCGGAAATGGGGTGGTCGTGGAGCGGTTGCAAGCGCGCGACCACATCGGCCAGCGGTTCGACCGTCACCGCCATCCAGTAGGCATTGGCATGGATCAGGTGCGTCGCGTCGACCATCAACCCGACATGACCGGGGAAGAAGATTAGATCGCCGCGGCGCAGCGGCTCGTCGACGGTCAGCGCGTCGCCGAGCGCGTCGCGCTGCTGGTCGCTGTCGCGCGGTGCGGCAATGCCGGCGAAGCCGAACGCCACCTGCACCAGCCCGGAGCAGTCGATCCCGTCGCCGCCGCGCCCGCCCCACAGATAGGGCGCGCCGATCAGCCGTTCGGCGACGGCGACCGGGTCGTTTTCGATCTCGTCGAGCGGCGCTGCGTGGCGGCGGTGGACGAAGCCGCGCTCGACCCGCAGGAAATCGCCCTCGTCCGACACGGCCGCCAGCCGCGCGCCGATCGGCAAAGCGGCAAGGGCGGGTGCCTTGATCGTCGGTCGTGCGAAGACGAGGCCGAGCGGAGCGTCGATGCGATGCGTTGCGGTCGCGACCGGCCCCAGCGCTGCGGCAGGGACGTAGCCGACATAATCGTCGTGCAGGCAGCGGCCCCACGCCCATGCGCCGACCCGATCGAGCACGGCGAAGCCCTCGCCATGGACCAGTTGCGTGACCGCGACGGCATCGGTCGAGGGCGATGCGCGCACCATCGCCATGTCTGCTGCGCAATGGCATTCGTCCGCGCGCGCATAATGTGGCGCGAGCATGCGCCCCGCCAGCCTTATGTCGGCGATGTCGCCGCGATAGGCGTTGACGCGCGGATCGAGCCGGATCGACGGACCGGAGAGCGCGAACGCCTCAGGCCGCGGCGGTGCGCAACTGGCGACGGATCTCGGTGGGGGCGCCGCCTTCGTCGATGAGTCCGCCGAACCCTTCAAGAAACTTCGCCCCTATTTCGGTCGGCGCGATGAAGATGTTGCGGCGATCCGCCTCGTCACGCTCGCGGCGCAGATAGCCCAGGGCGCCGAGCGTGTTCAAGGCGCGCGTGACCACCGGCTTCGATACGCCGAGCGATTGGGCGAGCCCACGCACGGTGTGCGGGCCGGAGGTGAGATAGACCAGCAGCAGCAAAGCCATCTGCCGGTTGGTGAGATCGGGTTGTCCCGATCGGACATAGCCGACGAGGGTCTGCATCCATCCCGAAAGGGTCGTGTCGTGCATCATATGCCGGCGCCTCTAATCCTAAGTCCCGAGCTCCCCCTTTTTCGATGACTTACAACACGCGGTTGGCGCGATCGTTTCATGGCCGTCAGTATTCTGTTGTGATCTCATCCGAAACGGGCGCGTAACATTGCGAACGCGGCACGCAGACCGAGCGCGTCGCCGCCCTTCGGCCGCCCCGGCCGCGCGCTCGGCGACCAGGCGAAGGTGTCGAGATGCGCCCACGCCACACCCTCCGGCACGAAGCGTTGGAGGAACAAGGCGGCGGTGATCGCGCCGGCGAATCCGCCCTGGCCGGCATTGTTGATGTCGGCGACGTCGGATTTCAGCATCTCGGTATAGGGCGCCCAGAGCGGCAGCCGCCACAACGGATCGGCGGCAGCGGTGCCGGCGGCGAGCAATGCGTCCGCCAGCGCATCCTCGTTGGCGAACAGAGCCGGCAGGTCGGGGCCGAGCGCCACGCGCGCGGCCCCGGTGAGCGTCGCGAAGTCCAGCATCAGCGCGGGCTTGCCTTCCGCCGCCTTCGCCAGCGCATCGCCGAGGATCAGCCGCCCCTCGGCATCGGTATTGCCGATCTCGACATGCAGGCCGGCGCGGCTGCGCAGGATATCGCCGGGGCGGAAGGCGTCGGCCGAAATGGCATTCTCCACCGCCGGGATCAGCAGGTGCAGTCGCACCGGCAGGCGCGCGCCCATCACCAGCCCGGCCAGCGCCAGCGCGTGCGCCGCTCCGCCCATGTCCTTCTTCATCAGCAGCATGCCCGACGACGGCTTGATATCGAGCCCGCCCGTGTCGAAGCACACGCCCTTGCCGACGATGGTGATGCGGGGATGGGCGGTATCGCCCCACTCCAGCTCGATCAGGCGCGGCGCGCGGGCGCGGGTGGCGGCGCGGCCGACCGCGTGGATCATCGGATAGCCCTCGGCGAGCGCGTCGCCCTGCGTGACGGTGAGCTTCGCGCCATGTGCCGCTGCGACGCGCTCGGCAGCCTCGGCCAGTTCGGCCGGACCCATGTCGCCGGCCGGTGTGTCGACCATGTCGCGCACCAGCGCCACCGCCTGCGCCAGCCGGACGCGCGCATCGATGCGTGCGGGATCGGCGGTGAGGAGGATGCGCGGCGCGGACGGAGCGGGCGACTCGCGGTAACGATCGAAGCGATGCTGTGCGAGCAGCCAGCCGAGCGTCGCCTCGCCCGGGTCGCTGGCCTGAAGCCGATAGATGCCCTCGGGCAGCTTGGCGGCGGCGGTGGCGAGCGACCATGGATCGTCGGGCGCCTCGACGCCGGCCGCCGCGCTCCAATCGTCCGCGCCGTCGCCGGGCAGGATGACGAGGCTGTCCGCTTTCGCCTTGAACTGTGCTGCGGCCACCGCCGCACGCGCGCGCGGCGGCTGGGCGGCGAGCCACGCCTCGAAGCCTGCAGCGGTGATGCGGTGGAGGATGCGGGCGGGCTGGCCCTTGTCGGCGGCGAGGAGAGCGGCAAGATCGGTCATGCGCGCTTCTAGAACCGGATCGGCGACGGCGGAAGCATAACGTGCCGCGACGCGCGTGCTGCCCGTCAGCGCGGCAGCCGGCTGACGATATTCTGCCGCTGGCCTTCGGCGGTCCTGGTCGCATCGCTGGCGTAAAGCGCCTTGAGGAATGCGCGATCCTCGCGCGTGAGCCCTTCTGGAGCGTTCGTGGACAGGCTGGTATTCCGGTAGAGCGACAGGATCGACGGCGCGTGGCTGAAATCAGCGTCGAGCCGCGGGCGCGACAGACCGACCATCGCGATATAATCGGCCAGCTCGTCCCAGGTGGCGCCGACGATATGATCGGGATCGAGCAGGATCACCGCGAGCGTCGCGCTCTCGCGCGTCGCGAGCTTCAGGCGCGAGGCATAAGCGGTCGTTCCGGCAGTGGCCGGCGCGCCGTTACCGCCGATCGAGCCGTCGGTGGTCACGCTTGCATGGAACCACCGCACCGCACGCGGCGCGCGCAGCGTGTCGAGCTGGTGGCGGGGCGGCAGCGCCTGACCCCAATTGCGCCCCAACGCCGGGTGCCGACTCACGAGGCGCGCGACGTAATCATCGGTCTGCGGCACCGAAAGAATGAGAATGTTCGGCTGGCAGTTGCCGTGGTCGAGCGGAATATCCAGCTCGCTGGCGATCGACTGCACACGCCGGATCAGGAAGCGGCCATAGGCTTCCGGCAATCCGACCGTGGCCGGGCAGATCGGGTCGTTCCAGCGGGTGAGCTGCTGGCCGTAATAAGCATCGGTGAGCGACTGCACGAAGGCGCGCCGCTCGGCCGGGGTGCGTCCAGTCACCTCGATATCGGCCGGCGCGGCGGGCTTGGGCGGATCGGACGACTGCGCCGACGCGGCGCCCGCCAGCATCGCCAAGCCTAAGAAGAGCGCGCGACTCGTTCCCATGCAGGAATGATATGGCTCCGTCCGTCGGGCGACAAGCGGCAGGCGGGCGCCGCCGGTCGATGCTCCGCTCGCCACGTTACGTCTTCGGTGCGGGCGGCGGCGCCGAGCGCAGGCCGAGCCCCGGCAGCATCCACCGCGGCCCCGGGGCAGGCCCCCGGCAGCGGCGGTGTCGCGGCGATCGCCCTGCCGTCGGCGAGCGCCGCGACCGCCTTGGCCTTGACCTCGGCATAATCGGGTGCGTCGGCGCCCAGCGGCTGCTTCACCGGGCCCAGCGTCGAATGGCCGCCACATGTGTAGAGGTCAACGAACCAGACGTGCGCGGGTGCGGGCTGGCCGGGCTTGGCGAGCGCGGTGCCCAGTTGGAGCGCGGTGCGATCGTCGGTCAGCATGATCGCGACGGGGTAGGCGGACGTATCGTCGGGCGTGACGACGAATTCGACCATGCGGTGGAAGCCACCCTGATCGAATTCGGCCTGATAGGCGTCCACGCGCGCCGCGCCGGTGCGGAAGCTTTCCACCTTCCTGCCGGCCCGCGCCAGTTCGCCGTCCTGCGCCGCGAGCAGGGCAGCGCGATCGGCGGCGAAGGCCGGGGCGTCGCCGAGGCCCTGATCCGCGCGCAGCCGGATCGCGCCCGCCAGCGCGCTCAGCCCATGTTCGGGATGGACCGCGACGTTCGCCAGCATCGCGCGGGCGGTGACCCAATCCTGCTCGCGTGCGGCGATGTCGGCGCGCATGACGTGGGCGATGTAGCTCGCATTGCCGTCGACCGGACAATTCTCGATCGGCGCCAGGGCGATGCGCGCCTTGGCCGGATCGTTGGCGCCCATCGCCGGGATCGCCGTCCGCAGCGCGGCCTGGATGTCCGCCGGGGCGCACGGGCCCAGCGCGGTTGCCGAGATGCTCGACGCGAACAAGGCGAATGCAATCATCGACGGCCTCCCGATAGCCCCGACGGCCTAACGCGCCGCACGGGCGGCGGGAAGCTCAGGCGACCGGCAAGCCGTACAGATCGTGCTCGTCGGCATCCTCGACCAGCACCCGCACGAAATCGCCGGGCTGGAGGCCGTGCGTGTCGCGCAGGAACACCTCGCCGTCGATATCGGGCGCGTCGGCCTTGGAGCGGCCCGTGGCGCCGCCCTCGTCGTCGGCGGCATCGATGATGACGTCGATCGTGCGGCCGATCTTCGCCTGCAGCTTGGCGGCCGAGATGCGCGCGGTCAGCTCCATCAGGCGGGCATAGCGCTCCTCCTTGACGGCCTCGGGGACCGCGCCGGGCAGATCGTTGGCGGCGGCGCCGGCCACCGGCTCGAAGCGGAAGGCGCCGACCCGGTCGAGCTGCGCTTCCTCGAGCCACTGCAGCAGATAATCGAAATCGGCCGCGGTTTCGCCGGGAAAGCCGACGACGAAGGTCGAGCGGATCGTAATGTCGGGGCAAATCGTGCGCCAGTTCGCCAGCCGTTCCAGCACCTTGGCGTCGTTGGCGGGGCGCTTCATCGCGCGCAGCACCGACGGCGCGGCATGCTGGAACGGAATGTCGAGGTAGGGCAGCACCTTGCCCTCGGCCATCAGCGGAATGATGCGGTCGACGTGCGGATAGGGATAGACGTAATGGAGCCGCACCCATGCGCCGAGCTCGCCGAGTGCCGCCGCCAGATGCGTCATGTCGGCGCGCAATTCGCCGCCTTTCCACGGCCACGATGCGTGGCGCAGGTCGAGCCCGTAGGCCGACGTATCCTGGCTGATGACGAGCAATTCGCGCGTGCCCGCCGCGACCAGTTTCTCCGCCTCGCGCAGGATCGCGTCGGGGCGGCGGCTGACCAGATCGCCGCGCAGCGCCGGGATGATGCAGAAGGAGCAGCGGTGGTTGCAGCCCTCCGAAATCTTCAGATAGCTGTAATGGCGCGGCGTAAGCTTCAGGTCGCGCTCGGGAATGAGATCCAGATAGGCAGAGGGCGGGATCGGCGCCGCCTCGTGCACCGCGCCGACCACCTGCTCATATTGATGCGCGCCGGTGACGGCGAGCACCTGCGGGAAGCGGGCACGGATGGTCTCGGCTTCCTTGCCCATGCAGCCGGTGACGATCACGCGGCCGTTCTCGGCGATCGCCTCGCCGATCGCCTCGAGGCTTTCCTCCTTGGCGCTGTCGAGGAAGCCGCAGGTGTTGACGAGCACGATGTCGGCCCCGGCATAATCCGGCGACATCTTGTAACCATCGGCGCGTAGCTTGGTGAGGATACGCTCGGAATCGACGAGATTCTTCGGACAGCCGAGCGACACCATGCCGACCTTGGGCGGGGAGGGGAGGATGGTTGCCATAGGGAAGCGCGCCACATAGCGTCGCGCGCACGCTTTTGCGAGAGGGTGGAATGATGCGCCGTTTTATCGTTGGATTGGTGGCGCTGGCCTCGGCCTTCGGTCCGGCCCTCGCGCAGGTGCCCGAGGAGCCCAAGGCGGGCGATACCGCGCCGGTCGATTACAGCCAGCCCGCGAGCTGGATGTGCCGGCCGGGCACGACCGAGCCGACCTGCGTCGCTGGGCTGGATGCGGTGACGATCGCGGCCGACGGGCACAAGACGGTGACGCCGTGGCAGCCGGCGGCCGACCCCAAGATCGACTGCTTCTACGTCTATCCCACCGCGTCGCTGGACCAGACGCTGTACAGCGACCTGACGCCCGACGGCGGCGAGAAGCGCTCGGTCCATGCACAGTTCGCGCGGTTCGGGTCGGTCTGCCGCACCTTCGCGCCGCTCTATCATCAGCTGACGATGGCGCATCTGCGCTGGCGGATGGCCAATCCCGGCAATGGCGATCTCACCGCGTCGTTCGCCTTGCCCTATCGCGACATTCGCGATGCATGGCGCAGCTATATGGCGCACGACAATCACGGGCGCGGAGTCGTGCTGATCGGCCACAGCCAGGGATCGATCCTGCTCAAGCGGCTGATCGCGGAGGAGATTGACGGCAAGCCGGCGCAGAAGCTGCTGGTCGGCGCCTATCTCGCGGGCAATCCCGATCTGGATCAGGCGAGCTTCAAGGCGATCCCCGCCTGCCATGCGACCGGGCAGGTCGGCTGCATCGTCGCCTGGTCGAGCTATCCCGCAACCGCGCTCGATGGCGCGCGCGCCTTCGGCAAGGGGCGGCTGGGGCAGGCACCGCTGTGCGTCAATCCGGCGGCGATCGGCGGCGGCCGTGGCGCGCTGAAGCCTCTCTTCAGCAAGTCGCCATCGATGCCGGCGGGTGATCCGCCCTTCTTCGAGCCGCTGGGCGCGCTGACCGCCGAATGCGTCACCGACGAGCGCGGCAGCGTGCTGGCGGTGCGGATCGAGCAGGGGTGGTTTCAGTCGATGATGGAACGCATCTTCGGCGAATTCTCACGCACGCCCGGCTGGGGCATCCACCCGCTCGACATCAGCCTGGTCGAGGGCAATCTGCTCGACCTGGTTAGCGCGCAATCGGCGGCGTGGGAGAAGAAGGGGCGCTAGCCTGCCCGGCGCAGAGACCGATCGGGCTGGCGTACGGGCGACGCTCCGTCGGGAGCGTCGCCGCGCATTCGGGTGTCAGGCGAACGCAACCCTGGTGTTCCGACGACGCATGGCCGATCCGACCATGCCGAAGCCGCCGATGAACAAGGCCCAGCTGGCAGGCTCGGGCACCGCAAGGCTCGACACCAGATTGTCGCCGAGCGCCATGTGGACCTGGGTGGTCTGGGTCAGTGTCTCGTCCGAAAGCAATTGGCCGAGCGCGGACGAGATCCTGAATCCGAAGATCGTCACCGCATCGTCGCGCCCGGTATAGTTCAGCGAGGGCGGTGCGGGATCATAGTCCGCTACCAGCACCGCCAGCGCGCCGGCATTCTGCGCATTGTGGATCTTTTCGGCGAACAGGCACGTGCCGCGGCTGAGCAGCACGATGTGCCCGGCGACGCCGCTGCCGAAATCGCCGGCATCACAGCCGAGCGACAGCCCGTAAGAGCCATCGCTGCCGGCCAGGCGGAAGATCGTGCCGGTGACGTCGGCGACCGAGGGGCCGATGATGTGCGGCCCATCGAGATAATAGACCGGGCTCGCAATGCCGTAATCGGTCCCGGCGCTATATCCGGTCGGTGTTGGCGAAAGCTGCTCGAACAGCGAATCGGCGTATGCCGGCGCGGCCGCCAGCAGGCCCGCGATAAGCGCCGCATGATGTATCTTCACGATCGTCCCCCTTGCCAAGCTTATGGGGAGATGACCGGGATAAGCGGCCTTTTATTCCGACCGCGCGGCGCTTTTCGCGCTCGCCGGCAGCATCGTGCGCGGATCGACCGGCTTGCGGCCGGCGCGCAGCTCGAAATGCAGCTCGGGTTCGGGCGCCGAGCCGGTCGCGCCGACCTTGCCGAGCGTCTGGCCGCGCCGCACCGCCTGTCCGCGCGCGACGTTCAGGCTCTGCGCATGGCCGTAGGCGGAGAGGTAGTTGCCGCCGTGGCGGATCAGGACGAGCTGGCCGAAGCCGGCGAGGCTGCCGGCATAAGCCACCACGCCGTCGGCGGTGGCGACGAACGGCGTTCCCGCCGCCGCCGCAATGTCGATGCCGTCGTTGCGGCCGCCATTGGCCTGCGGGCCGAAGGTGCGGAGGATACGGCCCTCGACCGGCCAGCCAAACCGGCCCGGCGCAGCCTCGGGCGGGGGCGGGGCGACCGGCGTGGTCGGCGCGATCGCCTCGGCGGCCTTGCGCGTCGGCGCGGCCGGCTTGGCCTTCTCGGCCTTGGGCGCCAGCGCGGGCTCGCCGCCGGTCACCAGATCGTCGATGTCGATGTGGAAGGCGGCGGCGCGCTCTTCCAGCGTCATCTTGGCGGCCTCCTTCGCGCTCGGCAGCAGCAGGCGCTGGCCCTCGCGCAGCTGGTAGGGCGGCTCGAGATGGTTGAGCTCGGCGATGCGGTGCCACTCGACACTATAAGCGCGGGCGATGGCGATGCCGCTCTGCCCCTTGGCGACGCGGTGATAACGGCCGGCGGGGATCTTCAGCCGCTGGCCAAGCCGCAGGCGGAAGGGCGGTTCGAGCGCGTTCGCCTGCGCGATCGCGTCGGCCCCGGCGCCCGTTCTCGCCACGATCAGCCCGAGCGTGTCGCCGTCCTTGACGACGTAGCTGGATGCCACGACGTCCCTGGCCGCGGGCGTGACCTTCGCGGCTTCCCACGCCGGCGGGTTGTCCGACGCGGCGGCGATCGTCGCCAGGCCCGCCAGCAGGAGCCCGGCCACGCGCATCACAGGTAGATCTGCTCCAGCGCCGCGCGCGACGCCTGATGGGTCAGGTCGAGATGCAGCGGCGTGACGGTGACATAGCCCTGCTCGATCGCCTCGAGATCGGTGTCTGCCTCGGGCGTGCAGACGACGCGACCGAGATTGAGCCACCAATAATCGAAGCCGCGCGGATCCTTGCTCTTTTCGAGCTGCGGGCGGCCATAGTCGCGCAGCCCCTGCGCGACGACCTTCACGCCCTTCACCGCATCGGCGGCGATCGGCGGGAAGTTGATGTTGACGAGCGTGCGCGGTGCGAGCGGCGTTTCCAGCAACGGCGCCAGCACCTTGTGCGCCCAATGCTCGGCCGCATCGAACGCGACGTCGAAGCCCATTCCCTCGTGCGCGTAACGCTGGCTGAGCGCGATCGAGCGGATGCCGGCGAGCGCGCCCTCCATCGCCGCGGCGACCGTCCCCGAATACAGGCAATCCTCGCCCAGATTGGCGCCACGGTTGATGCCCGACAGGATCAGATCGGGGCGCCTGTCGGGCATGATCTCGGCGAGCGCCATGATGACGGCGTCGGTCGGCGTGCCGCTCACGGCGAAGTGGCGCTCGTCATAGCTGCGCATTCGCAGCGGCTGGGTGAGGGTGAGCGAGCGGCCTTTGCCCGATTGCTCCTCCATGGGGGCCACCACCCACACATCGTCGGAGAAGGTGCGGGCGATCTGCTCCAGCAGGCGGATGCCGGCGGCGCCGATGCCGTCGTCGTTGGTGACGAGGATGCGCATCAGGCGGCGACCAGCCGCTCGACGCCGCTCATATACGGCTTGAGCGCCTCGGGCACGATCACCGATCCGTCCTCCTGCTGATAATTTTCCAGCACCGCGACCAGGGTCCGGCCCACTGCGAGGCCCGAGCCGTTGAGCGTGTGGACGAACGCCGTGCCCTTCGCCTCGGCCGGCCGGTAGCGTGCGTCCATCCGCCGCGCCTGGAAGTCTCCGCAGTTCGAGCAGCTCGAAATCTCGCGATAGCGGCCCTGGCCGGGCAGCCACACTTCAAGGTCGTAGGTGCGGCGCGCCGAGAAACCCATGTCGCCGGTGCAGAGCAGCATGCGCCGATAGGGCAGGCCGAGCAGTTCCAGCACGCCTTCGGCGGCGCGGGTCATGCGCTCATGCTCAGCCTCCGATTGATCAGGGGCGGTGATCGAGACCATCTCGACCTTCTCGAACTGGTGCTGGCGGATCAGCCCGCGCGTGTCGCGCCCGGCGGCGCCCGCCTCCGAGCGAAAGCATTGGGTGAGCGCGGTGAAGCGCAGCGGCAGCGCCGTTTCGGCAAGGATCTGCTCGCGGACGAGGTTGGTCAGGCTCACCTCGGCGGTGGGAATCAGCCAGCGGCCGTCGGTGGTGCGGAACAGATCCTCGGCAAACTTGGGCAGTTGCGCCGTGCCGAACACCGCCGCGTCGCGCACCATCAGCGGCGGCGCGACCTCGGTATAGCCGTTGGCACCGCTCTGCGTGTCGAGCATGAACTGGCCGAGCGCACGGTGGAGGCGCGCCATGCTTCCGCGCAGCACGGTGAAGCGCGCGCCGGCGATCGCCGCACCCGCTTCGAAGTCGAGGCCGAGCGGCGGGCCGAGATCGGCATGATCCTTCGGCGGGAAGCTGAAGACGCGCGGCTCGCCCCAGCGGGCCAGCTCGACATTGTCATTCTCGTCTGCGCCCTCGGGCACGTCGGCGGCGGGCAGGTTGGGAAGGGCGGCGAGCGCGGCATCGAGCCCTTCGCCGGCGGCGGCAGCTTCTGTCTCCGCCTCTGCCATCCGCGTCTTGAGGCCGGCGACCTCGTCCATCAGCGCCTGCGCGCGGGCGTCGTCCTTCTGCGCCTTGGCCTGGCCAATCGCCTTCGACGCTTCGTTGCGGCGTGCCTGGAGCGTCTGCGCCTCGGTCAGCCGGGCACGACGATTCTCGTCGAGCTGGAGCAGCCCGGCGGCAGCAGGCGCGAGGCCGCGCCGCGCGAGGCCGGCGTCGAAAGCGGCGGGATCGTCACGGAGGGCGCGGATATCGTGCATGGCGCCCGCCTCATGGCGTGGGAGCGATCCGCCCGCAACCCTCGCTCGGCCCGGCGCGTTGGCGGGGTCCAGACCGAAAGGATCATTTCATGCATATTCCCCACGATGCCCGCATCCTCGTCGCCGACGGCGCGAAGATGCTGTTCTTCCGCAACGAGGGTGATGCGCAACAGCCGAACCTGCAGGTCGTCGCCGCCGAACAGCAGGCAGACGAGGCCGATCGCGACATCAAGAGCGCGCCCGCCGGCCGCATGCCCGGCGGCAACAATGCCGACGAGAGCGATTTTCATCAGCAGGCCGAGGATCGCTTCGCGGTCGAAGCGGCCGAGCGCGTCAATCGCGGCGCGCTGGCCGACGAGTTCGAGACGCTCATCATCGTCGCGCCGCCGCGCACGCTGGGCGAGTTGCGCCGGCACTTCCATGCCAAGGCGCAGGCGAAGATCACCGCTGAGATCGCCAAGGATCTGACCAATCATCCGGTCGACCGGATCGAGGCGGCGTTGCTCGATTACACCGCATCCTAACGGTTCATCGTAATCGTGCCACCATCCATCCGCTGAAAAGGTGGCGCAATGCATCTTCGTCGCCAAATCCTCATTGTGTCATTCGTGAAACAGAGGAGAGTAAAGATGAAGATCTTTGCGATTGCGCTGGCTTCGACCGCGCTGATGGCCGCACCTGCATTTGCTCAGGATAGTGGCACGACTACTCCAGCGGCCGCCACGACGGCGGCGGCACCGAACGTGACTGCCGGCGCAACGGTCAGCGATACGAGCGGCGCGCCAGTCGGCACGATCGACTCGGTCGCCGGTGGAAACGCCGTCATTTCGACGGGTACGGCGAAGGCGTCGATCCCGGTGTCGTCCTTCGCCCAGGGCGACAAGGGCCTCGTCATCGGCATGACCAAGGCCGATCTCGAGGCGGCCGTGAACAAGGCGTCCAAGCCAGCCGAGATTGCGGTCGGCACGCCGGTGAAGGGCCCGCAGGGCGGCGATGTCGGCAAGGTCGCGGCGATCACCGGCAATCTGGTGACGGTCGAGACGCCGACCACCAAGGTCCAGTTGCGGAAGACCGCATTCGCCCAGGCGCAGGGCGGCGCGCTGATGATCGGCATGACCGCCGAGCAGCTCGACGCGGCGGCCAAGGCCGCGAGCGGCAAGGGCGCAAGCTAGGCTCTTGCCTCGTCATTCGGACGATCCGGCGCGCGGTTGTGCAAGAACCGCGCGCCGACGCTTGTCCGGTCTGGTTCTGATTGGTATGGGCCCCCCGGGCAAAGGCGGGAGCGCCGGGGGCGCGCTCCCCATCGGGGTGGATGGCGCGTTATGGCTACGGCTGTGAGTATCCAAGAGCGGGACGAAGATCACTTAAGCATGGAGATCGGACCGGATTATCGGCCTACGCCGTCCGAGCCGTTCATGAACCCGCGTCAGCAGACGTATTTCAAGCGTAAGCTGCTGGATTGGCGGGATTCGATCCTGCGCGAGTCGAAGGAGACGCTGGCGCAACTGCAGGTCGATTCGCTGCGGGAGCCGGACGTCACCGATCGCGCCTCGAGCGAGACCGACTGGTCGATCGAACTGCGTACGCGCGATCGCCAGCGTAAGCTGATCGCCAAGATCGACGCGGCCATTCGCCGCATTGCCGAGGGCGAATATGGCTATTGCGAAGTGACCGGCGAGCCGATCTCGCTCGCCCGGCTCGAAGCACGGCCGGTCGCGACGATGACGGTCGAGGCGCAGGAGCGGCACGAGCGCAACGAGAAGATCTCCCGCGACGAATAAGACGAACGGATGGCCGGCTTAACGGCTTGTCATCCATTTTAGGCCATTGCTGGTCTGAAGCCCAAATCGTCGAGGAACACGTGGATCATCAGTCTGTCCCTGATCGCGAGCAGGAGGGCGAACACGCCCATCTGCGCAGCGAGCCGCGGGACAGCATGTTCCTCATGGCAGTCCTGCGCCGCCTTGGCGGCATCGACGTCACCGTCAAGGTGCGCAATCTCTCGCCCGGCGGGATGATGGCCGAGGCGCCGGTCAGCTTCTCGCGCGAGGAACGGATCGAGGTGGACCTGCGCGGCATCGGCCCCGTGCCGGGCCGCATCGCGTGGACCGCGAGCGGCCGCATCGGTGTCGCGTTCGACAACCCGATCGATCCCCGTCTCGCGCGCAAGCCGGTCACCGGCGCGCCCCAGCCGCAACTGGTCAAGCCGTCGCGCCAGATGTGGCGGCCCGGGCTGCGCTGAGGCCGAAGCGCTTCGGTTATCGCAGGCGCCGATCGCGCATCGGCCTGCTTCTCCTCCAATGCGTTGACGCCGGCGCTGCTGCGCCGCTATAGGCGCGCGCAGGCGGCCGTCTTCGGGCCGCCTTTTGCTTTTCCGGAGCTTTTTTCCGCCAGCGACGCATTTGCCCGAAGGAGTCCCTACCGATGACGATCACGCCCCTGATGCCCGTTTATCCGCGGTGTGGCGTGCGTCCGGTGCGCGGCGAGGGTGCGTATCTGTTCGGCGAGCAGGGCGAGCGCTATCTGGATTTCGCCAGCGGCATCGCGGTCAACATCCTCGGCCACGCCCATCCGGCGCTGGTGAAGGCGATCGCCGATCAGGCGGCGACTTTGATGCACGTGTCGAACCTGTACGGCAGCCCGCGGGGCGAGGCGTTTGCGGAGAAATTGGTCGAGCGCACCTTTGCCGACACCGTCTTCTTCACCAATTCGGGCGCCGAAGCGGTCGAATGCGCGATCAAGACCGCGCGGCGTTATCATTATGCCGACGGCCATCCCCAGCGGCATCGCATCATCAGCTTCTCGAACGCCTTCCACGGACGGACGCTCGGGACGATTTCCGCGACCGACCAGCCGAAGATGCGCGACGGGTTCGAGCCGCTGCTGCCCGGTTTCACCGTCGTGCCGTTCAACGATCTCGCCGCGGCCGAGGCGGCGATCGGCCCCGATTGCGCGGGCTTCCTGGTCGAGCCGGTGCAGGGTGAGGGCGGCGTGCTGCCCGCCACCCCGGAATTCCTGAAGGGCCTGCGCGCACTGGCCGACGCGCACGGCCTGATGCTGATCCTCGACGAGGTCCAGTGCGGCTATGCCCGCACCGGCGCCTTCTTCGCGCACGAGCATTACGGGATCACGCCCGACATCATGGCCGTGGCCAAGGGCATTGGCGGCGGTTTCCCGCTCGGCGCATGCCTCGCCACCGAGAAAGCGGCGAAAGGCATGGTGATCGGCACGCACGGATCGACCTATGGCGGCAACCCGCTCGCGATGGCGGCGGCTGAGGCGGTGTTCGCGATCGTCTCGACCCCGGAATTCCTCGTGGGCGTACAGCGCAGCGGCGACCGGCTGCGCCAGGCGCTCGAACAGATGATCCCGAACCACGATCATCTGTTCGAAAGCGTGCGCGGCATGGGCCTGATGCTCGGCATCCGGATCAAGACCGATACGCGCGCCTTCGTGGCGCATCTGCGCGACAATCACGGCCTGCTGACGGTAGCCGCCGGCGACAATGTCGTGCGGATCCTGCCCCCGCTCAACATCGATGACAGCCACATCGCCGAGTGCATCGAGAAACTGTCCGCCGCCGCGCGCGACTATCAGGTGCCGGCAGCGGCATGACCCGGCATTTCCTCGACCTCGCCGACGCCGGGGCGGACGGTCTCCGCACGATGCTGGACGAGGCGCGCGCGCGCAAAATGGTGCGCACGGGTTGGCCCAAGGGCCGGCCGGACGTCGATCGCCCGCTCGACGGCCATGTGCTGGCGATGATCTTCGAGAAGAACTCGACCCGCACGCGCGTGTCGTTCGACATGGCGATGCGCCAGCTCGGCGGCACGACGATCGTGATGGACGGTGGATCGATGCAGCTCGGCCGCGGCGAGAGCGTGGCCGATACCGCGCGCGTGCTGTCGCGTTATGTCGACGCGATCATGATCCGCACCGACGATCATGCCAAGCTGGTCGAGCTGGCGCGCCACGCCGACGTGCCGGTGATCAACGGCCTGACCGATCACAGCCATCCCTGCCAGATCATGGCGGACATGCTGACCTTCGTCGAACGACGCGGGCCGCTGGAGGGCACGCGCTGGGCGTGGCTGGGCGACGGCAACAACGTGCTGCACTCGATCATCGAGGCGGGCAGCCTGCTCGGCTTCGACGTGGCGGTCGCCTGCCCCGAGGGCTACGAGCCCGCCGCCGACGTGATCGACAGCGCGCGCCGCGCCGGCAACCGGCCGCCCTTGCTGACGCGCGATCCGCGCGAGGCGGTGGCGGGTGCCGACGTGGTCGTGACCGACACCTGGATCTCGATGGGCCAGGCGCATGCCGAGGAGAAGCTTGCGGCGATGGCGCCCTATCAGGTGACGCCCGCGCTGATGGCCGACGCCGCACGCGACGGCCTGTTCCTCCACTGCCTGCCCGCGCATCGCGGCGAGGAGGTCGCAAGCGAGGTGATCGACGGCCCGCGCTCGGCGATCTGGGACGAGGCCGAGAACCGCCTGCATGCGCAGAAGGCGGTGCTGCTGTGGTGCCTCGGCAAGATCTGAGCGGATTTGAAAAGCCGGCGCCGGCGCCCATATCGCGGCCATGACTGCCCCCGATATTGACCAGGTTCTCGGCTTCACGCTTCCGGCGCGGCATGCGCGCGGACGGCTGACGCGGCTGTCGGCGACGCTCGACGAGATCCTTTCCGCGCACGGCTATCCGCCGGCGATCGAGCGGGTGCTGGCCGAGGCGCTCGTTCTTACCGCTTTGTTCGGCACGACCTTGAAGGAGGCGGCCGGCCAGCTCACGCTGCAGGCGCAGACCAAGGGCGGCGCGATCGACCTGCTGGTGTGCGACTATAAGGCCGGGGTGATGCGCGGCTATCTGCGCCACGATGCCGCGCTCGTCGCGTCGCTGCCGGCCGAGCCGTCGCTCACCGACCTGTTCGGCAGCGGCTATCTTGCCATCACCTTCGATCAGGCGGTGTCGGGCGAGCGCTATCAGGGCATCGTCCCGCTGGAGGGGGCATCGCTGGCCGAGGCCGCGCAATCCTATTTCAGCCAGTCCGAGCAGATCCCCAGTCTGGTGCGGATCGGCGTCGCGCGCGGCGCCGATGGTCGACTGATCGCCGGCGGCCTGATGCTCCAGCATCTGCCCGAGGGCGAGGAAGGGCGCGACCGACTGCACACGCGGCTCGATCACCCCGAATGGTCGCACGTCGCGGCGCTGGGCGGCAGCGTTCGGCCCGAGGAACTGGCCGATGCGGCGCTGCCACTGCAAACCCTGCTGTGGCGGCTGTTCAACGAGGATGAGGTGCGCGTGCTGGAGCCGATGGCCGTGCGCCATGCCTGCCGCTGCGATCCCGATCATTTCGCCCGTGTGATCGCCCGCTTCCCCGCCGAGGAGCAGGCGACAATGGCCGACGAGGCGGGCACGATCCACGTCCATTGCGAGTTTTGCGGCAGCAGCTACGCGATCCAGGCCGCCGCAGCCTGAACCCGTTAAGCCGCGGTTTAGCATGTTTGCGCTAGGACAGTGATCGTGCCGCTTTGGCACAGTCCTCCCTAGTGGCCGTGACTGGCCGATCTGGGCCGCCTTTCGAGGCGGCCCTTTCTTCGTCGAGCGGTCTTGGCGATTGCGTGAGAGACGCAGACCGCGAGCCGCTTGGAAGCGTCGGCGCTTTCCCCTATCTGGCGCGGCATGACGACATTGCAGGATCGTGCCCGCGGCGCCGTGGTGGTGCTGGTTTCGGGCGGGTTGGATTCGATGGTAGTGGCCGGGCTCGTGCGCGAGGCCGGGCACGATCTCGTTGCGCTCACGATCGACTATAACCAGCGTCATCGCGTCGAACTGGCGGCGGCCGAGCGCGTCGCGCAGGCGCTGGGCGCCGTCCGCCACATCGTGCTGCCGCTCGACCTGACGCGCTTTGGCGGGTCGTCGCTGACGTCGGACATGCCGGTGCCAAAGGGGGGCGTGGCGCCCGGCATCCCGTCCACCTACGTGCCCGCGCGCAACACCATCTTCCTCAGCCTCGCGCTCGGCATGGCCGAGGCGAGCGGCGCGCGCGACATCGCGATCGGGGTCAACGCGCTCGATTATTCGGGCTACCCCGATTGCCGGCCGGAATTCGTCGCGGCGTTCCAGGCGCTCGCCAACCTGGCGACCAAAGCGGGGGTCGAGGGCGCCGGCTTCGTCATCCACACGCCGTTGCTGCACATGACCAAGGCCGACATCGCGCAGGAAGCGGCGCGGCTGGGGCTCGATGCCGGGATGAGCTGGTCCTGCTACGATCCGCAGGGCGACCTGCATTGCGGTCGCTGCGACAGCTGCCGCCTGCGCGCGAAGGGCTTCGTCGAGGCAGGGCTACCCGATCCAACCCGTTACGCCGCCGCGCCATGAGCTATGCCGTCAAGGAGATGTTCCTGACGCTGCAGGGCGAGGGCGTACAGGCGGGGCGGCGCGCGGTGTTCGTGCGCTTCGCCGGGTGCAACCTCTGGTCAGGCCGCGAGGAGGATCGGGCGGACGCTGCCTGCACCTTCTGCGACACCGATTTCGTCGGCATGGATGGCACGCTGGGCGGCCGCTATCGCGATGCCGCGTCGGTGGCGGGGCAGGCGGCGGATTTGTGGGGCGAGGGTGGCCCGACCGGAGGAAAGCGCTTCGTCGTGCTGACCGGCGGCGAACCGCTGCTGCAGGTGGATGATCCGCTGATCGCCGCGCTGAAGGGCGAGGGTTTCGAGATCGCGGTCGAGACCAACGGCACGATCGCGGCGCCAGCCGGGCTGGACTGGATCTGCGTCAGCCCCAAGGCGGGCAATGCGGTGGTGCAACGATCGGGCGACGAACTGAAGATGGTGTGGCCGCAATCGGGGCTCGACCCGGCCGCGATGGAAGGCTGGGCGTTCGATCACCATCTCGTCCAGCCGCTCGACGGGCCCGATCGCGATGCCGCGTCCGACGCGTGCATCGCATTCGTGCTGGCCCGTCCGCGCTGGCGGCTGTCGGTGCAGACGCACAAGATGCTGGGCCTGCGCTAGCGCCGGCCCAGCACGCTTATTTCTTGCAGGGCTTCACGCGGCCCTTCTTGTCGAAGCAGACCGGATCGAGGTCGGTCGGATCGGCGACAGGCAGATTGCCGCTGCCCGCAAAGGCGAAGGCGGCGTCGCCCACCGGCACGAGACTGTTGCGCAGCTCGCGCATGCGCGCGACGGCAACGCCGCCAAGCTCGCCGCGCGGATGCACCATCGTGTCGCGCCCGATCGACGCAGAGATGTCGCAGAAGCTCATCTGCGCCTTCAGCGTCGAGAAGCCATTGTAGGTGCGCGTGGTATATTGATCGAACGCGGTCGCCGCGGTCTTCGGGCTCACCCGTTTGAAATAGGCTTGCAGCGTCTTGTACGCGCCGTTGAGCTCGACCGCATGCTGGCGCAGCATGTTGTTGTAGAGTTCCACCGTACGGAGCTGCGGCGCGAACTGGCATTGCAGGGCGGCGACGTTGAGCCCGGCGCGCAGCGTCCACAGCAGGTTCGCCTGCGCTTCCTTCGAGGTGGCGCCGGCCAGCGGAATCACCACCGTCGGGTCGTCACCCGATGCGGGCGTACCCACCATCGCCGGTGGCGACCAGAACAGATAGGCATCAGCCGGCGCAACCGCCGTCGATGCCAGCGCCACCCCCACGGCCATACCCACCGTCGCGCGCAACCCGGCTCGCTTCATTCATCATCCTCGCTCCGGTCCGAATCCCGAACCGCCCACCCGCCGCCGGCGAGCCCGTGCGGCCCGCATGCGATCGAACGTCCTGACTAAGCGGCTTTCCGCGCGACGGATAGGGGCCGTGAAACGGTCTGGCGCTGCGACGAGTCGCCATGACGTTCCGGGTGCGACGTGGATCGCCGCCGTTGATCGCGTCAAGCGGTCGTTTCGCCGTACCGGATGCGGTGCATCTCGCCGCGCGGCGGCTGGCATTCCGTCAATCGCTGGTGTAGGCGCGCCTGCGCACCGTGCGGGTGTGGTGAAACTGGTAGACGCGCCGGACTCAAAATCCGGTTCCGCAAGGAGTGTCGGTTCGACCCCGACCACCCGCACCATCCTTCCCGGCCGACCGGCCAACGAGAGCGCCCCGCCGACGTGGACGAGCTGACGATCAGGCGCACCGAGCCGCGCGATGCCGAAGCGATCTGGGCGATCATCGGCCCAACGATCGCCGCCGGCGAAACCTACGCACTGCCGCGCGACATGGACCAGGCAGATGCGCTCGCTTACTGGACCGGTGCCGATCGCGAGACGTGGGTCGCCGAGGCGGACGGCACCGTGATCGGCACGTATTATCTGCGCGTCAATCAGGCCGGGGGGGGCGCGCATGTCGCCAATTGCGGTTACATGAGCGCCACCGCGGCGACCGGCCGGGGCGTCGCGCGACGGATGTGCCTGCACTCGTTGGCGCGCGCGCGCGAGGTCGGCTTCCGCGCGATCCAGTTCAACTTCGTCGTCAGCACGAATGTGCGCGCGGTGCGGCTGTGGGAGCATCTGGGGTTCGCGATCGTGGGGCGTCTGCCGGCGGCGTTCGATCATCCGACGCTCGGCCAGGTCGATGCGCTGGTGATGTTCCAGACGCTGGACGCCCCGGCGGTCGTCGAGTGCGAGATCGAGATACAGCATGGTGATTGACGAGATCGACCGACGCATCCTGCGTGCGGTGCAGGCCGACGGGCGCATCACCAATCAGGATCTCGCGGCGCTGGTCGGCCTGTCGCCGTCTGCCTGCCACGAACGGTTGCGGCGGCTGCGCGAAAGCGGCCATATCGTCGGCTTCACCGCCTTGCTCGATCCCGCCAAGCTGGACCGCGCCTTGGTGGTGTTCGTCGAGGTGCTGCTCAACCGCACGACCGACGACATCTTCAAGGATTTCGCCGATGCGGTGCAGCGCCTGCCCGAGGTGCTCGAATGCTATATGGTGGCGGGCGGCTTCGATTATCTGATCAAGATGCGGATGCGCGACATGGCCGCCTATCGCCGCTTCCTCGGCGAGACGCTGAGCCGTTTGCCGAGCGTCCGCGAGACCCGCACCTACGCCGTGCTGGAAGAGGTCAAGAATACGACCTTGCTGCCGGTTTAAAGCCACGCTTTTCGCATGCAACCGAACGGTGGCAGCGACGTTGAGATCGCCGAAATGCCATGTCGCCGAACCGGGCATAGGGGAGAGCATGCATGGCCGAGCAGCCGGTAAGTCTCGCAAAGTGGATAATCGCCGTGCGTGACGCGCGCAGCGAATACTTCAATCCCAAATTATTTGACGAAGATTCTTGGGAGCTGCTGCTCACCCTGTACATCGCCGCCGAGGAGGGGCGGACAGTGAACCGGGCCGAAGTCATGCAGCATACGGTGACGTCGGCCGCCACGCTCGACCGCTGGATCAAGATCCTAGCATCCGAAGATCTGCTGACCGAGCCAGCCGACGATGACGAGACGCTGTGCCTCACCCGCAACGGGCACACGCGCATGCACAATCTGCTCGCCAAGACCGTTCCCACGCCACCGGGGGCGTAACGCCTTCGACGAATGCTGGAACCAGGGCCCCCGCGCGCCGGCTTGCGGCCGACGCACGGGGTGGGGGGTCAGGGTTGCACGGGCAGACCGTCGGGCCGGCCCATGCGCTTCTTCTCGGACGAGACCGTCTCGGCCACCTCCTGCAGCAGGCGGTGCGCGTCGTAGACGATGCCGTCCTTGATCGTATATTTCACGCCGCCGACGCGCTCGACCTTGTTGGTCTTGGGATTGAGCCGCAGGAAACCGCTGCCGTAGAGTGTCTTCAGGTTCGCCAGCGGGTTTTCGGGCGCGATCACCAGATCGGCGAGCATGCCCGGACGCACGATGCCGACCGGCGGCGCCTCATGCTTCGGCGACCACAAGGTCTCGGCGCCGTTCTTTGTGGCGGTACGGATCACCTCGAGCGGAGTGAAGCCCGCCTCGCGGAACAGTTCCAGCTCCTCGATGTAGGCGAAGCCGTACAGCTTCCAGATGAAGCCCGAGTCGGTGCCGATCGTGACGTGGCCGCCCATATTCTTGTAGTCGTTGATGAGCGTCATGAACTTCTTGTAGAAGTTCTTCCAGCGGACCTCGTCGTCGGTCGTCCAGTCGTAGAAATACGAGCCGTGATTGTCGCGTGTCGACTGGAAATAATCCCACAGCTCGGGCGTGGTGTAGACCGAGTGCCAGTCGGCATTGCGCGCGCGCATCAGATCGCGCGAGGCGGCGTAGATGTTGAAGGTCGGGTCGAAGTTGACGTGGTTTGCCTTCTGCTCGGCCAGATAGGCGATCCACTGCGGCGAGCCCGGCTCGTAGCTCTGATCGAACAGGTCGGCGACGCTGCCGAAGCGATCCTGCTCGTTATTATAGTCATAGTCGCTGCGGAACTTCTGGATAGTCGCATCCTTCAGCAGCGACTCGAAGTGGCCGTAAAAGTGGGTGACCGTGTCAAGCCCGGCCTCGCCCGCCTGGCGCGCATTGAAATTGGCGACGCCGTTTTGCGACAGATGGGCGACGGTGCCCATGTTGTGCTTGTGCGCCTCGTCGATCGCGGCGGACGTGATCTCCGGGGTCTCGTTCGGACGGTTGAAGAACTTGATGCCGTCGATATTGTTCTTCGCGGCCCACTGCACCCAGGCGCGCGCCTTCTCGACGGTGTCGACCGTGCCGCCGCTCCAGCCGGCGCCGAGCGTCTGATAGTTGAAGATGCGCGGTGCGGCGATCTCGTTGCGCGCGGAGCGGTTCTTCTCGCTCGAGGCCATTTCGGGCGACGCAAGCGGCACGCCGCGCACCGTCGTCACGCCGTGCGCCAGCCAAAGCTTGTAATTATAGCCGAGGTCGGGTGCCTTGTCGGTGCCCGCGCCGTGGACGTGGCAGTCGATGAAGCCCGGCATCACGTACATGCCGTGCGCATCGATCTCGTAATCCGCGTCGCGCGGCTCGCGATCGGCCTTCATCGGCAGGCCCGGCCAGCCGGCCTGATTGACCGCGACGATGCGGTTGCCCTCGATCACGATGTCGATCGGCCCCATTGGCGGGCCGCCCGAACCGTCGATCAAGGTCGCGCCGCGGATCACCAGCTTGCGGAACGGGCCGACGCTTTCGCTGGAGTTGCGCGCGGGGGCGGGGCCCCAGCTGCCCTTGAGCGGGCTCTTTACCGCCGCCGAAGGCGCGGCGGGCGCAACCGTCTGCTGCGCCAGCGACACCGACGCGCCCACCAGCGCCATTGCCGCGCCCGCGGCCAATCCCAACAACTTCTTCCGAACCATGCGCGATCAATCCTCAATCAAACCAAATTGCGCGCCGCATACGACATGCATACGGCCCACCTCGCTCACAACTTCACGAACGACCATTCCTTCGTATAGGGCACGAAGCTCATGCGGTAACCGGTATCCTTGCCGGTCACGATATTGTCGCTCCAATTATAGCCGACGCCGCCTTCGGGATCGTACAGCCCCGGCTCTTCCGAGAAGACCGAGTTCTGCTTGAGCACGGTGCGGTCGCCGAGCGCGATGTAGGGCGGATAATGGCCCTCGCTCGCCTCGCCGTGGCCGGGACGGTGGTAGATATACTTCTGCATCCCCTCGTCGACCTGATATTTATGGATGGCATAAGCGATGTCGCCGCACACCGCGCCCTCCTTCTGCATGTCGCGCTGGATGTCGCAGCAATGCTGGGTGACCTCCCACATCTTCGTGCCATGCGCGTCGAACTTGCCCGCCTGATCGGCGATCTGGAACATGCGGTAATTCTCGCCGCCGCAATTGCCGATCATGGCGACGGCGATGATCTGCAGCGGCTGGTTTTTCAGGATGCGCGAATAATAAGGCTGGTTGGGATGCGGGTAGCTATTGGTGCGGCCGGCGCGCACCGCCGCATGCACGGCGGATCCGACGCCGCGGTTCATCAGCCCGCCGGCCAGATCGAGATCCTGATAGAGCGTGTCGCTGAGCCACAATTCGGTGGCGAGCTGTAGCTCCAGATCGGTGATGTCGGTGCCGTAGGTCAGCAGATAGTCGCGCGCGAAGGCATGGCCGCGATCGGTATAGGTATAAGCGCGGCTCCACAGCGCCAGTTCCTCGGGGGTCTTGGTGATGCGGATGTCGCGGATCAGGTCGGCGATGTTCACCGGCTCGATATTGGGCATCACTTTCTTCAGCTTGGCGAGCTCGGACGGATAGAGTTCGCCATCGATGCCGATCTTGGTGCCCTGCACGCCCTTGTCGCGCACGCCCTCCAGCATGAATTCCATCATGTCGACGCCGGGTGCGGTGACGACCTTGCCCTCGTTGGGGAAGCCGCCCGGCGCGTGGGGGAAGTCGAAATAGATCTTCTCGCCGCCGAACCAGCCGGCGCGCACCAGCTGGTTGTCGATGACGGGGTGGAAATACCACGGCGCCTGATCGTCCTTGTTCATGAAGGCGACCTGCGGGCGCTCGGTCGAGCGATACCAATAGCCGGTGAAATATTGGACGTTGACCGGCTGACGCAGCAGCACCGCCTGCACGCCGCGCTCCGCCGCCATCGCGAACAGTAGGTTCATCTGGCGGCGATGCCAGTCGGTCGACAGCATGTCGTAGGTGGCCGGCGCCGGCGGTTGATCCTTGCCGCCATAATGACGCGGCAGCAGCAAAGCCTCGCTATGCTTCTTGTAGCCGGCCTTGAGCTTTCCGGTGACGGAATTGGGGGAGGTGGGCGAGGTCGCGGTCTGCATCGCCGCCACCTTGTCGGTCCGGCTCATCAGCGCGCTGCCGACGAGGCCGAGCGCCGAATATTTCATCACCTTGCGCCGCGTCTGATCGAGCGAGTCCGTCATGTCCCACCTCCCCACGTGAACGATGCCTAAGCGTGCCTCATCTCACGGCCGCACGAGCGCGTCGGGCAGGCCGCGCTTGCGCTTCTCGGCCGCGACCATGTCGGCCACCTCGGCGAGCAGCTTCTTGGCGTCGTAAACAATGCCGTCCTTGACCGTGTAGCTGACGCCGCCGACCCGCTCGAGCTTGTGGGTCTGCTCGTTGAGGCGCAGCGCGCCGGTGCCGTAGAGCGTCTTGAAATTCTGCAGCGGGTTTTCCTTCACGATCACCAGATCGGCGAGCTTGCCGACGCGAACCGTGCCCATCTCCGGAACTTCGCCCTTCGGATCGGCGAGCGTCAGCGCGCCGTTGAGCGTGGCGGCGGTGACGACCTGCAGCGGGTTGAAGCCGGCTTCCTGGAACAGTTCCAGCTCCTGGATATAGCCGAAGCCATAGGTCTCGAAGATGAAGCCGCTGTCGGAGCCGGTCGTCACGCGGCCGCCCATATTCTTATAGTCGTTCATCAGGCGCATGAACTTCCAGTAGAAGTTCTTCCACTTGATCTCGGTCGCCGTGGTCCAGTCGTAGAAATAGGAGCCATGATTCTCGCGCGACGACTGATAGAAATCCCACAGCTGCGGCATCGTATATTTGTCGTGCCAGTCGGCGTTGCGCATCCGCATCAGATCGCGCGAGGCGAGGTAGATCGTCATCGTCGGATCGAAGACGACATGGTTGGCCTTCTGGTGGGCGAGATAGGCCATCCATTCGGGCGAGCCCGGATCATAGCTTTGCGCCGCCAGATCGGCCACATCGCCGAAGCGATCCTGCTCGTTATTGTAATTATAGTCCGGGCGGAAATCCTGGATCTGGCCGTTCTTCAACAGCGATTCGAAATGGCCATAATGGTGGGTGACGGTATTCAGCCCGACATCACCCGCCTCGACCGCATCCATCCGGCCCTCGCCGGTGGCGGAGAGGTGCGAGACGGTGCCGATATGCATCTTGCGCGCTTCGTCGCAGAGCGCGGCGAAGGTGTCGGGATCCTGATCGGGGGTGTTGAGGATCTTGACGCCGTCGATGCCCTGCTTGGCGGCCCAGTCGACCCACGCGCGCGCCTTGGCGGGGGTGTTGACGACGCCGCCGGTCCAGCCCTTGCCCTCGCCGGGGCGCTGATAGGCGTAGATGCGCGGCGCCACGATCTCGTTGCGGGCCGAACGTGCCTTCTCGCTCAGCGAGGTTTCGAACGGCGCCAGCGGCACGCCGCGCACCGTGGTCACGCCGTGGGCGAGCCAGAGCTTGTAGGTGTAGCTGAGATCGGGCGCCTTGTCGGCGGTCGAGCCGTGGACGTGCATGTCGATGAAGCCGGGCAGCACGTACATGCCGCTGGCATCGACCTCGTAATCGGCGTCGTAGGGCGGCCGGCCGGACTTGAGCGCGAGGCCCGGCGTGCCCGCCTGCTTGATCTCGGCGATGCGGTTGCCCTCGATGATGATATCCACCGGGCCGCGCGGCGGCGAGCCGCTGCCGTCGATCAGCGTGACGCCGCGGATGACGAGGCGGCGGAACGGCCCCATGCCTTCGCCCTTCTGGCGGGCCGGGGCAGGAATGGCGGTGCTCTTCTCGGGCCGCTCGGCGGCGACGAACGTGCCGGGGGCGGGTTGGGGCGTGCCCTGGGCGAGGGCGGCGACCACCGGGGCGATGAAGGCTGCGGCCAGCGCCGCGGAGCCGAGATAGGTGCGAAGCGAGCGCATCGATCGAATTCCCTGCTTGATCGGCGGCGCCGCGCGCGGCCGATACGAAAAGGACGCCGCCCCGGGAGGCGGCGTCCGTAGCGTCATCAGAACTTGTGCATCAGGTTGATGCCGAAGGTCCGTGGCGGCAGGCTGTACGTCAGCGTCTGCCCGGTCGTGTTCGAGCTCGTGCTCTCGCTCACGATCGCCACCGTGTCGGCAAGGTTGTTGACGTAGAAGTAGGCGCCCCATTCCTCGTCATGGCCCTGCACGCCGACGCGGGCGTTGCCGACCACGTAGGAGGGCAGGTGGCGGCGCGTCGTGTCGGTCGGCGCGATCGTGCTGTACGATCCGCCGACGCGGTTCGCATCGGTGTGCAGGAACAGGTCCACCGAGCCGGTCAGCGGGCGGACATATTCGAGCGAGCCGCCGGCCGTGACCTTCGGCACGTACGCCAGCTGATCGCCCTTGCGGCCGGTCGTGCCGCTGGCACCGATGAAGCTGTTGAGCTGATCCTTGGTCAGATAGGCGTCGGTGTAGCCGAGGTTAGCCGACAGCGTCAGGCCGCGCATCAGCGTCGCGGTCAGTTCCGCCTCGCCGCCATAGATGCGCGCCGCGCCGGCATTCGTGATGAAGCCGAACACCGACGTCAGGCCCGACGTACGGCCCGAAACCTGGATGTTGTCCCAGTCGATCCGGTAGCCCGACAGGTTCAGGTAGACGCCGCGCGTCACCGTCGCCTTCACGCCAACCTCATAGTTCCACAGGCTGTCCGACGTGTAAGGTGCCAAGTTGGCGGGGAGGCCCACCACCTGGTTGACGCCACCCGGGCGGAAGCCCTGCGCCGCCTGCGCATAGACCAGCAGGCCCGGCTTGGCCTGCCACGACAGGTTGAACTTGCCGATGACGCCGTCTTCCTTCGACTTGGCGACCGTCTCCGGCGTCACGACCGAGCCGTAATGGATCTGGCCGACGTCGATGCGGCCACCCACCGTCTTGTGGTAATTATAGTAACGCGCGCCCGCGGTGAACGTCAGGTCGGGCATGATCTTGTAGGACAGTTCGAGGAAGGCGGCGAACTGCTTGAGATGATCGTCGATCGTGCGATCATATTTGATGTTCTGCGCGACGAACGGCAGCAGGCTGCCCGTCGTCGGGTCCGCCAGCAGCAGGGTCGAACGCACCGAGGACTTGCGGTTCTCGCCAAACACGCCGGCTGTCCAGTTGAAGCGGCCGGTGCCGGGCGAGCTCAACCGCAGCTCGTTCGTCCAGTCGTGGACATATTGCGGCTGATAGAGGCTCGACGAGTAGAGCGCGCGCGTATCGGTCAGGTAGCCCGACAGCTCGCCGGTGGTGCAGGCGCGCGTCTTGGTGAGATAGGTCTGGCAGCCCGCGGCGTTGTCGCGACCGAGGAAGGTGTTGGAAACGTCGCCATCGGTGATCTTGTTGCGGTCGAAATAGGAGGTTACCGCGGTCAGGGTCGCGAAGTCGAGATCATAGTGCAACGTACCGGAATACATGCGGTCGGTATCGTAATTGCCCGACTCCGCGCGTGCATTGGTGGTATAGGGCGTGCCCGTCTCGAGCACCCAGCGCGGCGACCCGGTCGCGACCTTCTGATAGTAAGCGGCGAGGTCGATCGTCAGCCGCTCGGTCGGCGTCAGGCGCACCAGCGCACGGCCGCCATAGGAGTGGCCGTCGTTGATGTCGTGCAGGCCGAGCCGGACGTTGTCCACATAGCCGGCGAACTTCTGGTAGAAGCCGACGAGGCGCACCGCGATCTTGTCGTCGATCACCGGCAGGTTGACCATGGCGTCGACCGAGCCGCCCTGCTTGCCATGCTGGACGCTCTGGCCATCGAGGCTGACGGCTGCTTCGATCTTGTCCATCTTCGGCTTGGCGAAGATGACGCGGATCGTACCGCCCATCGAGCCCGAGCCGAACAGCGTACCCTGCGGGCCGCGCAGCACCTCGGCACGTTCGACGTCGAACAGGCGGAAGTCGGGGGTGGAAGAGGCAGCGTCGCTGGTCGTGCCGACCGAGCCCGCAACCGGGCTTTCGTCATAATAAACGCCGACGGTCGGCTCGCCGGCCGCCTGGATGCCGCGGATCAGGACGCGGCGCTGACCGGGGCCGCTATCGATGATGCGCAGGCTGGGCGCAGAGCGGCTGAGATCGGTGAAGCTGGTGTTGCCGGCCTTGGCGAGCGAGTCACCGGTGACGGCCGAAATGGCGAGCGGCGTATCCTGGACGCGCGTGCTGCGCTTCAATGCGGTGACGACGATATCGCCACCATTGGCCGAACTGTCGGCCGGTGCAGCTTGAGCAGAGCCGGTCGTCGTATCGGCGGCCTGAGCATGGGCACCGGTCGCTACGAATATGCTCGAGCCGGCGAGCAGAGCGGTAAGCAAAGACGACCTGTTCGGCCCCGACCTGTTAGGCCGCGGACCGCTCTTCAACGTTGCAATCACTTCACCTGTCCCCTTGTTTGACTGGCCCCGTGGGGTGGTTCCTCCGCTCGACAGTGGCTGCTATTTCGTTGCTGCAGCCTACCCATCAGCGGTGCTACCGTATCATTAGCCAAGACGAAGGTGCTTCGATAATATGACAATTTGGGGAAATAAGTTTCAGGCCTGAACGACTAGCGCCGGCGAAAATTCCGAACGCGACGAATGTCGCCAACGCGATGGCTGGCGCGGCGTCCACGGCGAGGCGCCGTGATTCGCGCAAGCGGCGGCCATTCGGCCGATCATGAAGATGAACGGCGCTGGAATGGGCCCAGCCCGATGCGGGCATGCGCGCGGAATGGTCTCGGCCGGCGCGCCGCTCGAACAGATCGCTAGAGGCAGTCGAGCCGCGCCAGCGTTTCCCGAATGGCGGCATCATAGGCCGGGCTCACCTCGCGCAGCGGTGCCCGCACGAAGCCCGCAGGCACACCGCGCAGGCGAAGCGCCGCCTTCAACACAGCGGGCCCGGAGCCGAAGCGCCCGGTCAGCTCGGGGGTGTACCAATCCTCCAGAATGGCGCGGTCCTTGCGGCCACAGGCGCGCGCGGCAGCGATGTCGCCGGCCCAGAGGTGATTGTAGAAATCGGGCTGGACGCGGCCGAGCACGCCGCCCGCGCCCATCGTGCCGTCGCCGCCGCGCGCCTCCAGCAATGCAAGGCCATGCTCGTCCATGCTGTGGCCGAATATGCGGACGGTGTCGTTCAGGCGGAAGAACGTCTCGGTGAAACGGCGCAGATCGCTGGTGGACTGCTTGATGGCAACGACATTGTCGATCCCTGCCAGGCGCTCCAGCAACGCCACCGGCATGTCGATCGCGGTGCCGGGTGGCCAATTGTAGATGCACACCGGCAACGGCGAACCGGCGGCGACCTCGGTATAGAAGCCGAACAACTCGTCTTCGTTCGGTCGGATGTAGGGAGGCGGCGTCACGAGGATGCCCTCGAAACCCTGTGCCGCGGCATGTACGGCAAAGGCGATCGTCTCGCGCGCGGTGAAGCTGCTGCAACCGGCGATCAAAGGCAGCTTATCCGCGAGTTGCGCGCCCGCCGCACTGAACAAGGCGGCGCGCTCGTCGGCCGACATGCTGGTCCATTCGCCCGTCGTGCCGGCGAGGATCAGCCCGTGCATGCCCTCGGCATGCAGCCATTCCAGCATAGCGCCCAGCCCGCCGAGATCCAGCGCACCATCGGCCGCGAACGGCGTCACGATCGCCGGGATATAGCCGCGCCAGCCCACACGCGCGCGTTTGTCGCTCAACTCCAATCCCCTCTCGGCCGTCCGGCGGACGCGGTTTCGCTCTCCCGCATTTGCTTGTGGACAGGCGCCCGAGATGCATCAAGCGCGATCACCCGTCCAGATCGTTGCGTCCCGCGCAAACGACCGCCATGCTGCCGCCAACGAGGAGGACGGTGTTGCTGGATAATGCGCTGGCCTATTTCTACGAGGCCGCCAATCTCGGCTCGATGCGGCTCGCCAGCGAGAAGATCGGCGTCGCCGTGTCGTCGATCAGCCGGCAGATCGCGCAGCTCGAACAGGAACTCGGTACGCCGCTGATCGAGCGCGGCCGCCGCTCGATCCGCCTGACCGAGGCCGGACGGATGACGGTCGATTTCTACCGCGATCAGCTCGCCGATCGCGAGGCGCTGATGAACCGGCTGCGCGACCTGCGCGAGATGAAGACGGGCCGGATCGATCTCGCGGTGGGCGAAGGGTTCCTCGGTCGTTCCTTCTCGCAGGCGGTCGATGCATTCCAGCGGCGCAACCCCGGCATCGCGCTTTCGGTGCTGAGCGGCACGACCAGCGAGATCGTGCGGATGGTGCTGGAGGACGAGGCGCATATCGGCATGATCTTCCACACCTCGAACGAGCCCAAGATCCGCACCCGTGCGAGTATCGCCCAGCCGCTCGAGGTGCTGTGCGCGCCCACCCATCCGGCGGCGGCGTTCGCGGCGCTGACGCTGCAGGATCTCAAGGCGTTCCGCATCTGCCTGCCGCCGCCGGGCTTCGGCATCCGGCGGCTGCTCGGTGACGCCGAGAAGCGCGCGCAGACGTGGCTCGACGCGGCGGTGACCACCACCTCGCTCCACCTCATGCGCGATCTCGCGCGGTGGGGCCGCGTGGTGACGGTGCTGCCGCGGATCGCCGCCGTGGCCGAGCTGGAGGAAGGTGCGCTGGTCTCGCGGCCGCTATTGGACGCCGAACTCGAGCATTCGACGGTCAGCCTGATCCACCGCATGGGGCGGCAGCTCGACGGCGCGCCGGCGCGGCTGCTCGGCCAGCTCGAGGCGCGGCTCAAGACATGGACCGAGGCCGGCCGCTGAGGCGATCGCGGGGAGGGCGCCGGGCGTCCTCCCCGTTACCTGCTCAGAATTTGTAGCCGACCGTGACGCCGACCGTGCGATAGGACGGCTCCACCTGCACGCCGCTGTAGAACGCCTTCTCATAGGCGTTGGCGAAGTAATGCGCGTCGAACAGGTTCTGGACGTACACCACCGCGCGCACCGGCCCGATATCGGTGCCGAGCCGCAGGTTGACGTTGTGATAGCTCGGCGAGATGAACGGGTAGACGTAATAACGCAGAGCATATTGCGACGACAGCATGCTGCTGCGGTAATTCCACTCCGCGCGCAGGAAGACGTCGGCGGTCGACGACAGCGGATAAGTATATTGCCCCTGCGCTCCGAGCGTCCATTTCGGCGCGCCGACCAGCGGTTTGCCGCTCGCATCGAGCACCGCACCATCGACCAGCGCGTTGGTGTAGTTGCGATATTTGGCGTTGTCGTAGCCGATCTGGCCGCCGATCTTGAATTCGTGCGTGACGGCGAAGTCGAAGCTCGCCTCGGCGCCGTAGCTGCGCGCGCTGGCCGCATTGGCGATGCCGCTGACGCTGAGCAGCTGACCGGTGGTGGGGTTGATATACTGGAACTTGATCGTCTCCTGAACGTCGCGCCAGTCCATGTAGAAGCCGGCGATATCGATGCGGAGGCGCTTGTCGAACAGCTCGAACTTGGTGCCGGCCTCGTAATTCCAGAGCGTCTCGGGCTTAAATGAATTGGCGAGGTTGACATTGTTGCTGGTCTGCGTGCCGCCCGACTTGAAGCCCTTGGAGATGGTCGCATAGAACATCAGGTCAGATTGCGGTTTGTAGGTCAGCGTGAATTTGGGCGACCAGTCGTGGAAGGTCGCCGCGCGGTCGTTGACGCCGGTCAAGAGCGCGTTGGATCGCGTCTGCGAGACGTTGCTGTTGCGCTCCCATGAATAACGCAGGCCGGCGGTGAAAGCGAGTTTGCTGGTGATGTTGGCGGTCGCCTGGCCGAAGCCGGCGACATAGCTGGTGGCGCTGTTGGAGGTGAGGCCGGTCGCCTCCAGCCCTTGGCAATGTCCGCCGGTCGCCGCGGGGCAGAGCGGGCTTTCCGACCCGTCGAACGTGCTTTGCAGCGTGCCGCCGGTATCGCGGCCGCCCGACACGCCGGCGCTCCAGTCGAGGAAATGACTGCCGTTGGATTGGACACGCAGCTCGCCGCTGGTCGAGCGCCGCTTGAGATAGAAGCTCTCGTAGAAATAATCGTGGCTGCCGCCGTCGACGTCGCCATAGTTGAAGACGGTCGAGGTGACGTGGCCGCCGACGCCGGTGATCGAGACCGGGCCCAGATCCCACACCGCGCGAGTGCTGACATATTGATATTTGCTGCCGACCTGCTGCGGCCGATTGTAGTTTACGCGATCGTCGTTGCCCGGATAGAAGCCGACGCCATCCGGATTGCCGATCAGGCCCGGGGTCGATTTGTAGTAGACCGACGCCCAGGTGGCGGTGACGAAGCCGGTCGGCACGCCGTCGCGCATGCCGTCCTTCTCATTCGAATAGCTGTAGGTGAGATCCCAGGTGAAGTTCGGCGCTGGCGTCAGTCGTGCCTCGATCCGGCCGGTGTAGAATTTGGTGTTGTTGCCGCCGCCGATCGGGTTGATGTTCTTGATGAAGCCGTCCGACTGCTCATACTGGCCCGAGCCGCGCAGCGCGAGCAGGCCGGAGATGATCGGCACGTTGAGCACGCCCTGCACGCGCTTGGTGTCGAAGCTGCTGTAGCTGCCCTCGACCTCTCCTTCGAACCGGTCGACCGGCTTCTTGGTGATCACGTTGATCGCGCCGCCGACCGAGTTGCGGCCGAAATAGGTGCCCTGCGGCCCGCGCAGGATCTCGATCCGGTCGAGATCGACGATCTGCGGATTGCTGGTGCCGGCGGCGACGTTGAACTCGTCGATGTAGAAGGCATAGGATGCCTGCCGCACGTCGGCATAGGGGTTGAGCTGGTTGGAAATGCCGCGCAGCACCAGATCCTTGCGGTCGCGCGAGCCGTTCGACTGGAAGCTGACGTTGGGCGTCAGCGAGAAATAGTCCTGAACGCTGCGGATATTCTGATCCTTCAGCGTCTGGCTGGTGACCGCGGTGATCGCGATCGGTACGCTCTGGATCGATTCCTGGCGGCGTTGCGCCGTGACGATGATGTCGCCGCCGCTGCCGGCGGCGGTGGCGCTCGCGGTCTGGTCGGCCGGCCCGGCGTTCGTCGCCGCAGTCTGCGCGTGTGCAGCCCCGGCGGTCAGTGCGGCGACGGCTGCCGATGCCCGGAGCAGGTACGTGATCGTGTCGAAACGTGCCATGTCATGTCCCCTTCATGGTTACGGCCCGCGCCACGTCGTTCGTGTGCGCGCAGCCAAGCGCGTCAGTTCATTGTTTCCAGCAGGTCGGCTCGGCCGCGGCCGTGGCTTCGTCGAGCGGGGTGCGGACGAGCGTGATCGCGGCGATCTTGCCGCCCTTCAGCACCGCGTCGCCTGCGGCGATCACGCACGAGACCTTCCCGCCGCCGCGCGAGCGGATGATGTGGTAGGTGTAGATGCGGTCGCCCGCCTGAAAGACGTCCTTGAACGGCACGACGATCTCGACCTCGCGGCCGCTCGCCTGGATCTTGCGGAAATGCGCGATCCATTCGGGAATGCCGTGGATCACGGTCTTGCCCTCCAGCGTCAGCGTCGCGTCGGGCGTGAAGAATTGCGCGAAGCCGGCGGGGGTGAAGCCGTCCGGCCGCTTGAATGCGCCGTCCCACCATTGGAACATGCGCGACAGCGCGTCTGTCGTCGGCACTGCCGCGGTGGCGGGCAGGGCAAGCAAAGCGGCCGTGGCCGCAGCGGTGAGAAAACGCCTCATGCCAACTCCTCGCGTCGTGGAAATCCTATAGGTCTAAAGCATCTCCGCCTGCGGAGACCGCGTCGGCCGCCTCATTCGGCCAGCCGGCCGGTATCGTCGTCGCGCACCACCCGACCGGCCTTCATCACCAGGCTGATCGTCCGCAGTGCCGAAATATCCTTCACCGGATCGGCGCCGACGGCGACGATGTCGGCGAACTTGCCGGGCTGGAGGCGCCCGGTCTGATCCTCCATCTTGAGCAGCTCGGCGGAGCGGATCGTCGCCGCTTGCAGCGCCTGCAGCGGGGTCATGCCGGCTTTCTGATAGAGTTCGGCCTCGGCGACGGTGGCGGTGGTGCCGCCGTTCGGCTCATACGGCATCTGATCGGTGCCGAGCGCGATCTTCACGCCGATCCGGATCGCATTCTGCAGCATCGCCCAGTGATCCTTGCCGGTGCTGTCGACGCGGGCGAGGTACCAATCGGGCGAGCCGATCTTCTTGTAGAATTCGCGCGCACCGGGCTGGCTGACGACCATCGTCGGCACCAGCCACACGCCCTTGGCCTTCATCTCCTTCAACGTCGCTTCGTTGAGGTGATAGCCATGCTCGAAGCAGTTGATGCCGAACTTGAGCGCCTGCGCGGCCGCCTCGTTCGAGCCGTTATGCGCCGTCACCGGAATGCCGTTGCGGTGCGCCACCTCGATCAGGACCGACATCTCCTCGTCGGTCATCGGCGCGGCAGAGATGCTGCCATGCGTGTCGGCGATGCCGCCGGAAATGGCGATCTTGATCCAGTCGGCGCCGCGCTTGATCTGTTCGCGTACCGCCTTGGCGAGCGCATAGGGGCCGTCCGCCTCCCACGATCCATGGCCGCCGGTCGGTACGATCACCTCGCCCGATGCCTTGATGCGCGGCCCGATCACCTCGCCGCTGTCGATCGCGCGGCGCAACACGAAGTCGTTGCCATGATCCTCGCCGACCAGCCGCACCGTGGTGACACCCGAGAGAAGCGAGCGGCGGGCATTGTCCGCCATGCGCAGCACCTCTTCAGGGTCGGTCTCTTCGGCGAGCGCCGCGCCGGCCGCGCCAGGCAGCTTGAGACCCAGATGGACGTGCGTATTCATCAGGCCGGGGACCAGCCACTTGCCGCGCACCGATACGGTCTGGGCACCCGCCGGGACGGCGACGCTGCTGCCGGGGCCGACGGCGGCGATCTTGCCGTCCTGCACCAGCACGGTCGCGTTCGGCGTCTCGCGTCCGGTATCGACATCGACCACCGTGCCGCCGACCAATGCGACAATCGACGGCGGTGCAGGCTGCGCGGCGACCGCCACGGGAAAGGCGAGCGCGCTGCTCGCGAGGATGAGCCGAGCAAAAAGCCCCATTTGTGCGACCCCTTTTTTGTGACATTCCCGTTGCGCAGAGACTGCCGGAACGTTTCGATCACACAATGCATGAGATGGGCCGCGTTTGTTGCGCTGAATGCAAGATAATTGAAACAGTCGGGCGCAGGCGGGGCGCAGAGCGCGGTTAAACGGCGGAAATCAGCGGGGTTTGCGCATGTGGATCGGATGCGTGCGATATGCTGCAATGCCGTTGAAATAGCCGGTGGCCGCGTCATGCTGCCGGAAAGGGCAGGCATCGGGGACATGATGGAACAAGGCACGGGCGTCACACGGCGGCAGGCAGTGGCTTTGGCGGGCGCGGCATTGGTCGCGCGGCCGGCATTTGCGGCGGTAAACGACGATGCGGGCCGGCTGCACGCCTTGCTCGATCGTGCATCGAAGGCCGAGGAAGCCCGCGCGCCGCTCTCGGCCACGCGCCGCGCGCCGGCGTTCGTCGATCCGCTTGCCGACGACTACGCCCGCGCGCTGGGCGCTGAGCGCGCGGCCGACGCAGCGGCGCTGAAGGGGATCGATCGGACGCGGCTCGATGTCGGCGACCGCATCGCCTTCGACGTGTTCGGCTATCAGACCAAACGCTCGCAAGAATTTGTCAGCAGCGGCGCTTTCGATGTGGCGCGCCGCGCGCCGCTCGATCCGTCGTTCGGGCTGCAGGTCGAGTTTCCGGACTTCGTCGCCGCCACCGCGCCGTTCAAGACGAATGCCGATTACGAGGCGGGGCTGCAACGCCTCGACGGTTTCGCCGGCTATCTCGACGAGACGATCGTGCGGTTGCGCGAGGGGCTGGCGCGCGGCCAGGTGCAGAACCGGGTGGTGGTGAAGGCGGTGCTAGCCGAGGTCGACGCCGTGCTCGCCCAGCCGGTCGAGCAGAGCCCGTTCTATGCGGCGGTGACGAAGCTACCGACGGACATGCCGGCCGCCGAACGCGCCCGGCTGACGGCGGCCTATCGCGCGGCGATCACCGGCAAGGTGCTGCCCGGCTATGCCCGCTGGCGCAGCTTCCTCAACGACACCTACGCCCCGCGCGCGACCGAGGCGCCGGGCCGCTGGGCGATGAAGGACGGCGCGTTGCTCTACGCCGCCGAGCTTCAGCGCCATACGACCACCACCACGCCCGCCGACGCGATCCACCAGCTCGGCCTGTCGGAGGTCGCGCGCATCCTCGGCGAGATGGAGCGGGCCAAGGCCGCGACCGGCTTCGCCGGCGATCTCCACGCTTTCTTCGACTATATCCGCACCGATCCGCGCTTCTACTGCAAGACGCCGGAGGAATTGCTCGGCCGCTTCAAGGCGATCGAGGCGAAGATCTGGCTGTCGATCCCCAAGCTGTTCGCGCACCGCCCCAAGGCGCCGTTCAGCGTCCAGCCGCTGCCGACCCTGGGCGGCCAGCGCGGCACCGGCTATTACCGGCCGGGGCCGCCCGATGGCGTGACGCCGGGCGTCCTCTATTTCAACATGGCGATGTTGGGCACGCGGCCGATCCCGACGCTGGAGACGCTGACGCTGCACGAGGGCATTCCGGGCCACCACTTCCAGATCAATCTGGTGCGCGAGAATATGAAGCTGCCCGATTATCTGCGCCTGCGCCAGGGCGAGAACTTCACCGCTTATACCGAGGGGTGGGGGCTCTATTCGGAATCGCTCGGCCGCGAACTGGGCATGTTCGGCGATCCGTATCAGTGGTTCGGCCATCTCGACATGGAGATGCTGCGCGCGGTGCGGCTGGTGGTCGACACCGGCATCCACGCGCAACGCTGGGATCGGCAGCGCGCGATCGATTATATGCTCGCCAACACCTCGATGGCGCCGCACGATGTGGCGGTGGAGATCGACCGTTACATCGCCGCGCCGGGGCAGGCCTGCGCCTACAAGATGGGCGAACTGAAGCTGCGCGCGCTGCGCGAGCGCGCCACCACGGCGCTGGGCGGCCGGTTCGACATACGCGACTATCACGATCAGGTGCTCGGCACCGGCGCGCTGCCGCTGCAGGTGCTGGAGGCGAAGATCGACGGCTGGATCAAGGCGGGCGGCGGCCCGGCATATTCGGGCTTCTGATGGCGGAGGCGCGGCCCGCCCGCCGACATCGTCTCGTCCTGCTGCTGCCGTTCGTCTGGCAGCTCGCGCTCGCCCCGGTCGCCAACGGCGTGACCTGGCGCCCGTTGGGGCTGCCGTTCCAGATGGTGTGGCAGATGGCGGGCGTGCTCGTCGCTTCGGCCGCGATCGCGTGGGTGTTCGGGCGCGACGAAGCGGCGGGCATCGACGCGGATGACGCGGCATGATCGTGTTCGTCGCCGGGCTTGTGCTGCTCGCCACGATGGCGGGCGCGATCATTTATGGCCGCCGGCAGGCGCGCGCGCAGTCGGTCGAGGAGTGGGCGATCGGCGGGCGGCGACTGGGCCTGTTGATCTTCTGGTTCGTCAATGCGGGCGAAATCTACACGACCTTCGCCGTGCTCGGCATCTCCGGCTTCGCCTGGGCTTATGGCGCGCCGGCCTATCTGTCGTTCACCTCGGTCTCGCTCGCGTCTGCGGTCGCTTACTGGCTGATGCCGCGCGTGTGGGCGGCGGGGCGGCGCGACGGGCTCGTCACGCAGGCGGATTTCTTCGCGACGCGCTACTATGCGCCGTGGCTGGGCGTGGTGGTCGCCATCGCCGGGCTGTTCGCGACGATCGTCTATGTCGAGGTGCAACTGACCGCGTTGAGCCTTGTCCTCCAGCTGACCGTCGGGGCGGGGGCGGGCAAGACGCTGAGCGTGATCCTCGCCGCCGTGCTGATGCTGGCGTTTGTGTTCCTCGCCGGGCTACGCTCGGCGGCGTTCGCGGCGGGGGTGAAGGACGTGCTGATGATCCTGCTGGTGGTGGCACTCAGCCTGACCGTCGCCGGGCGGATGGGCGCGACATCGTTGTTCGACGTGTTCGCGCGGGCAGAGGCGCTGCGGCCGGGCATCGGCGCATTTCCCGGTGCGCAGCCGGCGGCGGGGCTGTCGACCACGTGGTTCATCACCTCGGCGCTCAACGTGGCGGCGAGCACGTGGTTCTTCCCGCACATGTTCCAGCTGAGCTACGCCGCATCCGGCCCGCGCGCGCTGCGGCAGAATGCGATCTGGCAGCCGCTCTATTCGCTCTCTTATTTCTTCATCATCCTGCTCGGTTTCGCGGTGCTGGTGGCGGGCGTGCAACCGCCGGCCGGCGACCCCAATGCCGCATTGCTGACCTTCGTCGCGCAGCGTTATCCTGCATGGCTGGTCGGGCTGATGGCGGGCACCGCCTGCCTGCTCGCACTCGTGCCGGGGTCGGTGCTGCTGATGACCTCGGGCACGATCTTCGCGCGCAACATCGTCGCGCCGCTTACCGGGCGGCATGGCGACGATCTGCGCATCTCGCGCCTGTCGATGATCGGCTTCGCTGCGATCGCCGTCTATCTGACGCTCGGCGCGAGCCAGTCGATCGTGAAGGTCGGCCTGTCGGCCTATGCCTCGATCGGGATGCTCGCGCCGGGGGCGGTGCTGGCGCTGATCTGGCCGCAGCGTGCGCGCGCATCGGGCGTGCTGGCGGGGCTCGCCGTCGGCTATTGCGCGCTGCTGCTGCCGGCGGCGCAGGCCTTGTGGAAAATATTGTTGCCCGAGTGGGAGCCGGGGTTGATCGCGCTCGCGCTCAACCTCGCCACCGTGTTGCTCGTCGGCCTTGCAGCCCCGCGCGCGGCGGGCCAGCCGGCAGGGGCATGAGCATCCGCGTCGACGTGCTGGTGATCGGTGCCGGGCTCGTCGGCGCCGCAACCGCCTGGCATTGCGCGCGCGCCGGTGCGACTGTGCTGGTGGCCGACGCCGCCCACGCCAATGCGGGCGCGTCGGGCCAGAATGCCGGTTCGCTCCACTTCCAGATCGAGCGCCGCTTCCTCGAGAATGGCGAGCGGCTGGCCGAGGACGCATCGCGGATCACGGCACTCAGCCGCCTCGCCATCGACGATTGGGATGGACTGGAGATGGCGCTCGACGCCGATCTCCACGTCCGGCGCGAGGGCGGCCTGATGGTTGCGGAATTGCCCGAGGAACTCGCGCTGCTCGAAACCAAGGTGGTGCGCGAGCAGGAAGCGGGCCTGCGCACCCGATTGATCGACGGCGACGAGGCCCGGCGGATCGCGCCTTATCTGAGCCCGGATATCATCGCCGCCGCTTTCCTGCCCGACGAGGGCCATGCCGATCCGCGCGCGGTGACGCCCGCTTTCCTGCGCGCCGCGCGCATGCTGGGCGCGGAGGTGGCCTATGACGCGCCGGTGCAGGCGATCCGCAAGCGCCAGCGCTTTGAGGTGGAGCTGTCGGGCGAGACGGTGATCGCCGATCGGATCATGATCGCCGCCGGAGCGTGGAGCCCGCGCATCGCCGCGCTCGCCAATCTGCACCTGCCTTTATTCCCGGTGGGGCTGACGATGAACGCGACCGAGCGGGTCGCGCCGATCGTGCCGCACCTGGTGCAGCATGTCGGGCGGCGGCTGTCGCTGAAGCAAACGCATGCCGGCAACATCCTGATCGGCGGCGGCTGGCCGTCGCGGTTGCGGCTGGGGGCGGACGGCGCGTTCGATCCGGGGTTGCGGCCCGATCCGCTGCCGGCTTCGCGCGACGGCAATTTCCGCGCCGCCATCGCCACCGTGCCCGCGATCGCCGACATGAACCTGCTGCGGAGCTGGACCGGCGTCACCGCCATTTCGGCAGACCAGTTGCCGATCGTGGGCGAGATGCAGCGCATGCCCGGCCTGTTCGTCGCGGCCGGCGGCTCGGCTTTCACGCTCGGCCCGACCTTCGCGCGGCTGGCGGCGCGGCAGATGCTGGAGTGGGACCGCGCCGAGGCCGACGAGGAACTGGCGATCATCGCGCCCGCGCGCTTCGAGCATCTCAACGGGTTCATGGGATGAGCGGCCGGATCGAAACCGGCGTCGCGCGCGCCGACGCCGTCACCATCTGGATCGACGGCGCGCCGGTGCAGGCATTCCCCGGCGAGACCGTGCTGGCGGTGCTCGCCGCCAGTGGCCGGACGGCGCTGCGGGTGGATCGGCAAGGCGCGGCGCGCGGTGCGTGGTGCAACATGGGGACGTGCAGCGAATGCTTCGTAAGCGTGCGCAGCGGCGGGATCGAACGCCGCCTGCGCGCTTGCCTCACCCCGATCGCCGACGGCATGACGGTCGAGACCGGCGCCAATGGGTGAGTTCGATCTGCTGGTGATCGGCGGCGGCCCGGCCGGGATGGCGGCGGCGCGCGCGGTGGCGGCTGCGGGCTTGTCGGTCGCGGTGGTCGACGAGCAGCAGCGGCCGGGTGGCCAGATCGCGCGCCAGCCGCCCGCGTCGTTCGTCGTCACCGGCTGGCTGCCGGGCACAGCCTATCGCGCGGTCAAAGCCGAGGTCGCGGCGTTCGAGATTGCGCGTGGGCTGACTTGGCTCGGGGGTCGATCCGCCATCGGCGTGGCGCGCAACAATGCGGGCTTCCTCGTCGATCTCGCCGGCGCGGACGGGGTGGAGCAGGTAGCGGCACGGCGCCTGCTCGTCGCCACCGGCTGCTACGATCTGCCGGTGCCGCTGCCGGGCTGGACGTTGCCCGGCGTGATGTCGGCCGGTGCGGTGCAGACGTTGGTCAAGGCGCAGCAGGTGGTGCCAGCCAATCGGATCGTGCTGGCGGGCACGCACCCGCTGATGCTGGTCGTCGCCGCGCAGATCGTGGCGGCGGGCGGCGAGGTGGCGCTGGTCGCGTTCGATCAATCGCGTGCGGCGATGGGAGCCGCCCTCGGCCGCCATGCCGTGACGGCCCTGCGCAACCTTGGCGTGTTGGGTACGGCCGCCGCGGCCCTGCACCTGCTGCGGCGACACCGCGTGCCGGTACGCTATGGCCAGCCACTGCACGGGATCGAGGGCCCGGATCGCGTCGCGGCCGCGCGCTTCGACGGCGAGCGCATCGCCTGCGATGGGGTGGCGCTATGCTATGGCTTCGTGCCGCAGTCCGATCTGCCGCGGATGCTCGGTGCCGCAGTCGCATGGGCAGGCCCGTGCGGCGGCTGGCGAACGCTTCACGACGCGCGGATGGCGAGCAACGTTCCCGGCCTGTGGATTGCCGGCGAGACGAGCGGGGTCGCGGGTGCGGCGTCGGCGCTGGTGGAGGGGCGGCTGGCCGCGCTCGACATCCTGCGCGACGCGGGCCTCGCCCCCGATGCCGATCGGCGCGCACGTCCGCTGCTGCGCGAGCGCGCGCGGCTTGGCCGCTTCGCCGCGCTGCTCACCGAACTGTCCGACCCGAGTGTCGCGCTCGATCGTGCACAGCCGCCCGAGACGATCCTCTGTCGTTGCGAGGACGTTACCCATGGCGAGATCGAGGCGGTATTGCCTGAGGCGGAGGCTGCCAATGCGGTCAAATTGCTCACCCGCTGCGGCATGGGCCTGTGCCAGGGGCGCTCGTGCGAGGGAGCGTTGCTCCGTCTGATCGCGCGCAACGGCGGGCTGTCGGCGGGCAGCGCCGGTGGCTTCACCGCGCGCTATCCGGCGCGGCCGGTGCGGATCGGCGACCTGATCGAGCCGCGCACCGTTGCGGCCCCCGCAACGAACTCGCGCGCATCATGAGCATTGAGCCGCGCCGATGCGGCGGCCAGACTGCCTGTCACGCCAGAGGGAACCGAAGCCGATGCCAGATACCGACGCGCCGCGCCTGATCGCGGCCGATCACGTCTCTTTCACCGTCGCCGATCTCGATGCGGCGGTCGCTTTCTATGCCGACGCGTTCGGCGCGACCGAATTGTTCCGCATGGGACCGCTGGTCGGCGCGGAGATCCCGCCGCTGGCGGATGGGCGCGACTGGATGGGCGCGCATGTCGGCGTGGAAGGCGCGACGCTCACGCTTGCGATGCTGAAGCTCGCCGACAATCTGAACCTCCAGCTCGTCCAGTATGACGCCCCGGCCGGTCGCGGCACGACGCATCCGCGCGTGTGCGACATCGGTGGCCACCACCTCGCGCTGCGCGTCGACGACGTCGACAAGGCACGCGCATGGCTTGCCGCCAAGGGCTGCACGGTGATGGAGATCATCGAGATTCCGGCCGGGCCGCTCGCCGGCAAGAAGAATCTCTATTGCCGCGATCCCTTCGGCAATCCGCTCGAAATCGTCGACTGATCAACACAAGGAGCCCTGACATGCCGATCGAGCGCATCAATCCCGCCGCCCTCTACGACGCGGTCGGCTACGGTTTCTCGCATGCCACGCTGCAGGATGGCGGACGCACGCTCCATCTCGCCGGGCAGGTGGCGTGGGACAAGGATCATCAGGTGGTCGGTGCGGGCGATCTCGGTGCGCAGACCCGCGCCGCGCTCGCCAATCTGAAGGCGGTGCTGGCCGAAGTGGGCGCGACGCCGGCCGACATCGTCCGCTTGCGCACCTACGTGGTCGATCACAGCCCCGACAAGCTCGGTGTGGTGCTGCCCGAAATCGGTGCCTTCTACGAGGGCGCGGTGCCAGCGCCGAACACGTTCATCGGCGTGCAGGCGCTGGCGCTGCCCGATTTCCTCGTCGAGATCGAAGCGATCGCGGCGGTCGCATGAGGCGCGCGCTGGCATTTGCGTTGTCGATCGGGGCGGTCGCGGCGCCAGTGGCGGCCGCGCCGCCGGCGACCTTTTCCGCACCGGTGCAAAGCGACGTGCTGACGCGCATGTTCGTGTGGTGGAACGGTGCCTTCAAGGATCCGCAAGGGTTCACCGCCGACGCGTTCGGGCGCTACTTTACCGCCGACGGGGCGATGCGGATCAATGGCACCGAACGCGCACGCGGGCTGCCGGCACTGGCCGCCCGTTTCAGGATGATCCAGGCGCATGCGCAGGCGGTGGAGATCAAGCTGCCGTTCGCGCAGGCCTTCTCCTCGCCCGACGGCACCAAGATCTTCACCTATCACCTGATCGATGCGGTCGAGGGCGGGAAGCCGGGCCACGAGATGGTGATGGGCTATGCGACATTGCGCGACGGCAAGATCGCGCTGATCGACTTCCTCAGTGTCGAAGGCCAGCCGGGACCGTTCACCCGCTGATCAGGCGGCCGCCATCGCGCAGGCGAGGGCTGCCCCATTCTCGTCGGCTAGTGCCGCCGCCCGGAACGCCGCGATACGCGTGGCGGCTTCGGGATGGCCGACAAGGTCGCGCGCGGCGCCAGCGATCGCCTCGAACCGGGCAAGGCCGCGCTCGAACGTGTCCGAATATCCTTTGACCAGGTCGCGGGCGGCGATCAATTCGGCAGCAGCCGCGCGATCGGTGGCGGCGAGCGCATCGACCAGCGCCAGCCATGAGATGATCCGCGCCTGTTCCTCGGCATAGCGCAACGTGGCGCGGCGGATCACGCGCATGCCCGCGAGCAAGCGCAGCAGCAGGAACCAGCGCAGGCGCGTCGTCTCGACATGGCGGCCTCGCTTGAACAACGGCTCCAGCATGCGGGTGAGGCGCGGACGGTCGAGGATGAAGCGGGCGATCGCCGCCGGCAACGTCTCGCACACTTCGCGCAGGCGGGGGTGCATGTAATCGGTGACGGCCATCACCTGATCGGGCGCGAGCCGTACCTCGCCGGCGACGCGCGCGCTGCGGGTGGCGCGCACCTTCAGATCGGCGACGCGGATCGTGTCTTCATAAGCCATGGCGAGCGCGAGATGGCGCGCGGCCTCCCCTGTCAGCCGCCGGTCATCGTTGTCGTCGTCGCGCGCGGCGAGCGCCGCCAGCCGATCGAGATAGAGATCGGCATAAGCACGGTCCTGATAGTCCATCAGCCGGCGCACACCCTCGATCGCTAGCGGCCATGCCTGCGCTGGCAGCTCGGCCTCGATCCGTGCCTGCAGCGCGCGCCCGGCTTCGGTCGTCGGCGCGGGGGGCGCCGTCACCTCGACGGCCGCGACCGGTTCGCCATCCTGCGCGCGGGTGAGCCCGAGCCCGAAGCCCGCGAGATTGGCGGGCACCGCCTTGCCGCCATGGCGGATCGCCGCCTCGAACGCTTCGCGCGCGAACGGCAAAGCCGCGCTGCCCGCCAGCGCGCCGAACATGATCGCGCTGATGACGCTGCCCGATTGCGCGGCGGCGGCGGCCATGTCGAAACGGATGAAACGCCGCGCACGTCGCTCGGCCGCGTCGAGGATGCGTTCTGCCGCGCCGCGCCCGTCGCCCAGCGCCACCTTTTCGGAGATGGCGTAGATACGGTGGGTCGAGCCGATCAGCGTCGTCCGATCCTCGCTGACGAAGCCGCGCAGCACCGCGCGCCCCGCCTCCATCAGCTCGGAGGCGATCACGATGTCGACATCGCCCGGCACCGGCATCATCGCCAGCACCGGATCGGGCCGGTTGGCGCCGGGCGCACCGGCCCTCACCAGCTCGATATAATAGACCGTCGAGCCGGTGCGCTGCGCCACGCCCGGCACCGATGTGCCCTGCGCGACATAGCCGTTGGCGCGCGCGAGCTGCTGGATCCATTCGGCGAGCACGCCGCCGCCTTCGCCGCCGAGAGCGAGAATGGCGATCGTGATGCGGTCGCGGTCGGTGGGGAGCGCAAGATCCATCAGAAGGCCCGCGCGGCGATGCCTTGGGCGTGGCGCCGCTGCAGCCAGCCGATCACCGCGCCGCGTGCGCGCGCCTTGAGGCGGTCCCAGCGCGTCGGGTTGGTGACGATGCGCGCCTTGTAGAAGGAGGGGCAGAGGATGGCGGCATGCGCCACCTCGCCGCAATTGCCGCAGCCGACGCAGCTATTGTCGATGTGCGTCACCGGATGCGTGCGCAGCGGATCGGGGTTGGGCCGGATGCTGAGCGAGGGGCAGCCCGACAGGCGGATGCAGGCATGATCGCCGGTACAGGTGTCGGGATCGACCCCGAAGCGCTCGCGCACCACGCGCTTGCCCTCTTTCGCCGCCTTGGCGAGCAGCGGCCTCTCGCGCCGCTGCTTGTTGAGCATGCATTCGGATTGCGCGACGATCAGCTTCGGCCCCGCCTCGGGGCTGGTCAGCGCCTCGCGGAGCGTGTCGCGCATCTTTGCCACATCGTAGGTGCGGGAAAGGGTGCGCGCCCATGTGACGCCGATGCCGCGTGCCGCGCGCTCGATCGGGTGGTTGGTCGCGCGCGTGTCGTTGCGGGCGCGCGATGACAGGATGTCCTGTCCGCCGGTCGCGGCCGAATAGCCGTTGTCGACGACGATCGTCACCGTCTCGTCCTGGTTGAACACGGCGTTGCCGAGGCCGGAGGTGAGCCCGTTATGCCAGAAGCCGCCATCGCCCATCATCGCCACCGCCCGCTTGCCGGCGGGCTTGAATGCCGAGGCGGCGGCGGTGCCGAGGCCATAGCCCATCGTCGTGTTGCCGATGTGGAAGGGCGGCAGGATCGAGAAGAGGTGGCAGCCGATGTCGGCCGAGACGTGCAGCTCGCCCAGTTCGCGCTGGACGAGCTTCATCGCCGAGAAGATCGGCCGCTCGGGGCAGCCCGTGCAGAAGCCGGGCGGGCGGCCCGGCACCGCCTTGGCCAGCTCGGGCTCGGCGGCCGGCGCGGGTAATGACTCGGGCGCGCGCTCCGGCGCGTAGGCACGCAGGAAAGCGACGACGCCGTCGCGCAGCACCTGCCCCGTATATTCGCCGGCACGCGGCATGATGTCCTTGCCGACGATCCCCGTCTGCAGGTCGGCGCGGCGCATCAAAGTGTTGAGCTCGTGCTCGATGAATTCGGGCTGCCCTTCCTCGAGGATCAGCACCGCGGACTTGCCGGCGCAGAAGGCGGTCACTTCCGCGGGGATCAGGGGATAGGTGACGTTGAGGCAATAGACCGGCACCTGCATCGCGCCATAGGCGTCGGACAGGCCGGCCAGCTCCAATGCCCGGTTCAGCGTGTTGAACAGGCCGCCCTGGACGATGATGCCGATCGTGTCCTGCGCGGGGCCGAACCATTCGTTCAGCCGCTGCTCGGCGACAAAGCGCTGCGCGGCGGGCCAGCGCTGCTCGACCTTCTCGACCTCGTGCACGAACACGGCCGGGGGCAGCACGATACGGCCGACGTCGCGGCGCGGATTGGCGGCGGCCTCGCCGACGGTCATCGACGGGCGGCGGTTGTCGCGCGCGACGAAGCTGCCGGTCATGTGGCAGCTGCGCACGCGCATCTCGATCATCACTGGCGTGTTCGACGCCTCGGACAGCTCGAAGCCCTTTTCGACCATTGCGACGATCGTCGGCAGGTTGGGACGCGGATCGATCAGCCACATCTGGCTCTTCATCGCGAAGGCGTGGGTGCGCTCCTGCATGATCGAGGAGCCTTCGCCATAATCCTCGCCGACGATCACCAGCGCGCCGCCGGTGACGCCGCCGCTGGCGAGATTGGACAGCGCGTCGGACGCGACGTTGGTGCCGACGACCGACTTCCACGCCACCGCGCCGCGCAAGGGGTAATTGACCGATGCCGCCAGCATCGCGCCCGCCGCCGCCTCGCTCGCATTCGATTCGAAGTGGACGCCCAGTTCGCGCAACAGCGGATCGGCGTCGGCGAACACGTCCATCAGATGGCTGATCGGCGAGCCCTGATAACCGCCGACATAAGCGACCCCCGCCTGCAGCAGTGCCTTGGTGACCGCGAGGATGCCCTCGCCCTCGAACGTCTCGCCCGCGCCGAGGCGGAGTTTCTCGACCTCTTTCTTGAACGAGCGTTCGGCCACGATCCTATCCTGCGACCAAGGCGAGCACGCGTAACGGGCTGCCCGAGCCGCCCTCGATCTTGAGCGGTGCCGACACGATCACCGCGCCGGTCGGCGGCAGCTGGTCGAGATTCTGCAGGCATTGCAGGCCGTAGCGGCCGGCGCCGTGGAACAGGGTATGCGCGGGGTAGGGCGGGTTCATCAGATGCGCCTGGCCGGCATCGGTGCCGATCGTCTCGACGCCGAAGCCGTGCGCGTCGCGCTCCTCGATCAGGAAGCGGCACGCCTCGGGATCCGGGCCGGGCGTGTGCGCGCCGTCGGGCTGGCGATTGGTGTAGGCGTCGCCCGTGCGCTTCGACCAGTCGGTGCGGAACAGCACCCACGATCGTGGCGGAATGCGGCCATGCGCCGCCTCCCACGCCTCGATGCCCTCGCGCGTGAGCGTGAAATCGGGATCGGCGGCGCATTCGGCCGAGCAGTCGATCACCACGGCCGGCGCGATGAAGTTGCGCGGCGCGATCGCGTCGACTGTATTGTCGGCCAGATCCCTGCCGGTCACCCAATGGACAGGCGCGTCGAAATGCGTGCCGGTATGCTCGCCGACCGTGAAATTGTTCCAATACCAGGCGACGCCGCGATCGTCGTAGCGCGAAATCTCCTCGCGCTTGAACCCGGCCGTCTGGCCGAACGGCTCGGGCAGCACGAGCAGCGGCGTGTCTTCCGACAATGTCTGGGTGAGGTCGACCGTCCGGATCGCGCCGCTGGCGATCGACTCGGCGAAGTGGGTGAGCGTGGCGAGCGACATGAGACGGCCCCCGATGTTCATGTGGAACGAGCAGAGGCTGACGGATGAAACGTGCAGGTGCAAGTAAAAAGCGCGGCATCGTTGCCGGGCCTTGGCTGCTTCGGTAAGGCTGGGGCCTATGGGGCAGGGGCGGGACGACAATCGCAGGCTCGGCGATCCGGGGACGCCGGCATTTTGCGTCGATAAATATCCCTTCTTTCTGCTCAACCGGCTGGTGAGTCGCTACAACGGCGCGCTCGAGCCGCGGCTGCGCGCGATCGGCCTCGATATCCCGAGCTGGCGCGTGCTGATGATCCTCGGCGAGCGCCATCCGCGCGGCGTCCGCGATCTCGCCGAGGCGGCGGTGATCCCGCTGTCGACCATGACGCGCATCGTGCAGCGGATGGCGGCTGCCGATCTGGTCGCGTCCGGCCCCAGTGCGGACGATGCGCGGGTGACGTTGGTGGCATTGACGCCGCACGGCGAGGCGACGCTGGAGAAAGCGCGCTCGGCCGCTTCGCCGCTCTATACGCGCATCATCGCCGGCCTGTCGGCCGCGGACTTCGACCAGCTGACGCACTTGCTCGATCAGCTCTACGTCAATCTCGCCGAAGGCTGACGCTCCGGGCCTTGCGCGCTTTACCGGGAAGCTTTAGCCTTAAAACAAATGGAGGTCGCACATGCGGGTGGCGTGTTTGGGTGGCGGTCCGGCGGGGCTCTACTTCGCGATCTCGATGAAGCTGCGCGATCCCGCGCACGACATCGTCGTGGTCGAGCGCAACCGCGCCGGCGACACGTTCGGCTGGGGTGTCGTCTTCTCCGACCAGACGCTCGACAATCTGCGCGCCAACGATCCCGAGAGCGCCGCCGCGATCGCGGCCGAGTTCGCGCATTGGGACGATATCGAGGTGGTGGTCGGCGACCATGTCGAGCGATCCGGCGGCCATGGCTTCATCGGCATCGGCCGCAAGCGCCTGCTCAACGTGCTGCAGGACCGCGCCCGCGCGCTCGGCGTGCGACTGGAGTTCGAGACCGAATTCGACGAGGATCTGTCGCGTTGGGCCGGCTACGATCTGATCGTCGCGGCGGATGGCATCAACAGCCGCATCCGCTCCGCTTATGCCGATCGCTTCGGGGTCGATATCGAGACGCGCGCCAACAAGTTCGTCTGGCTGGGAACACCGCACCGCTTCGACGCCTTCGCCTTCCTGTTCGAACAGACCGGGCATGGCTGGATCTGGGCGCACGCCTACCGTTTCGAGGATGGCTGCTCGACCTTCATCGTCGAATGTTCGGAGGCGACCTGGGCTGGGCTGGGCTTCGATCGCATGGATCAGGCGGAGACCGTCGCCGCGTGCGAACGCATCTTCGCGCGCCATCTGGGCGGGGCGCCCCTGCTCACCAATCTGGGCCATCTGCGGGGCTCGGCGGCGTGGATCAACTTCCGCCGGGTGCTGTGCGACCAATGGTCGTTCGACAATGTCGTGCTGCTGGGCGACGCTGCCCACACCGCGCATTTCTCGATCGGTTCGGGCACCAAGCTCGCACTGGAAGACGCGATCAAGCTGGCCGAGGTGATGAGCCGGCCGGGCGTCGCCGCCGATCGCGCACGGCTGAACGCGGCGCTCGGCGAATATCAGGCGGAGCGCCATACCGAGGTGCTCAAGATCCAGAATTCGGCGCGCAACTCGACCGAATGGTTCGAGACGCTCGATCGTTACATCGGCTTTGCGCCCAAGCAGTTCGCTTACTCTTTGCTCACGCGCTCGCAGCGTGTCAGCCACGAGAACCTGCGGCTGCGCGATCGCGCATGGCTGTCCGGCATCGAGCGCTGGTTCGCCGAACAAGCCGGCGCCGAGGCCAATGACGAGCCACCGCCGATGTTCGCGCCCTACCTGCTGAACGGGTTGAGGCTCGCCAATCGCGTGGTGGTGTCGCCCGTGCTCACTTACGCGGCCGCGACCGATGCGACGCCGACCGATTTCCATCAGGTCCATTATGGCGCACGGGCACTCGGCGGCGCAGGGCTGATCGTCACCGAGATGACGGCGGTCGCCGCCGACGGCAGGATCACGCCGGCATGCCCCGGCCTCTATGACGACGCCCATATCGCGGCGTGGCGCCGGATCGCGACCTTCGTGCACGCCAACAGCGCGGCCAAGCTCTGCGTCCAGCTTGGCCATGCCGGCGCGCGCGGCGCGACCGAGCCGGGATTCACCGCGCCCGATCGACCGCTGGCGAACGGCGGCTGGCCTTTGCTCGCGGCATCGGCGCTCCCCTACAAGCCCGGCAGCCAGACACCGGCAGCGATGACGCGTGCCGGCATGGACGATGTCCGCGACGCGTTCGCAAGGGCGGCGGAGCGGGCCGATGCGGCCGGCTTCGACATGATCGAGCTGCAGGCCGGGCATGGCTTCCTGCTGTCGAGCTTCATCACGCCGGTGCTGAACCGGCGCGACGACGACTATGGCGGCAGCCTCGAAAACCGGCTGCGCTTTCCGCTGGAGATTCTCGCCGCCGTCCGCGCCGCATGGGGACCGGACCGGCCGATCGCGGTGCGCATCTCCGCCAACGACTGGGTGGGCGAGTCGGGGGTCACCCCGGCCGAAGCGGTCCGCATCGCCTGCGCGCTGCGCGACGGCGGCGCGGACCTGATCGACGTCTCGGCGGGCGAAACCGCGCCCGGCGCGCGCCCAGTCTATGGCCGCATGTTCCAGACGCCCCTGTCCGACCGGATCAGGAACGAGGGCGGTTGCGCGACGATGGCGGTCGGCAACATCTTCGAGCCGGATCACGTCAACTCGATCCTGGCAGCCGGTCGCGCCGATCTGGTCGCGCTCGGCCGCCCGCATCTTGCCGATCCGGCCTGGACGATGCGCGCGGCGGCGGCGGCCGGTTATCGCGGGCTCGCGATACCGCCGGCCTATGCGTTGGGGCAGGCGCAACTCGCATGGACCTTGCAACAGCGGACGAAACCGGCATGAGGATCGCTTATGCCCGATCGGGGCAAAGGGGCTGAAGAGTGACCGGGCACATCCGGGAGAAGCATGACGGGGCGCTCGCCGGGCGCATGGATGTGCGCGTATGGCTGCGGCTGCTGAGCTGCTCGACGATCATCGAGAAGCGCTTACGCCGTCGGTTCGTCGCGCAATTCGACACGACGCTGCCGCGTTTCGACGTACTCGCGGCGCTCGATCGCTCCCCCGAGGGCGTGGCGATGGGCGCGCTCTCGCGGGCCTTGCTCGTCTCGAACGGCAACGTCACCGCACTCGTGCGCCAGCTCGAATCGGACGGAATGGTCGATACGCGTCCCTCGACCGATGATCGCCGCTCGTCGATCGTCGCTCTGACCGCGCAGGGCCGCAGCCATTTCGCCGAACTGGCGGCGGCGCATCATGCCTGGATCAAGGCGATGTTCGCCGGAATGCCGGGCGACGATCTGGCGGGGCTCTATCGATTGCTGGCGACGCTCAAGGGCTCGATCGGCGCCGAAGACGAGGATGGTGAATGACGTTCGTGTCGCAACAGCAGGTTCGCTTCGCGCATGTCGATGCGGCCGGCATTGTCTTCTATCCGCGCTATTTCGAGATGTTGAATGCGGCGGTGGAGGACTATTTCGCCGCGGTTGTCGGCATCGATTTCGCCGAGATGCATCTTCGCCGCGGCCTCGGCGTGCCGACGGTGAAACTGGAAAGCGAGTTCACCGCGCCGAGCCGGCTGGGCGACCTGCTCGACTTCGAGCTGGAGGTGGTGCGGGTCGGGCGAAGCTCGCTCGAGCTCGCGATCGCCGTCCGCTGCGGTGTCGAGCCGCGCTTCCGCGTGCAGGTGGTGCTGGTGTGCATGCAGCTGGACGGCGGTCGCGCGGTGGCATGGCCCGCCGACATGCGCCCGCGCGTGCAGGCCGAGGCGGCGTAGCGCTCGCCTTCGACTAGGCTCCGTTCGCCCTGAGCCTAGTCGAAGGGCAAGCGCTGCGCTTACCAAGTGCGTTGACTTCGCTCAGCCCGCCACGATCGGATGGCGGAGCGTGCCGATGCCCTCGACGCCGCATTCGACCACGTCGCCCGGCCACAGCCATTCCTGCGGCGTGCGGCCCGCGCCGACGCCTTCGGGCGTGCCGGTGGCGATGATGTCACCGGGCTCCAGCGTGATGCCCTGGCTGATGTCGGCGATGAGTTCGTCGACCTTGAACAGCATGTGGCTGGTGTTCGAGCGTTGCTTCTCGACGCCGTTGACCGTCAGCCACAGGTCCATCGTCTGCGGTTCGGGCAGTTCGTCGGCGGTGACGATGCACGGGCCCATCGGCGCGAACGTGTCCTGGCCCTTGGAGTAGATCCACTGCCCGGCGCGGCGGTTGTCGCGCGCGCTGACATCGATCATCACCGTGTAGCCGAATACGTGAGCCAGCGCGTCGGCGCGTTCGACGCGCTTGGCGGTGGTGCCGATCACCGCCGCCAGCTCGACCTCCCAGTCGAGCTGCTGCGTGATCGCGGCAACGTGAACGATCGGTTCGCCCGGCGCGATCACCGTGGTCGGTGGCTTGGAGAAGATCACCGGCTTCTTCGGCAGATCGGGCGAGGTGTCGAGCGCGGCCGCGCTTTCCGCGACATGGTCGATATAGTTGAGACCGATTCCGAAGATGTTCTTGCGCGGGCGCGGGATGGGCGCGAGCAGCCGGACGTCGGCGAGCGGCAGCGCGCCGCCCACCGGCCAGCGCCCTTTCGCCTCGTCGAGCAACGCCGCAAGTTCGGCCAGCGCCACCGGCCCCAGTTCGATGAAGTCGAGCATCCGCGACGGCAGGGCGACGCCGGCGCGCGCGCCCAGCATGGCCACGTCGACCACCAGCCGGTCGACCAGCACGCCGAGGCGGCTCTCCGCTTCGACCGAGGCGCGATAGGACACGAGACGCATGACTAACCTTTCAACAGGGAATCAGGAGAGGACCGGCTGGCGGCCGTCATTGTCGGCCAGCCCTTCGGCACGGTAGAGGCCGAGCGCGCGCATCATCGGCAGATCGTGGAACGAGAAGAGGCAGGCGTCGTCGCTCGCCGAGCCATTGGCATGTTCGTGCCACATCCACGACGGCACGACGAAGATGTCGCGCTCTTTCCAGTCGAGCCGCTTGCCGCCGACGATCGAATAGCCCGACCCCTTGGCGCATTGATAGACGAACGAGCCGACCTCGCGGTGCGCCTTGGTATGCTCGCCCGGCCGCAGCAACTGCATCGATGCGCCCATCGTCAGCATCGGCGGTCCGCCGGTGAAGGGGTTCACATAGTCCATGTGGATGCCGTCATAGGGCGAACCGTCGGTGACGCGCGCATATTTGACCAGCGCCTCGTAGGTCGGCTCCCACTCATATTTGAGCAGGGGCGAATAGCGCTTCGACCACGTCTCGCCCGCCGGCTTGAGCGCCGGATTGCCCCACGTCGCGGTGGAATCGTCGATCGGGAAGGGGACCGCCTGCTGCAGGTCGGGATGAACCTCGTAGAAGTTCGCCTCCAGCGCGTTCATCAGCGGGATGTCGAGCCCGTCCTGCCAGGTGCAGACCGTGCCGCCCGCCTCGACGCCATGTTCGTGCCAGGTGCCGTTCGGGGTCAGGACGAAATCGTTGCGGCCGAGCGTCACCTTATGGCCGTCGACATTGGTGAACGCGCCTTCGCCTTCCATGATGAAGCGCAGCGCGGACGCCGAATGGCGGTGGCTCGACGCCATCTCGCCGGGCGCCATCACCTGGATGCCCGAATAGAGCCAGCCGACTGCCGCGGTCACGTCGCGCCGTCCGGGATTGGCGAGATAGACCACGCGGCGCCCCGCCTGCTCGGGCGTGACGAGATCGAGCGCGCGCAGCACGTGATCGCGCAGGCCGTCATAATGCCACACGATCGGCACCGAGCCCGACACCGGCTCCCACGGCTCGATCTTGTTCGCGACCGTCCACAGCGCGCCGGCATGCTGCGCCTCCAGATCGCGGTAAAAATCGACGAGCGCGGCGGTGTCGGCGACGTTGGCGCGGCCAGCGACCTCCTCGCGAAATTGATCGTAGCTGTCGGTCGCCATGCGTGCCTCCCGATTTGTTATAGGGCTAAAATATCTTGCGCCCGGCTGTCAACGCAGTGCAGGATCGTATACGCCCAATCGGCAGCAGCGGGAGACGAAAGTGACGCGGTACAAGGCGGCGGTCGTGCAGTCGGCGTCGGTGCCGTTCGATCCGACCGGCTCGGCGCGCAAGGCGGCGGCGATGATCCGCCAGGCGGCGGGCGAGGGCGCACGGCTGGCGGTGTTTCCCGAGGTGTTCCTCGGCAGCTATCCCAAGGGCGCGTCGTTCGGCACGCCCGTCGGCATGCGCAAGCCGGGGGGGCGCGACGATTTCCGCCGCTATCACGGAGGCGCGATCGACCTCGACGGGCCGGAACTGGCGATCGTCGCCGAGGCGGTGGCGGAGACCGGCCTGTTCGTGGTGATCGGCTGTCTCGAGCGCGACGGCGGCACGCTCTATTGCACGGCCCTGTTCCTCGACGGCGACAAGGGGCTCGTCGGCAAGCATCGCAAGCTGATGCCGACCGGTGCGGAACGGCTGATCTGGGGCTTTGGCGATGGATCGACCATGCCGGTGTTCGAGACGTCGCTCGGCCGGATCGGCGCGGTGATCTGCTGGGAGAATTATATGCCGGCGCTGCGGCTGGCGATGTACGATAAGCAGGTCAGTATCTATTGCGCGCCGACCGCGGACGATCGCGACACATGGCCCGCCTCGATGCAGCATATCGCGCTGGAGGGACGCTGCTACGTTCTTTCCGCCTGCCAGCACATCACGCGCGGCGCATTCCCGCCCGATTACGATTGCGCGCTGGGCGATGATCCGGCGACCGTGCTGATGCGCGGCGGCAGCCTGATCGTCAGCCCGCACGGCGCGATCCTCGCCGGGCCGAGCTACGAGCCCGAGACGATCCTCTATGCCGACATCGATCTCGGCGAGGTGGTGCGCGGCAAATATGATTTCGACGTGGTCGGCCATTATGCCCGGCCCGACGTCTTCCGGCTGAGCGTGGACGAAAGCCCACGCGCGGCGGTCGTCCGGCACGGCTGAGGCGGACGATGGACTTCGACATGCGCGCGCTGCCGCGGGCGAGCCGCTACAAGATCCTCGGCTCGTGCATCACGCCGCGGCCGATCGCGTGGGTGACGAGCCGCAGCGCCGACGGGACGGTCAACGCCGCGCCCTACAGCTTCTTCAACGCACTGGGCGACGATCCGCCGACGATCGCGCTCGGCCTGATGCAGCATGGCGAGGCGCGGCTGAAGGATACCGCCGCCAACATCCGCACCTCGGGCGAGTTCGTCGTCAACCTGGTCGACGAGGCCCATGCCGCGGCGATGAACCTCACTTGCATCGACGCACCGCCGGGGGTGAGCGAGGCGGAGATGGCCGGGCTGGAGCTGGCGCCGAGCGTCGCCGTGGTACCGCCGCGCATCGCGACTGCGCCAGCCAGCTTCGAGTGCCGTCTGCTCCACGCGATCGAGACCGGGCCGCACCAGCTGGTCGTGATCGGCGAGGTGGTTCATGCGCATGTCGCCGACGCGTTCATCATCGATCGCGAGCGGCTCCACATCGACACGCTGGCGATGAACCTGATCGCGCGGATGCACGGCGCCGGCTGGTACAGCCGCCAGACCGACCTGTTCCAGATGACGCGGCCGCGCTGGGCCGAGCGCACGGCGGCGAACGAACCTTGATCCACTGAACGGGGGAAGACCATGACGAAGCGGGGGCTGATGGTACGGTTGTTGGCGGCGGGGGTCGCGCTGGCGGCGATCTGCGCACCGGTCGCCGCGCAGCCGGTGGCGCCGGCGACCGAGCCCTATAGGCCGACCCATCCGATCGCGATCGTCGGCGGGCAATTGCTCGACGGCAATGGCGGCGCACCGCTGACCGGCCAGACCGTGCTGATCGAGGGCGAGAAGATCGTCGCGGTCGGCCCTTCGGCGTCGATGCACATTCCGGCCGATGCCGAGCGGATCGACGCGACCGGCATGACGGTGATGCCCGGGCTCATCAATTCGAACCAGCATATCCAGCTCAACCCGATCTTCCCCGCGCCGGCCGCGAACCTGCCGCTCGACCAGATCCGCGCCCGCTGGGAGGCGAACTTCGCCGACATGCCGAAGAAGGCCTACGTCTACCTGATGCAGGGCGTGACGACGATGCGTCAGACCAGCGGGCCGTTCAAACGGCTGGTGCCGATCAAGCATCAGATCGACGCCGGCGAGATCCCGGGCCCGCGCATCATGCTGGGCGGTGCGCTCATCATGAGCCCGCAATTCTTCAACGCCTATATCAAGGAAGCGAAGACGCCGCCCGACGCCGTCGAGTGGATGCGCAACGATTTCGCTTACTACGTGCTCGACGACATCGACAAGGATACCGAGATCCTGAAGGGCGGGGATTTCGCTTATTGGAAGCTGTATCTGGCCGACGAGGAGTATGACGGCAAGAACGACTTCTCCGACGATCAACTTCACTTCATCATCGCCAAGGCGCACCGCAACGGCAAGAAGATCGACGTCCACGCCCATGCGTCGAACGAAGGGCTGCGGCGCATCCTGAAGTTCGACATCGATACGCTCGAGCATCCGTTCTACGGCAATTTCAGGATCGATCCGGACATCGCCGAAACCGCTGCGAGGAAGAACATCCTCTCGACCACGCTGCTGCGCGTGATGGTGACGGGCGCGGACTTTGCCGAAGATCCGAACAAGCTCGACGAGACGAACTACATCATGTCGATGACGCCGGAGCAGTATCGCGTCGCGCTCGACTATCGCGACAAGATGCTCGCCAACAAGGCGTCGCCCGACAGCAAGGGCTTCCCCATGTACGACCGGCGGGCGCGTCACGCCGACATGGGCGTGCTGCCGCCGCTGGAGAAGAACGGGCCAAGCTATACCTCCCAACTCGCGGCGCGCGACACCTCCTATGCCAATATGCGCCTGTTCGTGTCCAAGGGGGCGAAGCTGACGATGGGCACCGACACGCCGTCCTTCCTCAATTTCCAGCAGGAGGATCCCAATGCGCGCGAGATGATGGATCTCGAAAAGATCGGCGGCATGACGCCGATGCAGGTGATCGTCACCTCGACGCGCAACGGCGCGCAGGCGCTGGGCATGCTCGACACGCTCGGCACGGTCGAGAAGGGCAAGCTGGCCGACGTGATCGTCGTCGCCGGCGACCCGCTCAAGGACATGGGCGCGATGAAGCGTGTCGCCTACGTCATCAAGGGCGGGGTGCGCTTCAAATGATCGGCGCGCTGCTGCTGGCGGGGCTGGCCGCCGCCGCAACGCCCGCCGCGATCGAGGGGAACTGGGTCGCACGCGATTATACGCCCAAATCGGGCGTCGCCTTTCCGCTGCGCGGGGCGATGATGGTGCAGGGCGACATGTGGTCGCTCACCTATCTCGTCATGGTCGACGGCAAGGCGCAGCGCGCCTTTGCCGAGACCGGCCGCTTCACCCGCCAGGGCGATACGCTGGCGCTGGGCGGCAACGTCGCGATCTACTCCTACGCGCCGGCCGTCCCGGGCCTGTGGGAACAGCCCGAGCGGATGATCGCTTTCCCGGAGGATGGCGGCAAGCCGGTGACGGCGGCGGTCAAGGTTTCTGGCGACGTGCTGACAATTACCTATGGCAGCGGCAGCGTGATGACCTTCCTCAGGCGATAGGCGCGCGCTCGGCCTCGGCGCGGGTCGCCAGCCCGGATGATACGGCGCGTGCTTTCGCCTGGATGCGACGAACGGAAATGGAACGCCTAACCGTCCGCCGCGTCGTACCTATATCAGAATCAGGAAGCATGGTTGCCCGATTGCGGGCCGGTTGCGGAGCGCGTGAGATGAAGAAGTTCGGTAAATTGCTCGGAGCGGTCGCAGCGGCCGCGATGCTGGTCGCGCCTGTGGCAGCACAGCGGGGCGGCGGCCATGGCGGCGGCGGAGGCGGCGGGTTTCACGGCGGCGGTGGTGGTGGCGGCTTTCACGGCGGCGGCGGCGGCGGTGGCTTCCATGGCGACGGCGGCGGTTATCACGGTGGTTATGGCGGCTATCGTGGCGGCGGCTACCGCGGTGGCGGCTGGGGCGGCTATCGCGGTGGTTATGGCTACGGCTATGGTTTTGGTGCGGGGTTCGGGCTTGGCCTGATCGGCGGCTATGGCTGGGGCGGCTATCCCTATGGCGGATGGGGCGGCGGCTATTACGATTATTATGACGATCCGGTCGCCTATGCGAGCCCGAGCTATTATGCCGATCCCGAGGTGGACAGCGCGCCGTTCCCCGACGCCGACGCGCCGCCCCCTGCCTATCAGGGAGGCTATGCGGCACCGCAGGGCTATCAGGGCGGTTACGCCGCGCCACAGGGATATCAGGGCGGCTATGCCCCGCCGGCAGCCCAGCAGCAGGCGCCCGACGGCGAGCATTGCCCGATGTACTGGGATCAGGCGAGCGGCCGCTACCTCGCGCGCTGTAACTAAGACGCGGCACGGTGTCGGCTGGGTTCAGGTGGGCGCGTCGCCCGCCGTCCAGCCGCGCCGGCGCAGCACAAGCAGATAATAAGCCGCCGAGCCGACGATCTGCGCACCGGTGACGATCAGCCCCGGTCGTCCCTCGTCCGGATCGAGCCAGTTCAGCCACGTCACGTAAGCAAGCGCCGCGCCCGCGACGATCGGTGCGAGCGGGAAGAGTGGCATGCGATACTGCGCATGCGCGGTCGCGCCCGATTGTCGCCCGCGCACGACGGCGAGGCCGATCCCCGCATAGATCGCGATCAGACCCGTGCCGCTCAGGACGAGCAGAAAGCGGAGCGGGACGAAGCAGCAGCCGATGCCCACCGCGCCCGCGAACAGGGTTGCCTTCGCCGGCGATGCGAAGGACGGATGGACCGCTGCCAGCCACGGATCGACCCGACGGCCCCACGCGCGATCGCGCCCCGTCGCGTAGAGGAAGCGCGCGGTGGCGAGGATGCCCGCGATGATCGCGTTGACGATCGCGATGTCGACACCCAGCGCGACCCAGCGCGCGAGTCCCAAGCCGCCATAATCCCGCACCAGCAGGCCGAACGGGTCGTTCGCCGTTAGAAATCCGGGAAGATCACGCGCACCGATCAGTCCGGCGATCACCGGCCCGCCTTCGAGCAGGAGCGTGGCCGCCAGCGCCAACAGGATGGTGCGCGCAATCCGGCGTGGCGCGTCGTGCATCTCTTCGCCGAAATAGACCGCCGCCCCATAGCCGTTGAGCGCGAAGATCGCGATCGACGTCGCCAATCCGATCGCTCCGGCCGACGCCGGCACGAGCCGGCCGGCGGCGAGCATCAGCGGGTGGAGCAGCATCCCGTCGAACGCGCGGCCAGGGTGGAGCAGCCCCAGTGCAGCGACGATCGCCAGCGTGAGCCCCTCGATCGCGAGGAAGATGCCGGTCACGAGCGCGTTCACCCGCACGTTGAGTATGCCAAGCAGCGTCGCGAACGCCATCGCCGCCACCGCGACCGGCACGGTGGGCAGCCCCGGCCAGAAAGCGCCCGCCACCGCAGCGATGCCGAGCGCGGCGACTGGCGGAAAGAGCAGATTGTTGAACAGGTTGATGCCGAGCATCACGAAGCCGGCGAGCGGCCCGAGCGTGCGGGCCACCATCACATATTCGCCGCCGGCCGCCGGCCATGCCGACGACAGTTCGGCGTAGATGAAGGCGGTGGCGACGCACACGATCGCTGCCAGCGCGAGCGCCCACAACGCGCCGGTGCCCGCCACCTGCAGCATGCCCGGCACGATCACGAACACCGACGAGGCGGGTGTCGCCACCGATAGCGTCAGAAACAGCACGCCCGCCGTGCCGAGGCAGCGCCGCAGGGGCACAGACGAGAAAGGGTCGCGCATTCCCTCGTTTGACGCGCGGCGCAGCGCGCGTGAACCGGAAATCTACATGCGCGCGCCGATGCGACGCCTCAGGCGTCGACGAACACCACCCAGGCGGCGAAGTCGGGGCTCATCGTGACGAAGCGGTGTTGCACCAGCCGTGGCACGAAGGCGATCTGGCCCGCGCCGAACGAGCGGGCCTTGCCCTCGATCTGCAGCGTCGCGTGGCCGCGCGCGCCGATATAGATTTCGTCGCGCTCGTGGCTCGTCTGGCGATCGACCCCGCGCGGCGCGAAGATCATCACCGACAGGCCCGGCCGGTCCATCAGCGTGTTGAACCACGAGCCGTCGGGCCATTGGGTCGAGCCGGCAAGCGGCAAAGGCGCAATCGCCTCGGCCAACCCGATCACCCGTGCTTCCATCATTGTCTGGGGAGCCCTGTCACTTGCGAATAGACGACCAGCCAATGGCCGTCTCGTCGGGCGAACATGTCGGAAAAGCGGAAATGTTCGGTGAACGGCTGGCCATTGGCGTTGCCTTTCAGCCAGGCTTCGCCCCCAATTACAGCCACATCGGACTGAACGCGCAGCAAGAGCGGGTCGTGGACGACCAACGGCTCCAGTTTGACGCCCGGTGCGGTGAAGCCGTCGATGAAATCCTGCTTGCCGCCGACGCGGCCCGATCCGCGCACGAACAGGAATTCGGGCGCGATCATCGCCTCCAATGCCGTGCGGTCGCCGCGGACCTGCGCCTGATCGAACGCGGCGGCGGCGGCGCGCAGATCGGCGGCGTCATCGGCGGCAAGCGCAGGCGCGGCGAGGAGGGCGGCGGCGAGGAGGAGTGGGCTGGTGTGCATTTGACTGTCCTGAACCCGCTCCCCATGTTTGCCAAGGCTGGGCCGCCGGGCTATCGGCCGGCGCAAATTCGCCAGCACTGAAATCCGGAGTCTCGACCACATGGCCGCGCAATACGCCTTCGTCATGAAGGACATGACCAAGACCTTCCCCGGCGCGCCCAAACCCGTGCTGAGCAACATCAACCTGCAATTCTACCAGGGTGCGAAGATCGGCATCGTCGGCCCCAACGGCGCCGGCAAATCGACGCTGATGAAGATCATGGCCGGCATCGACAAGGAGTTCACCGGCGAGGCATGGCCGGGCGACAACATCACGGTCGGCTATCTGGCGCAGGAGCCGCAGCTCGATGCCTCCAAGACCGTGCTGGAGAACGTCAAGGATGGCGCGCGCGAGGTGGCCGACATGGTCGATCGCTTCAACGCCATCTCGGCCGAGATGGGTGATCCCAAGGACGACACGGATTTCGACGCGCTGATGGACGAGATGGGCGTCCTTCAGGAGAAGATCGATGCCGTCGACGGATGGACCCTCGACAACCAGCTCGAGATCGCGATGGAGGCGCTGCGCTGCCCGCCGTCCGACTGGCCGGTCGAGCAGCTTTCGGGCGGCGAGAAGCGCCGCATCGCGCTCACGCGTCTGTTGATCCAGAAGCCCTCGATCCTGCTGCTCGACGAGCCGACCAACCATCTCGATGCCGAAAGCGTGGCTTGGCTCGAGAAGCATCTCGCCGACTATCCGGGCGCGGTGCTGATGATCACCCACGATCGCTATTTCCTCGACAACGTCGTCGGCTGGATCCTCGAGATCGATCGCGGCAAATACTTCCCGTACGAGGGCAATTATTCGACCTATCTCGAGAAGAAGTCGAAGCGCCTGGAGCAGGAGGAGCGCGAGGAGAGCGGTCGCCAGAAGGCGATCAAGGACGAGCTCGAGTGGATCCGGCAGGGGGCCAAGGCCCGCCAGACCAAGTCGAAGGCGCGTATCGCCAAGTTCGACCAGCTGGTCGAGGCGCAGCAGAATCGCGCGCCGGGCAAGGCCCAGATCGTCATCCAGGTGCCCGAGCGCCTCGGCGGCAAGGTGATCGACGTCGAGAACATCTCGAAGAGCTTCGGCGACAAGAAATTGTTCGAAGGGCTGTCGTTCATGCTGCCGCCGGGCGGCATCGTCGGCGTGATCGGGCCGAACGGCGCGGGCAAATCGACCCTGTTCAAGATTCTCACGGGGCAGGAGACGCCCGACGAAGGCACGGTCGAGGTCGGCTCAACCGTGCGCATGGGCTATGTCGACCAGAGCCGCGACCACCTCGACGCCAAGAAGAACGTCTGGGAGGAAGTGTCCGAGGGCCACGATTATGTGAAGGTCAACGGCCACGACATGTCCACGCGGGCCTATGTCGGCGCGTTCAACTTCAAGGGGCAGGATCAGCAGAAGAACGTCGGCAAGCTTTCCGGCGGCGAGCGCAATCGCGTCCACATCGCCAAGATGCTGAAGCGCGGCGGCAACGTGCTGTTCCTCGACGAGCCGACCAACGACCTCGACGTCGAAACGCTCGGCGCGCTGGAAGAAGCGATCGAGAATTTCGCGGGCTGCGCGGTGGTGATCAGCCACGACCGCTTCTTCCTCGATCGTCTCGCCACCCACATCCTCGCCTTCGAGGGCGACGCCCATGTCGAATGGTTCGAGGGCAATTTCGAAAGCTATGAAGAAGACAAGCGCCGCCGCTTCGGCGACGCGGCCGATCGCGCCGGCGCCGGCGCCTACAAGAAGCTCACGCGCTGATCCGGGGCGGCGTCGCGATGAGCATCGAGACGCTGGCCGAATGGCTCGAACGCGAGGGCATCGTGGCCTCCGAAGGGCCGGGTGCGATCGCCGATGTCGAGCGGGTGCGCGGGCTGCTGATCGCGGCGGCGCGGTCGCGGCGGACAGTGAGCTATTCCGAGCTGCTCGGCCTGCTCGGCCACCGCTTCACCCGCCCCAAGATGCGCGCTTTGTGCAAGACACTCGACGCGGTCGAGGCGACCGAGGACGGTGACGGGCTGGCGGTGCTGGTCGTTCGCGAAGGCGACGGACTGCCTGGACAGGGCTGGTGGATCGCCGCTGCGGCGCAAGGCTATCAAGGGCCCTGGACGGGCGCCGGCGCCGATGCGCACGTCAAGGCGCTGCAGGAGCGGCTCTTTGATCGGTGGCGACCGAGCAAGTAACGCGGTGATCGCCGAGTCAGAGCGATCCGGTCTCTACCCTCAGACCGACAATGGTCATCGCGGTGATCGTCTCGCCGAATGCCACCCCCGCCCGCTCCCGGAACACCGAATCAGCGGGCGACCATAATAAGTGGACTCGACGGGCTGCCACGTCGACCACCCAATATTCGGGCACACCATTCTGCGCGTAAAGCGCAGCCTTCTTGCCCAGATCGTTGGCCAAAGTGGCGTCAGCGATCTCGACGAGCAAGGCAACCGACGCGAGCGGGACGGGGCCGTCCCCCTCCGGTTCCGCGGTCAGCACGATGTCTGGCTCCGGCACGCTATGTGGCGGCATTGCGACCGACGGCTCGATCATCATCTCCAGCCGGGACGCAATTTTCCCGAGCGCCGCATCCAACGCAACCGCAAGCCGCGACTTCAGCCGGGCGTGCGGCCGATGCTGCGCATTCATGAAGAAGATTTCCCCGTCGATCAGCTCGGTCTTGCCATAGTCGGCGAAAGCATCCGATGCGTCGAGCAGCAAATAATCCTCGACACGCAGCTTCAATGGCAGCGGAGTGATGTTGAGCGGCTGCTGCTCGGTCATGACGGGAAGGCTAACATGATCCCGAGACGCGGCCAATGCCGCGCCCCCGGGGCATTCATCGGCGATCAATAATAATCGGCGGGGTTGGGCGGCGGCATGTCGCACGCGCGCTGCTTGCCCTTCTTGCAAGCCATCACCTGCACGCGCCATACCGCCATGGCGTCGGCATAGGCACGCTGCTGGCGGACATAGCGGATGTTGGTGCGATCGACTGCCATGTCGTGCTTCGCGAGTGCGTCCATGTAGGCGGCGCGATCGGCATCATATTGCGCCTGCGCTTCGGGTGAGGGCTGGCCGGCGGTTGCGGCCTGCGCTTGCGCGGCGCCGGCCGCCTGCGCGTTGAGCGACTGGACGGCGGGCTGGCTCTGCGCGTCGGCCGCGGCCTGGCCGGGCATCGGCGTGGCGGCATAGCCGCGCTGATACTCTTCCTGCGGCGTGCGGCCGATATTGTCGGTGCTCTGCGCCTGCAGCGCGGCGAGGGGGCTCGCCGCCAGCAACAGGGCGAGCAAAGGCTTGGGGGACATGGTCACGCTCTCCTCGACTTCGATGCCGCGACAACGTCAGCGTCGAAGGCGCGTTCCTCCCGAAGCGTTCAGGTGGCGGGTGCGAAGCTGCCCGTAGCCTCGTCGAGCAGGTGGAGCACGCCGTCGGCGATGGCGAAATAGGCGCCGCGCAGCCGCAGCGTGCCGGCCGCCTCGCGTTCGGGCACGCTCGGGAAGCTGCGGAGATTGGCGAGGCTGACCTTGACCGACTCGAGCTCCAGCGCGCGCGCCGCTTCGGGCCCAGTGCCGCAGCGCTCGACGACGCGGTCGCGCGGCGCGTCGAGCAGCGAAGTCCAGCGCGCGATATAGCCGCCGCGCCCCGGAGGCGCGCCCTGGAAGGCGTGGGTGAGCGAGGCCTGCACGCCACCACAGCCGCCATGCCCCATGACGACGATCTCGGCGACCTCGAGCTGTGTCACCGCAAACTCGATCGCCGCCGACACGCCATGATAGCCCTCGGTCGGATCGAGTGGCGGCACGAGGTTGGCGATGTTGCGCACGACGAAGATCTCGCCCGGCGAACAATCGAAGATCTGCGCCGGATCGACACGGCTGTCCGAGCAGGCGATGACGAGCGCGAAGGGCCGCTGCCCTTCGGCCAGCTCCGCCCAGCGCGCGCGTTGCTTTGCCCAGTCATTACGGCGGAAGCGGTGATAGCCGGCCAGCAGCGGCGCGAAGGCGGGATCGTCCTCGGTCATGCGCGCGTGGTAGCTGGTGGTGGCGAGGGGTGGCAAGCGGGCATGGCGCGCGCTATCTAGCCGCCATGACCGAGCCGCTTCCCGCAAGCCCCGCGCCGCGCGCGCGCAAGCCCGACTGGATCCGGGTGAAAGCCCCCACCAGCGCGACCTTCCAGGAGACGCGCCAGCTGATGCGGCGGCTCAACCTCGCCACCGTGTGCGAGGAGGCGGCCTGCCCCAACATCGGCGAGTGCTGGACCAAGAAACACGCCACGGTGATGATCCTCGGCGACACCTGCACGCGCGCCTGCGCCTTCTGCAACGTCAAGACCGGCATGCCGCGCGCGATCGACCCGCTCGAGCCGCAGCATGTGGCCGACGCCGCCGCCGAGCTGGGGCTGGAGCATATCGTCATCACCTCGGTCGATCGTGACGATCTGAAGGATGGCGGCGCCAGCCAGTTCGTGAAGGTGATCGAGGCGCTGCGTCGCTCGACCCCCAAGACGACGATCGAGATCCTGACGCCGGACTTCCGCAACAAGCACGAGGCAGCGGTCGAGGCGATCGTCGCCGCGCGGCCCGACGTCTACAATCACAATCTGGAGACGGTGCCGCGCCTTTACCCGACCATCCGGCCCGGCGCGCGTTACTATGCCTCGCTGCGTCTGTTGGAGAGCGTGAAGCGGCTCGATCCGTCGATCTTCACCAAGTCCGGCATCATGGTCGGGCTGGGCGAGGAGCGGCTGGAAGTCCATCAGGTGATGGACGACATGCGCTCGGCCGGCATCGATTTCCTGACGATGGGTCAATATCTCCAGCCGACGCCCAAGCATGCCAAGGTCGCCGATTTCGTGACGCCACAAAGCTTTGCCGCTTATGGCGCGATCGCGCGCGCGAAGGGCTTCCTGCTCGTCGCCGCCTCGCCGCTGACGCGGTCGAGCTACCATGCCGGCGAGGATTTCGAGCGGATGCGCGCCCCGCGCCAGGCGCAATTGGAGCGCGTGCCGGCTTGAGCCTCGCATCGGTGCGCGCGTGGCTGACGGCGCACGCGCCCGATTTGCCGATCATCGAGACCGAGGCGAGCACGGCCACCGTGATCGAGGCGGCCGCCGCGCTCGGGGTCGAGCCCGGCCGGATCGCGAAGACGCTCGCCTTGCGGGTCGAGGGCGAAATCCTGCTCGTGGTGACGCGCGGCGATGCCCGGATCGACAATGCCAAGTGCAAGGCTTCATTCGGCGGCCGCCCGCGCATGCTGCCGGCGGAGGAAACGCTCGCGGCGACCGGCCATCCGGTCGGCGGCGTATGTCCGTTCGGGCTGGCGACGCCGCTGCCGGTCTATTGCGATGTGTCGCTGCAGCCTTACGATCTGGTCTATCCGGCGGCAGGATCGCTCACCAGCTCGGTCGCGGTCGCGCCGGGGCGTCTGGCCGAACTGGTCGCGAAGCGCTGGGTCGACGTCTGTACGATCCGCGAATGAGCCCGTGCGGCGGCGTGTTGCGGGCACGGGCGGCCATCGGTAAAGCGTGGCACGTTGGTTCCGTAGCTCAGCAGGATAGAGCAGCGAATTCCTAATTCGAAGGTCGCGCGTTCGAATCGCGCCGGGACCACCACCATAAGCCTGCCGCCGCGGATCCACCGCGGCCTGGGCGCGCGGAGCAGTAAGCGAATGTCCACCGCCCATGCCATGTCGGTCGACCGCCCGTTCGGTGCGCGCGCGCCTGCTTGCGTGACGAGCGCGGCTGGGGCGGCTGCCATGACCGAGGCGCGCGCAGGGTAGGATGCCGCAACATTCCGAGACGCGCCGGCTGCCTTACTCGCCCGAGCAGATGTTCGATCTGGTCGCCGATGTCGGCCGTTATGCCGAGTTTCTGCCGTGGGTGGCCGCGGTGCGCGTGCGTTCCGACAGCGAGACCGAGATGGTCGCCGACCTGATCGTCGGCTTCAAGGCGCTGCGCGAGCGCTTCACCTCGCGCGTGCAGAAGCAGCGGGCCGACAGCATCCATGTCGATTATGTCGACGGGCCGCTCGATCACCTGCGCAACGAATGGCGTTTCCGGCCGGACGGGCAGGGCGGCTGCCTGATCGATTTCTCGGTCGATTTCGCCTTTCGCAGCCGCATTTTCGAGGCGATTGCGGGGCAGATGTTCGGCTCGGCGCTCCGCCGCATGATCGGTGCGTTCGAGACGCGCGCCGCGGCGCTTTACGGTGTCGGGATGGCGAGCGAGTCGGCCGAAGGCAGCAGCAGCTCGAGCGCGCACAGCGCCGCCTGAAGTCGCACGCCGCTCCGGCCGAGATCGCCGAACTGGCGGTGGTCGGTGACGGCATGCTCGGGATCGTCGCCGCGGCGGGCGCGCGCGAACACGACCGTGCCGACCGGCTTCTTCTCGCTGCCGCCACCGGGCCCGGCAATACCGGTGATCGCGACGGCGACGTCGCTGCCCGACCGCTCGACCGCGCCGTGCGCCATCGCCCAGGCAGTGGCGAGGCTGACCGCGCCGAACGTCTCGATCACGTCCTGCGCCACACCCAGCAGCGCGGTCTTGGAGCCATCGGCGTAGGTGATGAAGCCCGCGTCGAACACGTCCGAAGAGCCGGCAATCTCGGTCAGCGCGGCGCTGACGAGGCCGCCGGTGCAGCTCTCCGCCACCGAGATGCGGCGGCCGGCGGCGCGGTTCTCCTCGATCACGCGCTGGGCGAGTTCGACGAGCTTATCGGGCAGGATGGTCATGGGGCGACGCTTCCGGAAGGACAGATGCTGAGGATACCGGCGATGCCCTTGCCCTTGCGATCGGCGATCGTGGCGGCCAGCGCGGCGAGCCGGCCGACGTCGCGGCCCGAAAGCGCGGCGGCGTCGGTGATCGCCTCGTCGGCGGTCTGGCAATCGCGCGGGCTGACCTGCTTGGCAAGCAATTCGGCCAATGCGGGTTCGGCGAGGGTACGGATCAGATCCGAATTCATGTCGGCCGGCATCGGCTGACCGAGGAACTGCGCGAAGACCCGCGCGATCGCGCGTCGTGCCTCGGGCCACGCCGCCGCCGCGTCCGGGCGGTAACGATCGGCCAGCGCCATGGCGTTGACGCTGAGATATGCGTTCGGCGGCAGGTTTGCCCGGCAGCGATCGGCCAGCCGCTCGACCAGGCTCGGCAACGCGAAGGTGACGAGCGCCGCCGCTTGCGTGCGCGGGACGCAGACCATTGTCTGCGCCTGCGTGAATCCAGGCATCGCCGCCAGCATCAGCATCGCGCCGAGGCGCTTCATGCCGCATCCTCGGGCAGACGGACGGTCGCGAGCGCCTGCGCGGCGATGCCCTCGCGTCGGCCGGTGAAGCCGAGTTGCTCGGTGGTCGTCGCCTTCACGCTGACCTTGCTCTCCGCCAGGCCCAGGATTGCGGCGATGCGCGCGCGGATCGCCGGGCGGTGCGGGCCGACCTTGGGCGCCTCGCAGATGATCGTCACGTCGACATGGTCGATACGGCCGCCGGCCTCGACCACCAGATTGCGCGCATGCGCCAGGAAACGGTCCGACGCCGCACCGCGCCATTGCGGATCCGACGGCGGGAAATGCGTGCCGATATCGCCGTCGCCGATGGTGCCGAGCAGCGCATCGGTAATCGCGTGCAGCGCAACGTCGGCGTCCGAATGGCCGGCGAGCGCATGGCTGTGCGGGATGGTGATGCCGCCAAGCTGGATCGAGTCGCCATCGGTGAAGGCGTGGACATCGAACCCCAGCGCCGTGCGCGATACCATCAGCGGTGCGAGCCGCCGCTCGGCAGCGGCAAGGTCGGACGCCTGCGTGAGCTTGTCGAGCAAAGGCGAGCCCTCGACCGTCGCGACGACGCGCCCCAACGCGCGCAGCATCTGCGCATCGTCGGTCGCTTCGCGGGCGGGATCCCACGCGGCATGCGCGGCGCGGATCGCATCGGCGCGGAATGCCTGCGGCGTCTGCACCCGGACCAGTGCCTCGCGAGGGACGGTCGCGCCGAGCGTCGCGCCATGCTCGGCCAGCGTGTCGGCGATCGGCAGCACGGGCACGGCGCCATCGGCCGCGTCGAGACTGGCGAGCAATCGGTCGATCACCGCCATCGGCACGAATGGTCGCGCGGCGTCGTGGATCAGGACGCGGTCGGCGTCGATCGCGGCCAGCCCGGCCAAGACCGAGTCGCGGCGCGTGGCTCCGCCCGTAACCGGCGGCGGCAGCATGCGGCTGCCGATCGCGCCGGCGTAGAGTGCCTCCTGCCCAGCGCCGATCACCACCTGGATGCGGCCGATCGCACTATGCGCGCCCAGCGCATCGATCGCATGCGCCAGCACCGGCTGACCGGCGATCGACTGATATTGCTTCGGAAGTTCACCACCTGCCCGAAGGCCCTGCCCGGCGGCGACGATGAGGGCTGCGGTTCGCTGCTGCATCACGCGAGCCCTAGAGCCTGATCGGCTTCGGTGGAAGCGCCTTGCGGCGACCGCCGAAAACGTGAACCTTCGGCAGACCCCCCGGCCACCTATGTTCACGGCGCAGCACGATATACGCCTGCGACGATCAAGGTCTAGGTACGTCACAGGATCGGACAAACCCCGCGGACTGCGTACCAGAATTACCATCACGCAACTTACTGCGAGGCAAACCTATATCAGCTTCGGCTGGGGCTGCCCAGCGGCGAAATACATGAAAATCCTGCACTTGCGAGTTACGCTCTGGGCGTAACGTTCTGACCACTTCGACAGCGCCGGTCAGGCAGCCGCCTCACGGGCCTGACGCAGTGCGTCGGCAAGCAGGCGGAACTCCTTGTCACGCGGCGAACCGGCGCGCCAGACGAGTGCGATCCGCCGCGACGGGTGTGCCGCATCCAGCGGGCGCGCCACCACGCGTGTGTGATCGAGAATGCCTGCCTTGATGGCCATTTCGGGCAGCATCGTCACACCAAGCCCGTTGTCGACCATCTGCACCAGTGTGTGCAGCGATGTGCCCATCATCGTCGCTTCGGCCCGCAACTCGGGCCGGTTGCAGGCGGCGAGCACATGATCCTTGAGGCAGTGGCCGTCTTCCAGCAGCAGCAGCTGGCGCTCGTCGATGCCGCTGGCGGGCACGATGTCGGGCATGCCCTCCGCCTGCTCGGCGGAGACGGCGACGAACAGCCGATCGGTGAACAGGTCGACATGCTCGATTTCGCCGCATGCGTAAGGCAGCGCGAGCAATACGCAATCGACATGGCCGCGATGCAGCGATTCGCAAGCCGCTCCCGACGTCTCCTCGCGCAGGTAGAGCTTGAGGTCGGGCCATTCGCTGCGCAGTCGGCCCAGGACGCGCGGCAGCATGAACGGCGCGATCGTCGGGATGACGCCCATGCGCAGCTCGCCGGACAACGGCTTGCCCGCCGCCTTCGCAAGCGCGGCAAGTTCTTCGGCCTGTCGCAGGACGCGCTCACCCTTTTCGGCGATCTTCAGCCCCAGCGGCGTGAAGCGCACGACGCGGCGCGTTCGCTCGACCAGCGTGATGCCGAGCAGCGACTCGAGCTCGCGCAACCCCGCCGACAGCGTCGACTGCGTCACGTAGCAGGCGTCGGCCGCGCGACCGAAGTGCCCCGTGTCGCGCAACGCGACAAGATATTGAAGCTGCTTGAGCGTCGGCAGGTAAGTGGCCATTAAGTGTCCAAATCGATCAGCGTCGCGCGATTTAATCAATTAGCGCATTGCGTGCGATGCAGCAAAGGCCCCTGTGTCGGCGTCTGCCGATACCATATCATATAGTCCTCTCCGCACCCCCCTGTAGCGGAGAGGGCTCGGGCGGGGGCGGTTCTTCCCCCCAGGACCTGCCGTCCTCGCCCACCTTCAATGATCGTCGACGATCGTGCGGCGGCGCAGCGGCGGCTCCCGGCCGGTATCCGCCATTTCCATGATCTTGGCGCGCAATTGGGCGCGTTTCTCGTGGATCGAGGCGATGACCGGCCCCATCGCGACGCCCAGATCCACCAACGCCGCCTCGGAAAGCTGGAGCGACGATTCGATGGTCTCCGGCACGGCGTCGGTCGCCCCGGCGCGATAGAGCTGCGCCGCATGATTCGGGTCGCGCGCCCGGGCGACGATCGTCAGATCGGGGTGGGCGTCGCGCAGCCGCGCCGTCAGTCGGACAAGCTGGACCGGATCGTCCATCGTCAGCACCACCGCGCTTGCGCTGCCCGCTGCCAGATGGTCGATCATGCCCGGCCGCGTGATGTCACCGAAGATCACCTGATAGCCACGCTTTCGCGCCGCGCGCACGGTATCGGCATCCGCATCGACCGCCAGATAGGGCAGCTCGTGCGCATCGAACATCTGCGCGACCAGCCGTCCGACCCGGCCGAAACCGACGATCAGCGCGCGGCGCGCATCGTCGCTCACCGGCGGGACCGCCTCGGCCTGGTGGCGATCGACGCCGAGCGCGAGGCGGCGTCCCGCCATCGCCAGCAGCGGCGTGATGGTGAGCCCGATCGCGGTGACGATCTGCCAGAATGCAGCGGTCTCACGATCGATCATCCCGACCGCCGATGCGGTGCCGAGGACGATCAGCGTGGTTTCCGACGGCGCCGACATCAGCAGGCCGGTCTCGAGGCTCACGCCGCGTTCGGCGCCGCGCACGCGGAGCAGCAGGCCGGTCACCAGCGTCTTGACCGCCACCACGGTCAGGACGGCAGCCGTAAGCGCCGGGCCGAACCGCCCGACCACGCGCAGGTCGAGGCTCATGCCGACCGTGATGAGGAACACGCCGAGCGCCAGGCCCTTGAACGGCGCGGTCATCAGTTCGACCTCGCCATGATAGTCGGTCTCGGCGATCAGCACGCCGGCGAGCAGCGCGCCCACGATCGGCGACAGCCCTGCGGCGCTGGTGGCGAGGCTCGCGAGGATGACCACCAGCAGGCTGGCAGCGAGGAACAGTTCGGGGCTCTTGGTGCGCGCCGCCTGCGCGAACAGCCGCGGCAACAGCCACCGGCCGCCCACCAGGAGGACGCCGACCGTCACGCCGCCGAGCGCGAGCGTGCGCGCCACCTGCCAGCCGCCGCCTTCGCCCCCGTGCGGCGCGAGCGCACCAAGCGCGAAGATGATCGGCACCAGCGCCAGATCCTCGAACAGCAGCATGGCAAAGGCGCGCTCGCCGACCGGACCGCGCGTGCCGGCGATCGGCAGGACGAGCGCGGTCGATGACAAGGCCAGCGCCATACCGAGCCCGAAGGCGCTCTGGATCGTCTGGCCCGCGAGCCAGAACCCCATCCCGAGCAATATCGCGCTGCCGGCCAGTTCCGCCGCGCCGAGCCCGAACACCGCGCGCCGCATCGCCCACAAGCGGCGGAACGACAGTTCCAGGCCGATCGAGAAGAGTAGCATGACGATGCCCAGCTCGGCGAACGGCTCGATCGCGTGCGGGTTGGTGATGGTGACCCATGATAGCCAGGGCGCGCGTCCGACGAAGCTGCCCAGCCCGGCCGGTCCGACCGCGATGCCGACGAGGATGAATCCGATCACCGGGTTGATGCGCCAGCGGGCGAACGCCGGGATCACCACGCCTGCGGCGCCAAGGATCACCAGCGCATCGCTGAAGCCGGTGGGGTTGAAGGCGGAGGCCATGACGCGTTGTCGCCGCCCGGGCGCGCAAGGTCAAACGGTGCTGCGAGGCACCTCATGGCGGTCAAGCAGTAGGATTGTTGCGCCTCCGCGGCGTTCGGCTAGACGGATGCCATTCCCGTGGAGGCTTCCCATTGCGTTCGTTCGGCTTTTTGTCTGCTGCCCTGCTTCTCCTCTCCGGCACGGCACTCGCCGGGGCGACCCCCGCGACGCGTGCGGCGACCGCCGAGCATGACCGGCTGATTGCCCTGTTCGCAGCGAGCGACGAGGCGAGCCTCCGACGCAATCCGCTCAACGCGCTCCAGCGCGGCGACCTGCGCTATGCGGATCGGATCGGCGATCCGTTCAGCGATGCGCACTTCGATGCCGAGCGCGCCGCCACGAAGCACGATCTGGCCGCATTGCACGCCATCGGCCGGGCGAAGCTCGATGGCACCGATCGCATCGCCTACGATACGTTCGAATGGGGCCTGCAGAACGACCTTGCGCTGCTCGACGATCCGACGCTGACCGAGATCGCCAAGGTCACGCCGATCGACCATTTTCAGGGCATCCACATCTGGTATCCCGACATGGCGTCGGGCAAGGGCGCGGCGCCGTTCAAGACGGTCGCGGATTATGACAGCAACCTGGCCCGCAACCGCGCTTATGCGAAGCTGTTGATCGAGGCGATCGGCCGCTTCCGCCAGGGCATCGCCGCCGGCATCGTCGAGCCGCAGCTGGTCGTGCGCAACATGATCGACCAGTTCGATGCTCAGATCGGGCAGGGGGTCGAGGGTTCGACCTTCTATGGGCCGGCGACGATGTTCCCGGCGACCATCCCCGCCGCACAGCAGGCGCGGCTGCGCGCCGCCTATGCCGCGCAGGTGCGCGATGTCCTGATCCCGGCCGAGCGGCAGCTGCGCGACTTCCTCAAGGCTGACTATCTGCCGGCCGCGCGGCCGAGTGTCGGCCTGTCGGGGATGAAGGGCGGCGATCTGTTCTACGCCTATCAGATCCGGTCCAACACGACGCTGCCGCTGACCGCAAAGCAGGTTCACGAAATGGGGCTGGCCGAGGTCGCGCGCATCCGCGCCGAATTGGCGGAGGAGCAGGCGAAGGTCGGCTTCAAGGGCAGCCCGCAGGAGTTCTTCACCTATCTGCGCACCGCACCGCGCTTCCAGCCCAAGAGCGCGGCCGAACTGCGCGACGGCTTCTTCGCGATCAAGACGCGGGTCGAGCAGCGGCTGGGCGAGCAATTCTCGACCTTCCCGCGCACGCAACTCGAGATCCGGCCGGTGCCGGCCTACCAGGAAAAGACCGCCGCCGGCGGATCGTACAATTCGGGCACGCCCGACGGTTCGCGGCCGGGTGTCTTCTATTATAACAGCTATGATCTGCCATCGCGCCTGACGTGGGAGATGGAGACGTTGTTCCTGCACGAAGCCGAGCCGGGGCATCATTTCCAGATCAGCCTGGCGCAGGAAAATGCGGCGCTTCCGCCCTTCATGCGGTTCGGTGGCAACACCGCCTTCGTCGAGGGCTGGGCGCTCTATGCCGAAAGCCTGTGGCGCGAACTCGGCATGGAAACCGATCCGTGGCAGCGCATCGGCGGCCTGAACGACGAGATGCTCCGCGCGATGCGGCTGGTCGTCGACAGCGGTATCCATGCCTATGGCTGGAACCGCGACCAATCGATCCGCTACATGCTCGACAATTCGCCCGAAAGCGTCACCGACGCCACCGCCGAGGTGGAGCGTTACATCGCCATCCCCGGCCAGGCGCTCGCCTACAAGGTTGGTCAGATGACCATCGCGCGCTGCAAGGCGAAGGCGATGGCGGCGCTGGGCAGTCGCTTCGATCCGCGCGCCTTCCATGCGCAGGTGCTCGATACCGGCGCGTTGCCGATGGGCGTGCTCGAACGGAAGATCGACGCCTGGATCGCCACGCAAAAAGCCGGTTGAGAATCATGCAATCGCGCTGACAGTCTACGCAATCTTCTCCCGGTGCACTTTTCGGAATAGGGGGGTAAGGGGATCGCGGATTTCAAGGAACTAAGCCGGATGATGGTGACGAAAGGGGCGCTGGGGGCAAAGGCCAGAGCGATCGCGGCGCTTGCGCTGGTGACGTGTCTGACCGGCTGCTCGGGCATGCTGCTGGACCCGCAGGGCCCCGTCGGGCTGCAGGAGCGGCAGATCCTCTACAATTCGCTCGGCATCATGCTGGTCATCGTCGTCCCGACGATCATTGCCACCTTCTGGTTCGCCTGGTGGTATCGCGCCGACAATAAGCGCGCGCGCTATTTGCCCGACTGGGCCCATTCGGGTCGCGTCGAACTGGTCGTCTGGTCGATCCCGATCGTCGTCATCCTGTTCCTGGGCGGCGTGATCTGGGTCGGCAGTCATCGTCTCGACGTGTTCAAGCCGCTGGATTCGAAGATCAAGCCGGTCGAGGTGCAGGTCGTCGCGCTCGATTGGAAGTGGCTGTTCATCTATCCGGAGCAGGGCGTGGCCAGCGTCAACAAGCTGGTGATGCCGGCCGGCGTGCCGGTGCATTTCACGCTCACCTCCGCGAGCGTGATGAACGGCTTCTTCGTGCCGCAGCTCGGCTCGATGGTCATGGCGATGAACGGCATGGCGACGCAGGTCTCGCTCCAGGCCGACAAGCCCGGCACCTATTATGGCGAATCCACGCAGTTCAGCGGCGACGGCTTCTCCGGCATGCATTTCGAGGTGGACTCGGTGCCCGCCGCGCAGTTCGCGCAATGGGCGTCCGGCGCGCATGGCGCGGGCCCGGTGCTCGACGGCGCAGGCTATGCCGAGCTGTCGAAGCAGAGCGAGGACGTGAAGCCGTTCACCTATCGCGCGGTCGATCCGCGCCTGTTCGACGCCATCACTACGCAGAAGCTGCCGTCGGCCCCCGGGCCGCAGGTCGGCCGGCCTGATGCGACCGTTTCACCCCGCTCGGAGAGCTGAACAGATGCTCGGTAAGCTAGACTGGTCGGCGATCCCGTTCGATCAGCCCATTCCCCTCATTGCCGCTGGCTGCGTCGGGCTGGGTGTACTCGGCGTGCTCGCGCTGGTCACCGTCAAGGGCTGGTGGCCCTATCTCTGGCACGAGTGGCTGACGAGCGTCGACCACAAGCGCATCGGCGTGATGTACATCATTCTCGCGGTGCTGATGCTGCTGCGCGGCTTTGCCGATGCGATCATGATGCGCTCGCAGCAGCTGTTCGCGATGGGAAGTGCCCATGGCTATCTGCCGCCGGAGCACTTCAACCAGGTCTTCTCCGCCCACGGCACGATCATGATCTTCTTCGGCGCGATGCCGTTCGTGATCGGCCTGATGAACTTCGTCGTGCCGTTGCAGCTCGGCGTGCGTGACGTTGCCTTCCCAACGCTCAACTCGACCGGCTTCTGGCTGACGGCAAGCGGTGCGCTGCTGGTCAACATCAGCCTCGTCATCGGCGAGTTCGCGCGCACCGGCTGGCTGCCTTATCCGCCGCTCAGCGAGCTGAAATATTCGCCCGGCGTGGGCGTCGATTATTATCTGTGGGCGCTGCAGATATCGGGGGTCGGCACGCTGACCGCCGGCATCAACATCGTCACGACCATCCTCAAGATGCGCGCGCCCGGCATGAACTATCTGCGCATGCCGATGTTCTGCTGGACCAGCCTTGCGTCCAACATGCTGATCGTCGCCGCGTTCCCGATCCTGACCGCGACGCTCGCGATGCTGCTGCTCGACCGTTACCTCGGCTTCCACTTCTTCACGAACGAAGCCGGCGGCAACATGATGATGTTCGTCAACCTGATCTGGGCGTGGGGCCATCCCGAGGTCTACATCCTCGTCCTGCCCGCGTTCGGCATCTTCTCCGAGATCTTCTCGACCTTCTCGCAGAAGCCGCTGTTCGGCTATCGCTCGATGGTCGCGGCGACCCTGTTCATCGTCGCCGTGTCGTTCGTCGTGTGGCTGCACCACTTCTTCACGATGGGTGCGGGCGGCGACGTCAACGCCTTCTTCGGCATCGCCACATCGATCATCGCGGTCGGCACCGGCGTGAAGATCTACAACTGGCTCTTCACGATGTACGGCGGCCGCGTGCGGCTCGAAGTGCCGATGTTGTGGTCGCTGGCGTTCGTCGTGACCTTCACCGTCGGCGGCATGACCGGCGTGCTGCTCGCGGTGCCGCCGGCGGACTTCGTGCTTCACAACTCGATGTTCCTGGTAGCCCACTTCCACAACGTCATCATCGGCGGCGTCGTCTTCGGCGCGCTGGCGGGCTACGAATATTGGTTCCCGAAGGCGTTCGGTTTCCGCCTGCACCCAGGCTGGGGCAAGGCCGCCTTCTGGCTGTCGGTGACGGGCTTCCTCGCCACCTTCATCCCGATGTACATGCTCGGCCTGGACGGCATGACCCGCCGACTGCAGCATGTTGACCATGTCGAATGGGGCGCACTGATCGCGGCTGCCGCGATCGGCGTTGCGATCACCGCGGCGGGCGTGGCCGCGCAGGTCATCCAGCTCGTCGTCAGCATCATGCAGCGCGACAAGCTGCGCGACGTGACCGGCGACCCGTGGAACGGCCGCAGCCTGGAGTGGGTCACGCCGTCGCCGCCGCCGTCGTTCAACTTCGCGGTGACGCCCGACGTGCATGGCGAAGAGGCCTATTGGGGCATCAAGCAGGCGGCGATCGAGCGTCAGCGCCTGGCCGACGAGCCCGATTATCAGCCGATCGAAATGCCGCTCAACAGCGCCACCGGCGTGGTCGTGGCCTTCTTCACCACGATCATGGGCTTCGCGCTGATCTGGCACATCTGGTGGCTGGTCGCGGTGTGCTTCGTGGGCGCCTACGGCACGTTCGTGTGGTTCGCCTGGCGCGACCATGACGAATACGAAATCCCGGCCGCCGAAGTGGCGCGGGTCGATCGCGGCCGCCGTGCATCGCGCACGACCGAGTGGCTGGCCGAACTGGGGAGCCGGGCATGAGCGCGCAGGTAATGCATGGGCATGATGCCCCGCACGGGCACGACGCGCTTGGCCACGGCCATTCGGAAGCGCGTGGTCACGGCGAGGGTGGACCGGCACCGAAGCGGGTGATCGTCGGCTACGGCTTCTGGATCTTCCTGCTCAGCGACATCGTCATGTTCTCCGCCTTCTTCGCGGCTTATGCCGTGCTGGCGGGGGCGACGGCGGGCGGCCCGACCGGGCGCGAGCTGTTCGATCCCACCCGCGTGGCGATCGAGACGGCGTTCCTGCTGGCGTCCAGCTTCACCTGCGGCCTGTCCTACATCGCCGCCCACAATAAGAGCCAGATGCAGACGCAGCTGTGGCTCCTGCTCACCGGGCTGCTCGGCCTCGCCTTCGTGGTGCTGGAGGTGCAGGAATTCTGGGAGATGATCGAAAAGGGAGCGGGGCCGCAGCGCAGCGCCTTCCTGTCGTCCTTCTTCGCGCTCGTTGGCTGCCACGGCCTGCACGTCACCCTGGGCGGCCTGTGGCTGGGCACGATGATGGCGCAGGTGTGGGTCAAGGGCTTCACCCAGCCGATCATGCGTCGCCTGCTGTGCTTCAACCTGTTCTGGCACGCGCTCGACATCATCTGGGTCGCGCTGTTCACGATCGTCTATCTGATGGGAGCCGGCGCATGAGCCACGGTCATCACGACGAATATGATGTCGACGATGCCGCTCCAGGCGACGAGGTCGCCAGCGGTACGGACTCGCACGGCATTCGCGTCTACGCGATCGGCCTGTTCCTCGCGACGCTCCTCACGATCGGGTCCTTCTGGGTCGCGGGCTCCAGCATGGTGTGGGGTCCGGGTATCCCGTCGGCGCTGATCGCACTGGCGGTGGCGCAGATCGGCGTCCACCTCGTCTTCTTCCTGCACATCACCAGCGGGCCCGAGAACACCAACAACACCATCGCGCTCGCCTTCGGCTTCACGATCGTGCTGCTGGTGGTGGTCGGCTCGATCTGGATCATGCACCATCTCGACCACAACATGATGCCGATGTCGCAGATGATGCAGATGCAGCGCTGAGGCTGTTCAGCCGCGATCAACCCGCCTAGGCGCTTTGGCCCTGACACAATTTTCGGGGACCAAGCGCCATGTGCGGGATCATCGGTATCGTCGGCAAGGAAGAGGTGTGCGGGCGGCTGCTCGCAGGGCTGCGGCGGCTCGAATATCGCGGCTATGACAGCGCCGGCGTCGCCACCGACCATGACGGGCTGATCGACCGCCGCCGCGCACCGGGCAAGCTCGACAATCTCGCCGCCGTCCTTCACGCCGATCCGCTGCCGGGCACCACCGGCATCGCGCACACGCGCTGGGCGACGCACGGTGCGCCGACCGAGGACAATGCCCATCCGCATGCGACCGGCGAGGTCGCAGTGGTCCACAACGGCATCATCGAGAATTTCAAGCCGCTGCGCGAGGAGTTGCAGGCGCGCGGCCATGTCTTCACCAGCCAGACGGATACCGAGGTGGTGGCCCATCTCGTGTCCGAACAGGTGGAGCAGGGGGCCGAGCCCGCCGCCGCCGTCGCGGCGGTGCTCAAGCGGCTGCATGGCGCCTTCGCGCTCGCCATCCTGTTCCGCCAATATCCCGACATGCTGGTCGGCGCGCGGCTCGGCTCGCCGCTGGTGGTGGGGTTCGGCGACGGCGAGACCTATCTCGGCTCGGACGCGCTCGCGCTCGCGCCGCTCACCCAGCGCATCTGCTACCTCGAGGAGGGCGACTGGGTCGTCATCACACGCGACGGCGCGCGCATCTTCGATCGCGACGACAGGCCGGTCGAGCGACCGATCGTCCTGTCCGGCGCGACCGACATCGCGCTGACCAAGGGCAATCACCGGCACTTCATGCTCAAGGAGATTTACGAGCAGCCGATCGTGGTGGCGCAGACGCTGCGCTCGTACCTGCGCCGGCTGGAGGGCGAGCTGGCGCTGCCGACCGAGGGCTACGACCTGTCGGCGGTCAAGCGCGTGACGATCGTGGCGTGCGGCACCAGCTTCTACGCCGGCATGGTCGCCAAATATTGGTTCGAGCAGTTTGCGCGCGTGCCGGTCGACATCGATGTGGCGAGCGAGTTTCGCTATCGCGCGCCGGTGCTGGAGCCGGGCGGGCTGGCACTGTTCATCAGCCAGTCGGGCGAGACCGCCGACACGCTGGCGGCGCTGCGCCATGCGCGCAGCGAGGGCCAGACGATCGCCTGCGTCGTCAATGTGCCGACCAGCACCATGGCGCGCGAGGCCGATCTCGTGCTGCCGACCCATGCCGGGCCGGAGATCGGCGTCGCCTCGACCAAGGCATTCACCTGTCAGCTCGCAGTGCTGGCCGCCTTCGCCGCCAATCTGGCGCGCGCCAAGGGGCGGCTGAGCCAGGAGCAGGAACGCGCGCTCGTCCGGCATCTGTCCGAGGCGCCCGCCGCGCTCAACGGCGCGTTGGCCTATGACGAGGCGATCCACGAGGTGGCGGCCACCATCGCCGGCGCACGCGACGTGCTGTATCTGGGACGCGGGCCGGATTATCCGCTGGCGCTGGAGGGTGCGCTGAAGCTCAAGGAAATCAGCTACATCCACGCCGAAGGTTATGCGGCGGGCGAGATGAAGCATGGGCCGATCGCGTTGATCGACGATCTTGTGCCGGTGATCGTGATCGCGCCGTCCGGCCCCCTGTTCGACAAGACCGTGTCGAACATGCAGGAGGTGCAGGCGCGCGGCGGCAAGGTCGTGCTGATCTCCGATTATGACGGCGTCGCAGCGGCGGGCGAGGGGTGCATGGCGACCATCACCATGCCGAAGGTCCACCCGCTGATCGCGCCTCTGGTCTACGCCGTGCCGGTGCAGCTTCTGGCCTACCACGTCGCGGTCGCGAAGGGCACCGACGTCGATCAGCCGCGCAATCTGGCGAAGTCCGTCACGGTCGAGTGACGATCGCGTTCGCGATCGAGGGATGCCCTGGGGGGCGGGCATCCCTCGATCGCCGGCACGCGCTAGACGCTGCGCGCCATCAGAATTCGGCGGTGACGCCGAAGGTGAAGGTCCGGCCGCTCGTCGTGTAGACCTCGGTGCGGTTGGCGGTCAGGTCGGCGAATTGCTGGATCGGCTGGTTGGTGATGTTGATCGCGTCGACCACCAGCCGCAGGTGGCTGTTGATGTTGAGGTGCGCCTGCGCATCGACATTGTTGGTCGCGCGGATGCCGTCGCCGACATTGCCGCCGCTGCCGGCGCTGGTGAGGTATCGGCTGCGATAGGCGGTCGAGATGCGCGCGCCCCAACGATCCGTGTCGTAGTAAAGCGTCGCGTTCGCCGCCCATTTAGACAGGTTGAACAGCGGGATCCGCACCGTTACGCCGTTGATGATCGCCGACTGGTGGCCATCGAACCACGTGCCGTTGGCGTTGATGCCGAGATGCCTGAGCGCGCCCGGCAGGAAGGTGAAGTCGTGCTGCAGCCCGGCCTCGACGCCCTTGATGCTGGCGCCGGGGCCGTTGATCGGCTGGCTGACGTCGAACAGGGTGTTGCCGTCCTCGCCCTGCACCAGCAGCGACAGCGGCAGCCCGGTCTGGCTGTAGGGGATCTGCTTGGTGGTCGAGGTCGTGAAGCTGTCCATGCTCTTGTAGAAGAAGCTGAGCGACGCGAAGCCGTTGCGATCCATGTAATATTCCAGCCCGCCCTCGGCCGAGGTGGCCTTGTACGGCTTCAGGAACGGATTGCCGAAGCTGGCGCTGCCGCCATTGGGCCGCGTCGTCAGCGTGCCGGCCGCCGCCAGATCGGACAGCGCCGGCCGGTTGACGTTGCGGTTGACGCTGACGCGCGCGATCAGCTCGTGCGTCAGGCTGAGCGCGAAATTGGCGGCGGGCAGCCAGCCATGGCTGTTGGTGGTGATCGATACCGGCTGCAGCACGGTCGCGCCGCTCACGACCGTCGCGAGATGCCCTGACGAAGTGAGATCGGTCGAGTAATAGCGCACGCCCGCATTGGCACGCAGCCGCATCCCGAAGACCAACGTGTCGAGATCATATTGCGCGTAGCCGGCCCACGTCTCCTCGGCGACGCGATAGTCGCTGCCGGCGGTCAGATAGCTGGCGTTGAGGTTTCGCGGATCACCAATCAATGAATAAATGCCATCGATATTGCCGACGATGTACGGGATCTGCGAATCCCGGCCGATCACCTCCTTCAGATTGTCGGGAATAACCGTGTCGTTCGGCACATTGTGGAACACCTTGTTGGTGTAGGTGTAGCCGCTGTTGGTGAAGTGCTTATATTCGCCGCCAGCTTCGAAGTGCGAGGTGTCGCTGAGCTTGTAATCGCCGCTCAATTTGCCGTTGGCATATTTGTTCGTGATCGCATTTTCCTGCGTATCCAGCCGCATCAGCTGCCACTGGCCGGGATCGGTGACGTCGAAGCCGTAGCTGTTGACCGGCTCGGTCGGGCGATTGTCGAAGCTGAAGCCGTGATTCTTCGACTCCATGAACACCTTGTCGAACACCGGCTGGCGGAAGTTCGACTGCTCGTAACCGCCCAGCGCGCTGAACTTGAGCCGGTCGGTCGCCTGCCAGCTCGAATTGAGCACCGCCTGATAGAAATCGGTGTGGTTCTCGACTACATGATGCTCGCTGCGCTGGTCGACGCCGGTATAGCTGCCTGCCTCTAGCGTGTTGCCGACGATCGTCGCCGACTGGATCACCTGCGTGCCGCCGATCGGGCTGCCGGTCAGCGCGTTGGAGCCGGCGGCGGCGATGGCATAATCGTCGCGATGATCCCACAACCGGCCGTAGAGCAGATCGAGATCGATCTTGAAGGCGCCGGGATGATATTGCAGCGCGCCGGTGACGCCCAGCCGCTTGCGATCGGTATACCAGGTCGATGGCGATTCGGCCTGCGGAGCATAGATCGTGCCCGACTGCAGCAAAGCGCGCGTCGCGGGATCGATATTCGGCCCGATATTGGCGGGGTTATACTTGACCTGGCCCCAGCCCCAGTTGCGATAGCCATATTCGTTGCTCTTGATCTGCGAATAAGCGACCGAGATCAACGCGCCGAAATCGCCCCAGCGATCGGATGCGAGCGCGACGACGCGCGGGGTGACGCCGCTGGTGTTGGTGTTGGTCTGCCCCTGCGCCGAGACGACGAACTTGGCGCCCGAATAGTCGAACGGCTTGGCGGTATAGAGCTGCACCGTGCCGGCGATGCCACCTTCGTCCTGATCGGCGGCGTAGGATTTCTGCACCGAGACGCGGTTGAACAGTTCGGACGCGAACAGGCTGAAGTCGAACGAGCGGGTACGGCTGACGCCGCCGCGATTGTCCATGCCCGACGCGGTGTTGCCGAGCACCTCCATGCCGTTGAGCTGGGTGCGGGTGAAGTCCGCACCGAGGCCGCGCAGCGTGATCTGGCGGCCCTCGCCGCTGTCGCGGTTGATCGTCACGCCGGGAATGCGCTGGAGCGATTCCGCGAGGTTGAGATCCGGGAAGGAGGCGATGTCCTGCGCGAGGATATCGTCCTCGGAGCCGATCGCGTTGCGCTTGTAATCCTGCGCCAGCCGCAGGCTTTCGCGATAACCCTGCACCAGGATTTCGTCGGGAGAGCCCGCCGTCTGGCCGCTCTCAGGGCCGATACCGGCGCTCAGCTCTGCCGCCGTGGAGGCCGCGGCCACCGGCGCGCGGCGGCGCTGGGTAGGGTCCGGGCGCAGCACCGCCACGTCTCCCTCGATCGCGGCGGCGAGCCCCGTGCCGCGCAGCATCAGGTCGAGCGCCTGGCGCGCGCCGTGCGTGCCGGAGACGGCAGCGCTGCGCTTGCCCTCGGCCGCATCGGGCGCGACCACGACCTGCACGCCGGTGGTGCGCGAGAATTGCGACAGGCTGGCGCGCAGATCCCCCGCCGGGATCGCGAAGCTCGCCTCCCGGTCGAAGGCGGCGGTCTGGCCATAAGCCGGTGCGCAGGTTGCTGCCGCGGCCAAGGCCACGGCAAGGCTAAAGGTGGTCGATCCGATCGGCCGTCGCATGTCTGTCCTCCGCTCGCCGCGATGTGCGGCCCCCCACGGAAGACGGGCACGGCCCCGAACCCGGACAAACTTTTTTTCGAGCGGTCAGTCGCGCGTGGCGGCGGCCGGCTGGAGACGGATGCGGTCGCCATCGCGCACGACCGTGAAGCCGTAGGCGCCGCCGATCACGCGAAGCAGCCGTGCCGGATCGTCGAGCCGGAAGCGCCCTGCGATCGGGAGCGCCGCCAGCCGCGCCGGCGGCGGCAGCACCAGCGGTCCGGTGCCGCGATCGAGCGCCTCGACCACGTCGCCGAGGCGCATGCCCTCGGTATCGAGCCAGCCCTCGCGCCAGTCCTGCTGCGCCGGGTCGAACAAGGTCGGTCGATCGATCGTGCCGTCGCGATAGCGCGATCGCCAGCCCGCACGGACGACGACGCCCGCCGAGCCCGGTGCGGTGCCGGCGAAGCGCACCGCGCCGCGATAGACTTCGAGCTCGACCTGCCCATGCATGCGGTCGACGTCGAAGGCCGTCCCCAGCACTCGCCCGTTGACCGCACCGGCGGTGACCACGAACGGCCGCTTGGCGTCGTGCGCGACGTCGAAGAAGGCCTGGCCCTCGGCGAGCTCGACCGTCCGCCGGTCGCGGTCGAGCGTCACGTCGAGCCGGGTGGCGCCGTTCAGCCGCACGCTCGATCCATCGGCGAGGTGGACCAACCGCTGTTCGCCGCGCGCGGTGCTGTAGTGGATCGTCGTCGGGGCGGGCGTCTGCAGCTGCATCCAGCCGCCGAGGCCGAGCACCGCCGCCAATGCGACCGCCGCCACCGAGCCGACTGCCCGTCGGCGGTTCGCGCGCATCGCCCGCACCTGCTCGTTCGACAGACGGCCGAACGCCGCTACCTCAGTCAGCGCTTCGGCCAGCGCAGGATCGTCAGCGGACGCGCGCCGATCGGAAAGCCGGTTCCTGTCGATCGCGGCTACCATTCGAGCGCAAGTCCTCGCCGTTCCAGCGCGTGGCGCAAGTCGGCGACGGCGCGCGTCACGTGCTTCTCCACCGCGGCGCGACTGAGATCAAGCTCTGCGGCGATCGTCGCGACCGCATCGCCATCGAGCCGCTGGCGGGTGAACACCTCGCGTCGGAGCGGTGGCATATGGCGAAGGGCTGCGACCAGCACGTCCACCCGCTCGCGATAGGCCAGCACCTCGTCGATCCGCGGCGCGGGGCAGGGGATCTCGTCCGCCAGTTCGACGCGCGTCGGGGCGGTGCGGGCACGGCGCAGGTAATCGTGGATCAGGTTGCGCGCGATCGCGAAGCAGAAGGCGCCGACGTTGGCGACCGTGCGGGTGCGGCCATAATCGTACAGGCGCAGATATGTCTCCTGCACCAGATCCTCGCTCGCATGCGAATCGCGCAGTCGCCCCTCGACGAAGCGCGACAGCGATCGGCGCAGTTCGAGATCGGCGAGCGGCCGGGCGCAATCCATTGCCGGCGCAAGCTCGGTCATGCCCGCACTCCGTTTTTCGCGGCATGCCGCGTCGGACGATTCCCCATCATCTGCCGGCCCCTGATCGCTCCAGAACGGCCTTAAAAATGTAAGATGAAGTCTGCATGACACCCCGCATCCGTTCCGGAGGCCCGATGATCCGTGTCCTGTTCTCTGCGCTGCTTGTGGTCGCGATGACCGCCAGCCTGCCATCCGGCGCTGCGGCCGAGCGGCCTTCGTTCAGCTTCGGGGCGATCGCCGACTGCCAGTTCGCGGCCGAGCCCGATGCGCCGCCGCGGCTCTATCACACCGCGCCGGACAAGCTGGCCGAGGCGGTGACGCGGTTCGATGGCGAGAAGCTGGCGTTCGTCACCCACTTGGGCGACTTCATCGATCGCGACTGGGTCAGCTACGACGTGTTGCTGCCGATCGTCCGACGCTCGCACCATCCGTGGCGCTTCGTGCTCGGCAATCACGATTTTGGCGTGCCCGACGCGCAGAAGGCGGCGGTCCCGGCCAAGCTCGGTATGCCGGCGCGCTATTACAGCTTCACCAAGCACGGCTGGCTGTTCATCGTCACCGACGGCAACGATCTCAGCAGCTACGCCTGGCCCGAGGGCAGTGCCGAACATGCACGCAGCATGGCCGCGCATGCCGGCCTCTATGCCGACAAGCCTTTATGGGACGGCGGCATCGGCGACGTGCAGATGAGGTGGATCGACGCACAGCTTACCCATGCCGACGCCGCGGGACAGAAGGCGGTACTGCTCAGCCACTTCCCGCTCTATCCGGCCAACCCGCACAATTTGTGGAATGCCGATGCGATGCTGGCGCTGCTCGATCGGCATCCGTCGGTCAAGATGTGGCTCGACGGGCATAATCACGAGGGCAATTACGGGCTGCGCAACGGCATCCACTTCGTCAATCTGAAGGCGATGCTCGATACGACCGAGACCGCTTATGCGCGGATCGACATGTTCGCCGACCGGATCGAGGTCCACGGCTTCGGCCGCCAGCAGGACATGGTTTTGCCGCTACGCTGAACGCCCGTACGCATCAGCCGCCGCCCGACGTCCCGGCCCGCCGAAAGCCGGCGGTCAAGGCGAGCCAGGTCACGACGCCGCCGAGCAATGCGCCATAGGCCATCTTGACGAGCAGGCAGGGCAAAGCCGGCAGCGTCCCCGCCGATCCGCGCGTGGCCAGCCACGCCGCACCCCCGGCGACGATGGTCGCGACGATCGCTGTCGCAACGGCGCGGAGGACGAACGGCCGGCGCGGGAGGCCGAATGCGCGCGCCATCAGCAGGCCGGGGACGAGGCTCCCCATCAGCGCGACCATGAAGGTCTGCGGCAGCACGTCGACGCGCAACGTGGCGATCTGCGCCGGGCGGCCGAGGCCGAACACGATCAGGAAGAAGATCAGGCTCAACGCCGTGTTGATCGCCGCGCTGATCGTGCATTCGCGGAGCAGATAGCGCCCGCGGGCTGGCGACACACCGACACCCATCACCGTTGCTCGATCAAAGTCACCGGCCCGATCAATCCCGACGGACGCAGCGGGGCGTCGGGCAGGTAGGTCGGCGCGGCGACGAAGGCGACCTTGGTCACGCCCGGCTGGGCATCGCCGATCAGGCGGTTGGCCCAGAGGTTGGCGACGTTCACTTCGATCAGGTTCGCGCCCTTATGGGCGGCAGCGCCGATGTCGATGCGATAGGGTGCGTGCCACAGTGTACCGACCGAACGGCCGTTGACGCGGACCTCGGCCACGTCGCCCACTCGGCCAAGATCGAGCAGCAGCTTGGTGCCGGCCGTGCGGCGGGGCACGGCCAGAGTGGAGGCATAATGCGCGACGCCCGAGAAATAGCGGACGCCCGATTGCGCTTGCTCGTTCAGCGGTGCGAGCGCCGGAAGCGTGAGTTCAGCAGGAGCGCCGCGATTGGCCTGGAAGGAAATGCGCCATGGAGCGGCCGCCGTTGCGATCGTCCGCTCGATCGGCGGTACCACCGTCTGCGCGCGATCCGGCGTCGGGCGACGGAACACCACGAACAACGCCTCCTCGGGCGCGAAGTGCAGCGGAACCGCGGTGACCGCTCCCTCCTGCCGCCACGTCGTCGCTGCGACCGTTCCGCTATCGGCGTGCCAGATCTCCGCCGCGCGCCCGCCGACGCGGAAGCGAGCCGTGATGTCGAGTGGCCGCCCGGCCCGGTTGACGAGGAAGTAGATGTCGCCGTCGGTGGTCGCGCGATGCTGGAAAGGCACGTCCGCAGGGTCGGCCCCCGAGACTGCCACGTCCGGGCCGATGCCCAGCCCGGTCAGCACCGCGCCGGCATCGTCGCCGATTACCGCCCGATGTGTGTCGGATTGGGCGGTTCCCTGCGGCCATAGCCGCTTCACCAGCGCCGCAAACGCGGCGGGGTCGTCGCCTAGCGACGGCGTCTGGCGGGGCGGTTTGCCGACGACGGTCGCGCCCGCGTCGATCAACGCCGCGATATGGCGCAATGTCGGCAAGGTCATACGCGCGCTGGTGCCGCCGAGATAGAGGGCGCGATAATGCGCGCCCGCGGGGGTGACGATCTCGCGCCCGTCGACGCGCATTTCGGCATCGATCATGTCGGCGTCGACGAAATCGAAGCCCCGTCCGATGGGAAGATCGTCCGGTAAACCATTGAGAAATAATGCGGTGAGCGGCGCCTCTTCGCCATGGAAGTAAGCGATGTCGGCGACATGGCTGCCCTGCTGGAGCAGGAAGCTGGAGCGGGCGAGATAGTCGACCCACGGCCGCGCCATCTCCGCCCACGTCTCGTGGCGGTTGAAGAACTGGCCGAAGATGGCGAGGCTCAGCCCCGGTTCCTTGTCGTCCATCGGCGAGTGCGGCGAGGTGTGCACCACCGGGCGGCTCACGCCCAGCACGAACTCGAGATCGGCGATCGGCTTCAGGTCGACGGGGGCATAGGCCCAGGGCGAAAAGCTGCTGGTGAAGGATTCGGCGGCGACGACCGGACGGCCATAGACATGCGCGACCGATGCGGCGCCGAGCACGTCGCCGACCAAAGTCGGCCGCGGCGTGCCGCCGTGCGGGAAGGCCCACATCGCCGCCATCGGCACGTCGGCATGCGACCGCATCGCGAGATCGTCGCCGAGCTGCGGCCGCCCATTCTCCAGCGCCTCGCCATAGAGCGTCAGCTTATGGTCGTGGGCCACCTGCCCGATCGTGCCGTAATGCTCGCGCGCGAGCAGATCGGCGAGGGTGCGGCGGTAATCGTAGAGGAAGCGGTCGCTCTCCACGCGCGATCCGACCACAGCACCGGTGAGCGCCGGCAGCCACGGCCGGGGATCGTAACCACGCAGCGCCTTGAACGCATCGAGCATCTGCGGCGTCCAATTGGCGTCGCCCGCCTCGATACTGTCGGTCACCAGTGCGTTGATGCCGCTTCCATCAGCTCGCAGCTGATCGCGGTAAGTATCGAGATAGGTGGCGAGATAGCGGCGCACCGCGGCGCCATCATATTTGTCGACCTCCAGCCCGGTCGCTTCGTGTGTCGCGGGGTGGTTGGTGGTGCCGACCAGCGACCAGCCGAGCCGCACGATCCGCCACCGGCCGGCGGGCGGGGTCCAGTCGAGCCTTCCGTCGGGCTTCAGCCGGTCGGAGATGTCGATCACTCGCGCGGGCGCGATGCCGGGTTCATCAGGCGCGTCGCTGGCGAGCGCGTAATAATCGGGCACGGTGGCGAAGCCGGCCTTGGCCTCGAAGCGGTCGATCCGCTCCTCGCCGGCGAGGCGTAGCGTGCCGATGCTGATCGTCGTGGGCGCCGGGCCGCTGGGAAACACGCCGCCGGCGATCGCACCCGGCGCAGGTGGCGCAAGCCCCGGCGCAGGCGGTACGTGGTTGGCGGCGAAGACGAGCCTGAAATGGCCGGCCGTGATCGGCGCGAAGGCGATCGTCGTCGGCACGTTGGTGAGCGGCAGGGTGGCGACCTGTTTCCACTGACCGGCGACCTGCGCTTCGAGCGTGGGCAGAAACTCCGGATCGCCAAACGGCGGCACCGCATTGGGCACGAACAGCGTTACGGCGCGGATTGGCTGCGCCTTGGGAAATGCGATGTCGATCATCGCAGGCTGCGCCGCCGTGCCGCGCGGAATGGCGACGGCGGTATCCTCGCGCGCATCGACTAGCAGGCGTGCATCAAGCACTTTGCCATCCTGCGCAGTCATGTTCGGCAGCGCGAGCGATGCGTCCGCGATCGGATAGGCAAGGACAGCGATCGCCCCGGCCGCCTGGCCCTTCGGGGCTGCATTGCCGCCCTCGAACGCCGCCAGCGCATCGAAGAACGGCGCCGTACCGTAGGGACCGGTGTTGGCGGGCAATGGCGGCAACGGTGCAGCCACCTTACGGCCGCCCTGCACCTCAAGCTCGCTCCAGACGAGCTTCTTCATCGCGTCGGCCGGCGGGACCCACGGGCCGCCCGTCTCGCTCCAGCCGGGGGAGGAGGCGATGGCGATCTCGAGGCCCAGCCGGTTGGCCGTGTCGACCGCATGCGCGAACGCCGCCTTCCACGGCGGGCTCATGTAGATCAGCCGCTGCGGCACCACCTGCGGCGTGCCGAGCGAGGCGTCGAACGTCTGGACCCCGCCGAGCCCGACGCGCTTCATCCATTCGAGATCCTTGGTGATCCCATCCTCGGTGATGTTGCCGTTGAGCCAGTGCCACCACGTCCGCGGCCTCGCCGAGGCGGGCGGATCGCGGAAGCCGTCGCGCAGCGGATCGACGCCCTGCGCGACCGCCACGTGCGAGGCGGCGGCCAGCCACGCCGCGGCCAGCACCCGGCCGAAGTCGCGTGCGCTCACTTCGCCTTCCCCAGAAAGCCCTGCGTCGCCAGCCACAGGCGGAACTCGTCGAGCACGAGCGTCGTGGTCGTACCGGGGCGGCCCATGCCGAAGCCGTGATCGCCATGCGTGTAGGCGTGCAACTCGACCGGCACGCCGGCCTTGTGCCACGCCTCGACGATGCCGAAACCCTGACGGCCGAAAAGAGGATCGTCGAGCGCGAGCGCCGCGAACATCGGCGGCGCGCCCGCCGGCACCGCGATGGCGCGCATCGGGCCGTAAATATAGCCGAAGAAGGCCGGGCGGTCCGCGCCTGAACCGGTGAGGACGGCCTGCAGCGTCGTCATCGCACCCGCCGAAAAGCCGATCATGCCGACCCGCGCGGGATCGATCCGCCACCCGGCCGCGCGGCTGCGCAGCAGCGCGAGCGCGCGCAGTGCATCCTGGGGTGCGCGCGGCTCCGAGATATCCGCCACCTCGCCCGTCGCGGCGACCGGGGCCATCCGCTCCGCCACCACGCGCATGAACGCCTGGTCGTCGGTGGGGGTAGGGTTGAGCCGGTATTTGAGGACGAAGGCGGCGACGCCATGATCGGCGAGCCAATGCGCGATCTGGAAGCCCTCGCTATCCATCGACAGCGACAGGAAGGCACCCCCCGGCGCGACCAGCACCGCCGCGCCGGTCGCCTTCGCCGGATCGGGCAAAACGGGCGTGATCGTCGGCTCGCTGACATTGCGCACGATCCGGCCGCTCATGTGCGTCCCGTCCGGAAAGTCGCCGATCAGCGTATCCCAGTTTTCGGCCGCCTGCGGCTTGGGCGGCGATCCTGCGGGGTAGAGCGGGATCGCACCGGCGCTGCTCGGCGGCGCGATCCGCTCCAGCCGGAAGCGGGGGCCGGCGGGCTGCGCCGCCAGCATGGTAGGCGCGAGCAAGGCGGCCGCGGCGAGCAGATGCTTCCACATCACAGGCTGTTCCTCCGGGCGATGGCGGCTAGGATGGCCGAACTCGGCTTGGGCGTGCGGCGGAAGGTGACGGGGTCGAGCGTGCACAGCCCGAAGTGGACGCGATAGCCGAACACCCATTCGAAATTGTCGACCAGCGACCAATGGACATAGCCCTGCACCGGGACGCCGTCCGCCATCGCCTGCCGTAATCCGGCGAGTGCGGCGGGGATCAGGCGGGCGCGGAGCGTGTCGTCGTTGGTGCCGACGCCATGTTCGGTGACGATGATCGGCACGCCAGTCGCCTGATGGGCGTAGCGCACCGCGCCTGCCAGCGAGAGCGGGTAGACCTCCGCACCCGAATAATTGACCTCGGCGCCCTTCGGCACCGGCAGCTTGCCCGAGGCCGTCCAAACCTGCCGCTCGTAATTCTGCACGCCGAGGAAGTCGTCGCCGCGCACGGCCTCCAGCCACGGCCCGTAGAGCTTGGCGCGCATTGCATCGCGCATGCTGCCGGGGCCGGCCGCCTGATCGTCGAACATCGAGAGGCTGACGCCCACCGGCAGGTCCGAGCGGACCGCCTTGATCGCGGCGCCGCCGGCCTTGTGCCCGGCGATCAGGTTGATCGTCGCCTGGGGCACGTCCTCCAGCATCATCGCATTGGCGGCGGCGAACTTGGCCGACCCGCAGGCCCGCGCGGCGGCTGTGAGCATCGCATTCTGCCCGGCGATCACCGGCGGCGGCAACACCACCGACAGGATGCTCATGATGTTGGGCTCGTTCAGCGTCGTCGCGTGGCCGATATCCTGCGCCAGATGGCGTGCGGCCCGATCGCAGAAGCGGCCGAACAGCTTCGGCGCCTCGGGATTGGTCCACCCGCCGAGTGCGGAGAACCAGCGCGGCGCGGTGAAATGGTTGAACGTCACCATCGGGTGCAGGCCGCGCGCGCGGCAGCCCGCGACGATCGCCTTGTAATGATCGAGCATCGCGATCGAGAACAGGCCGGGCTCCGGCTCGATCCGCGCCCATTCGAGGCTGAACCGATAGGTGTTGAGCCCCATCGATCGCACCAGATCGAGGTCGGTCTGCCACAGAGCGAAGCTGTTGCACGCGTCGCGCGACGGCTCGGTGTAGATGGTTGGCTTCACATTCTCCATCAGCCAGGAGTCGCTGTTGACGTTGTTGCCCTCGACCTGATGGCCGGCGGTCGCGGTGCCCCACAGGAAGTTGGCCGGGAAGGCTCCGCCGCCCGTGGCCGGAGCGGCGAGCCCGCGCGTGGCACCCGCCGCCGAGATGGCAGCGAGCATCGTCCGTCGATCGATCATGGCAGGGGCTCCTTGGGATGGTCGCTCGCGACATCGGCGATGAAGGCGAGCATCGCCTCGGCCAGCCGCGTGTCCCGGCCGCCGATGTGATAAGCGAGGCTGAAATGGTTGTGGCCGGACAGGATGCGCGTCGCCGGCAGCGTGCCGTGCCGGGCGAGCCGGGCGGCGAGCAGCGAGACCAATTCCTCCTGGAAGCGCGGCGGATCATATTCGGCGCAGGCGAGGAGCAGCGGCAATGCCGTGTCGACCATCGCCGCGAGCGGCCGGCGCGTCGGATAATCCGATGCCGGGCCGTAATAGAGCGTGTCGCGCTCATCGAGCGGCGTGAAGCCATAGAGGCCCGACAGCAGGATCGCGCCGCGTACCCCCGCCGGATCGGGCCGCAGCCGCAGCGCGGTCGCAATGTGCGTCGACCCCGCCGACGTGCCCGCCAGCACGATCCGCGCGGGATCGCCGCCATGGTCGGACGCCTGTGCGCGCAGCCAGTCGATTGCGCCGTTCACGTCCTCGCCGCCCGCCGGCCACTGATTGTCGGGTGCGAGGCGGTAGTTCATCACCGCGCCGACCATGCCGTTGCGTGCCGCCCAGCGCCCGACATGGGCGTTGAATGGATGATTCTCGCTCGCTTTCTCGCCGCGCAGAAAGCCGCCGCCATGCACCCACAAAAGGACGGGCGCCGGCGCGCTGCCCTCGACGCGCGCATAAACGTCGAGCTTCTGTCGTGGATCGTCGCCATAGGCGACATCAGCCGCAGTGACCGGCTGGTCAGCGGCCAGCCTGTCCTGCTCGCCGCGATAGAGCGCATAGACCGCCGCCAGCATGTCGGGCCCGAGCTGGCGGCCCATTGCGGCGATCGCGCGCCGTTCGTCGGGTGGCTGCGACGCCATTCTGCCCCTCCTCAGAACTTGGCGTCGACGCTGAGGCCCACCTGGCGGAACGAGGATGGCCCGTAGATCGCGCCGACATTATCCGCGCCGTTATAAGGCAGGCTGCTCTGCATGAGCAGCGGTTCGTGGACGTTGAACAGGTTGCGCGCGAACACCGCCAGCGCGAAGCGATCGTCCGCGGTGCGTGCGCCCAGCCGGCCGCCCATCACCCAGTGCGGCAGGTAAGTGGTGTCCCTGATCTGGTTCGCCTCGTAGCGGACGCGCGACTTCCACACCGCGTCGGCGGCGATGAAGCCCTTGAACCGATCGGTGATCGGATGCTCATATTCGCCCGAGAAGGTGAACTTGTACTTGGGCGCATAAGCGAGCTGGCTGCCGCCGATGTTGGTGCCGTCGGTGCCGATGAAGCTGGTCGGGTAGGTCGCCTTGGTGTAGATGAAGCCGGTATTCACCGACAGGCCCTGGAACACACGACCGAACAGATTGACCTCGCCGCCGCGCGTCTTCACGCCGTCGATGTTGGAAGTCAGGCAGTTGATGACGCCGGTGGTCGCGACCACCGTGCACTGCTGTGCCTGATAGCCCTGCACCTTGGTATAATAAGCGTTGATGTCGAGCACCCAGCCACCGAACAACGTGCTCTTGACGCCGACCTCATAATCCATCGGCACTTCCGGCCTCACCACATAAGGTGCGAGGGGAAGCGATGGCGTCGCGATCTGTCCGCCCTTGTAGCCGCGCGAGGCGGTCGCATAGGCCATGGTGTTGCGCATGAGATCGTATTGCGCGCCGAAGCGATACGAGATGCGCTCGGTGCTCAGCCCCTCATGCTGGTAGTTGTTGGTGGTGCCGATATCGAGATTGTAGCGATCGAGCGTCAGATCCTCGCCGGTGAAGCGGCCGCCGGCGATCAGGCGCAATTTGGGCGTCACATGCAACGTGCCCTGGCCGAAGATTGCGAGCGACTGGTCGGTGATCGTGTCGTTCGCACCGAGCGACGTCTGGATCGGGATGATGAATCCCGGCACCGGCTGCAGCCGCACCGTCAGCCCTTCGGGCGCGCGCCGCTCGCGCTGGTTCGAGTAGAAGGCGCCGATCGTATATTCGAACGTCTGGTTGCTTGGCGACGTGAGCCGCAATTCCTGCGTGAACAGGCGCAGGCGGCGGTCGACGGCAAGGTTCTGCACCTGCAGCTCGAACGGATCGGCGCGGAACACGTTGGTCGCCGCACCGAAGCCCTGATCGACGTTGCGTCGATAGGCGGTGATCGAGGTCAGGTCGAACGGCCCGGCGTCATAGTCGACCTGCACCGATGCGCCGTAATTCTTGCTGCGATCGGCGAAGGTCTGGCTGGTGCAATAGTCACGATTGCCGACGCCGGGCGTCACGCCGCAGCTTGCCAGCCGTGCGGTCAGACCAACCGGATCGACGCCCGCGCCGCCGAGGAAGGGGCCGGGGCCGCCAGTCTTGACGAAGGTGAAGAAGTCGCCGCCATTATTGAAATATTGGTGGGTATAGTCGCCGATCAGGTTGACCGTCAGGTCGCTCGACGGCCGCCACAATAGCCGCGCGCGGAAGCCGTAGCGGTTATTGTCGTTGAGATCGCCCGTGGTGGCGTTGCGATCGACGCCCTGGCGGCGATTGAGCAGGCCGGACACGCGGATGGCGGCATCCTCGCTCAGCGGCATGTTGACGACGCCCTGCACGATCTGGTCGCCATATTTGGAGCCGGCGGTGCCCGCGTCGGACAATTCGCTGTGCACGCGCGCGCTGAAGCGGGTGGGGTCGGGGGCGTTGGTGGTGATGTTGATGACGCCGGCCGAGGTGGTCAAGCCGAACAAGGTGCCCTGCGGGCCCTTGAGCACCTCGATCCGCGACACGTCGAACAGGTCGCCGATATTGGCGTTGCCCTGGCTCACCTGATCGACGACGATGCCGACCGAGGCGACCGCGCCGGCCGAGAACGTCTGCGTGCCGATGCCGCGGATCGCGCCGCCGCCGCCCGTATTCTGCCCCGGTGCGCCCGAGATTTCGAGCGAGGGAGAGATACGGCTGAGATCGTTGACGGTGTTGACCTGCTGCCGTTCGAGCTGCGCCTGATTGGCGACGGTGATCGAGATCGGCACGGTCGCTACGCGCTCCTGCCGTCGCTGCGCGGTGACGACGATCTCGGCAACTGCGGAAGTATCGGTGCTGCTTTGCTGGGCATTGGCGGACGCGGCGCTTTGCTGCGCGCGCGCGGCGGTCGCGCCCGCCAGCAGGCTGGCGGAGGCGAGAGCGGTGATGGCTATGTTTTTCATTGTTTTCCTCTCCTGATGCCGGCCCGTCAGTGGAGCCGTTGTTCATCCAGTACGTGGTTCCGAAGCGTACCGACCGGGCCGATCGCGATCTCGACGCGGTCGCCGTCCTTCATCCAGAGCGGCGGCTGGCGCTTGGCGCCGACCCCGCCCGGCGTTCCGGTGGCGATGACGTCGCCGGGCAGGAGAGGGGTGAAGGCGGAGACGTAGGCGATGATCTTCGCGATCGGGAAGATCATGTCGCGGATCGGCTGGTCCTGCACGATCGCGCCGTTCAGCCGCGTGACGACATGGACGTCGGCGAGGTCGCCGGCCTCGTGCGGCGTCACCAGCTGCGGGCCGAGCGCGCCGGTGCCGGGGAAGTTCTTGCCGGGGGTGAACTGGCTCGTATGCCACTGCCAGTCGCGGATGCTGGCATCGTTGAAGCAGGCATAGCCGGCGACATGGTCGAGCGCATCGGCCTCCGCGATCGCCCGGCCGCCGCGGCCGATCACCACCGCCAGCTCACCCTCATAATCCAGATTGGTCGAGACCGGCGGCCGCAGGATCGGCTGCCCGTCGGCGACGAGCGTGTCGGCGAAGCGGGTGAAGATCGACGGATGATCGACCTTCGCGCGGCCGGTCTCCTGGCGGTGGCTCTCGTAATTGTGGCCGACGCACAGGATCTTCGCTGGATTGGGGATCACCGGCAGCAGCAGGATGTCCGCCAGCGGCAGCCGGGTCGCGCCGCCGAGGGTCGCCAGCATGCCGTCGGCGAGCGCGGCCTTCAGATCGGCCGGCGCGCCCGGCTCGGCACCGAGGTCGATCACCTGATCGCCCTCGACGCGACCGTAGCTTGCGGCGCCGTCGCGGCGTCGGAAACTCACGTAAGCCACCTAGCTGTCTCCCTGCTGATATGCGGCTGCGCCCGCCTTGGCGCAGGCTTCGTCGATGTCGGGCCGGTCGCCGCTCACCCCGATCGCGCCGACGAGCGCGCCGTCGCGATCGTGGATCAGGATGCCGCCGGGCGAGAGCGCGAGTGCCCCGCCGGTCGCGATCGTGACGCTCGTGAAGAAGGCCGGATTGTCGGCGGCGCGCGCGGCGATTGCGCGCGTATCGGTGCCCATGCCCAGCGCGCCATGCGCCTTGGCGCGGGCAATATCGAAACGGAACAGGCTGGCGCCGTCCTCGCGCGCGAAGGCGACGGGATGCGCGCCCGTGTCCAGCACCATGACGGCCACCGGCGCGGCGTCGGCAGCGCGCGCCGCCGCGAGCGTCGCCGTCACCGCCGCCTGCGCAACCGAAAGCCTCATGCGACCGGCTCCCGCTGCGGGCAGAGATGCAGCACCGTACGCGCGCTTTCGATCAGCGCGGCGAGATCGTCGCGGGCCGTGCCGAATACATAGGCGTCGGGCCGCACCAGCACCGCGCGGACGTCGCGTTCGGACAGCCAGCGGGCCAGGGTTCCGTCGTCGCGCACCGTCGCGACCTCGATCACGGCAACATCGAGCGGTGCCAGCGCCGCACGGACGCGCGCGAAATCTGCTTTCCGCGCATCATCGGCAACAAACAGACGCCATCCGCCGCCCGTCACGTCATCCAACAGCCGCTGCCTGCCGCCGGCCTCGACCCATGGCTGCACGAAGCGCTCGCCCGCGCCGGGTGTCTCGGCCGCGACGACACCGTCGCGATAGGCGGGGATGAGGTCGGCCGCTGTGCCGGTTGCGCCGGCGCGAGCCCGCATGCGCATCGCCGCGTCGCGCACGGCGGCGCGTTCCGGATCGAGTTCGCAGATATACCGCCCCGCCTCGATCGCCGCGGTGACGACGCTGCGGACATGCGGATCGCGCTCGACGCCGTAGCTGTCGAGCAGCCTGGGTGCAGCGAGCCCCCGCACGACCAGCGCCAGCTTCCAGATCAGGTTCGAGACATCGCGCATGCCATGGCACATGCCCTGGCCGAAGAAGGGCGGCGTCTGGTGCGCGGCGTCGCCGGCCATGAACACGCGGCCCTGCCGCCACCGCTCGACGATCAGGCCGTGAAAGCGATAGGTCGCCGCGCGCAGAATGGTGTGCGGAACGCCGTCGAGATAGGGCGCGAGCAGCCGCGCGACCGCCTCCGGCTGCATCATCGCCGCATCGTCCTCGCCCGGCAGCAGCATGAACTCCCACCGACGGACGTTGCCGCGCCCCGGCACGATCGTCGTCGGGCGCGCGGGATCGCACATCATCACCGAAAGCTGCTGCAGATCGGCTTCGGACGGCACGTTCCACAGATCGGGGAAGCGAACCGCGCCTTCGACCTCGACGTCGACAACCAGCCACGGCTCCTCGAACTGGAGATCCTCGAGCGGGATATCGAGCGCTTTGCGCACGCCGCTGCTTGCCCCGTCGCATGCGATCAGCCAGCGCGCCCGCGCGCTTCCGCCGCCCCCAAAGCGCAGGGTGACGCAATCCGCATCCTGATCGAAGCCGGTCAGTTCGGTGCCCAGCCGCAGCGTGGCGTTGGCGTAGCGCGCGATACCGTCGCGCAGCCGATCCTCGAGCTCGGGCTGATAGAAGAAGTAATCGTTGGCCCAGCCAAACGGCTTGGGGCGCCCGGCCGTGCCCATGTAGCGGATCACGCCATGATCGGCGCCGACATGCAGGTGGCCCTCGGTTTCGCGCATCCCCGGCTCGATCGCGTCGACCAATCCCACCGTCTGGAACAGGCGCATCATCTCATGATCGAGATGCACGGCGCGGGGCAGGGGATGGGGATCGGCTTCGCGGTCGATCACCAGCACCGACAAACCGGCTTCGGCGGCAAGGTTTGCCGCCAGCGCGCCGACCGGCCCACAACCGACCACCGCCACGTCGAATTCGGGCTGCACGTCCAAGAACATCCTCCTGGCCGGTCGTCGCCGGCCCGGCGGATCAATGACGCCGGAGGATCATGCGTGTAAAATAATCAATTTGGGTAGTAGTATAGGTTTGGCCTATAGACCTATTCTTCGACCAGCGCCGCGCTGAAGCGCTGGGCGAGATCGCTCAGCGGGCGGCCGCGCAATGTGCGCATGCCGATGCTGCGATTGAGTTCGACATCGGCGATCGGAATGGCGCGCAGCACGCCCATCGCCAGTTCGGGCGCCACCACCCCACGCGGCAGTACCGTCACCCGGGCGCTGCGACGCACGATTTCCTTCGAGGTGAGCAGCGAGTCGCACCGGATCACGTCGAGCGGCATCGGCGTCTCCGCGGCGAGGAACAGCGCCTCGATCTGACGGTGAAAAGCGCCGGCGACGCGCGGCAGCACCCAGGTAAAACGCTCGAGCGCGGCGAGCGACACGCTCGGCCCCAATTCGGTGTGTACACGGCCGACGATCAGCGCGAACGGGTCGCGCGCGAGGCTCGTTTCCTCGATGTCGTCGGGCGGCGACTGGACGCCGGTGGTGACGAGCGCGATCTCGATCTCGCCGCGGCGGAGCAGATCGATCAGCTGCGCGTCGGATCGTTCGATGACGTGCAGGCTCATCCGCTCGTCGGGTCGCATGCGGGCGATGGCGGCGGGCACGAGGCTGACCAGCGCGCCGGGCGTGCCGCCGACGCGCAGCGGCCCGGCCAGCCCCATCCGGGCCAGTCGCACCGCTTCGTCGGCATCGCGCAGCAACGCCTCCATCATCTCGGCGCGCCGCATCAGCGCCTCGCCAGCGGGGGTGAGGGTCACGCCCTTGCGCCCGCGAACCAGCAGCTCGCCGCCGACGCTGCGCTCGAGCTGGGCGACCGCGACCGATACCGAGGGTTGCGCCACGCTGAGCCGGCGCGCGGCGGCGCTGATCGAGCCATCCTGGCAAACCGCGAGGAAGATACGGAGAAGACGGGGATCCATCGTCATTCGAGCGCGCCTGTTCCGGTCAGTTCCATAATCCTCTCCTATAGCTATCCCCAAGATCGCTATTTGTCAGAGGGGATTGGAGCGGTCCATAGATGCCGACAGAACAAAGAGAGGAGAGGCGAGATGCACCCGTGCGGCGCGGCGACGCGCGACCGATGAGCGCGAACTTTGCGATCTCCGCGCTGCGCAGCGTCGATCTGGTCGTCCCCGATCTGGCGGCGGCGCTCGATTTCTACACCCACGTCTGGGCGCTGGAGCCGGTGCATCACAGTGGCGGCAGCGCTTGGCTGCGCGGCACCGGCGCCGATACGCAAATCCTTGCGCTTCACGCCGGTGACGCCCCTGCGATGCGCTCGATGACGCTGCGTGCGCGCGACCGTGACGCGCTCGACGACGTCGTGGCGCGCGCCCGCGCGCACGGTTGCCACGTCGAGACCGCGATCGAACTGGACGAGCCGGGCGCCGGGCGCGCTTTGCTGATCCGGGATATGGCGGGTCGCACGATGCGGGTCGTCGCCGACGATGCCGCGCGCTTCGCCGACGATCCGCTTGCCGACCATCCGGAGCGGCTGGCGCACGTCAACATCAACAGCGACGATGTCGCGCGCGACCAGGCCTTCTTCACCGACGTGCTCGGCTTCCAGCTGACTGATCGTTCGAAGATGATGGCGTTCGTGCGCACCAATCGCGATCATCACTCGATCGTGATCGCCGAAGCGCCGGTCAACACGCTCAACCACGTCGCCTTCAACCTGCCCAGTTGGGAGGGGGTGATGCGCGCGTCGGGCCGGACGATCGACGCCGGCCTGCCGATGGGCTGGGGCGTCGGCCGCCACGGCCCCGGCAACAACGTGTTCGCTTACTTCGTCGATCCGTTCGGCATCGTCGTCGAATATACCGCCGAGGTGCTGCAGGTGGACGAGCATTATCGCGTGCGCGGCCCCGACGAATGGACGTGGCCGCCGGGCAGGACCGACCAATGGGGCATCGCCCCGCCCAAGAGCGAGGCATGCAAGCGGGCACAGCTCGCCATTCCCTTCGCGTGATCCAGAACAGGAGAGGATCGATGACCGACCAGACCACGCTTCCCGGCCTCGAGCCCTATATCTTGCGCGCCGGCGAGGGCATTTCGCACCTCGTCGCCAATCAGATCGTCCGCACGCTGGCAGGCGTCGAGCAGACGGCCGGCGGCTTCGGCGCGGTAGTATGCGACTGTCCGCTCGATCGCTTTCCGGTGCCGATGCACTGGCACGAGCGCGAGCATGACACCTGGTTCGTCACGCGCGGCAAGCTGCAGGTGTGGTGCAACGACGGCAGCCGCATCCTCAGCCCCGGCGACTTCGCTTATGTGAAGCCGCGCGACACGCACAGCTACCAGAGCGTCGCTCCGCGCAGCCAGTTCTTCGGCATCGTCGCCCCCGGCGGCTGGGAGCAGTTCTTCGCCGATGCGGGCGAGGTGTGGGGCATGACGGCGCTGCCGCCGTCGGACCGGCCGATCAATTTTCCGAAGCTCGGCGCGGCCATCGCCAAGCATGGCATCATGCGCGTGGACGAGGCGGTCTACGGGCCGGCGACCCCGATCGGGGAGGGCGATCAGGCGCTGCCGGGCGAGCATCGCTCCTTCTTCCTGGAGGCGAGCTTCGGGCCGCGCGGGACGCTGGCCGGCCATCTCGTTACAAGCGTGCTCACGGCGGCCGAAACCAACGGCATGGTTGAGATGCGCGTCGTCGAGGGCGGACGCGATGCCGCCATGCCGACGATGCATCACGCGGCAACGCACGTCTTCCTCTACGTGCTGGACGGGCTGGTCGAACTGACGCTGGACGGCGAGGGGCTCCGGCTGACGAGCGGCGACGCCGCCAACATCCCGGCCGGCACACCTTATGCAACGCGTATCGCCAGCGGCAGCGCGCGCTGGATCGTGGCGAGCGCCAATGGTGACGGCACCTCCTTCTGGAGCCGGGCGGCGGCGGACGCGCCGACCTACTCGCACCCGATGACGGTCGACCGCGACGCCGATCTCGCCCGCCTGCGCGCGCTGACCGACATCGACGTCGTGATCGCGTAAGCCTAGCGGATACGCCGATCGCCGAGGCTGACGCGCGTGTAGAGCATGAAGCTCTTCACGCCGTCGCCGCCATAGGTCGGCACCAGCCGCTGCGGATAGGCATAGGCGCTGACCAGGCCGCCGAGCGCGAGGCGGACGTCGCCGGTGACCGACAGCTCGTATTGATAGCCGAGGCTCATCTTGTTGACCGGGATCACCTGGCCGTGGAGCGGGCTGGTGTCGTCGAACAGTTCGCTCTCGTCCTCGCGCTCGACGCGGGCGAAGACCGTGTGGCGGTCGGCCCACCGCAGCGCGCTCTCGGCCAGCCAGCCGTTGAGCGCCGGGCCGGGCTGCTCGTTCTTGATGCTCCACGCGACCGTGCTCGCCCAATTGGCGCCGGGACCGAGCGGCAGGTTGTAGCTTGCCGATGCGGTGGTGCGCTGCTCGTTCACCTCCGGGTGCAGCTGCTCGGGCGAATGGAGGAAGCCGGTCGAGGCCTGGAGCGAGAGGTTGCGGGTCGGGTTCCAGAAGATGCGGACGGACCAGCTGTCGAGCGCGGGCGTCTCGGCATCCCAGCGATATTGGTCGGGCTCACGGCCCTTGAACGCGCTCGCCTCGATCTTCCACGTGTGCGTCGAGAAGCCGCCGGTGACCACGCCCCACGTGATGTGGGTCGAATCGAACCAGTGATGGCCGATCGGCGCCTCTGGATTGTCCATCCCCGAGATGCGGTGCATGAAGGTCGGCGGCCCCAAGGCAGGCTCGCCCGGCAGGCCTGCGTAGAGGTACAATGCCCGGCCCTCGCCGATATCGTGCGCGTAGCTGGCGGCCAGTTCCATGAACAGATCGTGCGGATGCTGGCGATCGACCAGCTCGGTGCGGCCGTTTGCCGTCTCGCCGGTCGCGAACAGCAGGGGGTAGCCGGCGGCGCCCATCACCGGATCGAGCGAGAGCATTGCGCGCAGCCCGAACCGGCCATGGTCGCCCACCGGCCGCGCCGCCATCAGCATCGCCATCGATTCCACGAAAGTCTTGGTGTCGCCGCGCGGGCCGCCCTGATTGTCGTAGACGAGGGTCGCGTTGCCCTGCGCCATCGCCATCCAGCTGCCCGCGTGGATCATCGTCGCGTAGAGCGGTGAGCTCTCCGGCTGCCACGCCGTGCCCGACGCCTCGCGGTTCATCGCGAACGGGCCGAGCGTGGCGGGCATCGCCATGGCGTGCCCCTCCATCGCGGCCATCGGCATGTCGGCCGGCATCTGCCCGTCGTGGCTCATCTGCCCGTCGTGCATCGGCGCCATGTCCATCGCCGGCGGCGTGGCGGTGGCACTGCTTTTGGCCGGCGGCGGGGCAGGTCGATCGTCCATGCCCGGCATGTCCATATACGCGTGCGGATCCATCTGCGCGGCGGCGGCGGCAGGGATCAGCGCGAGCAGGAGTGCCAAAGGGATCGTCTCGATGCGCAGGGTCATCGCACGATCATCCAGATCGCCATCGCGACCATCATGACATTCTCGACCAGCGAGACGAAGCCGAGCGGCACGTTCGAGCCGCCGCCGACACAGGCGCAGCTGAGTTCGCGCCGGTCAAGGTAGACCGCCTTGAACACCGATACCGCGCCGATGCTGCCGATCACCAGCGCGACCGGCACGGAAAGCCATTTCATCACGCCCGCGGTCATCAGCACCCCTGCGAGCGCCTCGAGGAATGGATAGGCATAAGCATACGGCACCCAGCGCCGCGCCAGCAGGTCGTAGTTCAGGAACATGGTGGAGAAGCGCTCCACGTCCTGCAGCTTCAGGATCGCCAGCACGCACATCGACAAACTGATGAACCACATCGCAGCCTGAACCGTGGCGGGCGTGCCGAGCGTGGCCATGCTTGCCGCCGCCGCCATCAGCGCCGTCATCGCGAACACGGCAGCGACCGGACGATAGCTCTTCGCGCCCGCCGCCGGCGCACTGCTGCCGAAGAAGCGCGCGAGATCGTCGTTGCCGCCGATCCGCACCCCGCCGATGAAGGTCTGCGGCGTGGTCTTCACGTCGTGCTCCGCCTTGAACGCCGCCGTCTCCGGCTGGGTGCGCAGCCAGCGGTCGTCGACATGGTAGCCGTGCCGCTCGAGCTGCCACTTCGACTTCAGCCCATGGGGGCAGACGTGCCCCGGCATGACCATGCGATAGAGGATGGCGGTGCGGTCGTCGGCGGTATCCATCGGTGATCCCCAGATGCCGGACGCTTGCCCGGCCGAGCATCGCGGCGATATAGCCTCCGTACCACGGTACGGAGTCAAGCATGGCGGCGATGACGATTGCGGGGCTAGCGCGCGAGGGCGGCGTCGGCGTGGAAACCGTCCGCTATTATCAGCGCCGCGGCTTGCTGGCGAAGCCCGATCGTCCCTACGGCGCGGGCGGCGGTGGCACCCGCCGGTATGGCGACGCGGACGTTCGTCGCCTCTGCTTCATCCGCACCGCGCAGGGCGCCGGCTTTTCGCTGGATGAGATTGCCGACCTGATGGAACTCGATGCGTCGCGCGATCGCGGCCGGGCGCGGGAGATTGCGCGGGAGCGGCTGCGCGAACTGGATCGACGCATTGCGGACCTGCAGGCGGCGAGGAGCTGGCTGAGCCGCCTCGAGGACGAGTGCACCGCGAGCGCGGTTGGCCCGTGCCCGATCCTGCTCGCGCTCGAAAATTGAGCGAATCCGGCGGACAAGCCTATTTCGGGCGCGATTGCGTCCACAGGCGCATGCCTTCCCGTCGCACGACAGCGGCAATGTTGCGCGGCGTCAGATCGTTGCGCGCGCTGCCCGGATAGATGATCGTCGTCACGTCGGACGAGATGCTCTGTCCCTCGTCATCGACCCGGCTGCACACGCCGCGCTGGTCCTTGGTGGCGCATTGCTCCTTGCCCAGCGCGCGATGCAGCGCGAGCGATCCCTCGCCCAACTTGCTGTAGGGGACCGTGTCGGCGACGATGACCGGCACGACGCGCCCGTTCGCGATCACGACGCCGAAGTCGCCGACGTGCACGCCGGTCAGGCGGGCGAACTCACCCGCGACGTCGGGCGGCCCCGCCTCGGGGATGACGACGTAGGGCACGGCATCGGCATCTACCGGCACCTCGCGGCCCGCCGCGTCGGTCAGCATCAGCGAGGTGGGGCACTGGTCCATGCGGCCATGGTTCGGCCCGCAGGCGAATGCCGAGCCGTCGAGATCGACTGCGAGCTTCGAGACATAGGCGATCGCCCCGCCCGGCAGACGACGCAGCGCCGTGACGCGATTGGGGTCGCCCGCGCACCCCCGCGTGTAGCGCGATCGGTAACCGCGGAAGCTGCCTTCATCATCGCACAGTGCGAACTGGCGGCGGTAATTCTCGCTGATCGGCTCGCCCGAGGGAAGGTCGACGCCCACAGGCCATGGGCGTGCCGCCACCGATGGCGTCGCGGTTGCGGCGACGCCCAGCATGATTGCGAGCAGCTTCATCGAGAGCATCAAGAATGTCCGTGCCGGTAAAGCCGCGTCCAACGGTTTCGGTGCAGCTTTGGGCCCTTCTTGATGCGATCCGCTTGGGATAGCATCGCGGCATGAGCCATCGACGTATCGCGCGGCAGACGATCGCACGCTTTCTCGCGGTATTTGGCGGGATCGGGCTTGCCTTCAGCCCTGCGGCGGCCGGCACCGTGGCGATCACGTTCGACGACCTGCCGATCTTCGGCCTGCATGCGACGGCAACGGAGGCGGGTGCGATCACCACCGGGTTGCTCGACGGCTTTCGCAGCCATCACTGGCAGGTGACGGGCTTCGTCAACGAGATTCAGCTGGCTGGGCCGGATCGCGAGCAACGGATCGGCCTGCTGCGGCGCTGGCTGGATGCCGGCATGGATCTGGGCAATCACAGCTATTCGCACCTCTCGCTGACCAAGACGCCGCTCGACGCCTACATCGCCGATGTCGCGCGGGGCGAGGCCGTCACCCGCGTGCTCGATCGGGAGCATGGCAAACAGGAGCGATGGTTTCGCCACCCCTATCTCGAAACGGGGCCGACCTTAGCGATCCGCCACGGTTTCGAGGCGTGGCTGAAGGATCACGGATATCGGGTCGCGCCGGTCTCGATGGAGAATTCCGACTGGGAATTCGCTGAGCCCTACGACGCCGCGATCGCACGTCACGATGAGGCGCAAGCGGCGGCGATCCGGGCGGCCTATCTCGATTATACCGCCGCGGCGCTGCCCTGGTATCGTAAGGCTGCCGTGACGCTGCTGGGGCGGGAGCCGGCATTCGTCCTGCTGCTGCACGCCAGCCGGCTGAACGCGGCCAGCATCGACGCGCTCGCGGCGATCCTCGACGCAAACGGGCTCCGATCGGTCACGCTGGATCGCGCGATGCGCGACCCGGCCTATCGCATCGCGGACGATTATGTTGGCCCCGATGGCGACGAATGGCTCACCCGCTGGTCGCTGACGCTCCATCGCGACCTGCCTTATGCCAGCCTGCCCAAGGTGCCCGCGTGGATCGCCGATCTCGACCAGAAGATCGAGACCGCCGCTCCCGACGCCCAGGCGCCGCCGGTGAAGTGAAAACTTCGGTCCGATTCCTGCGGCTTCCGTTGTCGTGGCGCGCGGGTCGGGCCTACAGAAAGCCCATGCGTACTCATCGGTCGATCCTCCTCCTGGCCCTCCTGCTGGCGGGCTGCCACGGTGGCGCGGCGCCGAAATCGTCGCCGGTCGGCAACGGCGCGCCGGGGTCGCTCATCGTCGCCGAGGCACCCGATGCGCAGTCGCGCCGGATCGTGGCGGCGGCCGATGCCTTCCTTGCCATTTCGGGGCAGCGGGTGCCCATCCGGTCCACGAGGTGGTGCAGAACGCCTACATCACGCTCGCGCCGGGGACGATCGGGCTCCAACTCGAGCTGACGGCCGGACCCAAGGTTGCCGGCACGATCATCGCCGCGCTGGATGCGAACGGCGACCGCAAGGTCGCTCAGGCCGAGGCCCGCGCCTTTGCCGATCGGGTACTCTCGGCTTCACGCCTGACGGTCGACGGACATCCGCTAAGCCTTCGCGTGGTCTCGGCCGACGTGCCATCCTACGCCGCGCTGCTGGGCGCGCATGGCACGATCAAGATCGTGGCGACGGCGCGCTGGGCCGACCGCCCCGGCACCTCGACCCTGATCTATCATAACGGCTACAGCCCGGCCGAAAGCCGTTGTGATGCCAACATCTTCATGAAGCAGGCGAACAGCCCTAGCTATCGGGTCATCGCGCAGCAGCGAAGCGATGACGGGCGCAGCCTTGTCGTCCGATATGCGACCTCGCGGGTCTGACGACTAGGCCTGCTCTTCGACATCTCCGGCCATATCCTCGCCTTCCGGCACCTGCCCGGTCGGCACCGACAGGACGACATCGCCGCTCGCGGCCGGACTTTTGGGTAGTGCGGGCGGCGGCACATCGGGCCGAGCAGGGCTTATCCCATGCAGGCCATCGATCTCGGCCTGGCGTCCGCGCAGGAATTGTTCGCGCCGCCGGGCATAAGGATCGTCGGCTTCGCGCGCTGCCTGAAGATCGTCGTCGGAGCGGACGCGCCGGCCGAGCGCGTTCAGCGTGCCGGTGCTGAGCGAATAGAGCAGCCGATTGAATGGCGCGCCGACCGCCAGCGGAAGAACGAGCCGATCCACCCCGCCGCCGATTGCATCCCGCACGGTGGTGGGCCCGATCAGGGGCAGGAACAGATAAGGCCCCGCCGCCACCCCATGATAGCCGAGCGCATCGCCGAAGCCGTTCGGGCGGCGCGGCAGGTTGAATGGGCGGCGCTTGGCGACGTCGAACAGCCCGCCCACTCCGGCGACCGAGTTGATGACCAGCCGTCCGGCGGTCTCGGCGGCTTTGCCCGGCTTAAATTCCAGCAGGAAGCTGATGATCACGACCGGCTCGCGCGTGTTGTTCAGGAAATTTCGGATGCCATCCTGAACCGGCACCGGCACCGTGCGTGCATACCCCATCGCCACCGGGCCGACGACGGCATCATCGACGTCCTGCGCGATGGCGAAGGACTTGGCGTTGACCGCGACCAGCGGATCGGCGCGGGTGGAGCGATGTCGCGCGTGGACCACGATTTCGTGCTCGTCCGCCATAGGCCGGGCATCGGCCCGTCGCGGGGCAGCGCCGCCCTGATCCTCGATCGTCGCGTGTCGTTCTTCCACCGTCGAAACGGCCGTCGGCGGCGCGCCTGCTACGGCGGCGTCGAAGCTCATCGCCATGACGACAAAGGGAATCAAGTGCACTGAGGATCCTTCGAGGTGCCCAGACCAGTAGACGCCTCCAGCCGAGCTTTTCCGCATCAAAGCGGGCATATCTCAACCACCCTTACGACGCTCGTCACCCGGGGCGCGAACCGCGGCTCTGGACGTGCGCGTGCGTAGGAAAGGCGATGGCCATATCATCACGGCCTGATAGAGCGGGAAGGCGATGAACAAGCATACCGCGCTCTCCGTCCTGGTCTTTGCGGGCGCTGCGTCGATCACGCGGTTCACCTTTCAGCACTTTGCGACGCGCTGGCAGATGATCCTCTTCTGGCTGGCCGCTGCGCTTTATCAATTCGTGGTACGCCCCGTTCGCCACGAAAGCATATCGGCCGTCAATTTCGCGCTTACCGGCGTGGCCGCGATGATGGCGATCTGGATGGTGCGGATCGTCACCGAAGGCCGCATCTGATCGCGGCGAAGCGATGGGCCGATCCTAACGCGTCGGGACCAGCTGCGCTGCTGCATCCAGCCGCTTCTGCCGGTTCCTCCGCTTCTTCAGGCGGCGACCGAAATAGAGCAGCAGCCCGGTCACGGTGAACATCGGCATCGACACGCTCGACACGAACAGGGCGATGCGGCCGGGGAGGCCGAAGAAGGCGCCGGTATGAAATGCGTGGAAGCTCGTCGTGATCGCCGACCCCGTCGGCCGGTCGGCATAGCGATCCGATTTGGTGAGCGCGCCCGTCTTCGCATTGAAATTGAGCTCGTCGGTCATGCGATCGAAGCGGGCATGAAGCGGCAGCACGCGCATGCGGATCGGCCCCTTGCCGGTCGGCATCAGGATCGCGATCCGCTCATAGCTCGCGCCGTCGCTCGCCATGACGGTGGCCCATGGCAAAGCGAGGCTCGGCAGCGGCGCATCCTTGGCTGCGGGCTCCTTTTTGGCGCCCTTCTCGGTCGTGCCGGTCAGCGCATAGCGCACGCCTTGCTGATACCAGTCGAACGACCACCACAGTCCGGTGAACGCGCTGAACAAATAGAGCAGGAACAGCCAGCCACCGATCACGCGGTGCAGGTTGCGGTACAGGGTCGCGCCGCCGCGGCGGAGATCGAGTACCAGCCATTCGCGCCATGCGAGCGGGCGGCGCGGCCAGCGCAGGTAGAGCCCCGATAGCGCGAAGAAGATCAGGCAGAGCGCGGTGATGCCCGTCAGCGATCGACCGATCCCGTTCGCATGGCCGGGCAGCGCCAGCCAGCGGTGCAGATTCTCGACCGTGTCGAAAAAGGCCTCGCCGGTGGCGGGACCGAGCAGCCTGCCGTCATGCGGATCGAGATAACTCGACGCGCTGCCGCTTTTCTTGCCGGCGGGCGCAAAGATGATCTTGGGGGCGCGCGTGGGATCGCGCTGCATGACGAGCTGCGTCACGCGCGCGCCGGGGCGCTGGCGCAGCGCCGCGGCGATCAGCGCGTCGGGAGCGAGCAGGGGGGCGTCACTCCTCGCGACCGTCACCACGCCTGGGCTGAGCGCGGTCATGATCTCGTCCTCGAACGCCATCGTCGCGCCGGTCAGGCCGATCAGCCCGAGCACCAGCCCCACGCTGATGCCCAGCCAGCCATGCAGTTTGAAGAGCGTCCGGTAGAGCATCACTTGGTCGCCACGGCCCAGTCGATCGCCGCGTCGAACAGCTTGAGTCCGCTGGCGGAGAGATTGGAGAAGCCGTCATTGCCGAGGAACAGCATCACCCGCCGCGCCGGCGCGAGCGTTTCGTAATCCATCGTCGCGCCGGTTTCGTAGCCGAAGATAGCGACCTTCTCGGGCTGGCCGTACAGGGTGGCGATGATCGTCGCGCCGAGGCCGGGCTTGCCCCAGCTCATCGGTGCCTGCTTGACGTAGACGTTGGCGATGCCGGCGGGCAGGCCGGCGGCCATCGGCTGCGGGGCATTGACGATCCAGAGGTAACGCTCCTTCTCGGCCTCGCCGAAGTCGACGTCGTGACGCTTGCCGGTCATCGCCAGATCGTCGAGGAAATCATTCTCCCACGTCACCAGCGGCACCTTGAGCTGGCGCCAGCCGGGTTGCACGTCCTTCGCCGAGACGGTCGAGGACAGCACGATCAGGTCGGCGCCCTTGGCACCCTCCGGATCGGCGGCCTGGTCCTCGATCTGGACCGTGAAGCCGCGTTCGGTCAGCCGGTCGCGCACCTTGGCGTCGCTGGCGAAATTGGGGCCGCCTTGCTGCACGACCAGGATGGCGGTGCGCGCGCGAGCTGCCGCCTGGGCGGGGGCCAGGCCGGCGAACGCCAGCGTCAGTGCGAGGACGTAGCGTAGAAAGGTCATATCAAAGTCCGAACGTGATGGTGAGCGAGACGCGGCGCGGATCGCCGATCGAGAGGAAATACTGGTTGATCGCCGACTGGTAATAGGTCTTGTCGAAGATGTTCTTCACGTTGAGCTGCATGCCGACCTTCTTGCCCGACACGGTCATGTCGTAGGTCAGGAACGCGTCGGCGGTGACGTAGCTGGCGAGGAAGAAGCTGTTCGCGGAATCGCCCGGGCGGCGCCCGATATAATGTGGCCCGCCGCCGACCCGCAGCCGATCGTCGCCTCTGATCGCGCCGAAATCGTAGACGGCCGAGAGCGAAGCCGTGTTGCGCGCGACGTTCGCCAGCTGGTTGCCCGCGAACAGCGGATCCTCGGTCGTCTTGGCAGCGGTGAACGCATAGCTGGCGATCGTGCTCAGCCGATCGGTGACCTGCCCGGCGACGTCCAGCTCGACGCCGCGCGAACGGGCGCGGCCCGAGGTGCGATAATCGGTCAGCTTGGTGACATCGTTGAACTGCGAGACGATCACGTTGCGCTTGTCGATGTCGTAGACCGCCAGCGTGCCGGTGATCCACTTCGCGATGTCCAGCTTCAGGCCACCCTCGAACGAGCGCCCCTTCTCGGGAGCGAAGGTTGAATTGAGCACCACGCCGGTGCCGAGCGGCGCGATCGTGGAGGCGGGCTTCAGCGAGCGGGTGTAGCTGGCGTAGAAGGACAGGAAGTCGAACGCCTTGTAGACCAGCCCGGCGCGCGGCAGCGCGAACGTGCCGGCGGTATCGGTATTGGCGACGAACGGCCGGCCGCGCCCCGCAAGCTGGGTGAAGTGCAGCACGCGGCCGCCGAGGACGGCGATCCAGCGATCGCTCAGGTGGATCGAATCCTGCGTGAACACCGAATAATCGTGGAGCTTGTCGGTCTGGTCGCTGTCGCTGGGCGAGACGGTCGAGGAGAATGGCTCGATGCCATAGACCGGGTTCAGATAGCTGAAGGTCGAACGCGTCGCCTGGCGGAGCAGATCGGCGCGATAGATCTTCCGATACTCGCCCTCGACACCCACCTGCAGATCGTGGCGCATGCCCAACAGGTCGACGTGGCCGTCGATATAGAATGTGCCGTAGGTGTCCGTGCTCAGCGCGCTGCGCGTCCCGTCGTCGCTGCGCATCAGCGTGCCGGTGGTCGTGTTCACGCCCGAGACGCGCAATTGCCCGGCGTCGTAGGTCTCGCGGTTGTAGCTGAGATTGAGATGCGCCGCCCAGCTGCCACCCAGCCGATGATCGACCGAAAGCTGGCCGAGATGGCTCTCGCCCGACATCTGATTATTGTAATCATCGAGCCGCTCGGTGCGTGGAATATTCAGCGGCTTCATCGTGCGCGGGTCGAGCGCGGTGCCGCGGTCGAACGGATACAGATAGCTACGATATTCGTACCAGCCGACGATCTGCGTGGTGGCGCCGTACCAGGCCAGCGAGGGTGCGACCAAGGTTTCGCGCCGCACGCCGAAATTGCGCCAATAATCCTCGTCGTCATAGTCGACGACGAGCCGATAGGCGAGGTCGCCGGCGATCGGCCCGGTTGCATCCGCCATCGCTTCCAACCCGAGCTTGCCGTGCGCATAGCCCGATCCGGTCATCGCGACGTTCAGCTGGCTGTCGAGCAGCGGCTTCTTGCTGACGATGTTGATGACGCCGCCCGGATCCATGATCCCGTACAGCAGCGACGACGGCCCCTTCAGCACCTCGACGCTCTCGGCCGCCGCGTTGAAGCCTCGCCCTTGGACCAGCGGCATGCCGTTGTGCATCACCGATCCGTCGCGATTGCCGCCGAAACCGCGCTTCAGGATCGTGTCCTGCGTGGATGCCAGCGTGTTGGCCTGCGTGATGCCGCTGACGTTGGCGAGCACGTCGTCGAGATAGCGCGGCCGCTGATCGCGGATGACCTGTGCGGGGACAACGTTCACGACCTGCGGGATGTCGAGCGGGTTCGCGGTGGTGCGCAATGTCGACGCGTCCGGCGTCGGCTTATAGCGGTCGTCGGCACCCTTGCCGACGGGCGCCGCGCGCGCGGTGACGACGATGTCGGGCGCAGCGTCGCCGTCGGCGGCATGGGCGGGCGCAACTGCGATCAGGCTCGTGCCCGAGAGCAGGAGGATGGAATAGGCGTTCAAGACTGGATCCTGCGGTGGGTTCCAGCGGCCTATAGCTATCGACAATCAGTCGCAACAAGAGCGAGCTGATAGCGGAAACATTAAATTTCCCCAATCTGGATTGCGCGCATCGGCGGGTTTTCACCCAAAGCCATGATATCGTTCGGCTTGCGCGATTTCGCCCGATGGTCGGCACCGGCGGCGCGTCGATGTTATCCGAGGTGATGGCACGGCCGTGCATGCGCGGTACGATACCGCTTCGCGCGCCATCGCCCATGAAGGTGATAAACGACTCGCCTGCGCGGCGAGTATGTTGACCGCTCGCGCGATGGGCTAAGGCGGGGACAGCGCTTCGTGTCGGCGCCGCCGCATGCTTGGCGCTCAGGTCGCGCGCGACAGACGTCTATCGCGTTTGCGAAGTTCTACTTCGCGACCAAAAGCCGCGTGTGTTCTTGCGGGGCGGGGCAGGACGACCGGGCCGAGACAGCCCGATCACCCTGCCCGAATGGCGTCAGGCTGCCGGCTGCACCGCAACCAGGTGGAACGTGCCCGGGATCGGCGCGCCGCGCTTGGCGCCGGGCGCTGGCGTGCCGAGCTTGGCCGTCGGCAGATAGACGGTGCCATCACGCGGATCGAGCGTGCCGGTCCGGGCGTAAGGCTCGGTCTTGATCGAGCCGGTCACGTGCGCGCCGTGCGCGCCGTCGAGCGCGATCACCGTCAGGTCGCCGCTCTTGCCGCAGGGAATGTAAGCGTGCCGCCGCGCGGCATCGAGGATCACCGCGTCCGGGCCCATCCCGATGTCGAGCAAACCGGTGAGCTTGCGGGTGCGGGCGTCGACCACGGCGGCCTTGCCGTTCGCGCAGGCGGCGATGAGCGTCATGGTCTTTCCATCGTAGGCGAGCCCGCTCGGCGCGTCGCAGCCGGTGAGGGCGATCGGCGCGGCTGCCTTCATCGCCTTGGTGTCGACGACTTCCATCTCGTTGGCGTCTTCGTCATTGATGAACAGCGTGCCGTTGGCCGCCAGCGCGCCAAACTCCAGACCGGGCTTCAGCGCGATCGTGTTGACCACCTTGTTGGCATGCAGGTCGATCACCGAGACGCTGCCGCTCTTGGCGTTCATCACGTAAGCGCGGTGCGTCGCCGCGTCGATCGCGGCCGCGTCCGGATCCTTGCCGACGTCGAGCCGGGCGACGTCGTGGCCGTCGGCCGTGTCCATGATGCGGACGCTGTCGTCGTCGCCGCTCGTCACGAGCAGATGCGCAGTGCCGGGGATCGGCAGGACGCCGTGGCCGTGCACGATCGTACCCAGCGTCCGCGGCGCGGCCTTGCCCGAAAGATCGAACATGGTGATCGAGGTCGAGCGGGCGACATACAGGCGATGAGCCGCGGCATCGACGCTGGCATAATCCCATGCGCCACCGTCGGGCCCGGGCAGCGCGCGCGGTGCCGGGGCGGCAGCGACGCTCAAAAGGGCAAGCGAGGCAAAGGCGATGCGCATGGAAACGACTCCTGAAAGAGGCAGGTTCACTGCGCGAAGACCCTCGCCGAAGCCATAGAAACAGGTCAGATTGGGAAAACTTAATCTGTCGAGGGCGGCGCAACCATGTGAACTCGAAAGCTGCGAGAGTTTATAAGCTCGTTTCTTCATTGGCGACTGGAGCGCATGATGAATGCGATCGTCACTCTTTAAGCAGTCTGTAAAACGACTGAATAAACTTGCGATTTGCTCCTCTCGGCATTTGGATGCCGTAGGACTTTGGCCGCGCGGGGCGCGCCGTTGCCCCGGATCAGAACGTAACGCTTCTGCGCAGGGCGCCCGCGCCGGGCTGCGGGAAATGGCAATCTGTGCCGTCTCGGCTCGCCGTGTTGTTCCACGGTGCGCACCGCCGGCGGTTGCCCCCAAGGTCGCCGGCGGGCGCTTCACGATATTTCTCGTGCGATGCCCGACCGTCGTGCGCCACTAGTGACACTGCCGATGCGGGTTTGGCGTGGTCCCGCCGTCCTGCGCGCATGCGGATCGACCAGACACTTTCTGCCCGGCCAGCGCGAGGCGGCGATGCGGTGGAGTGAACTGCCGTGCGATGTCGGCTCGGCACGTCCGGGGCACGATATTCGCCAGAGCCCGGCGGCGGCCCGGATCACGATCGTGCTCCACGACTTTTCCGCAGGTGGCACCGAGCATGTCGCACTCCGGCTGGCCGATGCCTGGTCTGCGTCGGGGCGGGACGTCACCTTGTTCTGCGGCACCGAGGGCGGGCAGCTTCGCGACCTCGTTGCGCCGGGCGTCGCGGTCGTCCGTGCCTCGAGGGAATGCGTGCGCGGCCCGCGCTCGCGCGCGCGGCTCGGGGCGGCGCTGGCCGATTTCCTGAAGCTGAGCCCACAGGACGTCGTGTTCGCGCCGGGGAATTTCCATCTGCCGGTCCTCGCCCGGTGCGCGCAACTCGGCACGTCGGGCGCCACCACGATCTGCAAACTCAGCAACCCTGTAACCAGTCGATCCTCCAACCCGGCCATCACGACTGCACACAATTTCATTTTGCGGCAGATGGCCGCGTGGATCGATGCCTTCGTCGCGATGAGCCCCGCGCTTCGGGATGCGGCGCGCGATGCGTTGGGCCGGCCGGATACCGCGATGGCCTGGGAACCGATCCTCGCGGACGCGCTCCCGATCAGACGGCCGGCGCCCTCAGGTCGACCGCTCGTCCTCGTGATCGGCCGGCTGGAGCGGCAGAAGAATATCGAATTGGCGCTGGATGCATTCGCGTGTTCCAGAGCCGCCAATGATGCCGATCTGCTTCTGCTGGGCGAAGGACGGCTGCGTGCGCGGCTCGCGCGCCGGGCGAAGAAGCTGGGTATTGCGGATCGGGTCATCATGCCCGGTTACCGCAATGCCGTGCAGGCCGATCTCGCCCGCGCATCCGCTCTGCTCCTGACCTCCCATTTCGAAGGCTATCCGGCCGTATTGGTGGAGGCGATCGCGGCCGGCGTGCCGGTGATCACCACGCCATGCTCCCCCGCCATCAGCGAGATCGTCGGCGATTATCCCTCGAGCATCATCGTGCCGCCGGATGTCGGCCTCGTCGCCGCCGCGATCGATGCCACGCTCGCGGGCGGAAGGTCGGCGAGCGACGCGGCGCCCGGTCGCCTGCATGCACGCCATCGGATCGGCGCAGCGGCAGCAGGCTATCTCATGGTTTTCGACGCGGTGCGTCGGCGTAGTCAGCGCTCGATCGGCGTGGAGGGTCCCAGCTGGACACCCCGCTCTTTTGCCGTCCCCGATCTCTCCTCAGCCAGCATCGGAGGCTGAACCGTGCACGTGCTTCGCAAATCCGTTCCGCATGCGGCTCCGCCGATCTTGCCGGCGCATCCGTCGACACGGACGCGCTTTGCAGGCAGCCCCACGCGGCGCTCGGAAGGGTCGATGCCGTGCACCTGCTGGTACGTCGTCGCGCGCATATTGATGTGGGCGACCCGCAACGAGCGGGGCAGCTAATGGCGGCCACTCTTCAACCTGTTTGCGGGAATGGAGCCGCGGCGGTAGGATCGTCGCGTCTCCAACACCCGGGCGAAGCGATGACGCAAGGCGGCATGCAGGCCGTGTTCATGGAGAATCAGGCGGTCCTTCTTCGTTTTCTGCGTGCGCGGGGGGCAGGGGGCGAAGCCGAAGACGTCTTGCAGGACATGTGGCTGAAGCTTGGTGTGGTGGATGCGGGGCCGATCAGCGAGCCTTTGTCCTACCTCTATCGCATGGCCGACAACCAGTTGCTCGACCGCCACCGGGCGCGAACGCGCCGGGCGCGGCGCGAATCCGAATGGGGTGAAAGCATGCAGGTGCAGGCGCCATCGCCCGAACAGGCGCTGGATGCCCGCGAGAAGCTGATTGCCGCAGAGCAGGCGCTGACCGATCTGGGCGAGCGCACCCATTCCATCCTGACGCGCTATCGCGTCGACGGCGTGAGCCAGAAAGAAATTGCGCGTGAACTGGGCGTCAGCCTGAGCCTGGTGGAGAAGCATTTGCAGCGCGCATATCGCGCGCTGGTTGCGGTACGCCGTCGCGTCCAGGGCGAGACGATCGAGGGGGCCGGCAGCACATTGCCGGACAAGGCCGATGCTGGCAGCTGACGATCGCACCGAGCGCGAGGCAATCGCATGGCGGCTGCGCGTACCCACGCTCGACGCGCAGGGATGGGCCAGTTTTACGACGTGGCTGGAAGCCGACCCGGCCCATTCGCCAGTATACGACTTGGTCGTGCGGGCCGAGGAGGATGCCGATCGCGCTTTGCACGCGCGGCGCGTCGAACAGAAGATTGACCACGCGGCGCTGCTCGTCGACGACACGACGCCGCAGGCGCGGCGTGGGGCCGGTCGAGCATGGATGGCCGCGGCGGCGGCGATGGTCGCTGTCCTTGGGGGAGTGTGGGGCGTGCATGGCTGGCAGTCGGCGCCGTCCGATCGGCTCATCGTCACTGCGCCGGGCGAGACGCGTGCATTGCGTCTGGCCGACGGCACCCTGGTCAGCATGAATGGGGACAGCCGTATCCGCATCGCGTCGGGCGACCAGCGACGCGTGCAGCTGGAACAGGGAGAAGCGGCATTCAGCGTGGTCCATCATGCCGATCGGCCGTTCGAGGTCGTGGTGGGCGCGACGATCTTGCGCGATGTCGGGACCGCCTTCGACGTATCGCGTCGTCTGGACGGCCTGGATGTGGCCGTCGCCGAGGGATCGGTCGCCTACGATCCGGCGGGCCGAAACGTCCTGCTGGTGGCCGGGCAGGCGGCGCGAACCGGGGCAAGCCCGGGTACGCTGGAGGTCTACGATGTCGATCGCACCAAGGTGGGTTCGTGGAAGTCGGGCCGCCTCAGTTACCACAGCGCGCCGCTCGCCTGGGTCGCGATTGACATTGGGCGTGCGCTGGGCAAGCGCGTAACGGTCGATCCCGATCTTGCCCAGCGACGGTTCAGCGGCACGATCGTCGTGGCGAAGCAGGGCGACGTCATGCGAAACCGGCTGGAGGGGTTGTTGGACGTCACGATCAGTTCCTCACCCGGCGAATGGCAGTTGAAACCGCCCGCACGTGCGGTCCACTGAGCGGGCCTTCGTCGCGGCGCTGCTGGCGGCGGGAACGAACGGTTACGGGTTGGCGGCGAGCGCGCGGCCATGGATTCCCGCAGGCAGTCTGGGCGAGGCATTGGCGATGCTTGGCGGCAGTGCGGGCATAAGCGTGGGGGTTTCGGATCCCTCGCTCGCGCGGCAGCGTGTCCCCGGCCTCGCCGGACCGATCGCACCGGAAGCAGCCATCCGGCGGCTGATCAAGGGTCTGGATGCCTGCCTGCGCCGGATTGACGCGCAAACCTATCGGGTCGAGCCTTGTCTACGTCGCGGCAGGCCGCTGCCGCCGCCGCCGCCGGTGCCGGTGCCGGATGTGCCCAGCGCGATCATCGTCACCGCGAGCAAACGCCAGACCCCCGCAACCGATTATGCTGGAACCGCCCTGATCATCGTGGGTGACGATCTGGCCCCGGGAAGGAGCGCGCGCGGCAGCGCGGGCATCGTCGCGCGGCTGCCGACGCTGGCGTCGACCAATCTCGGGCCGGGGCGCAACAAGCTGTTCATCCGCGGCGTCGCCGATTCCAGCTTCAACGGGCCGACGCAGGCGACCGTGGGCCAATATCTCGGCGACATCCGTCTTAATTACAACGCCCCCGATCCCGACCTGACCCTCTACGACGTCGCGCAGGTCGAGGTATTGGAGGGGCCGCAAGGCACGCTCTACGGCGCCGGGTCGCTGGGCGGCATCTTTCGGATCGTACCGGAGGCGGTCGATCTCGACCACGCCCATGGCAGTTTCGCGGCTGGCTTTTCCGACACCTACAAGGGAGCGGATGGCAGCGATGCGGCGGGCATGCTCAATCTGCCCATCATCGATGGCCGGGTCGCGGTCCGCGGCGTCGCCTACCGATCGGTGGACGGCGGCTATATCGACGACGTCGGGCGCGGGTTGCGGGACGTCAACCGCACGAGGACGATCGGCGGCCGAGTGGCCTTGAAGGGGGAGTTGGGCGACGGCTGGGTGCTTACCTTGTCCGGCACCCTGCAGAACATCGACAGCGCCGACGGCCAATATGCCGAACGCAACCTCCCGCGGCTGGAGCGGCGCAGCGCGGTCGCGCAGCCGTTCGATAATGATTACGCGCTCGGCGGGATCACGCTGACCAAAAGCTGGGGCAATACGCGCCTGGTCTCGACGGCCAGCGTGATCCGGCACGACGTCGGCTCCTCGTACGATTTCACGCCTGTCGGCGGCTCGCCGACCCTGTTCGGCCAGACCAACGCCATCCTCCTCTACTCGAACGAGACGCGCCTTTCGCACGAAGGGACCGGCGGTCGCGGCTGGCTGATCGGCTCGAGCCTGGTGGTGGACGAAGAGCGGCTGACCCGTACGCTGGGCCCGGTCGACGCCCCCACCCGGATCGAGGGCGTGCGCAACACGATCGCCGATGCCGCCCTGTTCGGCGAGGTGACGCAGCCGGTGGCGCGCCGGTTGATCGTGACGGCGGGCGCGCGCGTCAGCCTCACCGTTCTGGACGGCCAAGCGCTGGACCAGCCCGGCGAGCCATCGGAGCCGAGCCGCCACCAGGTCCGCATCCTGCCGTCCGCAGGGCTGGTATGGCGCCTCGGGACGCACGGGACGACATTGTTTGCTCGGGTCGAGCAGGGATTCCGCCCCGGTGGGCTGGAGGTGAGCGGCGATCCGTCATCGCAGAGCGTCCAGCGCTTCCACGGCGATCTCATCACGACATGGCAGGGTGGCGTGCGCGCAGGGCGGGAGGCGCTCGGCCACGTCAGCGCATCGGCCAGCCTGTCCTATTCGGCGTGGAACAACATCCAGGCCGATCTCGTGGGCACGACCGGGCTACCCTATTCCAGCAATATCGGCGACGGCCGCATCCTCGGGGCCGAGGGCAGGGTCGGGTGGCGACCTCTCGAGGGCGTCGATCTGCAGGCCAGCATCTTCCTCAACGATAGCGAGCTGACCCACCCCGCGCCGGCATTCGTGGGATCGGACGCGTCGCAACTGCCCAACATTCCCGCGATCGGCGGTCGCATTGCGGCGACCTATTCGCGCCGGTTGACCGAACGGTGGCGTGTGTCGACCGGTCTTGCCGCGCGCTATGTGGGCCAGTCGCGCCTCGGCGTCGGGCCGCTGCTCAACATCCCGCAGGGCAATTATCTGGATGCGAGCGCCGATCTCCGGATCGGGACCGAACGGCTCGGCTTCGATCTCAGCGTCGCGAACCTGACCGACACCACCGCGAACACCTTTTCGCTGGGCGATCCGTTCCGGGTGGCCGATCGCCTGCAAACCACGCCCGTTCGTCCGCGCACCGTCCGCTTCGGGATCGACGCGCGCTTCTAGCACCGGCGTTGCCGTAGCCCGGAGCGCAGCAAGCGCGCTCCGGACTACGGTCGATTTCCTAGAGGTGAACCTTGACGCCGCCTTCGATCGTGACATCGTAGAATTCACGCTGGATCGGCCGGTTCGATGACCCCTCGTAGAAGCGCAACGGCGCGTTGGTGAGGTTCTTGACGTTGGCGTACAGCTCGACCCGCTTGGTCAGCTGATAGCTGCCCGTGAGGTCCAGCGTGAACCGCTTGTCCTGGAAGATGTCGGTCGCGCGATTGGCGCCGATGCCGAACAGCACCGCCGACTCATACTGGCCCGACAGGCGCAGCTTGGCGCGTTCGCGCTCGTAGAAGACCGCCGCGTTGCCGGTATATTTGAACGTGCCCGGCAGCGTGACATGCTCGCCGCCACGGACGGCGGCCGACGAGGTGACATAGGTGAAGTTGCTGTCGACGCCGAGGCCGGACAGCAATCCGGGCAGGCCGGCGAAGCGGTTGACGAATGCCGCCTCTATACCCCGGGCATGCGCGCCGGAGATGTTCTGGTAGCTGTCGACCGTGAAGATGCCGGTGAAGCCCGGATAGCTGCCGCGGGTGGTGCGGGCGACGATGTAGTTGCTGAACTCCTTGTCGAAGAAGCCGAGCGACACGATGCCGTTGCCGGGAAGGTAATATTCCAGCGACGCGTCGAAATTCTGGCCCGTTGTCGGCTTGAGCGCAGGATTGCCGATCGCCACCGCCTGGTTGCCGACGTCGACGTTGGCCGACTGGATCGTCTGGTAGAAGCCCGGCCGGGCGATGCCGGTCGAGTAGGTCGCGCGGCCGACCAATTTCGGCGCGATCTGGTAGCGCAGCTGCACCGTCGGGAAGACATTGGTGTAGGTGTGATGCTGCGATTGCGGCGTGAGCAGGGTTGAGCCGTCGGCCTGCGTCGTCGTCGCGATGCCGCGATACGTCACCGACGTATGCTCGACGCGCACGCCGGCAAGAACGCCCAGCGCCCCGAAGGTGCCGTCATATTGCGCATAACCGGCGGAGACGTCCTCATTGTCGTCGAAGCTGCCGCCGGCATTGAGGACCGGGCTGCCGGTCGCGCCCTGCAGGAACAGGCCGCGCAGCGCGTCGCCGGCGAGCCCCGAACCGATCATGTAATGGCCGTCATAATAAGTGTAGGGCCCACCGCTTTGCAGCCCGGTCAGGCTGTTGCCGGTCGCGTCCGAACTCCAGCCATAGGGATTGGCGGTCTTGTGGCGGTAACGCAGTTTGCCGCCGATCTTGATCTCGTCGCCCGCGGTCAGGCCGGGCGAAGCGCTCAGGTTGGCTGCATAGGACCATTCCTGATCGCGATCATGCTCGGGCTGGTTGACGATATTGTCGAGTGCGTAATTGGCGGAATTGGTGATGCTGCCGCCCGATACCACCGAATAGCTTGGGTAATTGGGATTGGTGGTGTTGTCATAGGCGACGGTCAGCCCGGTCGGCCCGGCGAAGGTGCTGTTATAGTCGTAATGCTTGTCATAGGTCGCGCGCGAATAGGCGCCGAACCAGTCGAGCTTGAAGATGCCGAGATGATGCTCGCCGCCGATCTGGAACACCGTGTTGCGGTGCGTCTCGTCATAATCGCGCAGCGTCTTCGTGGCTGACACGCCGGTCGCGATCAGCCCGTTGGCATTGGCGGGATCGACCGTCACCGCATCGCCGAGACCGCTGAGGACGAGGCGGTTGCGATAGGCATGCTCGTTATAGCCGGCGATGCTGACGCGGGCATAGATGCGGTTGTTGGCGTTCGGCGTGAGGTCGAACTCGCCGCTATAGCCGAAGCGGCGGCGGTGATAGTCGTAGCGGCGCAGCTCGAGCGCATCGAAGGCCTTGTCCGGCACGCCGTTGGCCTGATCGTCCTTGTAGGCAGCCTCGACGTCGTCGACCGCGCGGCGATCATTGTAGAGGAACTGCGTCACCACGAAGGAGAACAAGGCGTTGCCGTCGACGTTATGCCCGACCGGCGCGCCCAGCACGACTTCGTCGCGATAGAGGGCGGACGAATGGAGCGGCTCGTACCCACCGCCGAGCGTGATGTCGGCGAAGGGCTTCTTGAGACCGATGGCGGTGCGCGGCGTGAGCTCGATCGAGCCGCCGAGGCCCTCGGCCTCATGATCGGGCAGGCCGGTCTTGATCACGGAGATACGGTCGATCGCGCCGATCGGCACGGTATCGAACTCCACCGCGCGGCCCGATCCGTTGAAGTAGGTTCCACCCGGCTGGGTGTTGAGCAGCACCACGCCGCCGAGGGTCGCGCCGTTCAGATTGCCGTCGAGGCCGCGGATATTGACGAAGCGCCCTTCGCCGGTGTCGATCGAGAGCGCGACGCCGGGCACGCGGCCCAAGGCTTCCGCCGCGTTGACGTCGGGATATTTGGCGATCGTCTCGGCCGGCTGGATGTTGACGAGATTGGGCGCGGCGGCCTGCTCCTGACGGGCAGTCGCTTCGAGACGGCCGGTGATCACGATCGTGCCACCATTATTCGCGGCCGTGTTGTCGATCGATTGCGGCGCAGTCTGGGCCGAGACCCCGACTGGAATCGCTGCCGTCGTGCACAACAGAAGATAGAATGCTTTCACGTTGGTTCCGCCCTTTATTGATGTTGGGCGGATGCGATTGTCGTGTGACACTTTGGCGTCGAAGTTACATCTTACAAAGACATTGGGAGAAATTAATGATTCAAATTATTGCGGGTTAAGAGATGCTCTGACGTCTTGCGTCTGACCGGGTTTAACCTGTGCGTTTTTCTTGGCCAAAAATGCCCCTGGCCGATCCAGAGCAGGGCGGTGGCAGCGAATTGATGTCCTACGAGCACCCGCGTGAGGGTGCAGCCGGGCGGCCGATCGGCAGCAATCCCGCAACGGGCGACAGCAGGACGCCGAACTTTCCCTTCAGGCCGACCGCTTTGGCCTTGGGGCTGGGGAGCAGGGTCACGCTGGGCTTGGTCCACGGACCCGAAATCCGGAACGGTGCCGTGACCTGAAAGAGGCGTCGGTGGGCCGGATGGCCGATGAAATAGGCGCAGAAGCGTTCGGTGCCGAGGTCGACCGTGGCATCGCCCGATGCCGAGCCGGCGGACGATTGTGCTGTCAGGGCAGTGCTTGCAAAATGTCCGTTGCGGCCGGTGAAACCGTCGCCCGTGATGCTGGCGTCGGTCACGCTCTTCCCGCCGCCGATGCTCGATGCCGCGGCGCGCAGCAGATCGCCGCCGATCATCCAGCCGGCGGCCTTGGGCAGCGAAAGCGAGGAGACGCGCAATCGCGCCGATCCACGCGCGCCGGCGGCGGCGGCGTGGAAGGATTGGCCCGCCCCGGCGATCGCGAATTGCCCGTCCACCTGTCCCGTCTGGCCGGCGCCCCCCGGCAGCTGTGCAAGACGAAGACCGGCGAACCGCATCGCGATCCGGGTTTCAGGAACCGCCGGGCGGGCGTCGATCCGCCCATCTCCGACGACCGTGCCGCCCGCCAGCGCCGCGTGGAACGTCGGCATGTTCAAAAGGCCGTGGTCGAGATCCAGCCGCGTCGTCACGTTGCGCAACTGGAGCGGATAGCCGGTGAGAACGCCGACGCTGATGTCGAAATCGAGATCGGTGGCGCGCAGGCGGGCTACCCCGAGTGGTGCATCGCTGATGATGTAGTGGCTCGGCGGCCCGGCCGCGACTGCGCCCGATCCGTCGCGCGCCTGCGCGTGCGAGGGGGGCGTCGCCAGCATCGCATCGACGTCGGCGTGATCGAGACGATCCGCATGCAGCTTCGCGCGGATTTCCCGACGGGGATCGCGGTGGTTGGACCAGATCTTGCCGGTGACGTGGCTCTTGCCCGACGACACGTCGATCCGGCCCACCCGCATGATCCCGCTGCCCGACGTGACGATCGCGCTCATGCGGAACGGCGCCGTGTTCGGCGTGATCAGATGGAACAGGTAGCCGATGTCGGCGAGGTTCGGACCGGTCGCGCGCACCGCCAGGCGGTAGGCCGAGAGATCGAAGGGCTGGACGCTCCTGCCATGCACGTCGACGCGCGTATGGCCGTCGATCAGCCAGCCCGCAAAGGGGTAGGGCGGCCCCACCGCTTCGCCATGCAGCGGGCCGCCGACCATGCCGACCGACACGGGCGCGCCGATATACATGCCGGCACCCCGGAAACGGAATGCAGCCTCGCCGCTTCCGATCGCGAACGGGCCGGCGACATCGAGATTTCGCGCGATGTCGTGAAATCGCAATTGGCCATTGGACAGCTGGAAATCCCTGACGCCGGCCAAAGGGGCGAAGGCCGGCCCCTTCTGTCGGTGAGCGGTCGACGTCCAGTTGTTCCGGTTTGGGCCGTAGCGGATCAGCGACAACGACACGCCGTCGAGCTTGAGGGTATCGATCCCGAGTGATCCGGCCCAGAACCGGATGGGCCTCAACGTCGCGACAAGGCGGCGGACACGCGCGAGATCACCACGGGCAAAGCCGGGTGGATTGGCGACCTGCAGGTCGTCGATCTCGACCCATTGGTTTCTGCTCAGCAGATGGACGTGGAGCCCACCGATCCGGATCGCTCTCCCCGAGAGCCGCGATGCCAGACGTTCGACCGGGCCGTCGAGCAATCCCCGATCCAAAGCGAAGGCCGTGGCAAGCAAGGCGACCGCGATCGTCGTGAGCAGCCCGACCAGCGCCGATACGATGATGCGCATGCGCGATCGTGCGGCGCGCCGCTCGGGTCTGATCTCGGAAGATGAATGCGGTTCGCCACCGCAGGGTCGATCACCGCCGCGCTCGAGCATGAACTATCGTGGTCCTACGGTATGGGCGCGATGAACGGGGATGGGTTGCTCCGTGGTTGCTTGCATAACCCCCCAGACGGCGTCAGTGCCGCCCACCCGTCCCAATCGCGTCAATTAAAGTTAACCGCTGCACCGGAGCCGACGCGCTACGATCGCCGACAGCGGCCGGCCGCTGCCGGCGACGGCGTGCATTTGCGTGGCGATGGATCATCCGTGCTGGTGCGACTATGATCGCGTGAACGATCGGGCAGCAGTCGAGATAATCGGCGCTGTCCCGACCTTTTGCGAAGGGGAGCTGATGAAGGCGCGGTCGAGCTTGTGGCTGTTGTGCAATATCGCGACCTCAGCCTGGGCGGCGCCGGTCGTGACCATCGCGCAGGGGCAATTGATCGGTAGCGACATCAGCGGCGTCGCCGCATTCAAAGCGATCCCGTACGCCGCGCCGCCCGAAGGCGCCTTGCGCTGGCGGCCGCCGGCGCAGCCGCATCGCTGGGCGGGCGCGCGGCAGGCGACGGCGTTCGGTTCGGTCTGTCCGCAGGCACCGGTGAGCTGGGCCGGGCATGATCTGGACCGTACGAGCGAAGACTGCCTGACGCTCAACATCTGGACGCCACGGCCGAATGGCGGAGCACGCCTGCCCGTGATGGTGTGGTTCCACGGGGGCGCCTACACGGCGGGTGCCGGCTCGCAGAGCACTTATGAGGGATCCCATCTGGCGCGGCACGGGGTCGTGATCGTGACCGCCAACTATCGGCTGGGCGTGCTCGGCTATCTGGCGCACCCGGCGCTGACCAGAGAATCGCCGCTGGGCACGTCCGGCAATTACGGCCTGCTCGACCAGATCGCAGCGCTGCGATGGGTGCGGTCAAACATCGCCCGCTTCGGCGGCAATCCGCGCAACGTGACGATCTTCGGCCAATCGGCGGGTGGCGGATCGGCGATGCTGATCACCGTCGCGCCACGGGCGCGCGGCCTGTTCCAGAAAGCGATCTTCGAAAGCGGCGCGGCACTCGGCCTTCCGGGCACGCAAGCGGGCGCGATCGGGCTGACGGAGGCGCAGGCGGCCGGGGCGGCGCTCGCCCAAAAGCTCGGGGCCGCCACGCTCGCCCAGCTGCGCGCTTTGCCGATGGCCGCTTTGGTCGCCCCGGACATGCCGAGGATCAGCACCAGCCCGATTGCCGACGGCAAGATCGTGCCGATGGACATCACCGCGGCGTATCGCGGTCGTGCCGATGCGGGCGTGCCGGTCCTGCTCGGGTGGAACAGCAACGAGGCTGCGCGCTTCGTCGATCATGTCACGCTCGCAAGCTATACCGGCAGCGCGCGCGACGAATTTGGGGCGGCCGCCCCCGGCCTGCTCCAGCTCTACCCAGCGCGGAGCGATGACGAAGCCGCTCGCGTTGCGCCGGACCTCATGAGCGATACGGAGTTCGGCTGGCGCAGCTGGAGCATCGCCGAGGCGCGATCGCGCGCGGGGACGGCGCCGTTGTTCCTTTATCAGTTCGACAATCCGCCGCCCGGTCCGAACGGCAAGCGCACCGATGGGGCGATCCATTCCGACGAACTCGGCTATGTGTGGGGCAATAACGACCCCCAAGGACGGTGGCCCGCGGCGGACAAGGCGCTTGCGCGGATAATGCAGGATTATTGGGTCAATTTCGCACGGACGGGCAATCCGAACGGCGCCGGGCTGCCACGCTGGACGCCTTATGCCGACAGGCGAACCGCACTCTGGCTGCGAGGGGACCGGATGGCGAGTGCGCCGCCGCTGCGTGCGGAGAGGCTGGTCCGGATTGACACGCTCCTCGGCGGAAAATGAATGCACCTCAGCTCGTTGCGGCCGGCCCACGCGCAGCATCACCGGGCTCGATCGTCCGATCGGCGAGGCCGACATTCACGACAGGTGTCGAACTTGCGAGGGCAATCCCGTTCTTCCGAAGATCGGGAACGATCTGGAACAGCAGCTCGCTCTTGATCCGATAGGCCTCGCGGGCCGAGGCGACATATGCAAGCGCCGTAAACTCGAGGCCGCCGTCCCGAACGTCGGTCAGAAACACGTTAGGGGCGGGATCGGCGATGATATCCGCATGATCCACAAGGCGTGCGCCGATCAGATCGCGGACCAAGGCGGGATCTGCGGTGTCGTTTACGTTGAGCACGATCTTGAGGCGACCGGGCGCGCTGCCATGGGTCACGTTCCTGACCGTCTTCGAGATCAGGTCCGAGTTGGGGACGATGAGCTTCGAGCGATCGCGCATCTCGATCTCGGTCGCGCGGACGCTGATCTTCCTGACGTCGCCCTCGAGATCGCCGATGGCGATCCAGTCGCCGATCCTGATCGGGCGCTCGGCCAAAAGGATCAGCCCGGAAACGAAGTTGCTTATGATCGACTGGAGACCGAAGCCGATGCCCACCGAGAGCGCGCTGGCAAGCAATGTGATTTTGTCGAGGCTGAGACCGAGATAGGCGGACGCGACCGTGATGGCGACGATCGCACCAAGATAGCTGATGCCCGCGCCGAGCGCCGTCTGGGCGCCGATATCCATCGACGTCGTGGGCAGATAGCGCGCCTCAAGCCAGCGGCGCACACCCCGGGTGGCCGCAAGCCCGACCAGGAATACAAGGAACCCGATCAGGATCGTTCCGGGCGAGATCTCCACCTGGCCGAACTGGAACACGAACGCGCTGGACGTCAGGCGCCCGAACATCCCTTCCGCACCCGGGCCGAACGGCGCCAGCATCGCCGTCCAGCCGAAGAGCAGCAGCGCGATGCGTGCGAAACCCGAAAGCAGCACGCCCGCTTGCGCGAAGCTCGCCGGCGGCAGCGATAGCGAGCTTCGCAGCATGCGGCCGACCCGGCTGTGAGGGGACAGCAGCGCCGGAAAGATCTCGTCCACAAAGTTGACCAGCAGGAACAGCAAGGCGAGCACGGTGGCGACCCAGATCATCTCACGGATGATCAGGCCGCCAAATGCGTTATAGCCCAGCAAGGTGGCCCCGAACGTGACCGCGATCGACATCCACGCGCCGATCATCGCCAGCGCCCAGGGCAGGCGCGAAACCCGCCGCGTCTCTGCGGGTACCGCGTCGGTGCCGTGACTTCCTTCGAGTTCGCCGCGGGTGACGGCCGACAGGGCCGCCGTAATCACCGCCACGTCGGCAAGGTTGGTGAAGCACCGGATCGCGGCCGACGTCTGTTCGCTGAATTGAAGCGCTGTGGCCGTTTCCAGCAGGAAGGCGCCCAGCGCAACGATGGCTCCGACGAGCGGCGGATATCGCTTGGCCCGATCGACGAGGTCGTCGGCCAGGGGGGCAAGCCGCCATGCGGGCGCCCGCGGCGACAATAGCGCGCGGCCCAGCCCGGCAAACAGGGACGCAAAGACCAAAGCCCGCGTGAAAGCGGGCGCCACCGCTCCAAGCACGATGTCGGAGAATGCATCGTCTTCCAGCGCATTGCGAAGGATGAGGCAGGCCAGCAGCGCCGTGCACGCCGCGACGCCGGCAATCCAGAGCGCGAGCGCGGCGCGACGCAGGCGTGTCGGGCTGCTGGAGCGCTCTGCGCGGCTCCTCGCCCATCGGATCAGGAAGGTGCGGCTCGGGACGAGCAGGGCGGCCGCGAGTAGAAGCACGGCCAGCCACCTGCTCCATGTCGCGGTCGAGCTGGTCTGCGGCGATGTGCGACGTCCGGCCGTCAGCCCGGCAGCGCGCGTGATATCCTGGGGCATTGCGGCGGCGGTCTGGCCCCAAAAGCGATAATCGAGCGGTGAGCTGTCCCGCTGCCACAGGCGCTCGTTGAACAGATCGCGTCGCCGCGTGGTCAGATAATCCTGCAGCTGCTTGACCTCGATCCCGACGAGCTTCGCCTGCTTCACCTCGGTATCGACGCTGCGGCGAAAGCGGAGGATCGTCTGCCGCTCCTGCGCAATCTCGGGGTCTTCGGACGGTTGCCCGGGGCCGGGCGGGACACCCAAACCCGCCAATCGGGCATCGGCGGACTGTAGCCTGGGTTCGAGCGATGCCAGCGCGTCGTCGAGTTCGGCCTGGATTTCGGGTATCGCGGCCAGACGGCTGCGCAGCCCCGCATCGTCGATCGTGCGCAGGCGCGCGCCGATCGCAATGCTCTGCGACTGCGCATCGGCGCGGTCGACCTCCCCGGCCAGTGCGGCGATCGAATGCGGTGCGGCCGCAACGGCTGGCCGCGGATTCGTGGCAAATGCGGGCGCCGCTGCGAGGATCAACAGGAACGGCAGGGTGATCAGCTTCAATACGGGCTCCGGGATGTCCGAGGACCGAGATCATTCGGCGCGCCGCAGCCGTACATCAAGTTGCGATCCATGCATGTCTCGCGCGACGCTCGCATCGGCAGGGCGTCCATTCTTTGGGCCGGTCCGATCCCGATCAGGCGCGAAGGCTGCCGGAGGTTATCGCTCTTATCGAGCGCCGCAGGCCAGGTCATTGATCACGAAACTTTGACGGCTCGGTTGCCTCGCTCCGTCACGCTTCGAGACCAAGCTGTGCGGCATGATCGCGGATTGCCTCGCTCACGCTGAACGCCCGCGCAATGTCTCTGAGACTCCCCGGGTCGCGAGGTGCGGCAAGCCCTTCATCGAGCGCCGTCGCCAACGCTTGAACATCGTCGCGCGGCACGACCGCGCAGCCCTCGATCCCGGCGAGGATCGCGTGCGCAGCATCGAAGCAGTCGGTCGTCACGACCGGAACGCCGCATGCCAGCGCTTCGAGCGCGGCGGCGGGCAACCCCTCATAATCGGACGAGAGCGCGAACAGGTCGGCACGTTGAAGCCACGGCAGGACATCGGTGGCAAATCCCGGCATATCGACGCGATCGGCGATGCCAAGCGTCCGGGCAAGCTGCTCCAGCTTGTCCCGTTCCGGTCCGTCGCCGACGATGGCCAGCCGCGCCGCTGGCGCATTGACCCGCGCGAACGCCCTGAGGAGCCGGTCGAGCCGTTTCTGCGGCATCATCCGGGCGAGGGTCAGGATCAGCGGTGGCCCGGTCCGATCCGTTCCGAGCGGAGTGGCAAGCATGTCCTCCGAGATATACGGATTGATCACCGTTCGCAGGCGCGACGCTTGTTCCGGGAACATCTGCACGAGGTTCGCGCGCTCGGCATCGCTCAAGATCAGCACGCGATCGAAGCTGCCGAAGATGAAGCGGTAGAGCCGACGACGATAGGCCTTCCGGATCGCGCTGCGATCGCTGGGCCGGATGACCGGGTTGGTCAGCTTCATCGCGAAACGCACGCTGCTGCCGCGTTCGGCGCGGGCGGCCAGACCGGTGACGACGCCCATGTTGCTGCTGCTCGCCAGCACGAATGCCGGCTTCGCCACGGCGATCTGCCGGCGGATATGGTGATAGCCGCGCACAAGCTCGACATGGCGCGACCCGGTCGGGGGACCGGCGCTGCTCAGCGCGACATCATCCCGCAACAGATCGAGCAAGGCATCCTCGCCTTCGCCGCCGCCGCGGAACACGGCGACGCCCGTCGGGATATTGATCGCGGCAAACCCGTTGGCGAGCAGCATCGCCACGCGATCGGCACCGCCCTGACTGAGCCGATGGATCGTCAGAAGCACGCCTCCCGAAAGCGCGCCCTCCGCCATGTCTCGCGCCACGTTGAGATCGCGGCGCGCGGCTTTCATGGGCAACACGCTTCGGCTAGGCATTCGGCGTCTCTCGGCTCCCGGCAGCGAGCGATTGCGGTTCGTCGATCACTATCAAAAGCGCCTGTTTCACGATTATGTCCGAAAAGGAAACCGAGCTCGAGCTGACGTCGCCGCACGGCTCGCGCGACGCTCGGGATGGCGGGGGCGCCGTCGGCAGGATCTACGGCAACCTTGCCAAGCTGCTTGGCGGCAAGGCGATCGCCGGGCTCATCAGCCTGCTCTATCTGGTCATCGCCGTACGGGCGCTGGGCGCGCACGATTACGGCGTGTTGATCCTCGTCCACACCTATACGATCACGGTCGGCGGGATCATCGAATTTCCCGGCTGGCAGGCGGTCGTGCGTTATGGCGCCCAGGCCGCTGAAGCGGGCGAGTGGCCGCGCCTCGAGCGCTTGCTCCGTTTTACCGGCGCGATCGAGCTGAGCGGTGGTGTGATCGCCGTGCTGACGGCCGCGGTGCTCGCGCCCTTCGTCGGCCCGCGGCTGGGCTGGTCCGCCACGGCACTCGCCTTCGCCACGCCCTACAGCTTTGCGGTGCTTGCAACGATCCGCTCGACCCCGGCCGGCTATCTGCAGCTGCTCGGTCGTTTCGATCTGCTCGGATTGCACAATCTGGTCTCGCCCACGATCCGGCTGGTCGGCGCTTTGATAGCGCTGGGCCTCGGCTCCGGCTTGCGCGGCTTCCTCATCGCATGGCTGGTCGCGGCGCTGGCTGAGTGGCTGTCGATGTGGATGCTCGGCATCGTGCTTGCGCTCCGCCACTCCCCCCGGCTCAGGCTGTTCGGGTCGGCGCGTGGCGCGGTCGCCGAAAATGCCGGGATCCGCTGGTTCATGATTGCCGCGAATGCCGACGTCACCTTCGGCGACCTGTCGCAGCGCCTGTCGTCGCTGGCTGTCGGCTGGGTGATGGGCCCCGTGGCTGCCGCGCTGTATGCGGTCGCGCAGCGCGCGACGTCGATCATCACGCAGCCGGCGGGAAACCTCGGCCAGGCGGCCTATGCCGAGCTCGCCCGGCTGATCGCGGCGGGCGGGCGCGGCAGCGAGGTGCGCAGCACCTTTACCCGCGCGGTGCTGATCGCGCTCGGCCTCGCATTTCCGTTCGTGGTCGCTTCGGCATTCTTCGGGCGACCCTTCGCGCGCTTGCTCGGCGGCGCGAGCGTCGTCGCTGCGGGCGACGTGATGGTCTGGCTGTTCGCCGCGCGCGCGATCATGCTCGCGGCGCCGCCCGCCAGCGCAGCGCTCGTGGCGCTCGGCCGGCCTAGCCTGTCCTTCGGCGCCAATCTGGTCACGTCGCTTGGGTTGCTGCCCTTTCTGCCGTTGCTGATGATGCATCTGGGCCTGCAGGGTGCCGGCGCGTTCGCGCTGGCGCAGGCGGTGGCATCGGCGGCGATGCTGATCTGGATGCTCTGGCGCGAGACAGCGCCCCGGACGCGACCCTCCATGTAATCCCGTCGCGGGCGGCACGGTCTCAGGCGGCCGAGCGCAGCGCGTCCAGATGGCTTTCGACACCCTGTGGAATAGAATAACGCGCGGCGATCGCCCGCAGGCTGGACGGACGCGGCAGGAGCAGGTGAGCGTCGATCTGCGCCGCAAGGCTCGCCGGATCCGTCCGTTCGATGATGGCGCAGCCTTCGGACTGTCCGAGCAGATGCTGCGCGGCGGGGAAGCAATCGGTGCCGAGGACCGGGCAATTGGCGGCCATCGATTCGAGCACGACGGCGGGGAGCCCTTCATAATCCGACGGCAGCACGAAGAGATCGGCGGCATGAAGCGCCCCGGCGACGTCGTTGACATAGCCCGGCATGCTGACGCGGTCCTGCAATCCGAGCGTCGCGATCTGCGCCGTGAGCGCCGCGCGCTCCTCTCCCTCGCCTAGGATCAGCAGGCGCGTATTCGGATGGCGCACCTCGGCGAACGCGGCGATCAGTCGCTCCAGCCGCTTCTGCGCGGTGAGCCTAGCAACCGCGATCACGGTCTTGCCCGTCGCCGCCGGCGGGGCGGTCGGCTCCGCAAGCATGGCGGTCGTCACGTAGGGGTTCGCGACGTCGCGGAAGAGCGACGCGAAGCCGGGGAAGGCATCGCGCATCTCGTCGCTCTCCTGGCTGCTGAGCGTCCAGACCGCGGACACCCAGCGGAAGGCGAGGCCGTATGTCCACAGGCGGATCCGCCGGACGAGGCCCTTGTGGCGCGAGGTGGCGATCGGATTGGTCGTCTTGACGAACAGCTTGCCCGGCACCCCCGACCGCCGGTGCGCGACGGCGCAGACCAGCGCCACGTTGTTCGCGCACGAAACGACGAAATCGGGGCGGTCGGCGCGCAATTGTCGGACGAGCTTGCCCATCCCCAGCATCAGATCGAGCGGCCTTATTCCACTCGATCGCCCGAAATAGCGGATCGGAATATCCTGCCCCGCAAGTTCGGTGGCGAGCGCCTCGACGTCGCCGCCGCGCGCGAACACCGTGAGATCGACCACCATGCCGTGATCGGCAAAGCCGCGAGCCAGATATGCCGCGACGCGCCCACTGCCGCCGCGATCGAACGTGTGGATGACGAGGCTGACGCTGCGGCCCCGCACATCTTGGCCGTCCAGCATCGACTATGCGCTCCCCATCTGTTGGCGATGCGCCTGATACCATAAGCCGAAGGTCGCGATAGCGTAGAGCATCCGCCCATTGTCGGCGGCCCCGCGGCGATGCTCGTCGAACAGTCGGTCGACGGCTGCGGGATCGAGATAGCCCGCCGATGCCGCGCCGCTGTCATGCCACACGGTCTGGGCGAATGCGCCGAACTGCCCTTGCATCCAGTGGGCGTGAGGGATCTGGAAGCCCTGCTTCGGCCGCCGGAGAACCGCGGGCGGGAGCCAGGGCTCGATAGCGCGCCGGAGGATCACCTTCCCGGTCGCGCCCGAAAGCTTCATGCTGGTCGGGACCGTCAGCGACCAGTCGACCACCTTTTGCGACAGGAACGGCACACGTGCCTCGACCGAATGGGCCATGCTCATCCGATCAAGCCGCGTGAGCATCGCGGACGGCATGTTGAGCGTCAGATCGCCGAACAGGAACTGATCCAGCGCTGACAGCCCGAGCGCATTATCGTCGGAGAAATACTCCTCTTCCAGTCGGCACAGGCTGTCGGCGCCTTCGAAGGTGGCGCGAAACTCAGGCGTGAAGACGCTCCGTCGCAGGCTGCTGCTGCTGATCTGCGTCGCGGCAAAAAACTGCTGATAGCCATCCGGCAGGCGAATGAACTCGGCAAATCGCCGCGCATGCTGGCGGAGATAGTTGATCCGCGACGAGCGGGTGACCGGAACGCGATCGATCATCGCCCCCAGCGGCCCGATCGCGTCGATCACCGACCGCCACCGCTCGATCGCATGGGCATTGCGGTGGCGCTTATATCCGGCGAACATCTCGTCGCCGCCTTCGCCGCACAGCACCACTTTCACATGTTCGCCGGCAAGCTTCGATGCGTACCAGGTCGGGATCGCGGCCATGTCGGCGAACGGTTCGTCGAACGATCGCACCAGATCGGGGAGGATCGCGATCGCATCGTCCGGCTTCAGCGGCAGGACGATATGTTCGCAGCCGAGATGGGCCGCGATTTCGGCCGCCGCGGCGGTCTCGTCGATGCGCGCGCCCGGATAGCCGACCGTGAAGGCGGTGATCGGCTGATCGGACGATCGCCTCGCAGCTGCCAAAATCGCGGCGGAATCGATACCGCCCGACAGGAACGCGCCCACTGGAACGTCCGACTGGAGGTGTCGCGAGGTCGAATCGAGCAGCATGGCGCGCATCTGTTCGACCCATTCCTCCGCGGAACAGGCGGTGGATGCCTGCCGCAGCCGGGGTTTCCAGTAAGCGCGCACGACTGGCTCGCCCTCGGCGCCGATCGTGAGATAGTGGCCCGGATCCAGCGAGAAGACTTCGCGGAAGATCGATCGCGGCCGACGGACATGGCCGAACGAAAAGAAGTCGTGCACCGCGCGATCGTCGATCGTGAAGTCGTGGCCGGGAAGCCGGCGTAACGCCTTCAGCTCGGATCCGAACGCGATGCCGCCGTGCTGCAGCGACAGGTAGAGCGGCTTGATGCCAAGCGCGTCGCGCGACAATGTAAGGGTGCGGGTCAGCCGGTCCCAGATCGCGACCGCGAACATCCCCTCGAGCATCGCCCAGGCGTCGTTGCCCCACACCGAAAAGGCCGCGAGGATGGTCTCGGTGTCGCTGCCCGTGACGAACGGATATCGGCCGGCCAGCGTGTCGCGGATATCGCGATGATTATAGATCTCGCCGTTGAAGACGATGACGAAGCGCTTGTCGGCGGTCTCCATCGGCTGATGGCCGCCAGCAATATCGAGGATGCTCAGCCGGCGCATTCCAAAGCCGAAATCGCCGTCGACGAATATGCCGTCATCGTCGGGGCCGCGATGAAAGAGCGACTGGCACTGATTTTGGACGACCGTCGATGATACCGGTCCGCCGCTCCGCCGATACCAACCGGCTATGCCGCACATGGGACGCTCCCGATCGCAGGGGTCGCGGTGACGCCGGCTACCGGATCGAGATTCCCGATACGTGCACCGGCCTCGGGCATGCGCGCGGCGAGCGCCGAAAACCTTCCGGCTGTCGGCCGCTCCGAATCACCGAGTTCGGCGCGCAGACTCGGATCGCTCCGCTGCTCGCAAAAGCCCAAAATGGACCGTGATGGACCTAATCTGGCGGAGCAATACCGATCCTTGAGCGGCGGTCGGGTGCGAAAAGGTGACTTCATATGCCGGTAGGACGGCGCAGGCTGGAACAACCGCAATCCATATTACCTATAATCAACGGGTTCACCGAGACGCAGCAGCACGCCGCGGCTCGAGCTTGCTGCTTCCGGACGCCTACGATGCTGCATTCCCCCGCGAATGGATGGAAGGCCGGACAGCCGATCGCCTTCGAGCCTCATTCGCCAGCAACGCTACCGGGAGTTGCCGGCCATGACGATTAATTTTTGAACCTGCACGGTTTGAGCCGATCCGCGGGTCACGACTGCCCATGCTGACGCAACCGGCGCGCCGCGCTCAACCTTCACATGGCTCCGGGAGGGGCGCGCCGACGCTTGCAGTTTCTGGCTGCCCGCGTGCGCTTCCGAGGGCGGAGACGGCGGACAGGGTGGGATTCGAACCCACGGTGAGCTTCCGCCCACGGCGGTTTTCAAGACCGCTGCCTTAAACCACTCGGCCACCTATCCCGGCGGGGCCTTCTTATCCGACGGCGTCCGGCGTGCAAGCGGCGTTGCCGTTGGCTTTCCCATCGGGCAGCGCCTGTGGCAGAGGCGGGGCATGCGCTCGATGCTCCATCCTTTTCTCCTGTTGTCGATGTTCTCCGCCGGGCCGGCCTTGGCGCAGGAGGCTCCGGCGCCGTCCGCCGAAACCCCACCGGCTTTGGCCGCCGCCGCGCCCGTCATCCCAGAGGTACCGGCTATGGACCTCGCGCTTCGTGCGTTCGTCGCGTCGCTCCGGCCGAGGGCCTTGGCAGAGGGGGTCAGGCCCGCAACGTTCGATCGCGAGACGGCGGGCCTGACCTATGACGGCAAGGTCGTGCGGCTCGATCGCGCGCAGCCGGGCGGCATGCCGGGGGTCAGCCGGCCGGGCTCGATCGATTTCGCGCCCTATCGCCGCCAGCATGTCGATCAGGCGCATATCGTGAAGGGCCAGCGGCTTTATGCCGAGCTGGCCGGCTCGCTCAACGAGACGCAGCGCCGCACCGGCGTGCCGGGGCCGATCGCGCTGTCGATCTTCGGGCACGAGACCGGCTATGGCAGCTTCAGCGGCAATTACGATCTGATCCGCTCGTTCGCGACGCTTGCTTTCGACGGGCGGCGGCGCGACCTGTTCACCGCCGAGCTGATCGCGACGCTGAAGCTGATCGACCGTGGCTTTTCCCGCGTCGAGCTCAAGGGGAGTTGGGCCGGCGCGACCGGCTATCCGCAATTCCTGCCCTCGGTCTATCTGCGATTGGGCACCGACGGCGACGGCGACGGCCGCGCCGACATCTGGACCGACCGCGCCGACGCGCTCGCCTCGATCGCCGCTTACCTGCAGGAGGCGGGGTGGAAGCCGAACACCCTGTGGGGCGTTGCGGCGACCGTGCCGGCCGACTTCGATCGGGCATCGGTTGCGACCAAGCTGGTCTCGCCGCGCTGCCCGCGCGTCCACGCCCGCCTCAGTCGCTGGCTGACGGTCGGCGAGTGGAAGGCGCGCGGGATCACCGTCACCGGCTTCCCCGCGCCGGCCGATGGCGAACTCGCCCGGCTGATCGAGCCCGACGGCCCGGCTGCCACCGCCTACCTGCTCACCGCCAATTATGGCGCCTTGCTGGATTACAATTGCTCCAACTTCTACGGGCTCGCCGCCGGCCTGCTGGCGGACGAGATCGCGCGCTAGCGCTTGATCGTCTGAGGCGGAAGCGCCGCGCGCTTTCGCCGATGGCGTGAATCAAGCTCTTCTCAAGATCGCGCCGGGTGGCGCGCGCGACGGCCGAGGGCTATCAGCGACGCATAACCATGATCGGGAAGCCTGCCACCTTATGATGCGCCATCGTTTCGTCGCCCTTGCGCTCGCAGCCACCGCGCTCGTCGCGCTGCCGGGTGAGGCTGCGGCCCCGCCGTTCGATACGCCTGCAACCGTCGCCTACATGAAGGACCTGTCGTCGGGCGCGGTGTTGTTTTCCAAGAATGCCGACGTCCGCATTCCGCCCGCCAGCTTGGCGAAGATGATGACGGTCTATGTCGCGTTCGACCTCGTCAAGAAGGGCCAGCTCAAGCTGTCCGACATGGTCAATGTCCGGCCCGAGACGTGGAAGCAGTGGCACGGCCCCGCCGCCGGCTCGACGATGTTCCTGTCGCCGAACGAGCAGGTGTCGGTGGCCAATCTGCTGCTGGGCATCATCACCTTGTCGGGCAACGACGCCTGCGTGGTGCTGGCCGAGCATATCGCCGGGACCGAGCCGGCCTTCACCAACCTGATGAACCACAAGGCGCAGGAGCTGGGGCTGGCCAACAGTCATTTCGGCACGTCGAACGGCTGGCCCGATGGCGGTGTCACCTACGTGACGGCGCATGACCTGACGACGCTCGCCACCGCGACGATCCAGAACTTCCCCGATCTCTACAAGCAGTTCTACAGCCGCCCGAACTTCACCTGGGGCAAGACGCTGGGCTCGGGCGCAGACATCACCCAGGCCAATCGCGATCCGCTGCTGGGCCGCGTGCCCGGGGCCGACGGGCTCAAGACCGGCCATACCGAGGAATCGGGCTACAGCTTCACGGGTTCGGCCGAGCAGAACGGGCGGCGGCTGGTGATGGTGATGTCGGGGCTGACCTCGTTCAACCAGCGGATCGAGCAGTCGGTCGCGTTCATGAACTGGGGCCTGCACGCCTGGCAGGCCAAGCCTTTGTTCGCCAAGGGCAAGCAGGTGGCGACTGCACCGGTGCAGCGCGGCGCCGCGCGCTCGGTCGGGCTGGTCGCGCCGCGCGATCTGGCGGTGACGCTGCCGGCGGGCATGGGCAGCGACGTCAAGGTGTCGGTCGCCTATGACGGCCCGATCAAGGCGCCGATCAAGGCAGGAACCCCGATCGCGCAACTGATCGTGCGCACGCCCGACGGTCCGCCGCAGGTTATGCCGCTGGTGGCGGCGAGCGACGTGCCGGTGGCCGGTTTCTTCGGCCACGTCGGCAACGGCGTCGCGCGGCTGTTCGGCAAGGGATGATCGCGCCGGGCCGCTTCATCAGCCTCGAAGGCGGGGAGGGGGTCGGCAAATCGACCCAGGCACGCGCGCTCGCCGCTGCGCTGCGCGCACGCGGGCTGGAGGTGGTGGAGACGCGCGAGCCCGGCGGCAGCGCCGGCGCGGAGGCGATCCGCGGCCTGCTCCTCGGTGGCGCATCCGATCGCTGGGAGGCACGCGCCGAGGCGTTGCTGTTCGCGGCGGCGCGCGCCGACCATGTCGCGCGCACGATCCGGCCAGCGCTCGCAGCCGGCGCGTGGGTGGTGTGCGATCGCTTCGTCGACAGCTCGATCGCCTATCAGGGCGCCGACGGGCTCGGGCGTGAGGCGATCATGGCCTTGCACGCGATCGGGAGCGAGGGACTGCTGCCCGACCGCACCCTGCTGTTGCGCTTGCCCCGCGCGATCGCGACCGCGCGCGAGATCGAGCGCGACGCGGGCGCGCCCGACCGCTTCGGGCTGCGCGACGACGCCTATCGCGCCGCGGTCGAGCAGGCCTTCGTCACGCTGGCGGAGGACGATCCCATGCGCTGGCGCATGGTCACGGCCGAGGGTAATCCGGACGAGGTAACTGCGCGCCTGCTGGACAGTCTGGCGGACCTGCTGTGACGCTGATTGGGCATGCTTCGGCGGTGGCGGCGTTGCGTGACGCCGCATCGGGCGATCGTATTCATCATGCATGGCTGCTGGCGGGGCCGAAAGGCATCGGCAAGGCGACCTTCGCCACTGCTGCGGCGCGCTGGCTGCTCGCGCGTGAGGCAGGCCCGGCATTCGAGTCCGATGGCCTCGACGTACCGGCAGCGCACCCGATCGGCTCGTTGCTCGATGCCGGATCACACCCTGATTTCCGTGTCTTGGCGCGTCTTCCCAAGGATCGATCGGAAGAACTTGCACGCTCGATCGCGGTCGATCAGGTGCGCGCGCTGCAGCCGCTTTTCGCCACCACGCCGAGCCTGTCGCGGCGCCGCGTGGTGGTGATCGACGCGATCGACGATCTCGAACGCAATGCCGCCAACGCATTGCTCAAGAATCTCGAGGAGCCCCCGCGCGGCACGATCTTCCTGCTCGTCAGCCACGCGCCGGGGCGGTTGCTGCCGACGATCCGCTCGCGCTGCCGCCTGTTGCGCTTCGGGGCGCTCGATGCGCCCGAGGTGGCAGCGGTGCTGCGCACGGTCCTGCCCGACGCGGATTCCGGCGAGATCACGGACCTCGTTGGCGTCGCCGGTGGCGCGCCGGGAACGGCGCTTGGCTTTACCGGGCTGGACATTGCCGGTCTCGACGCCGCAATCGACCGGCTGGCACGCGAGGGCGATCCCGGCAATGCGCTCCGCGCGCAGCTCGGTCGCGCGCTCGCCACGAAGGCCGCGCAAGGCCGCTACGAGGCATTCCTCGAACGGGCGCCCTCGCGCATCGCCGCCGCCGCCCGCACCGCACCACCGGCACGATTGGGCGAACTGACCGCCTTGTGGCGGCAGGCGCGCGAGATCGGCGATCGGGCCGTCCGCCAGTCGGCCGACCCGCAGACGACTGTGTTCGAGCTGGCCGGGCTGGTCGCCGCGCTTGCGCATAAGAGTGCCCACGCTAAAGCCTGAGCGCCATGGCCGACCCCTTCTACATCACCACCGCCATCGCCTATCCGAACGGCCGGCCGCATATCGGCCATGCCTATGAGGCGATCGGTGCCGACGCGATCGCGCGCTATCGCCGGCTGCAGGGCCGCGACGTGTTTTTCATGACCGGCACCGACGAGCACGGGCTGAAGATGGCGCAGGCTGCCAAGGCGCGCGGCATCACGCCGCTCGCGCTGGCCGACGAAATGTCCGGATATTTCCGTGAGATGGACGAGGCTCTCAACATCTCGTTCGATCGCTACATCCGGACCACCGAGCCCGCCCATTATGAGGCGAGCCAGGCCCTGTGGCGCGCGATGCAGGCCAATGGCGACATCTATCTCGGCCGTTACGAGGGCTGGTATTCGGTTCGCGACGAGGCCTTTTACGACGAGAAGGAACTGGTCGACGGGGAAGGGGGCGCCCGCCTTTCGCCGCAGAATACGCCGGTCGAGTGGACGGTCGAGGAGAGCTGGTTCTTCCGCCTTTCGGCCTATGCCGACAAGCTCCTCGCGCATTACGAGGCGCATCCCGATTTCATCCGGCCTGAGGGACGCCGCAACGAGGTGACCAGCTTCGTGCGCGGGGGCCTGTCCGATCTCTCGATCTCGCGCACCAGCTTCGACTGGGGGGTGCCGGTGCCCGACGCGCCGGGGCATGTGATGTACGTGTGGGTGGACGCGCTCACCAATTATCTGACCGGCACAGGATATCCAGAAAAGTCCGAAGCTTACGAGCGCTTCTGGCCGGCCGATCTGCACCTGATCGGCAAGGATATCGTCCGCTTCCACGCGGTCTATTGGCCGGCCTTCCTGATGGCTGCCGGCGTGCCGCTGCCGCGCCAGGTGTTCGGCCACGGCTTCGTGCTCAACAAGGGCGAGAAAATGTCGAAGTCGGTCGGCAACGTCGTCGACCCGATCGATCTGGCGCGCACCTACGGCGTCGACCAGCTGCGCTATTTCCTGCTGCGCGAGGTGAGCTTCGGCCAGGATGGCAGCTATAGCCACGAGGCGATCGTCACGCGCTGCAACGCTGATCTCGCCAACGGCCTCGGCAATCTCGCCCAGCGCTGCCTCAGCATGATCGCCAAGAATTGCGGCGGCGTCGTGCCCGCACCCGGCGCCGCGCACGACCAGCTTGGACTCGCCGACCTGCTGCCGCGGCTGGACGCCGCGTTCGACGAACTGGCCCTGCACCGCGCGCTGGAGATCGTGTGGGACGGGGTCGCGCTCGCCAACCGCTATTTCGCCGACATGGCGCCGTGGTCGCTGCGCAAGGAAGATCCGGCGATGGCCGACGGGGTGCTCTACCGCACGGCCGAGGCGGTGCGCATCCTCGCCATCCTCGCGCGCTGGGCGATCCCTGCCAGTGCCGACGCCTTGCTCGATCAGCTGGGGCAGGGGGCGGACGCGCGCGACTTCGCCGCGCTGGCGACACCGATCGTGCCCGGCACATTGTTGCCGCCGCCGCAGGGCGTGTTCCCGCGCTGGGTCGAGAGCTGATGCTGATCGATAGCCACTGCCACCTGAACTATAAGGGGCTGGTCGAAGAGCAGCCGGCGGTGTTGGCGCGGGCGCGGGCGCGCGGCGTGACGGGGATGCTCAACATCGCGACGCGCGAGCGCGAATGGGACGCCATCATCGCGACTGCGGAGCGCGAGCCCGACGTGTGGGCCTCGGTCGGCATCCACCCGCACGAGGCGGACGCGCATCCGGATGTGGATACCGCGCGGCTGGTCGCGGTGGCGGCGCATCCGCGCGTGATCGGGATCGGCGAGACCGGGCTCGATTATTATTACGACCATTCGGACCGGGCGCGGCAGCAGGCGAGCTTCCGTGCGCATATCGCCGCCTCGCGCATGACCGGGCTGCCGCTCATCATCCACACGCGCGATGCCGAGGCGGATACCGCGGCGATCCTGACCGAGGAGATGGAGCAGGGCGTCTTCCCGGCTTTGATCCACTGCTTCACCGCCAGCGCCGAATTCGCCGCCAAGGCGCTGGAATTGGGGCTGTTCATCTCGATCTCGGGCATCGTCACGTTCAAGAATGCGACGGCGCTGCAGGCCACCGCGGCGACCCTGCCGGCGGATCGGCTGCTGATCGAAACCGATGCACCGTTCCTCGCGCCGGTCCCGCATCGCGGCAAGACCGGAGAGCCCGCGTTCGTCGCCGATACCGCCGCTTTCCTCGCCAAGCTGCGCGGCGAGGATGTCGCCGACCTGATGGAAAGGACGGCGCACAACTTCTTTCGATTGTTCGGAAAAGCTGCGTGAGGATCACGATCCTCGGCTGCGGCACGTCGTCGGGGGTGCCGCGGATCGGCGGCGAATGGGGCGACTGCGATGCCGACGATCCGCGTAACCAACGCACGCGCGCGTCAATCCTCGTCGAAAGCGCGACGACGACGATCCTTGTCGATACGGGCCCGGATATGCGCGCGCAGTTGTTGGCGGCCGAGGTCGAACGGATCGATGCGGTGATCTGGACGCACGAGCATGCCGATCACACCCACGGCATCGACGATCTTCGCCAAGTCTTCCATCTGCGCGGCGCGGCGGTGCCCGGCTATGGGCGGCGGGAGACGCTCGACCTGCTGCGGAAACGCTTCGCCTATGTCTTCGCCGGGCGGCATGGCTATCCGGCAACGGTGGCAGCGCACGATCTGGCGGACGACGTCATGATCGGCGACATCCGCGTGCGCACCGTCGATCAGCCGCACGGCGCGATCACGTCGGCGGGCCTACGCTTCGACCATGATGGCGTCAGCGCCGGCTATGCCACCGATTTCCATAGCTTTACGCCTGAGATGGCAAGCCTCTTCGCGGGGCTCGATCTGTGGATCGCCGACGCGCTGCGCCGCGCGCCGCATCCGACGCATGCTCATCTTGCGGTGACGCTGGATGCGATCGCGCAGGTGCGGCCACGCCGAACCATCCTGACGCACATGGATCAGTCGATGGATTACCGCGCGCTGGCGAACGAACTGCCGGACGACGTCGAGCCGGGCTTCGACGGGCTCACGGTCACGCTCGCATGAGCGCGGATGTTCTGCCCGGCATCGTCGCGATCCTCGGCGCGCTCATTCTCTTCGGCAGCGGGCTGTGGCGGCGACGGCTGGGCGGCGCGACGATGCTGCGGCTGGCGTTGCTGTGGGCAGGGATCATCGCGATCCTGTGGGGTGCGGTGACCTTGGTCCTCCACCTCCGCTGATATGTCTTCATTTAACATAATATATATTATCGAGATAGAAGATGGTGCTACCCGAGGCTGAAGCCGGCCACCCCACTTTGGCGAGCATGATGCGGCTGGTCGCGATCATGGCGCGGTTGCGCGATCCCGAGCGTGGTTGCGCATGGGACGTTGCGCAGACCTTCGCGACGATCGCGCCCTATACGATCGAGGAGGCCTATGAGGTCGCGGACGCCTGCGCGCGCGACGATATGGCGGAGCTGCGCGACGAGCTCGGCGACTTGCTGCTCCAGGTCGTGTTCCATGCGCGCATGGCCGAGGAACGTGGCGCCTTCGCGCTGGCCGATGTCGCCACGGCGATTTCCGAGAAGATGGAGCGTCGCCACCCGCATGTCTTCGGCGACGGCGCCGGTGGCCATCATCAGTGGGAAGCGATCAAGGCCGCCGAGCGCGCCGCCAAAGCCGACGATCCCAGCGCCCTCGCCGGGGTCGCGCTAGCGCTGCCGGCGCTGATGCGGGCCGAGAAATTGCAGAAGCGCGCCGCGCGGACCGGCTTCGACTGGCCCGATGCCGAGGGCGCGCGCGCCAAGATCGACGAGGAAGCCGCCGAGGTCGCCGCCGCGCCCGATGCCGCGGCTCGGGAGGAAGAGATTGGCGACCTGCTGTTCGCGGTCGTCAACTGGGCGCGCAAGCTCGGCCACGATCCCGAGGTCGCCCTGCGCGCCGCCAATGCCAAGTTCGAGCGCCGCTTCCGCGCGATGGAGGCGATTGCCGGCGACGGCTTCGCCGCGCTGACGCTCGAAGACAAGGAGCGGCTTTGGCAGACCGTCAAAAAGCGGCCGGCCTGATCCCCTGCTTGGCCTCGAACCGGCCCCATTCGTCGGGCGAAAGCCGCACGTCGAGGCTGATCGTCTCGCCGTCGAGCGCCTGATCGAGCACCTCGCCATGCTGGTGCAGCCACGCCAGCGTCTCGCCGTCCGTCGCCGCCACCGCCAATTTGTGGACGCGCGCACCTGCCAGCAGCCGCTCCGCCACGGTCCGGCGTAGCGCATCGACGCCGTCGCCGGTGCGCGCCGAGATGGCGACCACATCGGCCCGGCGCGCCGCTTCGGCCGCCACGTCCTCGCGTGTCACCTCATCGAGCAGGTCGAGCTTGTTCCACACTTCGATCAGCGGAACGTCATCCTCCCCCTCGCCCGACATCAGGCCGATCTCGGCCAGCACCGCCAGCACGTCGGCGCGCTGCGCCTCGCTGTCGGGATGGGCGATATCGCGCACGTGGAGAACGAGATCGGCGGCGGTCACCTCTTCAAGCGTCGCGCGGAAGGCGGCGACGAGCTGGGTCGGCAGATCGGAGACGAAACCCACCGTGTCGGAGAGGATCGCCTTGTCGAGCCCCGGCAGCGACACCTGCCGCATCGTCGGATCGAGCGTCGCGAACAACAGGTTTTCCGCCATCACGTCGGCGCCGGTCATGCGGTTGAACAATGTCGACTTGCCGGAATTGGTGTAGCCGACCAGCGCCACGACCGGCCACGGCGCGCGTTCGCGCCGCGCGCGATGGAGCCCGCGCGTCTTGCGCACCTGCTCGAGTTCGCGCCGAATTTTGGCCATGCGGTCGCGGATCATGCGGCGGTCAGCCTCGATCTGCGTCTCGCCGGGGCCGCCGAGGAAGCCGAAGCCGCCGCGTTGGCGTTCCAAGTGGGTCCATGACCGGACGAGTCGACCAGCCTGATAGTCGAGATGCGCCAATTCGACCTGCAGCCGTCCCTCGGCGGTCGCCGCGCGCTCGCCGAAGATTTCCAGGATCAATCCGGTCCGGTCGATCACCTTGGCTTCGCAGGCTTTTTCAAGGTTCTGCTGTTGGACGGGCGTGAGCGCGGCATCGACCACCACCAGTTCGGCATCGTGCATCCGGGCCGAGGTGGCAATCTGCTCGACCTGTCCCGATCCGAACAAGGTCGCCGGCTTGGGCGCGCGTACGCGGAACGCCTCGGCATCGACCACGTGAAGCCCGATCGCGGCGGCAAGACCGCTTGCCTCCTCGAGCCGCGCCGCGCTGTCGCGCATCGTCTGGCCAAGCTCGGGCAGCGCGATCACCGCGCGTGCGCCATGCCGGACCTCGTCAGTCTGCTCGCGTCCGAATCCGCTCATTCACACCATGTAGGGCGGCGCCGCGCCGACGCCAGTGGGAGGACGAAGTTGAGGAAGTTGAGGGTTGCGCGCATCACCCCTCGTCTTCGTCGTCGCCCTCGTCATCCTCCTCGCCGCTCATCAGGTTGAGCGGGCGCAGCGGCTGCACCGTGGAGATTGCGTGCTTGTAGACCAACTGGCTCATGCCGTCGCGACGGAGCAGCATGCAGAACAGATCATAGGCCGCGATCTCGCCCTGCAGCATCACGCCGTTGACGAGGAACATCGTCACCGGATCGCCCGACTTGCGCACCGCAGCGAGGAATATTTCCTGCAGCAACGGGGACTTGCGATCCTCCAGCTTCTTCTCGGCCTCGCTCAGGTCGATCGGGTGCGCCGGCATGACGGTGGAGATTGCGTGCTTGTAGATCAGCTGGCTCTGGCCATCCCGGCGCAGCAGCACGGAGAAATTGTCGAACCAGGTGATGATCCCCTGGAGTTTCACACCCTTTACCAGGAACATCGTCACCGGCGTCTTGGATTTGCGGAGCGTGTTCAGGAAGATGTCTTGAAGATTGTTGACCTTGTCCGCCATTGCGCGTGGTCCTTCTATGATTGGCGGGTCATTGCCCGCTGGCGCCTTTGGCGGCGCCATGCGCCCCGACCGTTTGCCGGAACCCGAGCGAAATAGGATCTGTTGCGATGCAGCACAAGGCACGGAATCGTTTCAGTATCGTAACCAGTCCCGAATCGGACCTATCGGGATGACGCCTTCTCAGTCCTCCTCGGATCGCGTGTCCGCGAGCCCGAGGCTCTTGAGTTTGCGATGAAGCGCCGAGCGCTCCATGCCGATGAACGTCGCGGTGCGGCTGATATTGCCCGAGAACCGACGGATCTGGACGCGCAGATATTCGCGCTCGAACGTCTCGCGCGCCTCGCGCAGCGGCGTCCCCATGATCGAGCGGCCGGCGTCGCCCGGCACGATCTCGGCCTGGCCGGACACAACCTCGGGCGGCAGCATGTCGGCGTCGATCCGGCCGATGCGGTCGAGCGGCGCGAGGATGATCGTGCGCTCGATCACGTTGCGCAGCTGGCGGACGTTGCCCGGCCATTCATAGGCCTGCAGTGCCGCGACCGCCTCGGCGCTGAGCTCGGGGGTCGGCACGCGTCGTTCCGCCGCATAGCGGGCCGCGAAATAAGCGGCGAGCGTCGGCACGTCCTCGCGCCGCTGCTCCAGCGGGGGCATCTGCACCGGCACGACGTTGAGGCGGTAATAGAGATCCTCGCGGAAGCGCCCGGCGGCGATCTCGCTCGCCAGATCGCGCGAGGTGGCGGACACGACGCGCACGTCGACCTTCACCGTGCGCGTGCCGCCGACGCGGGTGAAGCTCTGATCGGTCAGCACGCGCAGGATCTTGGCTTGGGTCGACAGCGGCATGTCCGCAATCTCGTCGAGAAACAAAGTGCCGCCATGCGCCTGTTCCAGCAGGCCGGGGCGGGCCATCTCGCCCCCCTCCTCCGCGCCGAACAATTCCTCCTCGACCCGCTCGGGCGACATGCGCGCAGCGGAGACGACGGTGAACGAGCCTTGTTCGCGCGTGCTCCACTTGTGAAGCAGGCGGGCGGCGACCTCCTTGCCGGCGCCGGCCGCACCCGAAATGAGGACGCGGCTGCCGGTGGCGGCGACGCGCTTCAGCGTGGCGCGCACCTGGTTGATCGCGGCGCTGGTCCCGGTCAGTTCGTCCTCCGGCCCCACTCGCTCGCGCAGGCTCGCATTCTCGCGCCGCAGCCGGTCGGTCTCGGTCGCGCGCGCCACGAGGTGAAGCAGGCGCGAGCTTTCGAACGGCTTTTCGATGAAGTCGACCGCGCCCTGACGCACCGCCGCCACCGCGGTATCGATCGTGCCATGTCCGGAAAAGACGATCACCGGCAATGTCGGATCGCGCCGCTTGATCTCCGACAGGAGTTGCAGGCCGTCGAGGCGCGAGCCCTGCAGCCACACGTCGAGCAGCACAAGGCTCGGTCGTCGTTCGCCGAGCGCGGCCAGCGTCGCGTCAGCGTCGGCGGCGGTGCGAGGCTGATAGCCCTCGTCCTCCAGCACGCCCGCGACCAGTTCGCGGATGTCGGCTTCGTCGTCGACGACGAGGATGTCCAAGGCCATGTTTTCAGCGGCTCCCGGCCGTTACGAGTTGAGGAAAGGCGTCGGCAGGCGTGTCGATCAGTCGAGCGAGCGCGGCGAGGTCGAAATCGAGGCCGACGACCGTGCCGCCGCCGGGCCGGTCGCTGAACACCATCGTTCCCTGATGCTCCTCGACGATGCGACTGACGATCGCGAGGCCGAGGCCGGTCCCGCGCGCACGGGTGGTGACATAAGGTTCGGTCAGCCGGTCGCGATCGGGCGGCAGACCGATGCCGTCATCCGCCACCTCGATGCGCAGATGGCCATCGGCGGCGCGGACCGTCATCGCGACATTGCCCGCCCCGCCCTCGCCGGCGCGCGCCTCGATCGCCTCGACCGCATTCTTGACGATGTTGGTGAGCGCCTGGCCGAGCTGGCGACGGTCGCACACCAAGGGCGGCAGCGCATCGGATGCGTCGAGGCTGAAACGGACCGACGGGTGCGCGACCTCGTGCAGGAACAAGGCCTGACGGCAAATGTCCAGCGGGTTCTCGGTGCGGAATTGCGGCTTCGGCATGCGCGCGAACGAGCTGAACTCGTCGACCATGCGGCGGATGTCGCCGACCTGGCGGACGATTGTCGACACCAGCCGCTCGAACGTCCCGCCATCGCCCTCGATCTCGCGGCCGTAACGGCGCTGGAGCCGCTCGGCGGCGAGCTGGATCGGCGTGAGCGGATTCTTGATTTCGTGCGCGATGCGGCGGGCGACGTCGGCCCAGGCGGCGCGTCGCTGGTCGGCGAGCTGCTGCGTGATGTCGTCGAACGTCAGAACGTGGCCGAGCCCGGCATTGACGATCGTCACGGCGAGCGTGCGGGGCTCGCCCTCCTGCTCGATCTGCACGACCGCCTCGCGCTCATTGCCGTCGAGCAGATGATCGAGATCGGGTGCGATTGTCGCCAGCTTGGCGCCGATCGCATGGGTCGGATCGACCCGCAACAACGCCTGGGCGGACAGGTTCAACAGGGTCACATCGCGCTCGCGATTGACCGAGATCACCCCTGCCGACACCCCCGACAGCACCGCCTCGGTCAGCGCGCGGCGGCTTTCGAGCGCGCCGGTCTGCTCTTGCAGGCGTCGGGTCATGCGGTTGAAGGCGGCGGCGAGCGTGCCGACCTCGTCATGCTGGTTGGGCGCGGTCACCCGCGTTGCGAGATCGCCGCCCGCCACCGCACGCGCTGCACCGACCAGCTCGCCGATCGGCCGTACCAGCCGATCCGCCACCGCCAGCGCCACCCAGATGGCGAGCGTCACGATCAGCAGCGAAACGACGAACAAAGCGGTGTTGAAACGCAGCTGAAGCGTGCGCGCGCGGGTCACCAGCCGGCGATATTCGCTGAGCGCGGTGTTCGCCCGCCCCGCCTGCGCCAGCACGACGCGATCGGCGACCCGCGAGATATAGAGATAGGTGTGGGTTGCCTCGTCGAACCGCATCACGCTTTCGAGATGGTCGGGCAGGATGCGCGAATGCGGCTTGCCGTCGGCGAGCTGGGGAATGAGGGCGGCCGGCAGGCGATCCTCAAGCGGCCGCTTGTCGAGATTGGCACCCTGGATCAGGCGTTCGCTGCCATCCGGCGCCACTTGGATCAGCGCCGCCTGATCCAGCTTGCGATAGAAAACCTGGCTGGCGAAGTAGAGCGCCATCCGCGGATCCTCCGCGGGCGCGGTCGCGAGATTGTTCAGCAGATCGCCCCTCATGGCGACATTGTCTTCGTCCAGTCCGCGACGATGTTCGTCGACATAGGTCTGCACCACCCGGTCGGCATTGCGCAGCACCGTGGCGGCGCGTTCCGAAAACCAGAATTGCACGCCATATTGGAAGAGGAGCGAGGCGAAGATCACCACCAGCAAGGTCGGCATCGCCGCGACGACCGAGAACAGGGCCACCAGCCGCACGTGCAGCCGCCCCCTGCCCCCCAGCGGCGAGCGTTCGGACCGGCCGCGCGCGATGCGCCGCGCCAGCAGGACCAGCAGGCCCATTGCGGGCACCAGATTGGCGACGAGCAGCAGCGCGACTTCGATGGGGCCGAGCGGGCGCTGCGGGGCGCCGGCATGCCGCAGCAGCATGTACGTCATCAGCAGCATGCCGAGAATGCCGGCGAGCACGATGAATTCGAGACCGGCGATGAAGCGACGCGGCCGCAGGCGCATCAGCGCGAGCCGCCGCTTCCATCGTGGTCCTCGGGCTTTTTCGCGCGATCTTATCGCCGTCATCGTTGCTGGGCTACCACACTCCCGTGGCGCCCGGAACACATGTTGTGACAGAGAAGCGACAAACCGAGCCCTATTGGCGACGAGGCTCAGTCGCCGCCAAGGTCGTTCCGCCGTACGGCCGGCCCGACTCCCAGATCGGTCAGCTTCTTGCGCAACGTGTTGCGATTAATGCCGAGTATCTGCGCGGCCTTGAGCTGATTGCCGCGAACCGCCGCGAGGGTCAGGCGGAACAATGGCCGCTCCACCTCCGCCAGCACCCGGTCGTACAGTCCATCCGGCGGCAGATCGCCGCCATAGGCCGCGAAGTGCCGGGCGAGATGCTGTTCGATCGCCTCGCTCAATTCGGCACTTTCGGGAACGAGCGGCGGCTGCGGTTGGCCCAGATGGCCGAGCTGCTGCTGGACGAGGCTCGCGCTGATGACCGGATCGCGCGTCAGCGCCGCCAGCCGGCGCATGAGATTCGCCAGCTCGCGGACATTGCCCGGCCAGCCGTGCCGTTCGAGACAGCGGATCGCCGCCGGATCGAGCTGCTTGCGCGGCAGGCCGTCGGCAGCGGCGCGATCGAGGAAGTGGCGGGCGAGTTCGCCGACGTCCGAGCCACGGTCGCGCAACGCCGGCAGCCGCATCGGCACGACGTTAAGCCGGTAATAGAGATCCTCGCGGAACTGCCCATCGGCGATCAGGCGCGGCAGATCCTGGTGGGTCGCGGCGATGATGCGCGCATCGGTGCGGATCGCGCGCGCGCTACCCACCGGCGAGAATTCGCCCGACTGGAGCACGCGCAGCAGCCGCGTCTGCGCCTCCAGCGGCATGTCGCCAATCTCGTCGAGGAACAAAGTCCCGCCCTGCGCCTGCTCGAAGCGACCGGCGGTGCGCTGCGCTGCCCCGGTGAAGGCGCCGCGCTCGTGCCCGAACAGGTCGCTCTCGATCAGCTCGCGCGGGATTGCGGCCATGTTGACCGCGACGAACGGCGCGCGCCTGCGCGGCCCGAAATCGTGGATCGCACGCGCGACCAGCTCCTTGCCCGTTCCGGATTCACCCAGCAGCAGCACAGTCAGGTCGGTCGACACGACGCGCGCGATGGTGCGGAACACCTCCTGCATTGGCGGCGAGCGGCCGATCAGCGGCAGATCCTCATGCGGCCCGCCTTCTTCCTCACCCAGCGTCGGCATGCGCGTAAGCGCGTCCGCGACGGCCTGGGTCAGCTCGGCAAGGTCGAACGGCTTGGGCAGATAGTCGAACGCGCCCTGCTCGGTCGCGCGCAACGCGGTCATGAAGGTGTTCTGCGCCGACAAGACGATCACCGGCATCGCCGGATATTCGGCGATCAGCTCGGGCACATGATCGAGGCCATTGCCGTCGGGCAGCACGACGTCGGTCACCAGCACGTGCGGGCGGAAGCTGCGCAGGCTGCGGCGCATGTCCGCAAGCGTGCCGACCACCTCGACCGCGTGGCCGGCACGACGCAGCGCCTCGCGCACCACGGTACGGATCGCGGCATCATCGTCGGTGACCAAAACCCGTGCGCGCATCAGCGATCCTTCGCGCGCGGCAGCAGAAGCCGGAACACGGTTCGTTCGGGCATTCCTTCGCGCGCATATTCGACCATGCCACCAAGCTCCGACACCAGTTTCTCCACCAATGCGAGGCCGAGGCCCCGCCCCTGCCGTTTGGACGATACGAACGGATCGAACAGATGCTCGGAAATCTCGTCCGGCGCGCCGGGGCCGTCGTCGATCACGCACACCTCGATCGGCAGGTGCCGGCGGCCATCGCCGCCGTCGGTCAGCATGCTGATGCCGTGGCGATAGGCGGTGGTGAGTAGGATCGTTCCCCCTGTCTCCCCAAGAGCTTCCGCGGCATTCTTGATGAGATTGATGAGGATCTGAACGAGCGAGTCACGGTCACCGAGCACGGGCGGAAGCGAGGGGTCGTAGGCCGAGCGCACATGAACCTGCGCGCCGAAACCCGCCGCGGCGACCGCCCGGGCATGGTCGAGCAGGGCGTGGATGTTCTGGGGAGAGGTCGCGAGCGGGCGCGTGTCGGTGAAGTCCTCCATCCGGTCGATCAACGCGACGACGCGGTCGACCTCGTCGCGGATCAGGCGGGTGAGCGCGCGCCCGTCGGCATCGGCATTCGTTTCCAGCAACTGCGCCGCGCCGCGAATGCCGGCGAGCGGGTTCTTGATCTCGTGCGCCAGCATCGCCGCAGCGCCGGCGGCGGTGCGCGCGGCGCCGGCATGGCCGCTGCGCCGCGCGATCGGACCGGCCGCCGGATGGCTATGGATCGTCACCACGCGCCAGCCCGGCCAGTCGCCCAGCGGCGCCGCGGTCAGGTCGGCGCGCTGCTGGCGCTGGCCCGGCAACGTCACCTCCAGATCGTAGGCGACGAACGGTGTGTCGTTGGGCACGCTGCGCAGATGATGGCCGGTCGCATCGTGGATGTGCATGCCGATGATCACGCTGCGCGACAGGTTCAGCAGCGTCTCGGCGGCGACGTTGGCATCGAGGATCACCCCTTCCTCATCGACCACCAGCAACGGCGTCGGCAACGCCGTGAGCAGCGCTTCGGCCGGTGCGGGGCGCGCATCCGCGCGCGCCCGCAGCCGGATCAGGCGACCTTCCGGCAGGTCCACGGTGCGTAAAATTCGGCGAGCATCGCCAGGACGATCTTCGATTCAGGGATCTGATTGACGCGGTTGCGGAACTCGGCCGAACCAGCCAGCCCTTTAGTGTACCAACCGAGATGCTTGCGCGCCATGTTGACGCCGACCTCGCTGCCGTAAAGTTCGAGCATCTCGTGGTAATGCGTTACGATCGTTGCATATTGCTGGTCGATCGTCGGATCCGGCCGACGCTCGCCCGCCTGCAGCCAGCGCATCACCTGCCCGAGCAGCCACGGACGGCCATAGGCGCCGCGACCGATCATCAGCCCGTCGGCGCCGGACTGGTCGAGCGCGGCTTCGGCATCCTCGATCGAGCAGATGTCGCCGTTGACGATCACCGGCACCGACACCGCATCCTTGACGCGGCGCACGAACGCCCAGTCGGCCGAGCCCTTGTACATCTGCGAGCGGGTGCGGCCGTGGACGGTGATCATCCGCACGCCCAGATCCTCGGCAACCCGCGCCAGTTCGGGCGCGTTGAGGCTCTGATGGTCCCAGCCCATCCGCATCTTGAGCGTCACTGGCACCTTCACCGCCTTGACGGTGGCGGCGATCAGCTCGGCGGCGAGCTTGGGCTTGGCCATCAGCGCCGATCCGGCGTCGCCGTTGACCACCTTGCGCACCGGGCAGCCCATGTTGATGTCGACGATGGCGGCACCGCGATCCTCGGCCAGCTTCGCCGCCTCGGCCATCTGCGCCGGCTCGCAACCGACGAGCTGCATCGACACCGGATCCTCGATCGGATCCCACAATGCCTTCTGGATCGACTGGCGCGTCTCGCGGATCGCGGCCTGGCTCGCGATCATCTCGGTGACGTTGAGGCCCGAGCCGTAGCCGCGCACCATCCGCCGGAACGGTAGATCGCTGACGCCGGTCATCGGCGCCAGAATCACCGGCGTGTCGATCCGCACCGGACCGATCGAAATGGGTTGAAGTCGCGCCACGTTGCTCTGCCTAAAAATCAGGCAGTCCCTACAGTGTCGGGGACCGTACCGCAACCGAGCGGCGCGGCACCTGCTGCTACCTGGGCACAGCCGGCGCCGGAACGACGGCGTCGCAGTCAGTGGTGCGGCTGGACCAGGTGACGTTCTGCACCATCCAGCGGCCATTGGCGCGGACGAGATCGAAATGGTCGGTGCCGCAATGCTGCACCTTGCCGTCGATCGTGAAGACGTAGGGCGACCAGACGAGCGCGATGTCGCCGTCGACCTCGACCGCCGGATCGGTCAAACGCTCCTCATAGCGTTCCGGTCCAGGCTTGATACCGGCGGCAAAGTCCTGCCAGTTCATGTGACGAAGCGTGCGCGTGCCGTCGGGCCGCTCGGTCGCGACGGTGGCGCCGCCGTCCGGCGCGACCTGCCGGAGGATCGCGGCGCCGTCGCGCGCGGCGAGCCCGGCGAACAGGCCGTCGATCGGCGCCATCACTGCCGCGACGCCGTCGTCGGGCGGCGGCAATGCATTGGCGGGCGGCAGCTTGGCGGGCTGCGTAGCGAGGAGCAAAGCGGCGAGGATCATCGGGCGACCATGGACGTCTTATGGCCGCAGGAACAGCGCGAGGAAAGATGACGCAGGTGGACGTGGTGGTGGTTGGTGGCGGTGCGGCGGGGATTGCGGCCGCACGGCGTCTGCACGACCGTGGCCGATCGGTGCTGATCGTCGAGGCGCTGGACCGCCTCGGCGGGCGTGCCCACACCCGGCAGATTGCGGGGCTGCCGCTCGATCTCGGCTGCGGCTGGCTTCACTCGGCCGGCCGCAACCCGCTGGCCAGACTTGCGGAGGCTGAGGGCATCCGCGTCGATCACAGCCAGGCGGCGTGGCAAAGGCAGCTCGGCAATATCGGTTTTTCCGCATCGGATCAGAATGATGCATGGGCGGCTTACGCCGACTTCGAGGAAAGGCTGCGTTCCCATCCGCCGGCCGGCGATCGGGCCGCCGATGCCGTGGCGCCCGACGATCGCTGGCGACCATTCCTCGATGCGCTCAGCAGCTTCATCAACGGTTGCGAACTGGACAGCCTCTCGGCCGCCGACTTCATGGCCTATGAGGATGCCTCGACCGAGCTCAACTGGCGCCTGCCGGCGGGGTACGGCACGTTCATCGCGGGGCTTGGCGGACGCCTGCTCTTTCGCCTCGGAACGCCGGTGCGTGCGGTCGCAAACACGGGCGATGGCATTCACATAACGACCGATGCTGGCGACATTGCCGCGCGTGCGGCGATCGTCGCCGTGTCGACCGAGGTGCTGGCGCGCGGCCAAATCCGCTTCTCGCCCGACGTGACGGATCATCTGCATGCCGCCACGCGCCTGCCGCTGGGCCTTGCCGACAAGGTCTTCCTGTCGATCGCCCAACCGGATGCGGTTCCGGCGGAATCGCACCTGCTCGGCCGCGTCGATCGGACGCAGACCGGCAGCTATTATATCCGCCCGTTCGGTCGGCCGGTGATCGAATGCTTCCTGGGCGGTGCGTGGGCGCGGGAACTGGAGGGCGGCGATGCCGTCGCCTTCGTCGTCGACGAACTGAAGGGGTTGCTCGGCGGGGACTTTGCCGCAGGACTTTCGCCGATCGCGGTGACGCGCTGGGCGCAGGAACCGACCATCGGTGGCTCGTACAGCCATGCTCTGCCCGATCATGCCGACGCGCGTAATGTGCTTGCGCACCCTGTCAGCGAGCGGCTGTGCTTTGCCGGCGAAGCCTGTTCGTCCACCGATTTCTCGACCGCGCATGGTGCGTGGGAGAGCGGACTGGCCGCTGCCGACTGGATCGAGCGCGGGCTCGGTTGAGCGGGATGGCGGGCGGCCCGAGGGACGCCCGCCGCCGTCGATCAGAAGTGGTAGTTGATCTTCACGACGCCGTTATAGCCGCGCGTCGCGACGCCGAGGCGATAAAAGCCCGGCTGGGTTCCGGTCTGCAGCGCGTAGATGCTGCTCTTGCCGAGGTCGTAATAGGTCGCCTCCGCACCGAAGGAGATCTTGCGCCACACGCCCTGATTGAACGGACGGAACTCGCCGCCCAGGCCGCCGATCCAGCCCTGCGCGGTGTATTTGTGGCTGCCGGCATAGTTGACGGTGCTGTCGCTATCGCCGTCGAACTCGGCGCGGCCCTTGACCTTGCCGAAGGCGTAACCGCCGGTGGCGTAGACGAAGCCCTGGTCGCTCAGCGCATAACCCGCGCGTGCGCGGACCGAACCCATCCAGTCGAGCTGGCTCTTGACCAGGGTGCGACGGCCCGGGGCCGCTACACCGGTGACGCCGAGGCCACGATAGACCGAGGTGCCGCGCGAATCCATGTAGGAGAAGTCGCCTTCGCCACCGAAGATCAGCTTGCCGCGCTGGAAGTTGTAGCCGAGCTGGCCGCCGCCGAGCGCGCCCGAACGGTTCTGGCCGAGCTCCGACGTGCGGATGCCGCTGCTGAGCGCCACGGCGTTGTTCGGCGTGGAGCCGACGTTGCTGATCTTGCGGCCATTGTCGAAGCCATAACCGCCATGGAGACCGGCGTAGATGCCGGCCCAGCTCGGCGCATCGCTCGCCATGCCGGTCGATGCAACCGGCGCCGAAGCGTCGCTCGCAGGTGCGGTCTGATCGGCCATCTGGGCGAAGGCCGCCGTCGTCGCGCCCGCGGCGACCGCACCGGCAAACATCAATTTCAACATATACCAAGTCCCTGAAAATTAAGTGGGGACCGGCTGAACCAGCGAAGCGCGAAAACGGTGTCTCCGTTTTGTCACACCGCCTTCGCATCCGCAAAAAAACGGGACGAAGCGAGCCAAATCGGATGTAAAATGCTCGGAACCTACTCGTCGCCCATCCGAAGCGCGGCAATGAACGCCTCCTGCGGGATGGACACGTTGCCATATTCCCGCATCCGCTTCTTGCCTTCCTTTTGCTTCTCCAGCAGCTTCTTCTTGCGGCTTATATCGCCGCCGTAACATTTAGCGGTGACGTCCTTGCGCAATGCCGCGATCGTCTCGCGCGCGATAACCTTGCCGCCGATCGCCGCCTGGATCGGGATCTTGAACATGTGGCGGGGGATCAGATCCTTCAGCCGCTCGCACATGCCGCGACCGCGCGTCTCGGCGACCGAGGCGTGGACGATCATCGAGAGCGCGTCGACCGGCTCGTTGTTGACGAGGATCGACATCTTGACGAGGTCGCCCTCGCGATAGCCGACCTGATGATAATCGAAGCTGGCATAGCCGCGGCTGATCGATTTCAGCCGGTCGTAGAAATCGAACACCACCTCGTTGAGCGGCAGTTCGTAGCGCAGCTGCGCGCGGCCAGCGACGTAGGTCAGATCCTTCTGGATGCCGCGCCGATCCTGGCACAGCTTGAGGATCGAGCCGAGATACTCGTCGGGCACGTAGATCGTCGCCTCGATCCACGGCTCGTCGATGCTGTCGATCCGATTGGGATCGGGCATGTCGGCCGGATTGTGCAGCTCGATCGTGTGCGCATCCTCGGTCTTCGAATGCGACAGATGGAGGTGGTAGACCACCGACGGCGCGGTCGTGATCAGATCGAGATCATATTCGCGCGTCAGCCGCTCCTGGATGATCTCCAGATGCAGCAGGCCGAGGAAGCCGCAGCGGAAGCCGAAGCCGAGCGCGGCCGAGGTTTCCATTTCGAACGAGAAGCTGGCGTCGTTGAGGCGCAGCTTGGAGATGCTGTCGCGCAGTTTCTCGAAATCGTTGGCGTCGGTCGGAAACAGCCCGCAGAACACGACCGGCTGGACCTCCTTGAAGCCCGGCAGCGGCTCGGCCGCCGGTTTCTTGGCGTCGGTGATCGTGTCGCCGACGGCGGTCTGGCTGATGTCCTTGATCTGCGCGGTGATGAAGCCGATCTCGCCCGGGCCCAGATCGGTCAACTGCTCGATCTTGGGGCGGAAGCAGCCGACCCGGTCGATCAGGTGGCGTGTGCCGGCCTGCATGAACGCGACCTCGGCGCCCTTGCGCAGCACGCCGTCGATCACGCGGACGAGGATGACGACGCCGAGATAGGGATCGTACCAGCTATCGACCAGCATCGCCTTCAACGGCGCGCTGGCGTCGCCCTTCGGCGACGGGATCCGCTCGACCACCGCATCGAGGATCTCGTCGATGCCGATACCCGCCTTGGCCGAGGCGAGGATGGCGTTGGAGGCATCGAGCCCGATCACCTCCTCGATCTCGGCGCGGACCTTCTCCGGCTCGGCGGCGGGCAGGTCGATCTTGTTGATGACGGGCACGATCTCGTGATCGTGCTCGATCGACTGATAGACGTTGGCGAGCGTCTGCGCCTCGACACCCTGGGCGGCGTCGACCACCAGCAGCGCGCCCTCGCACGCCGCCAGGCTGCGGCTCACCTCATAGGCGAAGTCGACATGGCCGGGCGTGTCCATCAGGTTGAGGACGTGGCCCTTCCATTCAAGGCGCACGGTCTGCGCCTTGATGGTGATGCCGCGTTCCTTCTCGATATCCATATTGTCGAGCACCTGCGCCGACATCTCACGATCGGTGAGGCCGCCGGTGCGCTGGATCAGGCGATCGGCGAGGGTCGATTTGCCATGGTCGATATGGGCGATGATCGAGAAATTGCGGATCTTGTCGAGCGGAGTCATCGCGCGCGCCTAGCAGGATGCCATGGCACGCGCCTAGTGTTTCTGGAGAAGCGCGTCAGCCGAGACAGGAGGCATGCCGGCGAACGCTGGCATCTCCCGAAGGACGCGCGCCCGGTGCAGCACGCGAGGCCAGCGTTCGCCGGCGTGACGATAGGCCGAGACGCAACCCCGAGGAGATCAGGCGGCTGGCTGATCCTTGGCGCCGAGCGTCGTGTCCTTGGCGGCCAGTTCGGCGCGCAGCGCGGCGACCTCGTCGCGCGCGGCCGCAGCCATCGCCTTAACCGCCTCGAACTCCTCGCGGCTGACGAAATCGAGCCCGCCGACCCACGTCTTCACTTTCTCCCGGAATGCAGTCTCGCCCTCACGCGCCGCGCCGGCCATCGTGCCGGCGAAGCCGTTGGCCATCTTGACGAAGTCCTCGAACAACTTGTTCTCGCTCTGCATGATCGGCTCCCGAAGGTGTGTTAGGCGGCTAAATGGGTCTGGAGTGCCATTTTGGCAATGCTCGCCTCAGCCGTCCACCGTGCGGATCGCCGCGAGCAGGAATTCTACATTGCCCTCTGGCCCCGTGATCGGGCTGCGTTCGATCCCGACGACCGCCCACCCCTGCGCCGCAACCCACGCGGCGGCCTCGTCGCAGACGCGCGCATGGACGGCGGGATCGCGCACCACCCCACCCTTGCCGATCTCGTCGCGGCCTGCCTCGAACTGCGGTTTGACCAGCGCCACCAGCCGCGCGGCCGGCGTGGAGAAGGTCAGCGGTCGCTCGAGCACCTTGGCGAGGCCGATGAAGCTCGCGTCGCAGACGATCAGGTCGATCGGCTCGGGGATCTCGACGGCGGTCAGGTTGCGGGCATTGGTGCGCTCGTGTACGATCACGCGATCGTCGGTGCGCAGCTTCCAGGCGAGCTGGTTGGTGCCGCTGTCGATCGCATAGACCCGCGCCGCGCCGCGCGTCAGCAGCACATCGGTGAAACCGCCGGTCGAGGAGCCGACGTCCATCGCCACCGCGCCGGTCACGTCCCAATCGAAATGAGTGAGCGCATGATCGAGCTTGATGCCGCCGCGCGACACCCACGGATGATCGCGCCCGCGCACGTCGAGCGGCATCGCCGCATCGATCTGCTCCCCCGCCTTGGCCAGTTTGCGCTCACCGGCATAGACCAGCCCGGCAAGGATCAGCGCCTGCGCGCGCGTGCGGCTCTCGGCGAGCCCGCGATCGACGAGCAACTGGTCGGCACGGGCCTTCATCGGCCCTGTCTTACGTCGCCGATCCGCCAAATGCCATCGGCGGTCAGGCCGGCGGGGCGTCGGTCCGGGCCGGCGAGGCGCGGTGAACGGCGGCCTGCCGCGTCGTCGCGGGCAGCCGGCCATCGGGCGTGATGCCGAGATCCATCACGCACACGATGCGATAATCCTTGTGCGGGCCGCACGATACGCCGGCATAGGCCAGTTCGGGCGAATAGAGAATCGCGCGATGGCCGCGATCGTCCACGCCATCATCGACGATCAACTGGCGCACCGCGTCGACCGCGTCGAGCGAGCCGTAGGCGATCACTTCCGCCACATAGGCCCCCCCGCCGTGGCGGCGGACCCGGTCGCCCGGCGAAGAGCCGTCGGCGCCCTCATGCCCGATCGCGCCGCTCGCCCCCTGTTCGCTGCTATGGTCGGATGCGCTTTCGCGCAGCAGTGCGGCGGGTGCGATCGGCGCCATCGGGCGCTGGCGCCGCAGGAACATGATCGTCTCGTCGACCACGCGAACGCCCTCGCTAGTCTCGAAATCGACCGACTGCCCGGGCAGGCTGACGATGTTGCCATGAAAGTAGCGCTTGTAGCGTTCGAGCGCGTCGGCATAGCCGGCAGGGTCGGTCCGCGCGAAGTTCACCGCCGCCAGCACCTCGCGCTCGAACGGCGTTTCGGCATGCGCCGGCGCGGTCAGGCATAGCGCGCACGCATATAGCCATGCCCATGCTGCCGCCTTCCACGCCATTCCGCCATTGGCCTCCGCCCGTGCGGCCGCGCCGCGTCGGTGGGGCATTAGGGCAACGATGGTTAGAAAATTGCTTATGGAGGCCCAGAACAGGCCGACGGTAAGTAATGGTAAAATGCGGATAAACGGGGGCTTATCCTACGCGGGACTTGCCGCTAACCATCTGTTATGGTTAACGTCCTCTTGACACGTAACGTCTCCTGACGGAACAAAGCGGACGTAGGAGATTTCTTCCAGAATGCGTAAGTGGCTTGTGACGTACTCGTCCCGGTTGCTGGGGGCCACGGTTGGGTTGGCGATCTGTATCGAGGCGACCACGTTCGTCTCTGCCGACGCCGCCGAGGTGTCGACCGGTACTGACGGTTCCTCGCTCTTCGCTCCCTGTCTCGAATCGGCTCCCGTCACGCTCGCCTCGGCGCGCCCGCTGGCGCAGCGCAGGACGCTTGCCTCGCCGCTGCCGCACCGGCCGCGCGTTCGCCGCCGCGTCGTGCATCGCGCGCCCGTCCACCACGTCGTCGTCCACAAGCCGGTGGTCCACCGCCCGGTCGTCGTCCACAAGGCCGTGGCGCACCGGCCGCTGCACCGCCGTCATCCGGTCAAGCACCGCCGGCCGGTGATGCGCAAGGTGACCTATGCCAGCCCGCTCTGCGTCGATCGGGCACCGATCATCCGGGCGCTGCTGGGCGACGTGCCGGCGCCGACCGTCCGTCCGGTAGCGATCGTCGAGGGTGCTCCCACCGGCCCGATCCAGATTGCCGAGGCGCCGGTCTCGTCCGTCCCGATCCTGCCCGTACCGGTCGTTTCGGGCATTCCGTTGCCGAGCGTTCCGCTGGTGCCCTCGACGCCGATCGGCGGCACGCCGCCGGTCGCGGGTATTCCGGAGCCGGCAAGCTGGTGGACGATGATCCTCGGCTTCGGCGCGATCGGTGGCGTGGTGCGCGGCAATCGCCGGCGTCGCCGTCAGGCCGACATGGTGGGCGGTGACGGGCTCGAACCGCCGACCCTCTCGGTGTAAACGAGATGCTCTACCAACTGAGCTAACCGCCCTCGTCCCGCGCGATGCCACCGCTGCCGGCAAACGGCAAGGGTATCAGGTGGCGAGAACGCCGGCGCGCTCGATCGCGCGAAAGTTATTGGCGAGCGCATCGACCGCGGCCGGCGCGAGATCGACGAATACGCGCCGGCCGTCGCGCGGATCGGCCGTGCGGACGAACAATCCCATGTCGTGCAGCCGCTTGATCCAGCGCAGCGCCGTCGTCGGCGGCACCGATGCGGCGATGCACAGGCTGGATACCGCGACGTTGCGCTGCTCCATCTGCGCCACCATCAGATCCAGCAGCATGTCCCACGCCGGATCGGCGAACAGCTCCGCGTCGAAGAATTGGTCGCGCAGCCGTCGCCCGCGAATGACCGACCGGATCGTGGCGACGCTCGGCAGCGTGACACCTTCCAATAGGGCGCCGGGCGGGGGCATCGGCATCGCCGTGGGCTCGTCCCGCGACAGTTCCGCCAGCGCGCGCGCGATCCGGCTGACTTCCTCGCTCAATTGACGCAGTCGCTTCGGCGGCCCGTCGCCCCGTTCGCGCAGCGCCGGCGCCGACGGCACGGCAATGGCGAGGCCCAGCGCCGCAGCCCGCTCGATCGGGCTGGGGTCGCACAGCAGCATCACGTCCGGGTGACTGATCGCTGCACACACCGGATCGATCAGATCGGGCGTAAACGCGACCACGGTGGAAAACCGCCCCTCGGCCGCCGCCGCGTCGAGCCGCAGCAGCAGCGCGTCGAGATCTCGGCCGCTATCGCGAACGACATCCAGCAGCACCACGTCGGGATAGGCCATATCGTCCAGGATCGCGCCGGCCTGTACGACGTCGCTCGACAGCAAGGTTCGGCCGCCCACGGCAGAGACCGCCAGATGCCAGCGCTCACCGCCGGCGATATCGTCCGAGAACACCGCGCACGCGGGCTGCTCCCCATAATCGATGCGTTGGTCCATGCCCGCCCCCACAGATTGGATCGCATGACACGTATCCAATCCGGACCGGGTTCGCACCAAACATTGATCCAGATTGGTTTGATGGCGCATAAAAGCGCCACCTTACCTCCGTTTTGGTCGAGTCAGTGCCGATCAGGCTTCGAGCTGGCGCAGCAGCAGGCGAACGTCGGCGTCGAGCTCGGCATCCTTGATGCGCAATTCCTCGATCTTCCGCACCGCGTGGATCACCGTGGTATGGTCGCGCCCACCGAAGCGACGACCGATTTCGGGCAGCGAGCGCTGGGTAAGCTGCTTGGCCAGATACATCGCGATCTGGCGCGGACGGGCCACCTCGCGCGCGCGGCGCGCCGAACCCATTTCTGCCTGGCGGATGCGGTAATGCTCGCACACGCGACGCTGGATCTCGTCGATCGAGACGCGGCGCTGGCTCGCGCGCAGCTGGTCGGCCAGCGCCTCCTGCGCGAAATCGAGATCGATCACGCGATTGTTGAGCGTGGCGAACGCCATGACGCGGTTGAGCGCACCCTCCAACTCGCGCACCGACGCGCTGATCCGCTTGGCAAGGAAAAGCGCCACGTCCTGCGGCACCGTGCCGGCGGGCTGATTCTCCAACTTCTTGCAGATGATGTTGTAGCGCAGCTCGAAGTCGGCCGGATTGACGTCGGCGACGAGGCCCCACGACAGGCGCGACAGGATGCGGCTCTCGATCCCTTCCAGCGTCTGCGGCGAGCGGTCGGCACTGATGACCAAGCGACGGCCTGCCGAGATCAGCTCGTTCATCGTGTGGAAGAATTCTTCCTGGGTCGATTCCTTGCCGGCAATGAACTGGACGTCGTCGATCATCAGCACGTCGGCGGCGCGCAGCCGCTGCTTGAAGCTGTGCGTGTCCTTGGCGCGCATCGCCGCCACGAACTCGAACATGAACTTCTCGGCCGACATGTAGAGGATGCGCGCCTCCGGATGACGGGCGCGATATTCGTGGCCGATCGCATGCATCAGATGCGTCTTGCCGAGGCCGACGCCGCCATGGAGGAACAGCGGGTTGAAGGCGAGCTTTCCGCCCTCCGCCAGCGTGCGCGCGGCATTGTAGGCGAGCTCGTTCGCCTTGCCGACGACGAAGCTGTCGAACGTGTAGCGCTGCTCCAGCGTGGTCGAATGGGCGAGCGTGGCCGTTTCGGCTGCCGGCGCGACCGATGGCGCAACCGGCTCGGCCGCGGGCTCGGGCATCGTCACCCGCATCGCGTCGGTCGCCGCCTCGATCGAGACATGGACGACCTGCGGCAGCATCGCGCGCCACGCCGCCGCGATCTGCTCGGCGAAATGACCCTGGACCCAGTTGGCCATGAACGCCGACGGCGCGGTCAGCCGGACGTCGCCAGCGTCGAGATCACACGACGCCAGCGCGAGTGGCTTCAGCCAGCCGTCGAAGATCCGCTCCCCGCACGAGCGGCGCAGGCTGGCGCGAATGGCCTCCCAAGCGGCCTGAGCCGGCAGGCACGCATCGTCCTCCATCGGTACATCGTCCCTGTTCTTTACCGCATGGCGCACGCGCAAAACTCTCCCGCCGCGCGGAACGCATTCGAGCGTTCCGAGCCGTTCCGTCCACCCACGACTCTACTCTCGCGCACCAAACCCCCGTGCGCGTCGAGACCCATGCTCGAAGATGGCCCGGCGGAAGAATCACCGCCCGACCCGATGACTTTAGGGAGATCGTGGAGGCGGTTTCAAGCGCGACGACCGTCACGATTTTGAAATAAACCGGCTTGACACGGAAGACCGCCATTTTTCCGCGACTAAGCGAAAAATGACAGAAATCTGACAATTCCAGCGCAGTCCACTTTGGCGGTTACCAAGAATCATGGTATTTCCGAGGGATGACCGATCGGCTGGAAACAGGCATGAAAAAGCCCGCCGATCTTGCGACCGACGGGCTCCAAAATCAGCCGAAAAACGGTTTAGCCGAGCGCGGAAACCCGCTTGGTAAGGCGCGCGAACTTCCGCGAGGCGGTGTTCTTGTGAAGCACGCCCTTGGACACGCCACGCTGCAGTTCCGGCTGGGCCGCTGCCAGCGCCAGCGCTGCCGCATTCTTGTCGCCGCTGGTCAGCGCCGTCTCGACCTTCTTGAGGAAGGTACGGATGCGGCTGACGCGGGCGCCGTTGACTTCGGCGCGGCGATCGTTGCGACGGATGCGCTTCTTGGCTTGCGGCGTGTTCGCCATGCGGAATCAAACCTCGTTCAAATGAATGGAGCGGCGCCGGGCTGAACCCTGCACCGTGAGCGCGCGCCTCTACGTGAAAGTCGCCAACGCGTCAATCCGCGCGCTCATTTCTGGCAAGCGGGGCACCAGAAGGTCGATCGGCCGCCGTCGACCTGCCGCAGGACGACGCCGCGCCCGCACGGGCATGGCTCGCCTTCCCGCCCATAGACCCGGAACTGCTTCGAGAAATAGCCGAGCTCGCCATCGGGTCGCGCATAATCGCGCAACGTCGAGCCACCCGCCTCGATCGCGGATTCGAGCACCGACCGGATCGCCGGCACCAGCCGCCCGAGCCGTGCCTTGGTCAGGCTTCCCCCCGGTGCCCGCGGGTCGATGCGCGCGACGTTCAGCGCTTCGCATACATATATATTGCCGAGCCCGGCGACGATGCGCTGGTCGAGCAGCAGCAATTTGATTGGCGCGATCCGCCCGGCGAGTTTCCCGACCAGATAGTCGGGCGTCAGGTCCGGGCCGAGCGGCTCCGGGCCGAGCGCACGGAACGCTGCGAAATCCTCGATCGCCTCGGTGCGGAGGAGGTCGAGCGAACCGAAGCGGCGCGGATCGTGCAACGCCAGCGTGCGGCCGTCGTCGGTCTCGATCAGCAGATGATCGTGCGGCAGCAATTCGGCCGGATCGACCCGCCACCGACCCGACATGCCGAGGTGAAAGATCAGGGTGTCGCCGCGATCGGTGTCGATCAGGCCATATTTGGCGCGCCGCCCCAGCGCGGTCACGGTCGCGCCCGTCATCCGCTGGCGCAGATCGGGCGGAATGGCGCGGCGAAGATCGGCGCGGCGCGGCTCGACGCGCGCCAGCCGCTGTCCCATCAGCACCGGCCGCAGGCCGCGCACGGTGGTTTCGACTTCGGGCAATTCGGGCACGCCTCGCCCGCTAGCCGATCCCGCATGCCGCCGCTATGGGCTTGGTCCATGAGCGACACCGTCTCCTTCGGCTATGCCGACGTCCCCGCCACCGAGAAGACCGCCAAGGTCGGCGAGGTCTTCGCCCGCGTGGCGCGCCGCTACGACATCATGAACGATGCCATGTCGGGCGGCATGCACCGCCTGTGGAAGGATCGCTTCGTCGCGCGGGTGAAGCCGCGCCAAGGCGAGCGCATCCTCGACATGGCGGGCGGCACCGGCGACATCGCATTCCGCATGCACAAGACCGGCGCCGACGTGACGGTGGCCGATATCAACGGGGCCATGCTCGAGGTCGGCCAGCAACGTGCCGAGAAGCGCGGGCTGGAGGGCCTGACCTGGATCGAGCAGAATGCGGAGGAGCTGTCCTTCGCCGATGCGCGCTTCGACGCCTATACGATCGCGTTCGGCATCCGCAACGTGACGCATATCGACAAGGCGCTGGCCGAGGCGCACCGCGTGCTGAAGCGCGGCGGCCGCTTCTTCTGTCTCGAATTCTCGACCAACGAATGGCCGGGCTTCGACGAGGCCTATGATTTCTACTCGCACCGCATCGTGCCGAAGCTCGGCAAGGCGATCGCGGATGACGAGGAGAGCTATCGCTACCTGATCGAATCGATCCGCCGCTTCCCCGACATGCCCACGTTCAAAGGCATGATCGAAACGGCCGGGTTCGTGCAGGCGAAGGTCGAGCCGATCCTTGGCGGGCTCGTCGCGATCCACTCCGGCTGGAAGATCTGACCGCGCCGTGACCACCTCGATCGTCCACGTCGCCCGCCTCCTGCGCTGGGGGCGCATCCTCGCGCGGCATGGCGCGCTGCGCGGGATCGAGCGCGATCCGAACACGCCCGCGCCGGTGCGCCGCCTCGTCAAGCTCGCGCGCTTCGGCGCGCGCGTGCCGGCGCAACCGGCTTATGCCGACGCCTTCCAGGCGATCGGGCCGGCGGCGATCAAGCTCGGGCAGGCGCTGGCGACCCGCCCCGATCTGGTCGGCGAACATGCCGCTGCCGATCTGGCGCGGCTGCAGGATGCGGTTCCGGCGGCACCGTTCGAGTCGATCAAGGCGGCGCTCGAACAGAGCCTCGAGCGTCCGGTCGAGGCGCTGTTCGCCTCGTTCGATCCCGAGCCCGTCGGGGCCGCCTCGATCGCGCAGGTCCACCGCGCCGTCACCAGCGAGGGCCGCCACGTCGCGGTCAAGGTGATGCGGCCGGGGATCGAGGACGAGCTCGTCCGTGCGATCGAGACCTACGAATGGGCCGCGGCGCAGGTCGAGGCGCTCGGCGGCGAGCTGGCGCGGTTGCGCCCGCGGCTGGTGATCGCGCATTTCCGCCAATGGACCCTGCGCGAGCTAGACCTACGACGCGAGGCAGCTTCGGCCTCTGAACTGGCCGAGCATATGCAGGCCGAGCCCGGCTTCACCGTGCCCGCGATCGACTGGAGCCGCACCACGCGCCGCGTGCTGACGCTCGAATGGGTCGACGGCATCAAGCTCAACAACCGCGCGGCGCTGATCGCGGCGGGACACGACATGCACGCTTTGGCGTCGACGCTCGTCCGCGCTTTCCTGCGCCAGGCGATCGCCGACGGCTTCTTCCATGCCGACCTCCACCAGGGCAATCTGTTCGCGCTGGCCGACGGGCGCATCGCCGCGATCGACTTCGGCATCATGGGCCGGATCGATCGGCAGGCACGGCTGTGGCTGGCGGAGATCCTCCACGGCCTCATCACCGGGAATTATGAGCGCGTCGCGCAGATCCATTTCGACGCGCAATATGTTCCCGCACACCACAATGTCGCCGAGTTCGCGACCGCGTTGCGCGCCGTCGGCGAGCCGATCCGTGGCCTGCCGGTGAAGGATATCTCGATCGGCCAGATGCTCGACGGCCTGTTCGCGATCACGCGCGACTTCGACATGGCGACCCAGCCGCACCTTTTGCTGCTCCAGAAGACGATGGTGATGGTCGAGGGCGTCGCGACCGGGCTCGATCCCGACATCAACATGTGGGAGGTTTCGGGCCCGTTCGTGCGCGAATGGCTGCGCGCCGAGCTCGGCCCCGAGGCGTGGCTGGCGGATCGGTTCCGCGCCGACCTGCGCACGCTCGCGCGCCTGCCCGACCTGATCCGTCGGGTGGAGCGCCATTATCCCGAGCCGGGCGCCGCCCCGCCCGCCCCGCCGCTGCGGACGGTGGAAGTCGTGCGGATCGGCGGCGGCTGGCGCTATCTTGCGGTGGCTTTGGTGGCGGCGCTCGCCGGCTTCGTGGTGGCCTGGCTGCTGCGTTAGAGGCCTGCCGGCGGCGTCAGCTGCTGCGCTTGTTCAGTAGGAACCCCGCCCAGATACCGAAGCCGATGCCCGCCAGTGCGAGCGCAAGCGTCGCGGCCAAGGCGATCTTCAGCAATTCGAGATCGTGCGTCGTGCCGGCCCACAGGTTCATGGCGAAGACCAGCGCGGACCCGATCCAGAGGAAGATCGAGCGACGGGTAACGATCCTGGCGGCGTCCTTCATGGGTCCGACTCCGATATCGCGGGATGATTGTCTCATGCCCGCACGAACCCGGCAATGCGGTCGCTATCGTGCCGGATCGGTCAGGCGCTGGCCGCCCGCTTCGAGGTCACGGCGCGCGCCGGGCGTGTCGGGCAGGTCGGCCAGCAGCGCATCGCCGCCGAGCGTCTGGTAGAGCGCGACGAGGTTCTGCGCCCGCGTCAGCCGCGCGCTCGCCAGCGTGCGGCGCGCATCGTAGAGCGTCCGCTGCGCCACCAGCGCGTTCAGATAGGGATCGATGCCGTTGCGGTAGCGCGCCGTATCGAGCGTGTAAGTGTCCTGCGCCGCCGTCAGGTTGAGCTGGTCGGCCTGGATCTGCGCATCGATCGTGCCGCGCCGCGCCAGCGCATCGGCCACCTCGCGGAACGCGGTCTGGATCGCCTTCTGATAGGTCGCGAGATACAGATCGCGCTGCGCCTTGGCGTAAGCGAGGTTGCCGCTGTTCACGCCGCCGTCGAAGATCGGCAGCGTCGCCGACGGCGCCACCGTCCACGTGAACGCGCCGCCGGTGAAGAGGCTCGACAGGGCGGTACTCGACAGGCCGGCCAGCCCGGTCAGCGAGATGCGCGGCAGGAAAGCGGCGCGCGCCGCGCCGATGCGAGCATTGGCGGCGCGCAGCTCATATTCGGTCTGAACGACATCGGGGCGGCGCAACAGGATGGTCGAATCCAGCCCGGCGGGCAGTTCGCCGAGCATTCCGTCGACCGCCTCGATCGACGGCGGCAGCAGCGCGTCGGCCACGCGCGCGCCGACCAGCAGTTCAAGCGCGTTGCGATCCTGCGCGACCAAGGTGGTGACGTTGGCGGTATCGGCCTGCGCCGTGGCGAGTACCGTCTGGGCCTGACGCAGGTCGGTGCGCGGCGCCACGCCCCCGTCGAGCCGAGCCTGCGTCAACCGGACGCTGTCGAGCGCGCTTTTCTGCGTGTCGAGCGCGATGGCGAGCAGGCTGCGATCGGACGCGAGCTGCAGATAGGCGTTGGCGATCTCCGCCACCAACGTCAGCCGCGCACCACGCGCCGTCGCCTCCTGGCTGAGGTACAGATCGAGCGCCGAGCGCGTCAGGCTGCGCACCCGGCCGAACAGGTCGAGCTCCCACGAGGTCGCCCCGGCTTGCAGCTGATAGGTGGTGTAGGTGCGCGAACCGCTGCTGCTGACCGACGTGCCCGTTCCCGTGCTGCCGGTGCCGGTCGTGCCCGTGCCCGTAGATCCGGTGCCCGTCGAGCCCGTCCCCGAGCCGGCGCCGCTCAGCGTGTCGCCCGATTGCGGCGTGTGGCGGTCGGTGGCGCCGGCGGTGCCGTTGACCTGCGGGAACAGGTCCGCGCGCTGCACGCGATAGGTCGCGCGTGCCGCCGCGACGTTGGCCAGCGCCTCGCGCAGATCCTGATTGTTGGCGAGCGCCTGGTCGATGATCGCCTGGAGGTTCGGATCCTTGAAGATGTCGCGATAGCTGACGCTCGGCAGGCTCGCCTCGTTCTGGCGCAGATAGGCGTCGCCCGCCGGCCAGCTCGGTGGCACCAACGGCTGCGGCCGATCGAGATGCGGTTCGAGGTTGCACGCCGACAGCGCCAGCAGCGCGAGCAAGGCTGCGCGCCGTTTCATGCCGGTTCCGTTCCGCTGCCGTCGCCACCCTGCTCGCGTTCGAGTTCGATACGCGCATGACGCTCGCGATCGGCACGGGCGCGCTCCTGCGGGGTCGGCGTGTGGCTGTGAAAGACGCGGCGTACCAGCACGAAGAAGAGCGGAATGTAGAAGATGGCAAGCAACGTCGCCGTCAGCATGCCGCCGATCACCGCCGTCCCGATCTCGATCCGGCTTTGCGCGCCCGCGCCGGTGGCGATCACCAGCGGCAGCACGCCGAAGATGAAGGCGAGGCTCGTCATGATGATCGGCCGCAGCCGGATCCGCGCTGCTTCCAGCGCGGCGTCGAGCGGTTTCATGCCCCGTTGCTCGGCGAGCTCGGCGAATTCGACGATCAGGATCGCATTCTTCGCCGACAGGCCCATCGTCGTGAGCAGGCCGACCTGGAAGTAGACGTCGTTGGTGAGGCCGCGTAGCGTCACCGCCAGCGTCGCGCCGAGCAGGCCGAGCGGGATCACCAGCATCACCGCGAACGGGATCGACCAGCTTTCGTACAAGGCCGCGAGGCACAGGAACACGACCAGCAGCGACAGGCCGTAGAGGATCGGTGCCTGGCCGCCCGACAGCCGCTCCTGATAGGAGATGCCCGACCATGCGACCGAGGTGCCGGGCAGCTTTGCCGCCAGCGCCGCGATCTTGGTCATCGCGTCGCCCGAGCTCTTGCCGGCAGCCGCCTGCCCCTGGAATTCGAACGAGGAGTTGCCGTTGAAGCGGGTGAGCGTGTTCGGCGCGATGCTCCAATGCTGCGCCGAGAAGGCCGAGAAGGGCGTCATCGTCCCGCTGGAATTGCGGACGTTCCAGTCGGCAAGGCTTTCCGGCCGAGCGCGGAACGGCGCGTCGCCCTGCATGTAGACGCGCTTCACGCGACCGCGATCGACCCAGTCGTTGACGTAGCTGCCGCCCCAGGCGGTGGAGAGCGTGGCGTCGATGTCGCTCTGGCTCAGGCCCAGAGCGCCGGCTTTCTCGGCGTCGATGTCGACGCCGAGCGTGGGCGTGTTCGGCACGTTGTTGATGCGCACCGCCGCCAGATCGCTGTCGGCACGCGCGGCATCGAGCAACTGGTTCTTGCGCTGTTCGAATTCCTGCTGGCTCAGGCCGCCAGTGTTCATCAGCTCCAGCGTGAAGCCGCTCGACTGGCCGAGACCGCGCACCGGCGGCGGATTGAGCGCGTAGAATTCGACGTCGCGCAGCTCGTGGCCGAGCTGTCGCGTGACGCGCTGGGCGATCACCGGGGCGCTATGCTCGGTCCCGGAACGCTGGTCCCACGGTTTGAAGGCGAGGAAGCCGCGTGCCGTGTTCTGGCCGCTGCCGGCCTGGCTGGTGCCGACGATCGTCAGGACGACGTCGGTATCGTCCTTCTCCTTCGTCATGAAATAATTGGCGATGGTGTTCGCCGCCGCCATCGACCGCCCCTGCGTCGCCCCGGCGGGCAGCGTGAACTGGAGCGAGGCATAGCCTTGGTCCTCGACCGGCAGAAAGCTGGTCGGCATCCGCACGAACAGGAAGGCGAACGCCGCGACGACGAGCGCGAAGGCGAGCATCGCCCACCACATGCGCTCGATCATCCATGCGACACCGTTGCGATAGCGCTCGGCGGTGCGCGCGAACCAGGCGTTGAAGCGCTCGCCGAGGTCGTGGGCCTTACGGACGATGATATTGCCCTGCGCACGCGCCTCTTCGTCGTGACGCTTGAGCAGGGTCGCAGCCAGCGCCGGCGAGAGGATCAGCGCCACCATCACCGACAGCGCCATCGACGACACGATCGTGATCGAGAACTGGCGGTAGATCACGCCGGTCGAGCCACCGAAGAACGCCATCGGCAGGAACACCGCCGAAAGCACCAGCGCGATCGCGATCAGCGCGACGTTGATCTCGCTCATCGACTTGATCGTCGCCTCGCGTGGGCTGAGGTCGGGCTCCTCCTGCATCACGCGCTCGACATTCTCGACCACCACGATCGCGTCGTCGACGAGCAGGCCGATCGCCAGCACCATGCCGAACAGCGTCAGCACGTTGATCGAGAAGCCGAAGGCGGCGAGGATCCCGAATGTGCCGAGCAACACCACCGGCACCGCGATCGCCGGGATCAACGTCGCCCGCCAGCTCTGCAGGAAGACGAACATGACGATGACGACGAGGATGATCGCCTCGATCAGCGTCTTGACCACGTCCTCGACCGACAGCTTGATGAAGGCGGTCGAATCCTGCGCGAAAGCATATTGGAAGCCGGCCGGGAATGCCGCCGCCCGCTCTTTCACGAAGTTGCGCACCAGCTCCGACGTGCGCAGGGCATCCGCGCCCGGCGCGAGCTGGATCGCGATGCCGCTGCCGGGATGGCCGTTCAGCGCGGCGACGGTCGAGTAATTCTCGCTGCCCAGCTCGACGCGCGCCACGTCCTGCAGCAGCACCTTCGATCCGTCGGGCTGCGACTTGACGACGACGTGGCGGAACTGATCGACCGACGTGAGGCGGGTGCGCGAGGTGACGATCGCGTTCAGCATCTGCGTGTCGGGCATCGGCTGCTGACCGATCTGGCCGGCCGAAATCTGCGTGTTCTGCGCCTGCAGCGCGGTCGAGATGTCGCCGGGCTGGAGCGCGTAGGTGCGCAGCTTGTACGGATCGAGCCAGATCCGCATCGCATATTGCGTGCCGAAGACGTTGAAGTCGCCGACGCCTTCCAGCCGGCCGAGGCCGTCCTGCAGGTTCGAGACGAGATAATCGGCGACGTCGATGCTGCTATGCTTGTTGGACGCGTCGTAGACCGCGACCACCATCAGGAAGTCGGGATTGGACTTGGTGACGGTCAGCCCCTGCTGCTGCACCTGGCTCGGCAGGCGGGGCAGCGCCTGCTGCACCTTGTTCTGCACCTGCACCTGGGCGATGTCGGGATTGGTGCCCTTCTGGAAGGTCACCGTGACGACGACCTGGCCCGACGAGTTCGAGGTGGCGTTGAAGTAGATCAGCCCGTCGATGCCGGTCAGCTGCTGCTCGATCACCTGCGTGACCGACGATTCGAGGATCTCGGCCGACGCGCCGGGATAGGTCGCGCGGATGTTGACCTGCGGCGGCGCGATGTCGGGATATTGCTCGACCGGCAGCGACGCGATGCCGCCGATGCCGAGCAACATGATGATGATCGCGATCACCCAGGCGAAGATCGGGCGATCGATGAAGATGCGGCTGAGCATTTCCGGTTCTGCCCTAGCCGCCGCGGGCGCTGTGCTTGTCGGCCTTTTCGGCGCGCTTCTCGGCGTCCTTGGACGGCGCTGCCGGTGGCGAGCCGGCGGGAACGGCGTGGATCGGCTGGCCGGGCTTCACCTTGCCGAGCCCCTCGGAGATCACCTTGTCGCCCGGCTTGAGCCCGCTCGTCACGAGCCAGTTGCCCCCGACCGTCTGCGCGGTGACGACGTTGCGCGACACCGCCTTGTTGTCCGGCCCGACCAGCATGACCGAAGCCTGGCCCTGCGGGTCACGCGTGACCGCCGCCTGCGGGACGAGGATGCCGTCGTTGGTGGTCGCCTGGCTGAGCTTGGCCCGCACATACATGCCCGGCAGCAACAGCCCCTGCGGATTGGGGAAACGCGCGCGCAGCGTCACCGCACCGGTCGCGGGATCGACCACCGCCTCGGCGAATTGCAGCGTGCCGCTGAGCGGAAAGATGGTGCCATCCTCCAGCGCCAGCCGCACCGTCGCCGCCGACGGCACCACCCCGCCCTTGCCAAGCTCCTGCCGCAGCGCGAGCAGATCGGCGCTTGACTGCTGGATATCGACGTAGATCGGATCGAGCCGCTGGATCTGCGCCAGCGGCTCGGTCTGGTTGCTGGTAACCAGCGCGCCGGTGGTGAACAGCGAGCGACCGATGCGCCCGGTGATCGGCGCCGGGACGGTGGTATAGCCGAGGTTGATCTTGGCCGTATCCAGCGCGGCGCGGTTCTGCGCGACCGATGCTACCGCCTGCTTGGCCAGCGCGGCAGCGTCGACATAATCCTGCTGCGCCACCGCCTGCATCGCTGCCAGCGGCTTGTAGCGCTGCGCCTTGGCGACCGCACTCTCGCTGTTCGCCTGCGCCGACTGGAGATTCGCCTGCGCCTGATTGACCGCCGCACGGTAAAGGCTGGGGTCGATCTGGTAGAGCGTCTGCCCCCTCCGAACGATCGTCCCTTCGGTGAATTGCCGCGCCTTGATGAGGCCGGACACCTGCGGGCGAACGTCGGACGTCTCGAATGCCGAGGTACGGCCGGGCAGGCTGACCATCAGCGCCACCGTCTCCGCCTTGACGACGACATAGCCCGCCTCCGGCGGAGGCGGCGCGGGCGGCGTTTTCTTGGTGCAAGCGGCAAGTGCGATCGCAGCCGGCACGAGCACGGCAGCGACCCGACAAATGCGGCCGGATCGGGCGAGAGGCGTCATCTATGCGCTTCAAGCCGTAAAACGCCGGGAAATACCAGCGCTAATATATTACTGAACGGCAAAAATCGGGGAGACCAAAGTCTTAGCCTGCCCACGTCAAGCGCCGCGCGTCATCGCAAAGATACCGGTCGCGTTGCCGCTGTCGAAGCCCAGGTCGAGCCGTCCGGTCGCCGGATCGACCGCGCGGGTGATGAACTCGTAGAACGAGCCGGGCACCGCGCATTCGGTCGGACCGACGCCGCCGCCCAGCGTGCGGACCACGGTGTCGGCGCGAAACGCCGTCTGGCGGACGCGGCCGCTCGCCGACACCTCGACCCGCTCCTTCATCGGCTGGCCGAGTGCGCGCAGCTCGGCCGCCACCGCGTCCACGTCCGCCACGCGATCGGTGGCATGATTGAAGGCATTGCCCTCGGTCGCGATCCACGCCGCCTCGGCCGACTGCGCGCGCAGTGCCTCGTAATCGGCCACCGTCGGCAGCGGATGCTGGCGACCGAAGGCGGCGACGAGCGCGGGGAGCGCCGCGGCGGCCATGTCGAACGGAGCCGGCCCCTGCTCGATCGCACGCAGGAAGGCGTGCGCCGCCTCGTCCAGCGGATCGCGCGAGGCGCCGAAAATGCGCTGGGCGACGTCGGCGAAGTCGTCGTCGAATTGATCGACGTGCAACTCGCTCACGAAGAATTGCGGGATCGTCTCGGGATGATCGCGGTGGCGCCAGGCGCGGCCGGTCATGCGCAGCGCCGGCAGCGGATAGACCGCGGCCATCTCATAGCCGAGCGGCGCCAGCAGCCGCGTGAACGCCGCCTCCCCCGCCGGCAATGCCCCGGTCGGCCCCGCGGCAAAGCGGATCGTGCGGATCGCGCCATGATCGAAGCAGATGCGCTCGCCCGCCGCCTGCCGGCCGGCGACATAGGTGGCGGCGGTCGGCACCCGCGCCAGCAGATCGTCGAACAGGCAGAGCGTGAGCGCCATCGCCACGGCGCTGCGCGTGGCCATCGCTTCGCCGGGCGTGTCCGCGGCCGGATCGACCGAGACCTGCGCCAGAACGCCGTCCGCGCGATCGCCGAGATGCGCGCGCACGAGCCGTGCGACCATATTCTCCATGCCCTGCTCCCGATCCTTGTTCCGCAATCCCTACGCCGATCATGCGCGGGCGTCATCCGATGGTGCCGATATGACGGCCGCGCGTTGGGGCTCAATTCCCGCTTGGAGGCGCTCATGGATATCTGCCAGCTCATTCTCGATGACCATGCCGAGCAGCGACGCCTGTTCGCGATGATCGAGGAGATCGGCGCCGGCGATCCCGACGCGCTGCGCCCGATCTGGCAACGGCTGCAGGCTTTGCTCGACGCCCATGCCGAGGCCGAGGAGCGCTTCTTCTACCCCGACGTGCTGATGGTCGGCCATGGCGCGAACGACGCCGACAGCGCCGAGGACGAGACCAAGGACGCGATCGAGGATCATAACGATATCCGCGATACCGGCGCCGCGGTCGATCGGCACGAGGTCGGCAGCGACGCCTGGTTCGAGGCGGTCGGCAAGTGCAACCTCGCCAACAGCAAGCATATGGCGGAGGAGGAACGGCAGGGGATGACCGACATGCGCCAGCATGCCAGTCGCGAGCGACGGCATCAGCTGGCCGTCAAGTTCGCGGCGTTCGGCGCGGCACATCTCACCGGCGTCAAGCCGGTCGACAAGGATCCCAAGGCCTATGTCGAGGCGCACAGCCCCGATTGAGCAGGCGATGTGGCGGCCCTTCCGTCGGGAAGGGCCGCCGATCGATCAGGCGAAGCGCACCCCGGCGACGCGGCGCCGGCGCATCGCAGCACCCACCAGCCCGAAGCCGCCGACCATCAACGACCATGAGATCGGCTCGGGAACCGCGGTCGATGCTGTGATCGCCGTGCCGGGGGCGGTTTCGAACGCATAGGCATTCAGCACGCTATCGGTGGTGAAGGCATAGCCGTAATAATCGGCCCCGTTCTGCGTCGCCCGCAGCCCGATGAAATTGTTGCCGTTCGAATAGGGGACGGCCGCGCCGCTGCCGAACGAGGCGAAGGGGTCGCCGGGTCCGAAGCTGACCGTTCCGCGATCCACGAAATAGCTGGTCGGCTCGACCGGAATACCGAGGAAGCCGCCGAACGAATTCACCGCCGCGCCGCCGCTCGTCTGAATGGCGGTCGGCCCGAAGATGTCGCCGGTGCCGCTGAAGGTGAAGGTGCTGCCGTCGACCGTGAAGCTGAACGGCGAGGACGCGAAGTCGGTCGCAACACCGACCAGTACGGGCGCTGCCGTGGCCGGTGCGGTGGCGGCTGCCACGCCGAGCAGGACAAAGGTCGCAGACACGCAAAGCCGATAACGAAGCAGCATCAATCATCTCCCGTCGGCCCACCCCGCAGAAAGCAGGTGGCCGACGGGTTAACGATCATTAATCTTAAAAAGACCGAGCTACTTCAAATATTTAGCATGACAGTCGCGTGACATTCGTGCCGGCGGGGCGGCTCCGCCCCGCACGAACGAAGGCCTCAATCGTTCCGCCACCCGAGCACCGGCTTGCGCGCGGCGGCGGTTTCGTCCAGCCGGCGGCGCGGTGCGAAGACCGGGGCCGCCTTGAGGCTCGCATCGCCGGCCTTCGCCCGCTCGGCCAGCCCGCGCAGCGCGGCGATGAACTGGTCGAGCGTCGCCTTGCTCTCGGTTTCGGTCGGCTCGATCAGCATCGCGCCGTGCACCACCAGCGGGAAGTACATCGTCATCGGGTGGAAGCCCTCGTCGATCAGCCCCTTGGCGATATCCAACGTCGAGAGCCCCCCGCCAAAGCCGGCATCCGAGAACAATGCCTCATGCATGCACGGCCCGCTCGCCTCGAACGGCGCCTCCAGCACGTCGCTCAGCGAGCGCAGGATGTAGTTGGCGTTGAGCACGGCGTCGCCCGACACCTGGCGCAGGCCGTCGGCGCCATGGCTCAGCATGTAGGCGGCGGCACGCGTGAACATGCCCATCTGCCCCTGGAAGGCACACATGCGGCCGAATGCCTGGCCGTGATGCTCCTCGACGGTCTCTTCCTCGACAAGGCGATAGGTGTCGCCGTCCTTCTCGACGAACGGCAACGGCGCGAACGGCGCCAGCGCCTCGGAAAAGACCACCGGGCCCGAGCCCGGTCCGCCGCCGCCATGCGGGGTCGAGAAGGTCTTGTGCAGGTTGATGTGCATCGCATCGACGCCGAGATCGCCGGGACGCACGCGGCCGACGATCGCGTTGAAGTTCGCGCCGTCACAATAGAGGAAGGCGCCTACCGCATGCACCGCCTCGCCGATCGCGATCATGTCGCGCTCGAACAGGCCGCAGGTGTTGGGGTTGGTGATCATCACCGCCGCCACGTCCGGCCCCAACCGGCCCTGCAGCGCGGCGAGATCGACGCGCCCCTCGGCAGTCGCGGGGATATTCTCGACCGCATAGCCGCAGAAGGCGGCGGTGGCGGGGTTGGTACCGTGCGCGCTCTCCGGCACCAGCACGACCGAACGCGCGTCGCCGCGCGCCTCCAGCGCCGCGCGGATCGCGAGCAGGCCGCACAATTCGCCATGCGCGCCGGCTTTGGGGGTCATCGCGATGCCGGGCATGCCGGTCAGCGTCTTGAGCCATTCGCCGACGAGATGGATCACCGCGAGCGCGCCCTGCACACTGTCGACCGGCGCGAGCGGATGGATGTCGGCGAAGCCGGGCAGCCGCGCCACCTTCTCGTTCAGGCGCGGATTGTGCTTCATCGTGCACGATCCGAGCGGGAACAGGCCAAGATCGATCGCATAATTCTGGCGGCTGAGACGCGTGTAATGCCGCACCGCCTCGGGCTCGGACAGGCCGGGCAGGCCGATCGACGTGCGCGCGAGACCGCCGAGGCGGTTCGGCGCCGCCACCGGCTCGTCGAAGTCGACGCCGGTGCGGTCGAGCCCGCCAATCTCGAACAGTAACGGCTCCTCGAGCATCAGCGCGCGATTGCCGGTGACGGTGGCCGCTTCGTTCGCGCCGCCCGCCTCTCCCTGATCGGGACGCCAGCCGCTGGGATTGATCGTCATGCCAGCACCTCTTCCAGCGCCGTCGCCAGCGCCTCAACATCATCCGTGGTCGTGGTCTCGGTCACGCAGACCAGCAGCCCGTTCTCCAGCGCGGCTTCGCCCGGATAGAGCCGGCCGAGCGACACGCCCGCCAGCACGCCATTCTCGGCGAGCGTGCGCACGATCGGCCGCGACGGGCGGTTCAGCCGCAGCGTGAACTCGTTGAAGAAGGTGTCGGTCATCAGCTCGACGCCCGCCACCTTCGCCAGCCGCTCGGCTGCCGCGACCGCATTGGCATGGTTGAGCGCAGCCAGCCGAGTCAGCCCCGCCTCGCCCAGCAAGGTCATGTGGATCGAGAAAGCGAGCGCGCAAAGCCCTGAATTGGTACAGATATTCGACGTCGCTTTCTCGCGCCGGATATGTTGCTCGCGGGTCGAAAGCGTCAGCACGAAGCCGCGCTTTCCCTCGGCATCGGTCGTCTGGCCGCACAGGCGCCCCGGCATCTGGCGGACATATTTGTCGCGCGTGGCGAACAGTCCGACATGCGGACCGCCGAACTGGAGCCCGACGCCGAGCCCCTGCCCTTCGCCCACCACGATATCCGCGCCCATTTCGCCGGGCGACTTGATCGCGCCCAGCGACACCACCTCGGTCACGACCGCGACCAGCAGCGCGCCCTTGGCGTGGCATGCTTCGGCCAGCTCGGACAGATCGGCGATGCGGCCGAGGATGCCGGGATTCTGGACGACGACGCAGCTCGTCTCGTCATCGATCGCCGCGATCAGGCGCGCCATCTCGCCCTCGGCGGTGCCGTCGAGGCGCGGCACGCTCGTCTCCAGCACGTCGCCGGTGAACTTCGCCATCGTGCGCGCGGTGCTGACGTAGTGCGGATGCAGCCCGCCCGACAGGATCGCCTTGCCGCGCCGGGTGATGCGCCGCGCCATCACGATCGCCTCCCAGCAGGCGGTCGAGCCGTCATACATCGAGGCGTTGGCGACATCACAGCCGAGCAGGCGCGCGACCTGCGTCTGGAACTCGAACAACACCTGCAGCGTGCCCTGCGCGATCTCGGGCTGATAGGGCGTGTAGCTCGTCAGGAACTCGCCGCGCTGGATCAGGTGGTCGACGCTCGCCGGCACATGATGCCGATAGGCGCCCGCCCCCAGGAAGAAAGGCGCGTCGGCAGCGGAAAGGTTGCGCCGTGCCAGCGCAGCGAGCTGGCGCTCGACCGCGAGTTCGGAGGCATGCAGCGGCAGCCCCTCGACCGGGCCGGACAGGCGCGCCGCCTCGGGCACGTCGGCGAACAGCGCGTCCACGCTGGATACGCCGATCACATCGAGCATCGCCGCGCGATCGGCGTCGGAGAGGGGCAGATAGCGCATCAGAGGCCGTCCACGAACGCCTTGTAGGCCGCCTCGTCCATCAGGCCGTCGAGCTCGGACGGATCGGACAACGTCAGCTTGAAGAACCAGCCGTCGGTTTCGGGCGCGGTGTTGGCGAGCGCGGGCTCGTCCACCAGCGCGTCGTTGCTCCCGGTCACCGCGCCGGAGACGGGCGAGTAGACGTCGGAGGCGGCCTTCACCGATTCGACCACCGCGGCCTCCTTGCCCTTGGCGACGGTCGCGCCGGCGGCGGGCAGCTCGACGAACACGATGTCGCCCAGCTGGCCCTGCGCATAATCGGTGATGCCGACGGTGGCGACGTTGCCGTCCACCGCGATCCATTCATGTTCGGACGTGAAAAAGCGGGTCATGGTCAGAGCGCTCCCTTGCGGACGTAGCGGTGGGGGACGAACGGCATCGGCGTGACGGTGGCGGCGAGGCGCTTGCCGCGGACCTCCACCTCAAGCTGGGTGCCGGGTACGGCATGCGCGGCGGCGACATAGCCCATCGCGATCGGCGCATTCACGGTCGGGGCAAAGCCGCCCGAGGTGACGGTGCCGATCGTGGCCCCGTCGAACAGGATCGGTGCACCCTCGCGCGCGGGCAGGCGCCCCTCGACGGCGAGGCCGACGCGCTTGGTCGGCGCGCCATCGGCCAGATGCGGCAGGATGGTCGCGGCGCCGGGAAAGCCACCCTCGGCCCGACGACGCTTGGAGACGGCGAAGCCGAGATCGGCCGTCGCCGGATCGATATTGGTATCGAGATCGTGACCGTAGAGCGGCAGGCCCGCCTCCAGCCGCAGCGAATCGCGCGCGCCGAGGCCGATCGGCTTCACCTCCGGCTGGTCGAGCAGCAGCCCGGCGAACATCTCGACGCTGCTCGCGGGCAGCGAGATCTCGAACCCGTCCTCACCGGTATAGCCCGAGCGGCTGATCCACAGCTTATGCTCGCCATGGCCGAATGCACCGGCCTGCATGAAGACGAGCGCTTCCACGCCGGGCACGATGCGCGCGAGCGCGGTCACCGCCTCTGGGCCCTGCAGCGCGAGCAGCGCCTGATCGTCCATCGTCACCAGCGCGACGCCGGCCGGCAGATGCGCGCGCATGTGCGCGATGTCGCCCACCTTGGTCGCGCCGTTCACCACCATGTAGAAATCGTCGGCGCGGCGCGTGACCATCAGATCGTCGATGATCCCGCCGCTCGCGTCGAGCAGCAGCGAGTAACGCTGGCGGTTCTCGCTCAGCCCCTTGATGTCGCCCGGCAGCAAGGTTTCCAGCGCCTCCGCGACGTTCGCGCCCGACAGCGTCAGCTGGCCCATATGGCTCACGTCGAACAGGCCGGCATGCGTGCGCGTCCACTGATGCTCGGCGATGATGCCCTCATACTGGATCGGCATCGCATAGCCCGCGAAGGGCACCATCCGCGCGCCCAGCGCGCGGTGCCAGCCATCGAGCGGCAGGGAGGCTGCGGGTTCTTCGGTCGCGCTCATCATCATTCTCCGGGCAGCAGCACGCGGACACGACCGGACGCCGCGCCCGATCGATTCCACGCCCCCTCTGTCACGGAACCTGAGAGCTTTCGCGGCCCTTTGCGACCGCTTACCCCTTCGGTGGGGCGGGCGGCGTCACGCCCCCTGCCCGCTTTCCAGAGTGTCTTGGCCCGCGCGGTCCCGTTGCCTGAGAGATTCCGGGGCGGTTGCTCCTTCGGCGGCCGGTAGCCCGGCGCTCTCCCGCGCGGCCCCGCCGGTTGCCCGACGACGACGCTCTCGATGTGCCGGGCGCCCCCGCCCAAGTCAATCATGCAATGGCGCTTTGGCGCTCAATCGAGGTTCGGGCGCAGCCATCGCTCCGCAGTATCGCGGTCGACGCCGCGCCGCCCGGCATAATCCGCAAGCTGGTCCTGCCCTATCCGCGCGACGCCGAAATACTGGCTGTCGGGGTGGCCGAAGTAGAAGCCCGAGACCGCCGCCGTCGGCAGCATCGCGAAGCTCTCCGTCAGGATCAGGCCGGCACTCTCGCCCGCATCCAGCAGGTCGAACAGGATCGGCTTGAGGCTGTGCTCGGGGCAGGCCGGATAGCCCGGCGCGGGGCGGATGCCGCGATATTGCTCGCGGACCAGCGCCTCGTTGGTCAGCTGCTCGCCGGCGGCATAGCCCCACAGATCGGTGCGGACATGCAGGTGAAGCCGTTCGGCGAACGCCTCGGCCAGACGGTCGGCGAGCGCCTTGAGCAATATGTCCTGATAATCGTCATGCGCTTCCTTGAAGCGCGCGATGTGCGGATCGATGCCGTGGATGCCGACCGCAAAGCCGCCCAGCCAGTCGTCGGCGGTGTCGACGAAGTCGGCGAGGCACATGTTCGCCCGCCCCTCGCGCTTCTTCACCTGCTGGCGGAGCATAGGCAAGCGCACCTCATGCTCGGGCAGCACGTGCGCGGCCGCCAGCGCCTCGGACGGGCCGTGCGCCACAGGCGCCTCGGGATCGTGATTGGGGTGGACGACGATATCGTCGCCCTCGCGCCGCGCCGGCCACAATGCCGCGACACCACGCGCGGTCAGCCACTTCTCGGCGATCACCCGGTCGAGCATCTCCTGCGCGTCGGCCCACAGGCTGCGCGCGCTCTCGCCCACCACCGCATCGTCGAGGATGGCGGGATAATTGCCGGCCAGTTCCCACGCGCGGAAGAAGGGCGTCCAGTCGATATATTGGCGGAGATCCTCGAGGCTCCAGTCGTCGAACACATGACGGCCGGGCTGCAACGGCGCCGGCGGCTTCTGGCCGAAATCGCACACGAAGGCATTGGCACGCGCCTCGGCGAGCGGCGTGAGGTCGTTTTGCCCCTTGCCCTCGCGCGCACGCCTGACCGCCTCGTAATCGGCCGCCGTCTTCTCGACGAAGGCGTCGCGCTGCGTGTCGGACATCAGCGTCGAGGCGACGCCGACCGCGCGGCTGGCATCCAGCACATGCACGACCGGCCCCTCATAGGCCGGCGCGATCCGCAGCGCGGTGTGGACCTTCGAGGTGGTGGCGCCGCCGATCAGCAGCGGCATCGTCATCTTGGCGCGCCCCATCTCGACCGCGACCGTCACCATCTCGTCCAGCGAGGGGGTGATGAGCCCCGAGAGGCCGATCATGTCGGCGTCATTCTCGTTGGCGGCTCTCAGGATGTCGGGCCATGCCACCATCACGCCGAGATCGACCACCTCGTAGCCGTTGCACTGCAGGACCACGCCGACGATGTTCTTGCCGATATCGTGGACGTCGCCCTTGACCGTCGCCATGATGATCCGGCCCTTGGCGCGTGCGCCCGGCTGCTTCTCCGCCTCGATGAACGGCAGGAGATGCGCGACCGCCTTCTTCATCACGCGCGCGGATTTCACCACCTGCGGCAGGAACATCTTGCCCGATCCGAACAGGTCGCCGACGACGTTCATGCCGTCCATCAGCGGCCCTTCGATCACCTCGATCGGGCGGCCACCGCGCTCCTTGATCGCGACGCGCGCCAGTTCGGTGTCGTCGACGATGTGCGCGTCGATGCCCTTGACCAGCGCATGCTCCAGGCGGCGCACCACGTCCCAGCCGCGCCATTCCTCGGCCGCCTTCTCGGCGACCGCATCGGTGCCCTTGAAGCGCTCGGCGATCGCGATCAGCCGCTCGGTCGGGCTCTCGAAACCTTTCTCCGGGCGGTTGGGCCGATTGAGGATGACGTCCTCCGCCGCCTCGCGCAGTTCGGGATCGATCGTGTCGTAGACGTCGAGCTGGCCGGCATTGACGATGCCCATGTCCATGCCCGCGGGCACGGCATAATAAAGAAAGATCGAGTGCATCGCGCGGCGCACCGGCTCGTTGCCGCGAAAGCTGAAGGAGAGGTTCGAGAGGCCGCCGGAGATGTGCGCGTGCGGGCAGCGCGCACGGATCCGCTTCGTCCCCTCGATGAAGTCGACGCCGTAATTGTTATGCTCCTCGATCCCCGTCGCGACCGCGAAGATGTTGGGATCGAAGATGATGTCCTCGGGCGGGAAGCCGATGCCCATCAGCAGATCATAGGCGCGCGCACAGATCTCGACCTTGCGCTCCTGCGTGTCGGCCTGCCCGACCTCGTCGAACGCCATCACGACCACGGCGGCGCCATAGGCCATCACCTTGCGGGCATATTTGAGGAACTCGGTCTCGCCTTCCTTCATGCTGATCGAGTTGACGATCGGCTTGCCCGAGACGCACTTGATGCCGGCCTCGATCACGCTCCACTTCGAGCTGTCGATCATCACCGGCACGCGCGCGATGTCGGGCTCGGCGGCGATCAGCTTGAGGAAGGTGGTCATCGCCACCTCGGCGTCGAGCAGCCCCTCGTCCATGTTGACGTCGATCACCTGCGCGCCATTCTCGACCTGCGCGCGGGCAACCTCGACGGCCTTGGTATAGTCGCCTGCCATGATGAGCTTCTTGAACGCCGCCGAGCCGGTGACGTTGGTACGCTCGCCGATATTGACGAAGTTCGCGGTGGAGGTGGTCATGCGATCCATTCCGTCATCCCAGCAAAAGCTGGGATCTCATGAGGCAAAGTGGGCGGCAGATAGCGGGAGATCCCGGCTTTCGCCGGGAAGACGGTGTCGATCAAGCCGCGATCACAAACGGATCGAGGCCGGCGAGCCGCATCGACGGTGTCGGCGTCGCGATCGTGCGCGGCGCCTTGCCCTTCACCGCCGCGCCCATCGCCGCGATGTGCGACGGCGTGGTGCCGCAGCAGCCGCCGACGATGTTGATGAGCCCGGCATCGGCCCAGTCGGCGATCTGCGCGCCGGTGTCGGCCGGCAGCTCGTCATAGGCGCCCAGTTCGTTGGGCAGGCCGGCATTGGGATAGGCCATCACCAGGCAATCCGCGACCTGCTCCATCGCCTGCAGGTAAGGCCGCATCAGATCGGCCCCGAACGCGCAATTCAGCCCGATCGTCAGCGGCCGGGCGTGGCGCACCGTATAGGTGAACGCCTCGACCGAATGGCCGGAGAGGTTTCGGCCGGACATGTCGGTGATCGTCATCGACAGCATCAGCGGGATCTCCCGGCCGAGCTTCACCTCCAGCTCCTTGATCGCGACGATGCCCGCCTTGGCGTTGAGCGTGTCGAAGATCGTCTCGATCAGGATGAAATCGCAGCCACCGTCGAGCAATGCCTCGGCCTGATCGGCATAGACGTCCTTCAGCGTGTCGAAATCGATCGCGCGAAAGCCCGGATCGTTGACGTCGGGCGAGAGCGACAGCGTCTTGTTGGTCGGCCCGATCGCGCCGGCGACGAAGCGCGGACGACCGTCGCGCGCCTGATAATCGTCCGCCGCGGCCCGCGCGATCCGGCTCGCCTGGACGTTCATTTCGCGGACGAGATGCCCCGCGTCATAATCCTCCTCGCTGATCGTGTTCGCGTTGAAGGTGTTGGTGGCGACGATGTCCGACCCGGCATCCAGATAAGCGCGCGTAATCGCGTCGATGATGTCGGGCCGCGTCAGCACCAGCAGGTCGTTATTGCCCTTCTGGTCGCGGCTGAGATCGTAGGAGCCGCGATAATCCGCCTCCTCCAGCCGATAGGACTGGATCATCGTGCCGAATGCGCCGTCGTTGAGCAGGATGCGCTTGGCGGCTTCCGCACGCAGCGTCTGCGCGGCGATCGAGGGGGTCAGGCTCATGCCGCCGCCCTTTCCGCCTTGGGCGCGGCACGCAGGCCGAGCAGGTGGCAGATGGCGAAGGACAATTCCGCCCGGTTGAGTGTGTAGAAATGGAAGTGGCGCACGCCGCCGGCATACAGCTTGCGGCAAAGCTCGGCGGTCAGCGTCGCCGCGACGAGCTGGCGCGCGGCGGGCAGATCGTCCAGCCCCTCGAACAGCCGCGCCATCCACGCCGGCACGTCGGTGCCGCACATTGCCGCCATCCGCCGGGTCGCGGCGAAGTTGGTGACGGGCATGATGCCGGGCACCAGCTCGGCATCGATCCCCGCCGCAGCGGCCGCATCGCGGAAGCGGAAGAAGGTTTCGGGCGAGAAGAAGAATTGGGTGATCGCGCGGTGCGCGCCGGCGTCGATCTTGGCCTTCAGATTGTCGAGGTCGGCCTGCACGTGCGCCGAATCGGGGTGGCATTCGGGATAGGCCGCAACCGAAATCTCGAACGGCGCGACCTTGCGCAGCCCCGCCACGAGATCGGCCGCATTGGCATAGCCGCCCGGCGTGCTCTGGAAGGCGCGCCCCTCGCCGGGTGGATCGCCGCGCAGTGCGACGATGTGCCGCACGCCCGCCGCCCAATAATCGCGCGCGACCGCGTCGATCTCCTCGCGCGTCGCATCGACGCAGGTGAGGTGCGCGGCGGCAGGGATCGAGGTCTCGCGCGCGATCCGCGCCACGGTCGCGTGGGTGCGCTCGCGGGTCGAGCCGCCGGCGCCATAGGTGACCGAGACGAAGCGTGGCTGGAGCGGCGCGAGCATCTCGACCGACGCCCACAATGTCTCCTCCATCTTCTCCGTCTTGGGCGGGAAGAATTCGAAGCTCACGGCGGCATCGCCGGCCAGATCGGCGAACAGCGGCGCCTCCAGCGCGCTGCGCGCCTCCGCCAACTGAGCGAGCGACAATGCGGTCATCCGATGCTCCCGATCGCAACCTGGGTCGTGCTGGCGCGATTGAGCGACCCATATAAGGAATTCTTTATATGACGGTCAAGGTTCGCCGCGTTAGGCTCCGCATATGATCGCATCCACTCGCCGCAGCTTTCTTGCCGCCGCCACGCTCTCCGCAGCGCCCCTACCCGCACTCGCCGCCGATCGGACCGACTGGCATGCACTGGGCGAGGATGTGAAGAGCGAGATGGCCTGGGCATGGGACCATTATCGCACGAAAGCGTGGGGCCGCGACGAGATTAAGCCGATCAGCGGCACCTTCTCCAGCTTCGTGCTGCCCGATCGCCATCTCGGGCTCAGCCTGATCGAGGCGATGGATACATTGTGGGTGATGGGGCTCGACGATCGCTTCAACGACGCGCTCCATTGGGTCATGTCGGAGCTGAGCTTCGACATCGACGGCGAGGTGCAGGTCTTCGAGATCGCGATCCGTATCGTCGGCGGCTTGCTCTCCGCACATCATGCCGGCGGCGAGCCCAAGCTGCTGGCATTGGCGCGCGACCTGACCGATCGGCTGATGCCGGCCTTCGCCACCAAGACCGGCCTGCCCTATCGCTACGTCAACCTCCGCTCCGGCAAGGTGCGCGATCCGCAGACCAATCCGGCGGAGATCGGCACATATCTGCCCGAATTCGGCACTTTGTCGAAGCTGACCGGCGACCGCCGCTATTACGACGCCGCCAAGCGCGCGCAGGTGGCCTTGTTCGAGCGCCGCTCGAAGATCGGCCTGCTCGCCGACACGATCGATGCCGAGACCGGGCAATGGCTCAGTCGCCGCGCCACCGTCGGGCCGCCGAGCGACAGCTATTACGAATATCTGTGGGACGGCTGGCAATTGTTCGGCGACCGCGACTGCAAGCGGATGTACGACGTCTGCACCGCCGCCATCCTGCGCCACCAGCAGGATCGGCGCGACGGGCGCCTGTGGTTCGCCGATGTCGATTTCAAGACCGGCGCGATCCTCAACCGCAACCAGATCGAGCTCGCCTCCTTCTACGGCGGCCTGCTCGCCCAAGGGGGTGCACATGCGACCGGTGTCGCCTGCACGATGGCGTGGAGCTGGCTGCAGGATCGCTACGGCGTGCTGCCCGAGGGTTTCGATTACGGCACCGATCAGGTGACGCATGCCAGCAACAAGCTGCGGCCCGAGCTGGCCGATGGCGCGTTCAATCTGTGGCTGCTCGATCACGATCCGCGCTGGCGAGCGATCGGGCGCACGCATTATCTGGCGATGAAGCGCTGGAACCGCGCTGCCTATGGCTATGCCGATCTCGCCGACGTGACGAGCGATCCCAAGCGCCAGTCGGATCACTGCCCGGGCTATTGGTGGTCGGAACAGATGAAATATTATTATCTGCTGTTCGCGGACACGCCGCGCTTCGACTATCGCCGCAACTATCTCTCGACCGAGGGCAACGTGCTGCTGGGCTTCCGCCGCCCCTGATCAGCCGCGGTCGCGCTTGTCGAGGACTTCGGCCACCGTCTCCGACAATGCCAGCAGCGAGCGGCGCGATTTGACCAGAGCCGCGTCGACCTGTCGCGCGACCGCCGGCAGCGGCTCCGACGCGGAGTAGATGATCGTGGGCACCGCCGCCCCGTCGGCGGTGAACAATTCTGGCAGCAGCTCGACGCCCGACCCGTCGGGCAGGTTGAGATCGAGGATGACGATGTCGGGCGTGGTCTCGGCCAGCAAAGCGCGCGCGCCGGCCAGACTGGTCGCCCGCAGCACCCGGCCGCGATCGGCGAGCGCGAATGCCGCGACCTCCAGCATGTCGGGATCGTCATCGACGTGGAGCAGGGTCGGCTTGCCGTCGTCGTGCCTGCGCATCGCGACGTCGAGCGCACGCGTCAGTCGTTGCGGATCGACCGGCTTCTCGATCCAGTCGATCACGTCGAGCGCGCGCGACGCCGGATCGGCATCGCCCTTCGCGGCGAACGCCGACGCGACGATCACCGGCACCGAGCGCGTGCGCGACAGAGCGCGCAGCGCACGCACGGCGCTCAGGCCCGATGCGTCGGGCAGCGCCAGATCGAGCACCACGCCGGCGAAGCGTCCGCTTTGCGCGAGCGCCTGCACCTCGCGCGCGGTGCCGCACAGCGTGACGGCATAGCCGCGCGCCTCGATCATCGCGCGCAGCACCTCGCCGGCATCGGGATCGTCCTCGCAGACCAGCACCTGGGGCTTGCTCGTTTCGGTCGTCAGGATCGGTTCGATCTCGGGCTGGAGCGGCAGCGCGATCGCGAAGCGCGCACCTCCGTCGGGTGCATCGTCGAACCAGATGTCGCCATCGTGCGCCTTCACGATCTCCCGCGAAATGGCGAGCCCGAGGCCGGTTCCGCCGGGGATCGCCGCGCCCGCGCTCGATTGGGCGAAGCGCCCGAAGATGCGATCGCGAAATTCGGGCGCGACGCCGGGGCCGCTGTCATCGACGAACAGCAACGCGCGATCCCCCTCCGCCCGCACGCGAACCACGACCGTGCCGTCGTCGGGCGAAAAGCGGATGGCATTCGAGACGAGGTTCCCGACGACCTGCAGCAAGCGCTCGAAATCGCACATGATCGAGACCGGCTCGTCGGGAAGATCGGTCGAGACGGTGATCCCGCGCGTCGCAGCCAGCCCTTCGGCATCATGCGCGCCGCGCTCGGCGAGATGGCAAAGATCGCAGACGTTGGTATCGAGCCGGCTCTTGCCCGATCCGATCCGATCGATGTCGAGAATGTCGTTGATCAGGCGGATCAGCCGGCGCGCATTATTCTCGGCGATCTCGACCAGCCGGCGTGCCTGATCGGGCAGCGCGGCGATCTGTCCGCCACGAAGCAAGCCGAGCGAGCCCACCACCGAGGTGAGCGGCGTGCGCAGTTCGTGGCTGACGGTCGAGATGAACTCGTCCTTCAGCCGTTCGGCAGCCTTGCGCTCGGAAATGTCGCGCAGCGAGACGACGATGTGCGTGCCGTCTGGCAGCGGCATCAGGCCCAGCGCGAGATCCACCGGCACTAATCGCCCATTCTTGCCGCGCGCGACCTCATCGGCGCGGCTCGGGCGAGTCAGCCGGCCATCCTTGATGCCGATCCGCTCCGCGAACGTGCCCCGATCCGTGGACGACAGATCGAGAACCACCGAAATTTCACGCGAGGTGAGCTCGTCCTTGGAATAACCGAGCATCCGCGCCGCCGCCGCGTTGACGTCTTCGATCGTGCCGCTCGGATTAAGCGTGACGAGCCCTTCCGCCGTACTGGCGAAGACGGCGCGAAGCCGCGCCAGCCCTTCACGGGCGCTCAGCTCCAGCCGGGATTGGGCGACGCGCGCGCGCCAGAGCAATGTCAGTGCGAACAGGGTCGCCAACGCCGATACACTCAGCAGCGCCGCCACGGCGCGCGCGGCATCGCGGCGCCTGGCACTTGCATTGGCCAGGTTGCGGACGAGCGCCGCCTCTTCGTCATTCACCAGCGCACGGACGAGGTTGGTCGCCCCTTCCATCAACTCGCGGCCGTGATTGCTCCGCACCTCGCCCACCGCAGCGACGAGCCCTTCCGTCTCGCGACGTCGGATCGTCGTGTCCATCTCGGCAAACTTGGCCTGAAGCAGGGTCTGCAGCGACTGGATCCGCGCGAACTGGGTCGGTTCGGTCCGATATAACGCACTCAGTCGCGCGAATTGCTGCATCGAACGGACGCGCGCCGGCTCGTAGGGTGCCAGAAACGGCATGCTTCCCGTGAGCAGATAGCCGCGCTGTGCGCTCTCGGCGGTTGCGGCCTCGCTCAGAAGATCGGCGGCGGCGATCCGCTTCTGATATGATGCGCGCACCACGAGCCGCAACTCGTTGACGCCGCTGTCCACCCGCTCGACCCGGATCGCCAGGGCCACCAGAACAAGCAGAAGCGCGCCCAGCAACACGACGAAGCCGATATTCGATGGCGGCTTGAAGGGGGTCGGGGCATCGCGATCGAGATCAAATGCGCTCAAGGCGTCTCCTCGCGCTCTTCGCTCAAGACGGAGCGCATCGCGAGCAACGCCTGGGTACGGTTATTGACCCCCAATTTTCGGAAAATAACGGTGAGATGCGCTTTCACCGTCGCTTCGGTCACGCGAAGGTCGCCGGCGATCTGCTTGTTCAGGCGGCCGTCGGCAAGTGCCAGCAACACCCGCATCTGCGCGCCGGAGAGGCTGGCGAGGCGCCCCCGCGCCTCCGTGACGCTGCGGTCGCTCCCCGTTCCCATGGGGAAGACGGTGCCCCCTGCCAGCACCGCGGCGATACCCTCCGCCAATTCGTCGAGCGGCTGGGCCTTGGACAGGAACCCCGCCGCGCCGAGCGCCCGCGCCGCCTCGATCAGATCGGATCGCCGATGCGCGGTGACGATCACGATCGGGATCGAGCCGAGCACGTGCTGCAGGCGAAGGAGGCCGGAAAATCCGCGCGCGTCGGGCAGCAGCAGATCGAGGAGAACGAGGCGATAGTCGCCACGTTGCGACGCGAGCGCCTCGGCCTCCGCGACCGTGCTCGCTTTATCGATTTCCGCGCCGGGCACACTCTTTCGAACGGCGAGCGAAAGCGCCTCCAGCACGAGCGGATGGTCATCCGCGATCAGCAGACGAACACTCATCACCCTTTTCTCCGAACCATGGCTTGAAGCGACCATGCGTTCTACAGTGTTATAATATGGGCTGAGCTTTGTTGACGCATTCGCCGGCCGCAATCAACCGCGTTTCTCGAATCAGGCGAGGTGAGGGGTGTTCGACGGCAAATCGATCCTCATCGTCGATCACGATTCCGCGCGACGACACTTCCTTGCCGCAAGGCTGGGCAACGCCGGCCATCGGGTGGTGGAAGCGATCGGCAATAGCGCGGCACTCGCTGCCCTCGACAGCGGCGCATATGCGCTGGTGCTGGTCGGGTTGGCGAGCGAGGATAGCATCGCGCTGGCGCATGCGATCCGCGACGACGGCGGCGAAGACGCGATCGTGCCCATCCTCGCGTTCAACGGACCGGCGTCAGACGCGATCGCCGAGCGAATGTTCGCCGCCGGGATCGATGGGCATATATCCGGGACGGCCACGCCGGAGGCGTTGCTCTCGGCCCTGCAGCCGTGGCTCACGGATGACGATCCCGAGGCCGAGCGGCGCGGTCGCATGGCGGCGATGTTCGGCCGAGCGGCGTTCGATGGCCTGCTCGCCGGCCTCGCCCAGCAATTGGCGGAAGCGCTGGCGATGCTCGGCGGCGATGGCGAGCAAGCGTGCGCGCACCGGATCGCCGGGCTGGCGGGCACGCTCGGCTTCGCCGACGTCGCGGCGAGCTGGCTCCGCCTGTCGCTCGGAGACGGAACGGCGCGGCGGCGCGCCCGGCTGATGGCCGTTCGGGCGCTCCGCGCGATCGGGCGCGAACGCGCGATCGGGCGCGAACGCGCGGCTGCCTTCGATCAGCCCTCGGTCAGGTCGCGATAGGCGACGACGTCGTCGCGCGTCTGGATGAACAGGCCATCCTGCCGCTCGTCGGGCTCGGCCGCCGCGATCGCGAGCGCCTCCGCGAGCGATCCGTAGATCAACGTCTCCGCCGCGCCATCCTCGTCAAGGTGATAGAGACGGACGGCCGCGTCGATGGAGATGGTACGCATCGCCCTCTCCTACGCGCCCTCATCGCGTGGAGAAAGCGGCTGCGTCAGGCGACCAGCGCGGCGGTGCCGCAGCGCACGCCGTTGATCTGCACGTCGGCCTGGCCGAGATGAATACCAAGGAGGTCGAGCAGCGGCGAAAGCAACTGGTCGACCAGCGGTGCGGCCAGATCCAGGATCGGCTTGATGAGCGGTCCGATCGTCAGGTCCGGCAGGCTGAGCGGCCCAACCGCCACGCCGATGGCGAGCTTGCTGTCCAGCCCGGTCGCGATCGCCGAGACGGTGCCGCTGGACGAAACCGTCTTGACCGCGCGCGCGGCGATCTCGGTCGAGTTGAACGGGACGCTCTGCCAGGTCGCGTCGCTCAGCGGGATGGTGGCCGATGCGGTCGCCTTGATGCCGAGGATATTGACGATCGTGGCCGGCGTTTCGGCCGGGATCACGCTCATGTTGGACAAGGCCGTCGTGTTGACGTCGGCGATGGAGGCATGCCCGAGCGAGGGCAGCACCGACAGGATGGCGCTCTGGCCGGCGGCGGCGCTGCAGCTGATGCTCGACAGGCGCGCCTGTGCCGCCGCCAGCTCGACATAGACGGGCAGCCGGATCCCGGAGATGCCGAGGAGCTGCAGCGCGGGCGAGGACAGCAATTGGACCTCCAGATAAAGCCGCGATTGCGCCGTGCTCACGATCGTATCGCCGGTGCTGGTCACGGACAGCCACGGCGAGCTTGCGGTGCGATTGCCGACGGCAAGCGTCGTGTTCACGCTGGCGAGGCCCGGGATCAGGCCATTGAGCGAGAGCGACATCTGTCGCGCGCCGCCGGCCGTCTGCAATGTCGCCTGCAGGAACTGGTTGAGGCCCAGCAGAATGGCCTGGCCGCCGCTCGTGCGATCCTGCGCACCGAGCGAGCCCAGGTTGACGAGCAATGCCGGCGAGATCGTCGTCGACACGACGCTGCCGGCGAGCTTCGCCACCGCCGATGCGGCCGCCGCATTGCCGCCGGTGGTGAGCGTCGCGGCCAGCGCGTTGAGGAGGTGCGGCAGCGTCGTCGTGGTCTGCAGCACCTGTGTGTACGACAGGCCGGTCAGCTTGAGCTCGGTGCGCAGCGCGTCGACGAAGGAGAACAGGTCGAAATTGGCGGTGGCGAGCGCGTTATAGTCGGCGACGCTCAGCGAAATCGTCGAGCCGGTCAGCGCCGACAGCAATTGGTTGCCGATCCCGCCATTCAGCGAGGCCGCGCGCGAGCCGAGCGAGAAGGCGGCGAGATCGGTACGCACGGCCGTGGCGTTGCGGCCGATATGCACCGATGTCAGGCCGAAGATGCGGCCGAAATAGAGCGGTGCGTTCTCCTTCAACGTCACGCGCGCCGCGTTGGCCGTGCCGCCGGCGGTGAAGCGCGCTGCCGCCGCCACCGTCGGATCGGGGCTGTATACGCCGGTGACGATCGTCAATGTAACCGGCTGGCGCGGGTTGTTGGCATCGATCGCCGCCTGCGCGGAGGTGGTCGCCGTGGAAAGGTTTCCCGCCGCCGACAAGGCCGCCGCGTCGGCGATCCCCTGCAGCTTGCGGCTCTCCGCGTAGAGCGAGCCGAGATCGACCGCGAGCGCCATCGCCGCGGTCGCGATCGCCAACGCCGCCGCCGTCAGCAGCGTGACGCTGCCCCGCCGATCGCAGGCAAGCCCCGACCGGAGCCGCTTCACAGGCCGCCGAGGCGGACGGCGGCCAACCGCTTGATAAGCTTCGACGGAAGCGGGACGAGGCTGAGGTTCAGGAAGCCGTCACGGCTGCCGTCATAGCTGACGTTGACCGTCACGATGCCGTTCGCCTCGGCCACGGTGGCGGTCGCACGGGTCGGGTCGAGACCGACCGCGGGCAGATCGATGCTGAAGGCGGCGAGTGCGAGCGACTGCCGCTCGGCCGCGGTCAGCCCCGGCAACGCCGCGCGCGCAGTATCGTTTGCGACCTGCTGCACGGCGTGCGCGCGCCAGAAATAGCCGCCATAGCCAGCGATGCCGAACAGGATCGTAAGCAGCAACGGCGCGACCAGCGCGAACTCGAGCACGGCGAGGCCACGCGTATCGCTCGCCAGCTTCTTCGCCGATATCCGCCCGATCGCCATGACGTTCGATTACGCCGCCATCGGCTAAGCGCCCGATCATGCGGCGACAGCGTCGATTGCAGACAATGCGCAGCGTCGTCGCGAGGCGCCCAGGCGTTCCAGCGCCGATCTTAACGGATACTCACCGCCCGGGATGCAGACTTTCGGAAGTTGCCGGCCGTTGCCAGACCACCCACTGGCGCTGTTCGTCGCGCCGCATCGGGATTCCGCACCGTCGGCACACGCTGACGACGCCGTCGTCGGTCAGCTTCGCGCGGCCCCGCGATCGGCGGTGCTTGAGCAGCTTGCAGACAAATTTGCCGACGATCGCTTCCACGCTTTTGCACCGACTCGGAGGAAAGCACGAAACACTACCAGCCGTTTCGGATTATGCTGCAACGCAACATCCGTCAACGTGAGAGCGGCAAGTCGCTGTAACCTTTAGCGCACCATGGCCGCGCTCGCCACACCGCGTTGCTCGTTGACGCAGGCAAGCGCGCTGGATTGGCGAAGCGGCGGCGCCTTCGCTAAAGCGACGGACATGACCGAACTCGCTCCGCGCCTTGCCATCCAGATCAAACGCCTGCCCCACGGCGACGGCCTGCCGCTGCCGGCCTATGCCAGCGCGCATGCCGCGGGAATGGACGTCGTGGCGGCGGAGACGCTCGATCTCGCCCCCGGCGCACGGCGTGCGGTGGCCACCGGCTTCGCCATCGCCATTCCTGCCGGCTATGAAGTGCAGGTCCGTCCACGATCGGGCCTCGCGCTCCGCCACGGCATCACCTGTCTCAACACGCCCGGCACGATCGACGCCGATTATCGCGGCGAGGTGAAGGTGCTGCTGGTCAACTTCGGCGACGCGCCCTTCCCCATTCGGCGCGGCGAGCGCATCGCCCAGTTGGTGGCGGCGCCCGTGACGATGGCAGCGTTCGTGGAGGTAGAGATGCTCGACGCAACGGTGCGCGGCGAAGGCGGCTTCGGCTCGACCGGGCGTTGACCACGCTCGGCGATGCGCAGCTCGAACGCTATGCGCGCCACATCATCCTGCGGGAGATTGGCGGCGCGGGGCAGATGCGGCTGCTCGGCGCGCATGTCGCGCTGGTGGGAGCCGGCGGCATCGGCGCGCCGGCCATCCAGTATCTTGCCGCCGCGGGCGTCGGTCGGCTGACCCTGATCGACGACGATGCGGTCGCGCTCTCCAACCTGCAGCGGCAGGTGCTGTTCACCACCGCCGATGTCGACACGGCGAAGGTGGACGCGGCGGCGGCGGCGGTGGCGCGCCTCAACCCCGACGTCCGGGTCGAGGGGCATTGCGTCCGCCTCGACGCCGATAATGCCAGCACGCTGCTGGCCGGCGCAGACGCGGTGATCGACGGATCGGACAATTTCGAGACGCGGCTGATCGTCGCCGACACCGCACATGAACTTCGCGTGCCTCTGATCTCGGCCGCCGTCGGCCAGTTCGACGGCCAGCTGGCGGTCTTTCGCGGGTGGGAAGCCGGCAAGCCCTGCTATCGCTGCCTGGTGGGCAGCGATCCGGGCCGGCCGGACATTTCCTGCGCCGATCAGGGCGTGCTGGGCGCGCTGACCGGAGTGCTGGGCAGCCTCGCCGCGATCGAGGCGGTCCGCGCGATCGTGCCGTTCGGTGCCGATCCCGCCGGCACCCTGCTGCTGGTCGATGCACTCGCCTTCCGCTTCCGCACCATCGCCCTGCCCAAGGATCCCGGCTGCCGATGCGCGGGCTGACGATCATCGTCGCCGGCGACGACCCGCAACGCTTCGGCACCGCGCTCGCGATGGCGGCCGCGCACGCCGCGCTGGGTGGCTCGACCAACCTGTTCGCCGATGGAGCGGCGGTGGTGCTGCTGGCAGGCCTGACCGAGGATCGCAGGGCGCTGATCGATACCGCACTGGAACTGGGTGTAAGGATATTGGCCTGCCAGACCGGGTTGGCCGATACTGGCCTGGCCTTTGCTGCGCTCGATCCGCGGATCGAGGCGGGCGGTCTGGTCGGTGTGCTGGCAGCGATCGGGGATGATCGGCTGGTCGTCGTTTAAGCCGGGGTTAATCATGTGCTGTTGCGTGGGAAGCACAGGGCATGCGCATTCGCTTCAAGCCTGACATATTGCCCATGACAACCCTCCGGACCATCGTCTAGCACAGCATCACGAGCAGCGGCTAAGGCCATGGTTCGGGGAGGCCGAGGCCCCGCACGTCGTACCGAAAGGGGTTCGACGTAAGCGTGCGGGCCCGGCGACATCAAAGGGGGCTGACGAGTGATCGTCATGCAGGCGCCCGGGCCGCATCGTCGGCCCGGGCGTTTGTTTTTGAGGCGGCCCGCTCGTTCGCGCGTTTCTTCCTCGCAATGCAGGAGAATGCGCATGGCCAGCCAGCCTCTGACACCCGAAATCCCGACCGAGGCACCGATGGACGATCCCATCCCGACCCCGACCGACCCGATCCCGCCCGAGCCCAGCGACCCGGTGAGCGTACCCGGCACGGCGCCCTCGGACTGGTAACGCGATCCTAATGAAACCGGCGGAAGATGCCGGCGTGATTCCGCTCCGCCTCATCTTCCGCAGTCGCTGGGCCGCCTTGTTCTGGGCCGGTGGCATCTGCTGGACCGCAGTGAGCTTCGCAGGCGGCGGCGACCGCGGCACGCTCGATGCCGCGACCAGCGCGACATCGAACCAGGCGCAGGCAAGCGCGCTGCTCGCCGAGGACGAGGACTAAAAGGCGTATGTCGGGTGAGCGGTCGAGCGGCGACGACGCAGCATCCCACCGAGCAATCCGAACCCCGCCATCATCGCCACCCAGCTGGCAGGCTCGGCGACGTCCGACGTGACCGTCAGCCGCGTCGCCAGCAGGCCAGCCGACTGATAGTCCAGGCTGACCCCACCCGAATGATCCTCCGCGAAATAGCCGGTCAGGAAGTAGCCGGTGCTATCCGGCGCCAGATCGAACGTTCCCAGCTCGCGATAATCGGCAGAGGTGAAGCCGAGCGAGTGCAGGCTGATGTCGAAATTATTGAAATAGTCGGTCGAGTCGCCGAAGAATAAGCCGCAGCACACCTGATAACTATCGTATTCGGCGCGAAACGAGAGCGTTTTCGCTGCCGAGTCCTTCGTTGCCAAGCCGTAATTGCTCCTGGATATTTCGGTTCCGAAGCTGTCGCCTGTGGTCGGGTCGTAGGAATAAGGCTGGAAAAACTCGTCGACGCGCAGCGCGTAGCTATAGCTTCCGACCGTGATCGAGGCCGTGACGGGCGTCGAGGTATCAGCCTGATACAGCCCACCGCCGCCGGCCAACGAGCCGGCTGCGCCGGACGTATAGACGCCGGTCGGTGCCGCATCGTCGACGACATAGGTCAGCGTGAACGCGGCATCCAGCGGCAACGTGGCGCCATAATAAGCGTAGGGGTCGTAGACATCGTCGGTGACGACCCCCGTGACACTATAGGTATATTTTGTGGCGGAAGCCGCCGTGGCCCCCAGCACCATCGCGCAGGCAAGAGCCGCGCCGAACGATGGACGAAGGCGCATGGCAACCTCTCCCGACTGGTCCGCAGGCCTTATCGTCCTGAAAATCCTCAGAGTCGAGTCCGGATCGGCCCTTTTCTCAAGCCGCGCTCAGACCAGCCGGCTCTGCTTCACCGCCGCCGCGATGAAGCTCTTGAACAAGGGATGCGGATCGAACGGCTTCGACTTCAGCTCGGGATGGAACTGGACACCGATGAACCATGGATGGTCCGGCCGCTCGACGATTTCGGGCAGGGCACCGTCGGGCGACATGCCGGAGAAGACCATCCCTGCCTCCTCGAGCGCGGGCCGATAGTGGACATTGACCTCGTAACGGTGACGATGCCGCTCGGAAATCTCGGTCGAGCCGTAGATGCCCGCGACATGGCTGTTGCCTGCCAATGTACCCGGATAGGCGCCGAGCCGCATCGTGCCGCCAAGGTCGCCGCCCGCCGCTCGCTTTTCCAGGCCCTCGGCCGTCATCCATTCGGTGATGAGCCCGACGACGGGTTCGTCGGTCGGCCCGAATTCTGTGGTGGACGCGCTGGCGATGCCGGCGGTGTTCCGCGCGCCTTCGATGCACGCCATCTGCATGCCGAGGCAGATGCCGAAATAGGGGACGCGCCGCTCGCGCGCGAAGCGGACGCTGGCGATCTTGCCCTCGCTGCCGCGCTCGCCGAACCCGCCGGGAACGAGGATGGCGTGAAGCGGCTCCAGCTTCGAAGCGATCTCGCTCTCATCCTCAGCGAACAGTTCGGCGTCGAGCCAGCGGATGTTGACCTTGACCCGGTTGGCGATGCCGCCGTGGACCAGTGCCTCGTTGAGCGACTTGTACGCGTCCGCCAGGCCGACATATTTGCCGACGACGCCGATCGTCACCTCGCCCTCGGGGTTCTCCAGCCGCTCCATGATGTCGCCCCAGCGGCGCAGATCGGGCGCCGGCTCGAACGGCAACCCGAACGAGCGCAGCACCGCGCCGTCGAGGCCGGCGGCATGATATTGCGACGGCACCGCATAGATGCTCGATGCGTCGAGCGCGGGGATCACCGCCTCCTTGGGCACGTTGCAGAACAAGGCGATCTTGGCGCGCTCATTCTCCGGCAGCGGATGCTCGCAGCGGCACACCAGCACGTCGGGCTGGATGCCGAGGCTGGTCAGGTCGCGCACGCTGTGTTGGGTCGGCTTGGTCTTCAATTCGCCCGCGGCGGCGATGTACGGCACCAGCGTCAGGTGGACGAAGCAGGTCTGGTCGCGGCCGAGATCGTTCCGGAGCTGGCGGATCGCCTCCATGAACGGCAGGGATTCGATGTCGCCGACCGTGCCGCCGATCTCGCACAACACGAAATCGAGATCGTCCACCTCGGCGCGTGCGAACTCCTTGATCGCGTCGGTCACGTGCGGGATCACCTGGACGGTCGCGCCCAGATAATCGCCGCGCCGTTCGCGCTGGATGATCGACTGATAGATCCGGCCCGACGTCACATTGTCGCTCTGCCGCGCCGAGACGCCGGTGAAGCGCTCGTAATGGCCGAGGTCGAGATCGGTCTCGGCCCCGTCGTCGGTGACGTACACCTCGCCGTGCTGATACGGGCTCATCGTGCCCGGATCGACGTTGAGATAGGGATCGAACTTGCGGAGGCGGACCCTGTAGCCACGCGCCTGGAGCAGCGCCGCGAGCGACGCCGCCATCAGGCCCTTGCCAAGCGAGGAGACCACGCCGCCGGTTATGAAAATGAACCGCGCCATGGGAATTGGGGCCTAGCGTGCCGAATCCGGCGGAAGCAAGGGGCTGTCCAGAGAAAGTTGCTCCATCGCCCTGCCCCGACCGAAGCCGGGCTTAGTGAGCGAGCGGAATACCGTTCGTGGGCTTCGGCGCGGGCGCCGGAGCGGCGCTGCGGCTCTTGACCAGCGACGTGTCGATCGTTGCCGGCGAATGCTGCATCGTGGCGAGCGCGGCGAGGCCGATCGAGAGCACGACGAACACCGACGCCAGGATCGAGGTGGTGCGCGTCAGGAAATCGGCGGCGCCGCGCGCGCTCATCAGCCCGGCCGGATTGCCGCCGGACGCGAGGCCCCCGCCCTCCGAGCGCTGCATGAGGATCACCGCAACGAGCGCGGCCGCGACGAGCGCGTGGATGACGAGAAGGAAGGTCAGCATGGGTCGCGCCGCTACAGGAAACGGGCCTGCCGGGCAACCTCAGGCGGCAAGCGCCAGCACCGCGAACGTCGCGAGCCAATGCTCGCCCGCATAATTGTCGGCGATGTGCGGCAGCGCGGCCGCGAGGTGCTTGTCCGCCGTGGCCAGCGCGCGGGCGTGGGCCGGGTGTTCCTGCCCCAGCGCGCCGGCGATCCGACGCCACGCCCAGGCCCTACTCAGGTTGAGGCCGTCGAGATGCGCGATCTTGCCATCGGCGCGGTCGGACACGATTGCGGGGCCGAACAGCGTCGCGGGCTCACCGGCGCCGGCGCGCGGCAGGAAGGCGTCGAACCACGTCGCGAACGCTGCCGGCGCCAGCGTGTCCGCCATCAGCAGCGCCTCGCTGAGCGCCGACGACAGGAACTCGTCGCCGCCTGGCTCCCACGCCTGGCAATCGTGGTCCTGGCCGAACCAGTCGCGCGCCCGCGCCTCGATCAGCGCGGCCAACGGCGCGTCGTGGGTCATCGCCCAGTCGCGTGCCAGCGTGAGCGCGAAGGCGGTGTTGAAATGGGTGCCGACGCGGATCGGATAGGTCAGCTTCGGCAGATGCGCGGCGAAGCGCGCCGCAATGACCCGCGCCAGCGGTTCGAGCGTGGCGCCCCAGCCTGCCGCGTGCCGCACCGCCTCGCCGTGCAATGCCAGCGCCCACGCCCAGCCATAAGGCCGTTCGAAACCGAGCGCCGAGGGACGCTCCAGATAAGCGAGTTCGCCCGCCATTTTCTCGGGCACCAGCATCTCGTCGGCCGCGGCGCGGACGGCGGCAGCCGCCGGCATGTCGGGGAACAGCCGGACGAGCGTCAGCATCTGCCACCAGCCGTGGACGCAGCTATGCCAGTCGAAGCTGCCGTAGAAGACAGGGTGCAGCACGCTCGGCCGCGCGACGTCGGCTGCGCCATCGATCACATGTTCGAGCTTGTTCGGAAATTCGCGCCGGACATGCCCAAGCGTGAGCGTGGCGAAGCGGTCGGCAATCTCGGCGGTCAGGATCATCGGGGAAAGGCCAGAAAATAGAGAAGGAGGAGGTTGGCGACGAACATCAGCAAAGCGGTCGGCGCCTGCGCGCGGATCACGCCGTAGCGATTGGGCAGCTCCAGCAGCGCGGCCGGCACGAGATTGTAGTTCGCCGCCATGGGGGTCAGCAGCGTACCGCAGAAGCCGCACAGCATGCCAAGCGAGGCGACCGCCGCCGCCGTGCCGCCATGTCCCTGGATCAGCAGCGGCACGCCCACGGCAGCCGCCATCACCGGGAAAGCGGCGAAGGCGTTGCCCATCAGGACCGTGAACACCGCCATGCCGATCGCATAGGCCAATACGGCGGCAACGAGGCTGCCATGCGGCAGCGCGCGGCCGAGCAGACCGCCCACGACCTCGCCGACGCCGGCCATCGCGAACACCACGCCCAGCGCCGAAAGCATCTGCGGCAGAACGAGCGCCCAGCTGATCGCGTCGGCCAGCCGACGCCCCTCTTCCAGCGCGGCAATCGGTGCAGGGCGGAGCCACGCCATGCAGACGATCAACGCGATCAGCGTGCCGAAGCCAAGTGCCACCAAGGTCGTCTGCTTGGGGTCGATCAGCGCCGGCATGTGACGGAAAGCGAGCGCGCCGATCAGGGCGACCGCTGGCACGATCAATGCGGCGGCGAACAGCCGGTTGCCATGCCGCACGGCCAGGGCCTGGCGCTCGCCGGGCGTGGTCGTCGCCGGCACGCCGCGGCCGAGCCCAGGTGCTGCGACCGCCACCAGCGCCAGCACGAGCACGCCGTTGCCGACGTCGCCCAGCCGGTCGCCGGCGAGGAAGCTCAGCGCCAGCAAGCCCCAGAACAGCCCGTTGGCATAACGGCGCGGATTGGCACGGTCGCGCCAGCCGGCGATCGCATAGGCGCCGAACATCAGGCCGCCGAGCGTGTAGACGAACGGCAGGCCGATCATCGCCGCCGCCCGCGCGCCAGCCGCCGGTCGAGCAGCATCAGCCGCGCCCCGTGCAGGAGGAAGGCGCACACCGCGCTCGGGATTGCCCACGACAAGGTGAGCGGATCGATCAGGATGCCATAATGTTCGAGAAAGCCCTTCATCAGCAGGATCGAGCCAATGGCGAGGAAGATGTCCTCGCCGAAGAACACGCCGACATTGTCGGTCGCCGCCGCCAGCGCGCGGATGCGGGCGCGCGGCTCGGGCTCGATCACACCCTGCTTCTCGGCGGCGCCTTCCGCCATCGGCGCGAGCAGCGGACGCACCGTCTGCGCATGTCCAGCGATCGAGATCAGGCCGACCGCCGCGGTGAGCTGGCGGAACAGCAGATAGGCCATCAGCAGCCGGCCGACCGTCGCCCCGTGCAGCGAAGCGATCAGCGCACGGGCGCGTTGCTGCAGGCCATAACGTTCCAGCAGCCCGATCACCGGCAGCACGACGTAGATCACCGAGACATAGCGATTTTCGTTAAAGGCGTGTCCGAAGGAACCGAGGATCGCCAGCGGCGTCATACCAGCCGCAAGCCCGGTCGCGGCGGCGGCGATTGCGATGACGGGCAGCGGATTGAGCCGCAGGGCGAATCCGGCGACGAGGAACAGAATGCCGATCAGGACGATCATGGTGCGAACGACGAATGCATCGCACCGATTTGCCGCGTCGCAGCGCAAGGGGCAACCCTTGCCGACGCATCGGCGCTCACCTAGCTATCGCGCATGATACCGGCCGCGTCTGTTCCGCTGATCGACGCCTTCGGGCGGCGCATCACCTATGTTCGAATGTCGGTGACCGACCGCTGCGATCTGCGCTGCCGCTACTGCATGGCCGAGGCGATGACCTTCCTGCCGCGCAGCGCGGTGCTGAGCCTCGAAGAAATCGCGGCGATCGCGGATGCGTTCATCGCGCGCGGGGTGCGCCGCATCCGCCTGACCGGCGGCGAGCCGCTGGTGCGGCGTGGCCTGCCCGATCTCGCCCGGATGATCGGCCGCCATTTGTCGAGCGGGGCGCTCGACGAGCTGACGCTCACCACCAACGGCGTCCGCCTTGCGGAGCTGGCGCAGCCGCTCGCCGATGCCGGCATCCGTCGCATAAACGTCAGCCTCGACAGCCGCGATGCGGAGCGCTTCCGCCATGTCACGCGCTGGGGCGATGTGGCGAAAGTGCTGGACGGGATCGCCGTCGCGAAAGCGGCCGGGCTTCAAATCAAGATCAACATGGTCGCGCTCAAGGGCATCAACGACGACGAGATTGAGCCGATGCTGCGCTGGTGCGCCGCGGAGGGGCACGATCTCACGCTGATCGAGACGATGCCGCTGGGCGCGATCGACGAGGATCGCACCGATCGTTACCTGCCGCTGGATGGCGTGCGGCGTCGGCTGGAGGATCGTTACACTCTGGTCCCGCTCCTGGAGCGCACCGGCGGTCCGGCACGCTATGCACGCGTCGTCGAACTCGACGCGCGAATTGGCTTCATCACGCCGCTCACTGGAAATTTCTGCGCGGGCTGCAACCGCGTGCGCCTCACGGCCGAGGGGAAATTGTACATGTGCCTGGGCCAGGAGGATCATGTCGATCTGCGCGCCGTACTGCGTGAGGGCGGCCCGGATGCACTGGACGCGGCGCTCGATCGCGCGATGGCCGCCAAGCCGTTCGGCCACGATTTCGCGATCGAACGGCGCGCACCCGCCGTCGCACGCCATATGAGCGTCACCGGCGGATGAGCGAACGTTTGATGGCGCTCGCCGCCTCTCCGACCGACGCGGCGCAAGCCGCCGCCGTCGAGCTGCGCCGCCGATACGAATGGGTCGATCCGCGCAAGGCCGACCTGATCGTCGCGCTGGGCGGCGACGGCTTCCTGCTGCAGACGTTGCACGCGATGCTCGACCGGCACCGCCCGGTGCCGGTATTCGGCATGAACCTCGGCACGGTCGGCTTCCTGATGAATTCGTGGAGCCCCGATCTGCTCGAGGCGCGGCTGCTCGCCGCCAAGACGATCAAGGTGCCGCCGTTGCGCATGGAGGCGGTGACCGTGGAGGGCGAGCGGCACACCGTGCCGGCGATCAACGAGGTGTCGCTGCTGCGCGAGACGCGTCAGGCCGCCTCGATCGAAGTCTGCGTCGACGGGCGCGTGGTGCTGCCCGAGCTCGTCTGCGACGGCGTGCTGGTGGCGACGCCGGCCGGCTCGACCGCCTATAATTTCTCGGCCCACGGGCCGATCCTGCCGCTCGAAAGCGCGCTGGTGGCGCTGACGCCGATCAGCCCGTTCCGCCCGCGGCGCTGGCGCGGCGCGATCCTGTCAGACCGCACGCGCATTCGATTTCGCGCGCTCGATCCGGTCAAACGCCCGGTCAGCGCGGTGGCGGATCAGCGCGAGGTGCGCGATATCGACACGATCGAAGTGACGATCGATCGCTCGAATCCGCTCACCCTGCTGTTCGATCCCGAGCATGCGCTCGACGATCGGATCGCGATGGAGCAGTTCGCAATCTGAACGGCTTGATTTCGTTTGCGGCTGCGGTATAGGCGCCGCCTCCGCCGGGGCGCCAGCGCGCCCCTGTTCCCCGGTAGCTCAGTGGTAGAGCGTTCGACTGTTAATCGAATGGTCGCTGGTTCGAATCCGGCCCGGGGAGCCACTACCGCCTGATTATCGGCGGTAATCGGCAGAGTTCTTGACCATCAATGACTGACCTTGCCGAGGGCCAGCTATCGCCTAGCGGGCCGCCGCCGTTCGCGTCGCAACGCCGCCGGTCTGCAGGATGTGATGCGCGCGCGCGAACAGCTCGTTCTTCTTGAACGCAAGCACCCGACGCATCTGCACGATCAGTTGCAGCGATCCCGCGCGATAGCTGTGCCACTCCTCCTCGATGCACGCGGTCGGCCAGTCCACCACGTGCTGCGAATAGGCCGAACGCAGCCGATGCGATTCCTGGAAGAACAGGCCGACCAGTTCCTTCGCGTCCGCCGTGCCGAGTTCGGTCAGCGGGCCGAGAATGTCGCGCTGTTCGGCGGTCAGATACGCCCTGACAGCCGAGGAAAGCGCCATGCGCTTCATGCTGAGATCGTAGCTGCTGGGCGGCCCGCCAAGATCGAGCAACGCGGCCAATTCCTCGCCGCGACCGGCCAGGATCTCCAATGCTTCCAGTGCTTCACGCATATCGGCCTCCTGCCATAGGGGCCGGCTTAGCAATGCCGGGATAAAGCTTTCGTAAGCGGCGCCCGGCTTTCTGCGTAAAATGCGTGAAGCCTGGCCCAGGGCGCGGCGTCCTACCCAGGCGTGGCTCGCCGTAAAATACACGCCGGCGGAACGAATCGGCGCGCCGGGCTTTCCGGCGAGCGATGTTGGCTCCCTCCCCAGCGCGCTCGTGCGCCCGCATGATCGCCGCCTGATCGATGGCCGAGCGCAAGAGCGACGATCAGGATCATCCCGCCAAGGCCGAGGATCGCACCGGCGACAATGGCCGCAAGCTCGACCGCGAGGGTGGTTCGGGCGAAGCCGCGAAGGATGACGGCGAAGACAAGGGCGACGACAAGCCCGAGAACGACAAGCCGCCGCTCTACAAGCGCCCGCTCTTCTGGATCGTCGGCGGCATCGTGCTGGCGCTGCTCATCGTGGGCGGCATCCTCTATTGGCTGCACGCGCGCCGCTACGTCTCGACCGACGATGCTTTCGTCGACGCGCATATCGTCCGGCTCTCCGCGCAGACCTCGGGCAAGCTCGTGCGCGTTCCCGATTACGACAATCGCCACGTGCCGCAGGGGCAGTTGCTGGCGGTGATCGAGCCGGGCACGCCGGCGGCGCAGCTCGAGGAGGCGCAGGCGAGCGTCGCGCAGGCGGATGCGCAGATCCAGCAATCGCAGGCGCGCGTGATCTCGGCGCAGGCGACGTTGCGCCAGCAGGCCGCCAACGCCATCGCCCCCGCCGCACAGGCGCTTCACGCCTCCCACGATTATCAGCGTTACGCGGCGCTGCAGCGGCTCGATCCGGCGGCGGCGGCGGCGACGCAGGTCGAGCAGGCGCGCACGCAGGCCGAGAGCAACAACGCGCAGGCGCTCGCCGCGCAACGCCAGGTCGATACCGCGCGCGCCGACGTCGCCGCCGCGCGCAAGGAGGTGAAGGCCGGCTATGCCCAGCGCGCCGCCGCGCTCGCCCGCGTACGCGAGGCGGAGGTCGTCACGTCGTATCTGCGCGTCGTCGCGCCGGTCGCGGGCCAGGTGGTCAACCGGCAGGTCAATGTCGGCAGCTATGTTGCGCCCGGCCAGCAGCTGATGGCGCTGGTACCCGAGACGATGTGGGTCACCGCCAATTTCAAGGAAACCCAGCTCAAGAACATGCGGCCGGGCCAGCATGTCGATCTCCGCATAGACGCTTATCCCGGCGTGGTGTTCGCAGGGCATATCGACTCGATCCAGAACGGCGCCGGCCAGGCGTTCGCCTTGCTGCCGGCGCAGAACGCCACCGGCAATTACGTGAAGGTCGTCCAGCGCGTGCCGGTGCGCATCCTGTTCGACGGGGCCGAGTGGCGCCGCTATGCGATCGGCCCCGGCATGTCGGTCGTGCCGCGCGTCACGGTGCGGTAGGATGGCCGCCGCCAAGGGCTGGACGAACGCGCGCTCGGCGGCCGGGCGGCACAATCCGTGGCTGATCGTCGGCATCATCTCGATGGCGACTTTCATGGAGGTGCTCGACACCTCGATCGCCAACGTCTCGCTCGATCATATCGCCGGCGGGCTGGCGGCGAGCCAGGACGAGGCGGCGTGGGTGCTGACCTCTTACCTCGTCTCGAACGCGATCATCATCCCGATCTCGGGCTGGCTGAGCGACGTGATCGGCCGCAAGCGCTATTACATGATCTCGGTGGCGCTGTTCACGCTGTCGTCGCTGATGTGCGGCCTGTCGCCGAACCTCGGCACCTTGATCTTCGCGCGCATCCTGCAGGGCATTGGCGGCGGCGGGCTCGCGCCGTCGGAACAGTCGATCCTCGCCGACACCTTCCCGCCCGAGCAGCGCGGCAAGGCGTTCGCGGCCTATGGCGTGGTGGTGGTGTGCGGGCCGATCCTCGGGCCGACGCTGGGCGGCTGGATCACCGACAATATCAGCTGGCACTGGATCTTCCTCATCAACGTGCCGGTCGGCATCCTCAGCCTCGCGCTGGTGCAGGCGTTCCTGCAGGAGCCCAAGGCGCTGCAGGACGAGCGCAAGGCGCTGCTGAAGAAGGGCCTCAACGTCGACTATATCGGCTTCGTGCTGGTGGCGCTCGGGCTCGGCTGCCTCGACATCACGCTCGATCGCGGCGAGCGCGACGACTGGTTCGGCAGCGGCTTCATCACAACCACCGCGATCGTCTCGGCGGTGTCGCTGGTGCTGCTGGTGGTGTGGGAGCTCAACCGCAAGGATCCGATCGTCAACCTGCGGCTGCTCGGCAATCGCAATTTCGGGATCACCACGCTCTTCATGTTCGCCGCCGGCATGGTCATCTTCGGAACGACCCAGCTCATCCCGCAATTCGCGCAGCAGGTGCTGGGCTATACCGCCACCAATGCGGGGCTCGCGCTCACCACCGGCGGCATCGCGACGTTGCTGATGATGCCGCTCACCGGGGTGCTGTCGGGCCGGGTCGATACGCGCTTGCTGCTGGTGCCCGCGCTGGCGCTGCAGGCCGCCGCCTTCTTCGTCATGACCGGCTGGAACTCCAGCATCGCCTATGGCGACATCTCCACCGCGCGCCTCATCTCGGCCGCGGGGCTGCCGTTCGTGTTCATCCCGATCAACGCCGCCGCCTATGTTGGGCTCAAGCCCGACCAGACCAACCAGGCCTCGGCTTTGCTCAACGTCGCGCGCAATCTCGGCGGCTCGATCTGCATCTCGCTCGCGCAGGCGGGGCTGATCGAACGCGGACAGGTCAATCAGAGCTACATTGTCGAGGGGCTGAGCCCGCTCAATCCCAACTACAATCAGGGTCTCGACCAGCTCGGCCAGACGATCGGGAACGTATCATCAAGCGGCAACGAGAATCTCGGCGCGCTCTATCAGCAGGTCCAGACGCAGGCATCGACCTTGGCCTATATCGACGTCTTCCACGTCCTGATGATCTTCGTCCTGCTCATCATTCCGCTCGCTTTGTTCCTGCGCCAGGGCAAGGCCGGCGCCGGGGCGCACGGCGGATGAGGCGTGCCCTCTCCCTGCTCGCGCTCGCTCTCGCCGGCTGCGCCGTCGGGCCGAACTATCGCGCGCCAAAGCCGGCCGCGCCCGCCCAATATGGCGAGGCGGAGGCGCCCTCGTCAGCGCCGGCCGCCGACCTGAATGGCTGGTGGCACGCTTATAACGATCCCAAGCTCGACCGGCTGGTCGCGATCGCGCTGGCGGACGGGCTCAACGTCAAGCTCGCCGCCACGCGCATCGGCGAGGCGCGCGCGCAGGAACGCGTCGCCCGGTCGCAATTCTTCCCGCAGATCAACGCCAGCGGCGGGGTCACGAGCGAGCGGTTCAGCAAGAATGCCGGCTTCAGCTCGATCGCGCAGGCGCTGGGCGACGGCGGCGCGAGCGGCGGCAGCACCGGCGGATCGGGCGGCGGCAGCAGCGGCGGCATCGCCTTGCCCGGCGGGTTCATCACCACCTACGCGGCCGGGTTCGACGCCAGCTGGGAGCTCGACGTCTTCGGTGGCGTCCGCCGCCAGGTGGAGGGTGCGCGCGCACGGATCGAAGCGGCGGTGTGGAACGCCCGCGACGCGCAGGTCAGCCTCGTCGCAGAAGTGGTCGACGATTACATGGCGATGCGCCTGGCGCAGGAGCGCGAGACGATCGCCCGGCAGGAGGTCGACCGCCAGACGCGCAATCTGCAGATCATGGGCGAGAATGCCAAGGTCGGGCTGACGCCGCAGGGCGACATCATCCGTCAGCGCGCACAGCTTGCCCAGGCCCAGGCGTCGGTCGGGCCGATCGTCGCCGAGGGCAAGGCGGAGATGCACGCCATCGCCGTCCTGCTCGGCAAGACGCCCGATGCGATGATCGTCGAGCTGTCGGTGCCGCGTCCGCAGCTTCCGGCGCCGCCGGCGGTGCCGCCCGGTTTGCCGTCCGATCTGCTGCGCCGCCGCCCCGACATCCGCGCGGCCGAGCGCAATCTGGCTGCATCCACCGCCGATATCGGCGTCGCGGTGGCGGACCTTTATCCGCGCTTCAACCTGACGAGCATGGCGCAGCTCATCTCGACCGCGCTCGGCAATCTGTTCACCGCCGACAGCGCGCAGGTGATGGGCGCCGCGCAGGCGACCTTCCCCATCCTCGATTTCGGGCGCCGCACCGGCACGGTCACGCTACGCAAGGCGCAGGCGGACGAGAGCTATGTCCAATATCAGCAGACCGTCCTCGGCGCCTTCCGCGATGTCGAGGATGCGCTGATCCGCATCCGCACCGAGCAGCAGCGCAACGTCGCGCTGAAGGCCGGCGTCGTCGATGCCCAGCGCGCGCTGCAGGCGGTCGACGCGCGCTATCGCACCGGGCTGGTCGATCTGACTTCGGTGCTCGACGCGCAGCAATCGGTGCTGAGCGACCGCGACCAGCTCGCGCAGAGCGACGCCCAGCTCCGCCGCGACCTGATCTCGCTCTACAAGGCGCTGGGCGGCGGCTGGGACGGGATGCCGGCGGTCGACGGTCCGTCGGCCAAGCCGATGACGCCGGACTATAGCGCGCCGAAGCACAAGTGAGGCGCGAGGCCGCCCGCACCGTGCTGCGCTGGCTGCTCGCGGCGGCATTCCTCTACGTTGGCTACAAGCATGTCAGCCGGCCCGATTTCTTCCTGCCGATCGTGCCCGATTGGGTGCCGTCACCTCGCCTGACCGTGATCGCGACCGGCTGGTGCGAGGTCGCCGGCGCGATCGGCCTGCTCGTGCCGCGGCTGCGCTGGATCGCAGGGGTGATGCTGGCGCTCTATGCCGTCTGCGTGTTCCCGGCGAACATCAAGCATGCCGTCGATCATGTCCGCGTCGGCGGCGGCACGCTCGGCTGGTGGTATCATGGCCCTCGCCTCGCCTTTCAGCCGGTGATCGTCTGGTGGTGCCTGTTCGCGGGGCGCGTGATCGATTGGCCGTTCGGTCAGAGTACCAGATCGAGCTGACCGACCTCGTCCTGCTCGGCGTCGCTGCACAGGCTGGACAGCGCGAGGCCCAATAGTCGCACCCCCTTCGGCACCGGCAGCAAAGCCGCCAGCAGCGCCTGCCCCGCCCCGCCGATGCCCGCGCGATCGCCGACTGGTGATACGAAGCTGCGCGCGCGCGTGATCTGGTGGAAATCGGCATATTTCACCTTGAGCGTCACCGTCCGACCCTTCGCCTCGGATCGGTCGATCCGCTCCATCAGCGCGTCGAGCACGCGCTCCAGCGCCTCCGCCAGCGCGGCTGGATCGGCAATGTCCTCGAAGAAGGTCCGCTCGGCCCCCACCGACTTGCGGATGCGGTTGGCGCGCACCGGCCGCCCGTCGATCCCGCGCGCGGCGCCGTAGAGATAGTCCGCGAAGCTGCCGAAGTGGCGTTCGAGGAACGGCAGGCTCTGCGCCTTCAGGTCGGCGCCGGTCGCGATGCCCAGCCGCGCCATCCGCTCGGCGGTCTTGGGCCCGACACCGTGGAAACGCGCCACCGCGAGCTGCTCGACGAACCCCGGTCCGCGGTCGGGCGGGATGACGCACAGTCCGTCGGGCTTGTTCTGGTCCGACGCGAGCTTGGCGATGAACTTGTTGTACGAAACGCCGGCCGAGGCGGTGAGCCCGGTCTCCGCTTTGATCCGTGCTCGGATTTCGCGGGCGACGGCGGTGGCGTTGCCGGTGCCCGATACGTCGAGATAGGCCTCGTCAAGCGAGAGCGGCTCGATCAGCTCGGTATAATCGGCGAAGATCTCGCGGATCTGGTGGCTGATCGCGCTGTAGACCTCGAAGCGCGGCTTGACGAAGATCAGGTCGGGGCAGCGCCGCCGCGCGGTGGACGAGGCCATCGCCGAGCGAACACCGAAGACGCGCGCCTCATAGCTCGCCGCCGCCACAACACCGCGCTCGCGCGATCCGCCGACCGCCACCGGCCGGCCGCGCAACGCGGGATCGTCGCGCTGCTCGACCGACGCATAGAAGGCATCCATGTCGACATGGATGATCTTGCGCAGTTCCCCGCCGCCATCCCGTTCCCGCGCGTGCGCGTCGTCCATGGCCCGAGGCTATAGCACGAGGCGCATGGCGTGAACAGGAGGGGAACGACCGATCAGCTATGCGGTGTCTGGGTCGTCGTGGTCGCGTTGGTGCCGGTCGTGGTCGAGGGGCTGGTCGACGAGCCTTGCGCGCGGCTGCCCGAGCGGCTGCCGCTGGTGGTGGTGCCGCTGGTCCCCATGCTGGTGCCCATGTTCGATCCCATCGAACCCATACCTGTCGATCCGGTCATGCCGGCCGACGTGCCCGTTGTTCCGGTCATCGAGCCGGCGCCGGCGGTGCCCGACGACCCCATGCCGCCCATGCTGCCCATGCCGGCCGATCCGGTCGTGCCCGTGCTGCCGGCGCGTGCACCGGCGGCGCCCGACGCCTGGCCGGTCGTGCCCGAGGTGCCGGCGGTCGCCCCGCCGGTGCCGGCCGCGCCCGCGGCACTTCCCGCACCGCCACCGGCCGCAGCGCCTCCGCCGGCCGTCTGGGCGAGCGCAGGGGCGGCAATCGTCAACGCGGCCGCGATCATGAGGTGACGCATTCGTCTCTCCTATCAATGTCTTGCACGATGTTGTGTGCCGGGGAGAACGCGCGTCGCGGCGCTTCGTGCCGTCAGGCGAGCCGTTCGGGCATTGCACCGGCATCCTCGATCACGGTCGAACGGTCGGCCATCTGCTCCCACGGGAAGATGAACCAGCTCTTGTCGACGGCGCGATCGATCGTGCGGGCGCGATAGTCGGCCTTGGCGCGCGAACGGACATTGTCGATCAGCACCGCGACGCGGACATGATCGGCGGGGCCGCCTGCCTCCGCCAGCCCGGCGCGCAGCGCGACGATGGTCGAGCCGCTGTCGTTGATGTCGTCGATCAGCAGGATGCGGCGGCCGGCGCGCGTCTCGGCGGCGAGCTTGGCCATCAGCTCGGCCGCGAAGCCCGGCACGCCCGAGCTGTAGTCGACTGACAGCAACGGAATGCCGGTGCGATGCGACAGATAGGCGCCGGGCACCAGTCCGCCCCGGCCGATGCCGACGATATAATCGGGCCGCCACGTCTCGGCTGCAAGCGCATCGGCCAGCGCATGCACCCCGGCGACGAACTCCTCATAGGGTATTGGCGCAAGCTGCGGATCGGTCATGGATCAGCATGCCCCCGCAAAGGCATCGACCGCCGCGAGATGGCGCGTCACCGCCGCATCGTCGAGGAAGGATCCGAGGAAGCTGTTACGCGCCAGTGTCACCATCTGATCGCGGCTGACCAACGGCGCGATCGCGCGGTAATTGTCGGCGACATAGCCGCCGAAATAGGCCGGATCGTCCGAATTGATCGTCGCGCGCAGCCCCTTGGCGAGCATCGCCGCGATCGGGTGGCGCGCCACGTCGTCCACCACGCACAGCTTCAGGTTGGAGAGCGGGCAGACGGTGAGCGTCATGCCCGAGCGCGCCAGCCGCGTCACCAGATCCGGATCCTCCAGCGCACGATTGCCATGGTCGAGCCGGTCGACGTGTAACAGATCGAGCGCCTGCCACACATAATCGGGCGGCCCCTCCTCGCCCGCATGCGCCACGCGCCGGAGCCCGGCGTCGGCCGCCGCACCGAACACGCGCGCGAACTTTGACGGCGGATGGCCGAGCTCCGAACTGTCGAGGCCGACCGCCGCGATCCGGTCGAACCACGGCTCGGCCGCGTCCAGCGTGGCGAAGGCGTCGGCTTCGTCGAGGTGGCGCAGGAAGCACAGGATCAGGCGCGACGTGATGCCGAACCGCGCCTCGGCCGCCTTCATGCCGGCAAGCAGACCGTCGGCGACGGTGCCGAACGGCACGCCGCGCGAGGTGTGCGTCTGCGGATCGAAGAAAATCTCGGCATGAACCACGCCGTCGGCATGCGCGCGGGCAAAATAAGCCATTGCCAGGTCGTGGAAATCCTCTTCCTCTCGCAACACGCTGGCGCCCTGATAGTAGATGTCGAGAAAGTCCTGGAGCCGGCTGAACCGATATGCGGCGCGCAGCTCCTCGACCGAAGGAAAAGGGATGTCGATGCGGTTGCGCCGGGCGAAACTGAACATCTGCTCGGGCTCGAGGCTGCCTTCGATGTGGAGGTGGAGCTCCGCCTTGGGCAGGCCGACGATGAAGGCGGGATCGGTCATGGCGAATGTCTAGCGGCAAGCCACGTCGCTCGTACAGTCGCGCGCTGATGCTCGCCGCGGTGCCGCTGCTGGCGGCGGCGCACGCCCCTCGGCCCGAACAGCAGCTCATGCTCGACGCCGCCCAGCCCTTCGTGCAGGTGACGATCGCCGGCGTGCCGCTACGCCTTCGCGTCGATCCGGCGGAGCATGGCCTCGTGCTGCTCGACCGCGCCGCCGCCGACCGACTGCCGCTGACATGGACCGAGGATGCCGAGACCGACGTCGGCCGCATCCGCCTCGCCGGCCATGTCGCGCGCGCGACCCTGCTGGTCGACGGGCATTCCCGACAGGTGAGCGTCGCCGCCTATGAGCGCGACTGCTGCCGCGATGCCGATGGCGCGGTCGGGCCGGACACGTTGCCCTATGCGGTGATACGCTGGAGCCGCGCCGATGCGCCCGACCCCACGGGCGAACGCACGATGGCGCTGGCGATGGACATGCGCTCGGGGCTCCACGCCGATGCCGGGCCCCAGCTCGACGGCCTGCAGATCGCCTTCACCCTCTATCGTTCGGATACCGTCGCCACGGCAGCCGGCGGGGCGATCCTGGCGCGGGCGTGGGGCGGCGCGTGGACCGGGCCGGCGACGCTCGGCCGGGCGGCGTTCGGGCTGCTCCGTCCGATCCGGCCGATGGCGTTCGCGTTGCCCCAAAAGCTCGCCGGGTTTCCGATCCGGATGATCGACGTGCGCACCGCCGATTTCGGGGGCCGGTCGCTCCTGCCGCAGGACAAGGTCGGCCCCGACGACATCATCGTCTCGCGCCGGCTGCCGCTGCAGGATGCATGGCCGGCGGTGATCCTCGGCCCCGATGTGCTGCGGCGTTGTGCCGAGATCGTCTATGTCGCCGCACCGCGCTCGCTGACGTTGCGCTGCGCGTTCGAGGCCAGATGAGCCGCGGCGGCCAGCGCCACCGTCCCGCCGAGCAGCCAGCCGCCGATCACGTCGCTCGCCCAATGCACGCCCAGAACGATGCGCGTGAGGCCGATCAACAGCGCCAGCACCACCCCCAGCGTCGCTCCGCGCCGGCCGTCGAACACGAGGCCGATCAACGGATACAGCGCCATCGCGCCCGTGGCATGGCCGCTCGGAAAGCTCCACTGGTTGACGGCGATCAGGTGGAACGCCGCCGGAGGACGCGGGCGCGCGACCAGATGCTTGACCAGTTCCACCGCGACCGCGCCGATCGCCCACGCGACCGGCAGCATCAGCGCGGTGCGTCGACGCCCGCGTAGCGCCAGCAGCCCCGCAGCGACCAGCGCCAGCAGCGCGCGAACCCAGCCGATCCCGAGCCACGTGAACGCCTTCGCCGCGTCGACCATCCAGATCGGAAGATTCGCCGCCGACGGTTGCCCCGGGCGCCGCAGCGCCCACAAAATCGCCCGGTCCGCGCCTTGCGTCATGCCTGCCAGCACGAGGGCCAGCATGAGCGCAAACCCCGCGAGCGCCACCCACGGCGCGGCGCGGCTCACGGGGTCGGCGTCGTGGCCGCCGGCCAGCTGCCGCCGATCGCCTGGATCAGCGTGACCGCTGCCACCTGACGGTCGACGATCGCCTGCGCCTCGCTCTGCCGCGCCGACAAGGCGGTCGCCTGCGCGGTGATGACGTCGGTGTAGACGATCTGGCCGGCGAGATACTGGTTCTGCGTCAGCTGCTGGACGCGGGTCGCCGCCTGCGCCGCCGCCACGCGCTGATCGCCGACATAGGCCAGCACGCCCGAGGCGGCGAGTTCGTCCTCGACCTGCTGGAACCCGGCGAGCACGGTCTGGCGGTAGGTCGCGACCGCCTGGTTATAGGAGGCGCGCGCTTCCGCCACGCGCGCCGAGCGTGCGCCGAAATCGAGCACGGTGAGCGCACCCTGCGCACCGAGCGACCAGATGCTGGCCCCGGCCGTGAACAGGTTGGACAACACGCTCGACTGCCCGCCGACGCTGCCGGTGAGGCTGAGCGTCGGGAAGAAGGCCGCGCGCTGGATGCCGATCGCCGCATTGGCCGAGGCGACGCGCCGCTCCGCCGCCGCGATATCCGGCCGCCGCTCGAGCAGCGACGCCGGCAAGGCCGCCGGCACCGCGGGCACGGTGCGGTTCCATGCCTGCGCCGCCAGCACGAAGCTCGACGGATTTTCGCCGACCAGCACCGCGATCGCATGCTCGAAGATGGCGCGCTGGCGCACCAGATCGGCGGCATTGGCCTTGGCGGTGGTCAGCTGGGTCTGCGCCTGCAGCACATCGACCTGCGCCACCACGCCCTGATTGTAGCGGTTGGTGGTGATCGTCAGCGCCTTCGCATAAGCGGCGACGGTGTCGTCGAGGATCGCTTTCTGCGCCTCCAGCCCGCGCAACTGGACATAATCGAGCGCCAGCTCGCCCTGCGCGGCGAGGGTGGCGTTGTTGAGATCGGCCTCGCTCGCCTGCGCCAGATTCTTCTGCTCGGTCAGCGTGTTGCGCAGCCGTCCCCATAGATCGGGCTCCCAGCTCGCGCCGGCCGAGACGGTGTAGCGGCGGCTGCCGTTGCTCGACGACGTGACGGTGCTGGTGCCGGTCGAGCCCGTGGTGGTGCCCGTTCCGGTGCCGGTGCCGGTGCCGGTCGAGCCCGTGCCGGTCGTGCTGCCGCTGCTCGTGCTGGTGCCGCCGATGATCGTGGTGCTGCCCGAACCGAACGTGCCCGCGCGCGTCGCCCCGCTGCTCAGGGTAACGTCAGGGAACAAGGCCGCGCGCGCCTCGCGCACCGTCGCGCGCGCCAGATCATAGGCTGCGACTGCCGCCAGCACGTTCTGGTTGTTGACGCGCACGCGCTGTTCCAGCGCGGTCAGCACCGGATCGTTGAACAGCAGCCACCATTCGCCCTTGGCGACCGCGTCGGCGGGCGCGGCGCTGCGCCAGCCGGGTGCTTCCTTGAAACTGGCCGGCACCGACGTGGCGGGCACGTGGTAATGCGGCGCGAAGCTGCACCCGGCGAGCGCCAGCAGGCCCGCATATCCGAAGAAACGTGCGATCTTGGTCGAGGTCATGCAGTCATTCCGAGATTGGCCTCGCCGCGCCCCAGCGCCATTTCGTGGGGCGAGCGGCGGCGGAACTTGTCGAGCGCCAGATAGACGACCGGGGTGGTGAGCAGGGTGATGAACTGGCTGACGATCAGGCCGCCCATGATCGCGATGCCGAGCGGCCGGCGCAGCTCCGCACCGTCGCCGAAGCCGATCGCCAGCGGCAGCGCACCGAACGCCGCCGCCATCGTCGTCATCAGGATCGGGCGGAAGCGCAGCAGCGATGCCTCGCGGATCGCGGCGAGCGGCGACAGCCCGCGCGAGCGTTCGGCATCCAGCGCGAAATCGATGATGAGGATCGCATTCTTCTTCACAATGCCGATCAGCAGGATGATGCCGATCAGGCCGATCAGGTCGAACTGCGATCCGGTCGCCATCAGCGCCAGCACCGCGCCCACGCCCGCCGACGGCAGGGTCGACAGCACCGTCAGCGGATGGATCGCGCTTTCGTAGAGGATGCCGAGCACGATGTAGATCACCACCAGCGCCGACACGATCAGGATCGGGGTCGAGTTGGTCGATTGCGCGAACACCTTGGCGGTGCCGGCAAAGCCGCCGCGCACCTGCGCCGGCAGGCTGAGGCTCGCCTGCACCTGCGCGATGCGCTGCGCCGCCTGCCCCAGCGAATAGCCGTTGCCGGTGGCGAAGCTGATCGTGGCGGCGGGTGCGGCATCCTGGTGGTTGACCTGCGCCGCGGTCGCGCCGGTCGCCCACGTCGCGAGCGTCGAGAGCGGCGCCATGCTGTCGGCCACGGTGTTGACCGCGCTGCCGGTCGCGGCGTCGCGCGCCTGCCCGGTGGTGGAGACGGGCGTCGAGCCGGTTACGCCCGTGGCCGTGCCGATCACGCCGGCGGTGCCGGTCGAGGTCGAGGACGTCGAGGATGTCACGGTCGTCGTCGTGGCGACGCCCGTCGCGGCGGCGCTCTGGCTGGTCGGCAGGTAGATGTTGTTCAGCGCCTCGGGCGCGCCGGTATATTCCGGCGCGACCCCCAGCACGACATGATATTGGTTGAGGCCGCTGTAGATGGTCGAGACCTGGCGCTGGCCGAAGGCGTCGTACAGCGTGTTGTCGATCGTCTGCGGCGTCACGCCCAGCCGGGTCGCGGTGTCGCGGTCGATCGTGACGAACGCCTCGGCGCCGCCCTGCGCCACGTCGACGTCGATGTCGGTCAGTTCGGGGTAGCGCTTCAGCGCCTGCGCCAATTGCGGTGCGGCCTTGTACAGCAGCTCGGGATCGTCGGCCTGCAGCGTATATTGGTACGAGCTGTTGCCGCCGCGGCCGCCGATCTGCATGTCCTGCACCGGCATCAGGAAGGTGGCGACGCCGGTGATCCGCGCGAGCTTCGGCCGCAGCCGCGTGATCACCACCCGCGCCGCGTCGCGCTGTGATCGCGGCTTCAGCTCGACGAACATGAAGCCGCCGCCCGCGCGCGACCCGCCGGTAAAGGCGACGACGGTGCGCACCGCCGGATCCTTCTTGATGATCTTCACCAGGCGGGTCAGTTTGGTCTGCATATCGGCGAACGAGATGCTCTGGTCGGCGCGCAGGCCGCCCATCAGCGATCCGGTATCCTGTTCGGGGAAGAAGCCCTTCTGGATCGCGCCGAGCAGGAAGATGTTGAGCGCGACCGCGCCCGCCAGCAGCAGCAGGGTCGCGCCGCGATTGGCGAGCGCCCAGTCGAGGCTGCGCGCATAACGCGCCTGCAGCCGCTCGAACACATGCTCCGAGGCGCGCTGGAAGCGGTTCTCGCGCACCGTACCGCGCTCGCGCAGGATGAACGAGGCGAGCATCGGCGTGGCGGTGAGCGAGATCACCAGGCTGATCAGCACCGCAACCGTCATCGTCACCGCGAATTCGCGGAACAGGCGGCCGATGATGCCGCCCATCAGCAGCAGCGGGATGAACACCGCGACCAGGCTGATCGAGATCGACAGCACGGTGAAGCCGACCTCGCGTGCGCCGCGCAAGGCGGCGGCGAACGGCTTCATCCCGTCCTCGACGTGGCGGCTGATATTCTCCAGCACCACGATCGCATCGTCGACGACGAAGCCGGTCGCGACGGTCAGCGCCATCAGCGACAAATTGTTGAGGCTGAACCCCAGCAGGTACATCACGCCCAGTGTGCCGAGCAGCGAGGCGACCACCGCCACCGCCGGCACCAATGTCGCGCGCAACGAGCGCAGGAAGATCGACACCACGATCACCACCAGCAGGGTGGCGATCAGCAGCGTCACCTCGACCTCGCGCAGCGACGCGCGGATGGTGGTGGTGCGATCCGACGCGATCGACACCTTGATGTCCGACGGGATCGCCGCCTCGATCCCCGGCAATTGCGCCTTCACCGAATCGACCGTGGCGATGATGTTCGCCCCGGGCTGACGGCTGACGATGATCGTCACCGCGCGCACGCCGTTGAACAGGCCCATCGTGCGGATGTCTTCGGGCCCGTCATAGACATGCGCGATGTCCGACAGGCGCACCGCGACGCCGTTGCGCCACGCGACGATGATCGGGGCATAATCGGCGGCAGTCAGCCCGGGCACCGCGCCGTAAATCTGCCACGCGGTGGTATCGCTCTCCACCACGCCGCGCGGCCGGTTGGCGTCGGCCGACGAGATGGCGGTGCGCACGTCCTCCAGCGGAATGCCGTAGCGCGACAGCGCCAGCGGGTTGAGATCGACCCGCACCGCCGGCAGCGCCGCGCCGCCCAGCTCGACGTCGCCCACGCCCTGCACCTGCAGCAGCCGCTGCTGCACGATGTTCGACACCGCATTGTAGATGTCGGCGGGGCTGCGCGTCTTGCTGGTGAGCGCGATGATCATGATCGGCGCGTCGGCCGGATTGATCTTGCGATAGCTGGGGTTGGTCTTCAGCGTGGCGGGCAGATCGGCGCGCGCGGCGTTGATCGCCGCCTGCACGTCGCGCGCGGCGCCGTCGATGTTGCGCGACAGGTCGAATTGCGCGGTGACGCGGGTCGAGCCGATGCCCGATTGCGAGGTGAGCTCGGTGATGCCGGCGATCGTCGCCATGCGCCGTTCCAGCGGGCTGGCGACGCTGGTCGCCATCGTCGTCGGGCTGGCGCCGGCAAGGCTGGTCTGCACGCTGATCGTCGGGAAATCGACCTGCGGCAGCGGCGACACCGGCATGACGAAGAAAGCGGCGATGCCCGCCAGCATCACGCCGATCGTGAGCAGGATCGTGCCGATCGGCCGACGGATGAACGGCGCGGAGAGGTTCACCCGCCCCGCTCCGCCCGCGCCCGGCCCGGCAGGATGCGCGCCGTCACTCGCGCGCTTCCAGCGGCAGCAGCGGCTCGTCCTCGCGCCGGCGGCTCCAGCGCATGCTCAGCCGCTCGAACGCGAGGAAGATCACCGGGGTCGTGAACAGGGTCAGCGCCTGGCTGACGATCAGGCCGCCGGCGATCGACAGGCCCAAAGGCTGGCGCAATTCGGCGCCCATGCCGCCGCCGAAGATCATCGGCAGCGCGGCGAACAGAGCGGCGAAGGTCGTCATCATGATCGGGCGGAAGCGCAGGTGCGCCGCCTGCCGGATAGCGGTGTCGGCGTCCTTGCCCTCGATCCGCTGCGCCTCCAGCGCGAAGTCGATCATCATGATCGCGTTCTTCTTGACGATGCCGATCAGCAGCACGATGCCGATGATGCCGATCACGCCGAGATCGTTGTCGGTCAGCATCAGCGCCAGCAGCGCGCCGACGCCCGCCGAGGGCAAAGTCGACAGGATCGTCAGCGGGTGGATGAAGCTCTCGTAGAGCACGCCCAGCACGATATAGACCACGACGATCGCCGCGAGGATCAGCCACACCTCGTTCTGCAGGCTGGCGCGGAAGGCGTTGGCGGCGCCGAGGAAGTTGGTGGTGATCGCCGCCGGCACGCCGATCGCCTTCTCCCGCGCGGTGATCGCGTCGACCGCGGCGCCCAGCGCATAGCCCGGCGCGAGATCGAAGCCGATCGTCGAGGCCGGGAATTGCGCCACGCGCGTCACCTGCAACGGCGCCTGCCCCTCGACGAAGCGCGCGACCGTCGACAGCGGCACCGCCGTGCCCGAACTGGTATTGATGTAGAGCCGCCCCAGCGCCTCGGGCGAGGTCAGCATCCCCGGCTGGCTTTCGAGGATCACGCGATACTGCGTCGTCTGGGTGAAGATGGTCGAGATGATGCGCTGGCCGAACGCATTATAGAGCGCGCTGTCGATCGTCGCCGCGCTGATGCCGAGCCGCGATGCGGTGTCGCGGTTGATCGCGACCGTCACCGCGCGGCCCTTGTTCTGCATGTCGGATACGATGTTGCGCACCGCCGGCACGTCCTTCAACGACGCCAGCAGCTTGACCGTCCACTCGTCGATCTGCGCCTGGTCCGCGCCCTGCAGCGCGAAGCGATATTGCGTCGGGCCGCCCTCGGCGTCGATCGTCAGATCCTGCACCGGCCGCACGTAAAGCGTCAGCCCGGCGATATCGCGCGCGCGCTGCTGCAGGCGGCGGATCAGCGCCGCCTGGCTCGACGAGCGATGCTCCTTGTCCTTCAGGTTGATGAGCATCCGGCCCTGGTTCATCGCCGGATTGCTGCCGTCGACGCCGACGTTCGAGCTGAGGCTCGCCACGTCGGGATCGTCGAGGATCGCGTCGGCGAGCTGCCCCTGGATCATTCCCATGCGCGGGAAGGAGACGCCCTGCCCCGTCACCACCACCGCCTGCAGCTGGCCGGTATCCTGTTCGGGGAACAGGCCCTTGGGAATGGCGACGAACAGCATGGCGGTCAGCACCAGCGAGCCCGCGAACACCAGCAAGGTCAGCCCCTGGCGCAGCAGTACCCAGTCGAGCGCGCGCGAATAAGCGTGCGACAGATCGTCGAACCGGTCCATCGTCCACTGGACGAAGCGCGGCTTGCGGATTTCGTGCTCGGGCTTCAGCCAGCGCGCCGACAGCATCGGCACGAGCGTCAGCGCGACCACCGCCGAGATCAGGATCGTCACCGCCAGCGTGATCGCGAATTCGCGGAACAGCCGGCCGACGACGTCGCCCATGAACAGCAAGGGGATCAGAACCGCGATCAGGCTGACCGTCAGGCTGATGATGGTGAAGCCGATCTCGCGGCTGCCCAGCAGAGCGGCGGCGAGCGGACGCTTCCCCTCTTCCAGATGGCGCGCGATATTCTCGGTCACCACGATCGCGTCGTCGACGACGAAGCCCGACGCGATCGTCAGCGCCATCAGCGTCAGATTGTTGAGGCTGAAGCCGAGCAGGTGCATCGCCGCGAACGTGCCGACGATCGACAGCGGCACCGACAGGCTGGCGATCAGGGTCGCCTGCGGACTGCCGAGAAACAGGAAGATCGCGAGCGTGACGAGCAGCACCGCGAACACCAGCTCGAGCTGCACGTCGCGCACCGACGATCGGATGCCGATCGTGCGATCGGTCAGCAACGTCACGTGCACGTCGGCGGGCAAGGCCGCTTCCAGCGTGGGCAGCGCCGCCTTGATCGCGTCGACCGTGCCGATCACGTTCGCGCCCGGCTGGCGCCGCACGTCGACCACGATCGCCGGCGTGCGGTTCATCCACGCGCCGATGCGGCTGTTCTCCGATGCGTCGATCACGTCGGCGAGGTCGGACAGGCGCACCGGCGCGGCACCACGATAGGCGATGATGAGGCCGCGATAGTCGGCCGCGGTCGCGAGCTGATCGTTGGCGTTGATCGACCAGCTCCGCGTCGGCCCGTCGAAGCTGCCCTTGGCGCCGTTGACGTTAGCCGCCGCGATCGCCGAGCGCAGATTGTCCATCGACAGGCCATGCGCGGCGAGCGCCTGGACGTTGGCCTGGATGCGCACCGCCGGCCGCTGCCCGCCCGACAGCGACACCTGACCGACGCCCGAAATCTGCGCGATCTTGTTGGCGACGCGCTGGTCGACCATGTTCTGGATCTCGGCCAAGGTACGTGTGGCCGAGGTGACGCCGAGGCTGAGCACCGGCGCGTCGGCGGGATTGACCTTGGCGTAGATCGGCGGCGCCGGCAGGTCCGACGGCAGCAGGGTGTTCGCCGCGTTGATCGCCGCCTGGACCTCCTGCTCGGCCACGTCGAGGCTGAGGTTGAGGTTGAACTGCAGCGTGATGACCGAGGCGCCCGCCGACGACACGGACGACATGCGCGACAGGCCGGCCATCTGCCCGAACTGGCGCTCCAGCGGCGAGGTGACGGTGAGGCCCATCACGTCGGGGCTCGCGCCGGGATACAGCGTCGAGACTTGGATCGTCGGATAATCGACCTCGGGCAGCGCCGAGAGCGGCAGGAAGCGGTAGGAGACGATGCCCGCCAGCAGGATCGCCAGCATGAACAGGGTCGTCGCCACCGGCCGCAGGATGAACGGCCGGGAGGGGTTGACCCCGGCGGGGCCGAGCAGTTCCTGCCCGTCCGCCGCGGCCCCCTCGATCGGGCCTGACATCTCGTTCACTGGCCGCCGCCGTTCCCGTCCGCGCTGCGGCGCCGGTGGTGCTGGCCGCTCTGGGCATTGCCTTGCGCATTGCCCTGGGCATCGGCCGAGCCGCCCCCGTCCGCACTGGCGCCGCCGCCGAACAGCCGCGCGAAGAAGCCCGGTTGCGCGCGCTTCGGCCCCTTGGGCTTCTCGCCCGGCAGCGTCACCTTCGAGCCGTCGTCGAGATTGTCGGCGCCCTCGGTGATGACCGTCTGGCCGGCGGCGACGCCCGAGGCGATCGCGACGCGCGTGCCGTCCGCCGGCCCCAGCTTCACCTGCTGCAGCTTCACGGTATGGTCGCCCTGCAGGACGAACACGAAGTCGCCCTGCGCGCCGTGACGGACGGCGGTGACCGGGACGATCGCGACATTGTGCAGCGTATCGACCAGCAGGCTCGCATTGACGAACTGATTGGGGAACAGCTTGCTGTCCGGGTTGGGGAAGCGCGCCTTGGCCTTCACCGTGCCGGTGGTCGCGTCGATCTGGTTGTCGAAGGTGAGGAAGCGGCCCTCGGCCAGAGTGGTGGTGCCGGCCTGATCGGTCGCGGTCACGGCGAGCGTGTCGCCCGCGCGGCGCCGCGCGAGCACGGTCGGCAGGTTGACCTGCGGCAGCGCGAAGGTCACGTCGATCGGCGTCGTCTGGGTGATGACGACGATGCCGGTCGTGTCGCCCGGCGTGACGTAATTGCCGATATCGACCTGGCGCAGGCCGACGCGGCCGGAAACCGGCGAGGTGATCGACGTATATTGCAGGTTGAGCTTCGCGGTGCCGATCGCCGCTTGATCGGCCGCGACCGTGCCCTCGTCCTGCTTGACCGTCGCCGCCTGCGTCTGGACCTGCTGGCGCGCGATCGAATCCTGCGCGAGCAGCGTCTGGTAGCGCTGCAGGTCGACATGCGCGAGATTCAGCACCGCCTGATCGCGCGCCAGATTGGCCTGCGCCTGCGCGAGCGCGAGGCGATAGGGGCGCGGATCGATCTGCGCGAGCAGCTGGCCCTTCGCGACGACCTGGCCCTCGGTGAAGTTGATCGTGAAGATATTGCCCGAAAGCTGCGGGCGGACGGTGGCGGTGACGATCGGCTGCACCGTGCCGATCGCCGACAGCGACACCGGCATGTCGCCCGACACCACCTTGGCGATGCCGACCGTGGCGGAGGGTCGGTTACGACGACCCGTCGCGCCGCCGGCGCCGTCCGCGCTCGAGCTGGAATGCGTGATCGCCCAAAGCAGGGCGAACACCACCACCAGCGCGATGCCCACCAGCAGCGCGTTGCGGCGCGACCGGGGCGAACGCGCGGGCAGCGCTTCCGCGTCCGATACGGTGGGGGCATGATAATGGTCGTTCACGCGCATTCCTCGCCGGAAAGATCCGCTGCTCGGGTATAGCCGACGGCCGACAGACGGCCCAGCTTGCTCCCACATCGGATGCGACGCTTACCGCAGAATGTCAGCGCTGCAATCCGAATGCTGCGCTGCGCAACCGTAATTCGCCGCCGCGCGGCGGCCGATCCTCGCGGTCGGCTATTCGGCGGCCTGCGACAGCAACGGTTCGCCTGCTTCGTCCACCGGCAGCGCGGGCGTGTCGTGGTAGCGCGCAAGTGCTTCGACCGGCGCCACTTCCTCGATCTCGCGGCCGCCAGCCTCGATATTGAGGTCGCGGAACTTGCGCGCGGTAACGAGCGCACGGCTCTCGAAACTGCTCACGAACGCATTGTAGCTGTTGACCGCTGTCGTCAGCCCCCCGCCCACGCGGCGCATCCGCTCGGCCGCGGTCGACAGCCGCTCGTACAATTCCTTGCCCAGCGCGCCGATCTGCGCGGCTTCCTTGGCGAGCTTCTCCTGCCGCCATACCGCGGCGACCGTCCGCGCGATCGCGATCAGGTTGGTCGGCGTCGCCAGCAGCACGCGCTTGTCGAATGCGAAATCCCACAGCGTCGGATCCTGCTCCAGCGCGGCGGCGAGGAAATGCTCGCCCGGCACGAACATCACGACATAATCGGCGCTGTCGGCGAAGCGCGCCTGATAGGCCTTGCCGCCCAGCGTGTTGACGTGCGCGCGCATCGCCGCGGCATGCGCCGCCAGATGCACCGCGCGCTCGCCTTCGTCGATGGCGCCGAACGCATCCTGATAGGCGTTGAGCGACACCTTCGCGTCGATCACCAAAGTGCGCCCGCCGGGTACGCGCACCACCACGTCGGGCCGCAGCCGCCCCTCGTCGCCCTCGACCGACACCTCGGTCCGGAAATCGGCATGATCGGACAGGCCACACGTCTCCAGCACGTTGCGGAGCTGCTGCTCGCCCCAGCGGCCGCGCGCCTTGGGCGCGTTGCGCAGGGCGTTGACCAGCTTGGCAGCCTCGCCCGAAACGCGCTCCTGCCCCTCGCGCATCGACTGGATGAGCCCGGTCAGCGCGCCGAACGAATCGCGGCGCTCGGCCTCGACCTTCGCCACGCCTTCCTCGTAGCGCTTCAACCGCTCGTCGACCGGCTGCAGCAGGGCACCGAGCCGCTCGCCCGACAGCCGCTCCGATTCGGTGAAGCGCTGGTCGGCGCGCTCGAGGAACTGGCGCTGCGCATCGGCCAGCAATTTGCCGCCAATCTCGCTGAACTGCGCCGACAGCGCTTCCTTCTGCTCGACCAGCTCGCGCTGGCGGGCGGTGAAATGGCGTTCGCGCTCCTCTTGCCGGCCGGTAAATTCGCGCAAGGCGGCCTGCGCCTCGTCGCGCTCGCGCGTCACCGCCTCCAGCGTCCGCGTCAGCAGATCGGCCCGCGCCGCCCCCGCCTGCGCCGCCGCGCACGCCGTCTCTGCTGCGCGCGAGCGTTCGTCCAGCCGGTCGCGTTCGCCGCGCAGCAGCGCCGCCGGTCGGCCGCCGAGGATCCAGCCCACGATCAGGCCGACGATCGCCGCCACCAGTGCCATCGCCACTGCCATGCCCGCCGCCATGTCACCTCCCGCCTGAACGAAACAGGAACATAACACGCGAAGCGCATAAGCTCAAGGCCGGATCGCGCGGGAACCGCGCGGCCCGCGCCCCGTTCCGTCGGAAACGATAAAGGAGGATGCCATGCCGATCCGCAAGATGATCGCCGCCCACCCGGACGCGAACGGCCATATCAACGAGCCGCTGGCCGAAGCCATTCGCAGCGCGACCGACTGCGCCGTCACCTGTACCGCCTGCGCCGACGCCTGCCTCGCCGAGCCGATGGACATGCGCCAGTGCATCCGCATGTGTCTCGACTGCGCCGACGTCTGCACCGCCGCGGCCCGCCTCGCCACGCGCCAGACCGGCGACAATCGCGCGGTGTTGGCGACCATCCTGCGCGCCTGCATCGAGGCGTGCGACGCCTGCGCCGCGGAATGCGAGAAGCATGATCACCGCCACTGCCGGCTCTGCGCCGCCGCCTGCCGCACGTGCGCCGACGATTGCCGCGAGGCGCTCGCCGGGCTCGGCTGATACCGAACACCAACGTTAATTTTCGTTAACAATTGTCATCGCAATGACTTGCGCGGCTTCTAGCTCCAACGGCGGTTCAACCATCGTGGAGCTTACCCATGCTGTCCATTCGCCTCGCCGCCGCGGCCGGCCTCGCACTCGCCGCGCTGCCCGCCTCCGCCGCGACCGTCTACGAAAGCGCCAGCTACACCGGCGACGACACCGGCGAATATATCCTGTTCCCGGACGGCACCGACATCATCGGCGCGGTGTTCACGCTGGCCGACCGCACCGACGTGACCGCGATCGGCGCGCAGTTCGGCGGCTATCCGTCGGGCACGATCTTCGGCGCGATCGTCTCGGTCGATCCGACCACCGGCCTGCCGGCCGGCTCGTCGCAGAACCTCGCCGCCACCGCGCTCGGCTCGACGCTCTTCGAAGTGACCGGCGGCACGCACGATCAGGCGGCCGACCTCGCGCTGACGCTCGACGCCGGCACCTATGCGGTGGTGTTCGGCTCCAATCAGTTCGGCGCGACCGGCTATGCCGGCCTCGGCGATCTCAACACGCCGACCGGCGACGGCACGCTCGTCCGCTCCTTCTTCTCGGACGGCTGGGATCTGTTCGATGATAGCGGCGTGCGCGTCTTCGTCGAGGGCAATGCCGTTGCCGCCGTGCCCGAGCCGTCGAGCTGGGCGCTGATGATCGCCGGCTTTGGCCTCGCCGGCGTGGCGCTGCGCCGCCGTCGCGTCACCGTCCGCTTCGCCTGATAAGCAAACGCCGCCGGGGGCGATGCTCCCGGCGGCGTCCGTATCGCTTACCGACGCTCAGGCCGCGTTGCGGGCCCGGCGCGCTTTCTCGAGCTTCTTCAGCACCATCTCGCGCTTCAGCCGCGACAGATGATCGATGAAGAGGATGCCTTCGAGATGGTCCATCTCGTGCTGCAGGCAGGTGGCGAGCATGCCGTCGATCGGCTCGTCATGCGCGACGCCCTGCTCGTCCAGCCAGCGGGCGTGCGTGGTCGCCGGCCGCTCAACCTCGGCAAACTGCTCGGGCACCGACAGGCAGCCCTCATTATAGACCGACAATTCGGTCGACGGCTCGTACAATTCGGGGTTGATGAACACGCGCGGGTTGCGCACCGGCTGGCCGTCCGGCCCCTCGATATCCTGCAAGTCGATCACCAGCAGCCGCTTCGGCACGCCCACCTGGATCGCGGCGAGGCCGATGCCGGGCGCATCGTACATCGTCTCGAACATGTCGGCGATCAGCGTGCGCAGAGCGTCATCCACCGTCTCGACGGGAGTGGACTTCACACGCAGCCGGGGATCCGGCGCCTCGATGATCGAAAGAATGGCCATCGCGCCGATTTAATCGCCGCGGCCCGCCGCTTCAAGCGGAGTGCGTCGATGACAAAGATCGAGCGGACCGGCCTGCCGTCCGCATGCGCTCACACCGCGTCGGCATCATCCTCGTCCTCGGGATCGGGCTCCCACAATTCGAGCGGGTTGCCCTCGGGATCGTGGATACGGGCGAAGCGCCCTACCCCCGGCATGTCCCAATCCGGATTGGTGACGATCTCGATGTCCGCCGCGCGCAGCCGCTCCAACAGGCCGTCGAGATCGTCGACGCGCAGGTTCAGCATCCACTGGCGGTCGGCGGGGAAATAATCGGTATCGGCCTTGAACGGCGCGAAGACCGACGATCCCGCCTCGGTCGCCCAGCGGCCATACTCGCCCGCGCCGACGCCGAGATGCTCGGCATACCAGCGCGCCAGCGCCTCCGGATCGCGCGCACGGAAGAAGAAGCCGCCGATGCCGTTCACGCCCATGTTAGCCCCCTCAGCCGACCGGCCGCCGCGCGCGCAACGCCTGCGCCAACGTGCCCTCGTCGAGATAATCCAGTTCGCCGCCGACGGGAAGGCCGTGGGCAAGCTGCGTCACGCGCACCGGGAAGCGCTCGATCCGCTCGGCGATGTAATGGGCGGTGGTCTGGCCCTCCAACGTGGCATTCATCGCCAGCACGACCTCGTCGATCCCGCCACGCTCGATCCGGCCGACCAGCGCATCGATCGTCAGATCCTCCGGCCGCACGCCTTCGAGTGCCGCGAGCCGCCCCCCGAGCACGTGGAAGCGGCCGGGGAACAGCCGGGTGCGATCCAGCGCCCACAGGTCGGCCACCTCTTCCACCACGCACAGCATCCGTTGGTCGCGGCGCGCATCGGCGCAGATCGCGCACGGATCGCACGTGTCGACATTGCCGCAGGTCGAGCAGGTCGCCAGCCGCTCGCTCACCGCCTCCAGCGCGCGCAGCAGCGGACCGAGCGCCGCCTCGCGCTTCTTGAGGAGGTGCAGCACCGCGCGCCGCGCCGAACGCGGGCCGAGACCGGGAAGGCGGGCGAGCGCCTGCGTCAGCGCATCGATTTCGGGAGAAGCCATTGCATGTCAGATAGGGGTGCTGCGCACGCGCGTCACCCCGGACTCGTTCCGGGGTCCACCGGCCGGCAGGAGCCGGAGGCGGCGGCCCGGACGCTCCGTGGCCCCCGGAACGAGTCCGGGGTGACGGTGCGTTGCGGGTCAGGGCGGCACGCTCTATCGCGACGGCGATGCCCGACGCCCGCCCGCTGCTGCTGTTCGATTCCGGCGTCGGCGGCCTCTCGGTGCTGGCGGAGGTGCGGCAGCGGCTGCCGCAGGCATCGATCGTCTACGTCGCCGACAATGGCGGCTTCCCCTATGGCACGAAGAGCGAGGCCGAGATCGCCGCGCGCGTGCCGGCTTTGCTCGGCCGGCTGGTCGAGCGCTATCGCCCCCGCCTCGTCACGATCGCGTGCAACACCGCCTCGACCATCGCACTGGCGGCGGTGCGCGCGGCGCTCGACCTGCCGATCGTGGGGACGGTGCCGGCGATCAAGCCCGCCGCCGAACGATCGGTCACCCGCGCCATCGGCGTGCTCGGCACCGACGCGACCGTACGCCAGCCCTATGTCGACGATCTGTCGGCGCGCTTCGCCAGCGACTGCCTCGTCGTCCGCCACGGTTCGGCGGCATTGGTCGAGCTGGCCGAGGCGCGCCTGCGCGGACAGCCGACGCCCGACCGCGCCTATTCCGACGTGCTGGACGGCCTGCTCGGCCAGCCGGGCGGCGAGCGGATCGACACGGTCGTGCTCGCCTGCACCCATTTCCCGTTGGTGGCGGACCGGCTGGCCGCGGTGAGCCCGCGCCCGCTCGCCTTCGTCGACGGCGCCGCCGGCATCGCTCGACGCATCGCCTACCTGACCGAGGGGCAGGACTGGCCGGCCGAGTCCCCGCCCGGCCGCGCCGTCTTCACCGCGCCGTTCGATCCACCCCCGGCGCTGCGCGATGCGCTTGCCGCACGCGGGCTGCCGCAGATCGAGTGGCTCTGACGTGCGATGCTTGCCACTGGCCTTTGCCGCCGGGCTTGGCTAAGAAACCGCATTGTTCGAAGCCGAGGTTCGGGGCTCTTGGATTACAACCGTGTGTTCACCGCCGCGATCGATCGGGTCCATGCCGAGGGTCGCTACCGGGTCTTCATCGATATCCTGCGCAACAAGGGCATGTTCCCGAACGCGCGCTGCTTCGCCGGGCATAACGGGCCGAAGCCGATCACGGTGTGGTGCTCGAACGATTATCTGGCGATGGGGCAGAACCCCAAGGTGATCACCGCGATGGAAGAGGCGCTGCACGATGTCGGCGCGGGCTCGGGCGGAACGCGCAACATCGGCGGCAACACGCATTATCACGTCGATCTGGAGGCGGAACTCGCCGACCTCCACGGCAAGGAAGGCGCGCTGCTCTTCACCTCGGGCTACGTCTCGAACGATGCGACCCTGTCGACCCTGGCCAAGGTGCTGCCGGGCTGCGTGATCTTCTCGGACGAGCTGAACCATGCCTCGATGATCGCGGGCATCCGCAATTCGGGCTGCGAGAAGCGCATCTTCCGCCACAACGATCTCGAGCATCTGGAAGACTTGCTGGCGGCCGAGGATATCGACACGCCCAAGCTGATCGCGTTCGAGAGCGTCTATTCGATGGACGGCGACGTCGCGCCGCTCCACGCCATCTGCGACCTTGCCGACAAGTACAAGGCGCTGACCTATTGCGACGAGGTCCACGCCGTCGGCATGTACGGCCCGCGCGGCGGCGGTATCTCCGATCGTGACGACGCGGCCGATCGCATCACCATCATCGAAGGCACGCTCGGCAAGGCGTTCGGCGTGATGGGCGGCTATATCGCGGCCGACCGCACGATCATCGACGTGATCCGCAGCTATGCGCCGGGCTTCATCTTCACCACCTCGCTCTCGCCGGTGCTGGTCGCGGGCGCGCTGGCGAGCGTGCGCCATCTCAAGGCGTCGGCGGTCGAGCGCGAGGGGCAGCAGGCGGCGGCGGCGATGCTCAAGGCGCTGATGGCCGATGCCGGATTGCCGGTGATGCCGTCGACCACGCATATCGTGCCGCTGATGGTCGGCGATCCGGTCAAGGCGAAGCGCGCGAGCGATATCCTGCTCGCCGAATATGGCGTCTACGTGCAGCCGATCAATTATCCGACCGTGCCGCGTGGCACCGAGCGGCTGCGCTTCACGCCGGGCCCGAGCCACAGCGAGCCGATGATGCGCGAGCTGGTGGCCGCCCTGGTCGAAATCTGGAGCCGCATGGAGATGCGGCGCGCGGCATAACAGGAGGAGACGCCGATGCTGAGCGAATTCAAGGCATTCATCGCGCGGGGCAATGTCCTCGATCTGGCGGTGGCGGTCATCATCGGCGCGGCGTTCAACAAGATCGTCACTTCGCTGACCGAAGACATCATCATGCCGATCATCGGCAAGATCTTCGGCGGCCTCGATTTCTCGGGCTATTTCGTCCGGCTCGGCGCGATCCCGGCAGGCTATAGTGGCTCGCCCGACGATTATGCCGCGCTCAAGAAGGCCGGCGTGGCTTTGTTCGGCTATGGCGAGTTCCTGACGCAGGTCGTCAACTTCCTGATCGTCGCCTTCATCATCTTCCTGCTGGTCCGCGCCGTGAACCGCGCCGTCCCGAAGCAGGAGGCGCCGAAGGCCGAACCCGTCACGCCCGAGGACGTGCTGCTGCTCCGCGAGATCCGTGATCAGCTGAAGGCCGGCCCACGCGCCTGAGGCGCGCGCGACGACGCTCACTGAGCCCGTCATCCCGGACTTGATCCGGCATGACGGGCTTAGCTTCCCGCCTCACTGCGTCGGCGCGAGCTTCGTGTTGAGCACCCAGCCGACATTGTCGTTCTCGTCGGCGACCTCCCACCACAGGCCATCCTTCTTGCCGGTCGGGTAGACGATCGCGCCCGGCGGCAACGTGCGCAGGACGGCGCCGGTCGCCGCGGCGGTCTTGCGCATCGCCACCGGCGCGGTCGCGGTGAAGGTCTTGGTCGGCGATGCCTCGGCCGTGCCGGTCGAGCCCGGCTGGAGCAGGCCGAGGTCGGTCACCATCTTCGCATAGGCCTGGATGAAGGCCATCGTCACGATCTTGCCGATGTCGGTATTGTCGTAGCCGCCACCGACCGCGCCGATGCCGCCGCCGAAGAAGCCCGCGCCGCCGCCAGCACCGAACGACAGGCTATTCTTGACGGCATAGCCCTCCTCGGTCTGCACGGTCTCGGTCGTGCGGACGTTGGTGAGCGAGAGGACGGTGTTGGCCTCCATCTTGCGGCTGCCGACGCCGCCCGCCAGCGCGCCGAAGCGGCCGCCGACCAGCCCGCCGAGCGCGCCGCCGACCGCGCTGCCACTGGCATTGCGGTTGGCGGCCTGCACCTCGGCCACCAGCACATAATCCGCCGCCTTGATCTGGCCGACGCCGACATTCGATCCGCGCTGCAGGCCGAGGCCGCCGCCGATATTGCGCTCAAGCTCGGCCGCATGCAGCCCGGTGCCGCGATCGACCAAATTGAAGCAGCCCGACCGCTGGATCAGCACCTTCAACAGCTTCGACGGCGGCGCGAGGCTGAACTGCGTCCAGCCCGACGGGTTGTCGCCATCGGCCACCGAGACGGTGCCCAGCTTACGCGCACAATGCGGCACGTCATTCTCAGCCGCGACCTGCGCCTTCTGCGCGCCCGAGGGCTGCGCTGCCGACAAGGATGCTTCGGGCGCGATCGATAACGCGCCGATAACGAGCAAAGACAGATGATGCTTCACGATCGCCCTCCCCAATCGCGTCGCCTCGGCGTTATTTGCACCGATGCGGCCCCCGCGCATCGAGTATCAGCCGCCGCCTGATCCGCCAAGCCGGATGATCGACAATCACCCCGAAGTCATCACCCAGGCGTCACTTTGATCGCCGCGCGGATCAACTTGGATCATCTTGCCGATAATCCAGCGTTATCAGTGACTCACGTCGGGTGGGACGATCGGCAGCGGCAAAGGCGCGACCGGCACGCCGTCTTCCACCAGCGCCTTGGCTTCGGCGAGTGTCGCCTGGCCGTGGATCGCGCGTTCGGGCGTCTCGCCATCGTGCATCGCGCGCGCTTCCTCGGCGAAGCGGCCGCCGACATGCTCGGATCCCTCGAGCGCCTTGGCCTGCGCCCGCGCGAGCGCCGCCAGCATCGCCTTCATCTCGGCAGGGGCCGGCGCGCCCTTCGCCATCGGTACGGGCCGCGCATTGCTTTTGGCCGGGACGGCGGGCGCCATCGCCGCCTTGCGCACGTCGGCATCGCCGCAGATCGGGCACGAGACGAGCCCGCGCTCGCGCTGCTTGTCATAATCCGCGGTCGAGCCGAACCACGCCTCGAACACATGCTCCTGCGTGCAGGCGAGATCGAACACGATCATGACGTGATCTCGACCGCGCCGATCGGGCGGCGATGCGCGAGGACGGGAATCCGCGTGCGGACCTGATCGATACGCGCCGGATCGAGCGCGACCACCGCCACGCCGGGCGCATCGCCCATGTCGAGCAGCACCTCGCCCCACGGATCGACTGCGAGCGAATGGCCATAGGTCTCGCGCCCATCGGCATGATGTCCGCCCTGCGCCGCGGCGACGACGAACGCCCCCGCCTCGATCGCGCGGGCGCGCAACAGCACGTGCCAGTGCGCCTGGCCGGTCGGCACGGTGAAGGCGGCGGGCAGCGCGAGGATGGTCGCGCCCGCATCGCTCAGCGCGCGAAACAGATCGGGGAAACGCAAATCGTAGCAGATGGCGAGCCCCAGCCGCCCCCACGGCGTATCCACCGCCACCGCGCCCGACCCGCGCACATAGCTCGCCGATTCACGCCAGCTTTCGCCCGTCGGCAGATCGACGTCGAACAGGTGCATCTTGTCGTAGCGCGCGCGGATCGCGCCATCAGCGTCGATCACGAAACCCCGATTGACATAGGGCGCGCCGGCGCCGTCGGCGCGGAGCGCGAGGCTGCCGACATGGACCCACAGGCCGTGGCGCGCCGCCGCCTCGCGCACCGCCGCCAGCGTGACGTCCTCCGCCTCGATCACGATCGCCGCGGCCGCCCGCGCTCGATCGCGATCGAGCAGGTTGCTCATCTCGGGTGTGAACAGCATGTCGGCGCCCTCGCCCGCCGCGCGCTCGACCGCCTCGACCAGCGTGCGCGCGCCGAGCAGCGGATCAGTGCCGGTGCAGGCCTGGAGGATCGCGGCGCGCATTCAGGCGGCGAGCATCGGATCGAGCTTGCCCGCCCGTTCCAACGCCGCCAGATCGTCCGATCCGCCGACATGGGTGTCGCCGATGAAGATCTGCGGCACGGTGGTGCGGCCGTTAACGCGGCCCAGCATCTCGGCACGCTTAGGTCCGCCCATACTGATGTCGTGCTCGACATAGTCGACACCCTTGCCGTCGAGCAGGCGCTTGGCGCGCACGCAATAGGGGCACAGCATCTTGGTGTAGATCTCGACGGTCGGCATGGTCTGCTCCTTCGCGTCTGATCTGTGATCGGCGCATGCCCCTGTCAACGCGGCTCTTCTTCGTCGCGCATTACCCGCGCCCAGCACAGGATGGCGACATGCGCCGCGCCGGCCCGCCGCAGCACGCGCGCGCACGCCTTCACCGTCGCCCCGGTGGTATAGACATCGTCGACCAGCACGACCCGCCGCCCCTTCACCCGCGCGCGCCAGGCAGGGTCCAGCGCGAAGGCGCCGCTCACCGTGCGCGCGCGTGCCGACCGGCCCAATCCGCGCAACGGCGGGGTCGCGCGGGTGCGGCGCAGCAGATCGGGCGCGATCTCTCCCCCGCCTTCGCGCACCAAGGCGCGCGCGATCAGGGCCGCCTGGTTGTAGCCGCGCGACCATAGCCGGCGACGATGGAGCGGCACCGGCGCCACCAGCGTGTCCGGCTCGATCAGATCCGCCGCGCGCCGCCGCATCGCGCGCGCCATCGTCACCGCGACGCCCGGCCGCCGGCCATATTTGAGCTTGAGCGCGAGCGCCCGCGCGATCGGCCCATAGGCGACCGCCGCACGCAGCAGGTCGAACGGTGGCGGATCGGCGAGGCAGGCGCCGCACCGCGCCTCGTCGCCCCACGCTGTCGCCAGCGGCTCGGCGCACTGGCCGCAGGCGGGGCCGCCGAGGAAATCGAGCGACTGCCAGCAGCCGAGGCAGAAGACGTGATCCGCATCGGTGATCGCCCCGCACCCGGCGCAGCGCGGCGGCAGCGCATAGTCGATCGCCGCGCGCAGCGGCCGCGCGGCAAACCGGAGGATTGGGGCGAGCGCGAGCGCCATCGCCCCTTGTCCCTGCGGGTGCGAGCGGGCACAAGCCCGGCGGCGATGGCCACCTCCGAAATCTTCGACCGGCACCTGCGCCGGCTGCGCCGCGACCGCGCCGCGCCGCGCTTCGCCGACCATGCCTTCCTGCGCGATGCGATGATCGAGGGGCTGCTCGACCGGCTTGATCTCGTCACGTGGCCGTTCGCCACCGCGCTCGACCTCGGCTGCGCCGACGGCGCGCTGACGCGGGCGTTGCAGGCGCGCGGGCTCGACGTCGTCGCGTGCGATGCCGGCGCGCGCTTCGCCGAGGCGATCGGCGGCGTCCAGTGCGACGAGGATCGGCTGCCGTTCGAGGAGGGCTCGTTCGACCTGATCGTCTCGGCCGGCGTGCTCGACAGCGTCAACGACCTGCCCGGCGCACTGATCCAGTGCCGCCGCGCGCTGAAGCCCGACGGGCTGTTCCTCGCCGCCTTCACCGGCGCGGGCAGCCTCGCCCGGTTCAAGGCGGCTTTGCTGGCGGCCGATGCCGGCGCGGGCGGCGGCGTACCGCAGCGCGTCCATCCGCAGATCGACGTGCGCGCGGCGGGCGACCTGCTGCTGCGCGCGGGCTTCGTGCTGACCGTGGCGGACAGCGAGACGCTCGACGTGGGCTATCCCGATCCGTTCCGGCTGATGGCCGATCTGCGCGGCATGGCCGGCACGAACCTGCTGTCGGGACAGGCACCCCCATGGCTCGGCCGCCGCCGTCTCGCCGCCTTGGCCGAAGCGTTCGCGACGAACGCCGATGCCGATGGACGGGTGCGCGAACGGTTCGAGATGATGTTCATGACCGGCTGGGCACCTGGCCCACGCGCGCCGGAGAAGCGGACCGTCTCAAACCCCCGCTTCGGTTAGCCGGCGCTCCACCTCGCCCTGATATTCCTTCACGTCCTGATGCTCGCCATTGCGGAACGATATCCGCGTGCCGATGGCGAGCGCCCCTTTCTGCGCGCCATCAGCCGGCACGGGATAGAATTTCAGGATCTCGCGCACGTTGATCGCCACCGGCGCATCGTCGGGGCGGGTGAAGGACACGAACGGCATCGACATCTCCTCTGCGATCACGCGCAACGTACAAGCAAGCGGATCGGGGGCAGACCATGCGCCATTGCCCATGTTGATCGCCGCCGCGAAAGCCGCTACGCGGCGGGCCAAGGCGGGTGTAGCTCAATGGTAGAGCTTTTGCTTCCCAAGCAAGTGACGAGGGTTCGATTCCCTTCACCCGCTCCATAAGGCAGGCCGCATTGTCCTCCATTCCATCCGATCCAGCCATCCTCATCGTCGGCGCGTCGCGCGGGCTTGGCCATGCCATGGCGGCCGAGTTCGTCGCGCGCGGCTGGCATGTGACCGGCACCGTTCGGGGCAGCACCCCAACGCCGCTGCACAATCTGGCCCAGCAGCACCCAGCGCGGGTGGCGATCGAGACGCTCGATATCGACATGCCCGAGCAGATCGCGGCCTTGCGCGATCGTATGTCCGGGCGGTCGTTCGACATGCTGTTCGTCAATGCCGGCACCACCACGCATGACGAGCATGTGCGGATCGGCACCGTCACCACCGACGAGTTCGTGCGGGTGATGACGACCAACGCGCTCGGGCCGATGCGCGTGATCGAGGCGCTGCAGCAGCTGGTCCCCGCAGGCGGACTGATCGGCGCGATGTCGTCGGGCCAGGGCAGCGTCGCCAATAACGAGACCGGGCTGCGCGAGGTCTATCGCGGCAGCAAGGCGGCGCTGAACATGTTCATGCGCAGCTTCGCCGCGCGCGACGCCGCGCCGAAGCGCGCGATGGTGCTGATGGCGCCGGGCTGGATCCGCACCGATCTCGGCGGCGACAAGGCGCCGTACACCATGGAGGAGGCGGTGCCGCAGGTGGTCGACGTGCTGCTTGCCGCACGCGCGATGCCGGGGCTGCGTTATCTGGATCGCTTCGGGCGGACCGTGCCCTGGTAGGAACGCGCACCTAACGCGGGATGCGCTCCGCGTAGAGATAGGTCGGGTCGAACCGGGCGAAGGCGCGCAGATGCGCGACGTCGGGCACCGAGACATAGCCGGCACGGACGATCACCAGCCCGCTCTCGCGCAGCTTGCGCAGCGTGCGGTTGACGTGGATGCCGGTCAGCCCGGTCATGTCGCCGATATCGGCCTGGGTGAGCGCCAGCGGAAAGCCCTGGTCGCTGCCGCCCCCGACGATCGTCAGCCGCATCTGCAGCTCGCACAGCAGATGCGCCACGCGCACCGCCGCCGAATGGCCGAGCCGCCCGGTCCACTCGCGATGCACCGCGGCGTCGATCACGGTCAGCAGCCACAGCAAGCGGGCGAGGTGCGGTTCCTTCTCGGTGATGCGGCGCAGCGCGGCGTGGGGAAACAAAGCGACCTTGACGTCGCTCAGCGCGACCACGTCGTGATCGAGCCGCTTGAGCAGCAGGCTGTGCAGATCGACGAAATCGCCGGCCACGTGCGCCGCGACGATCTGGCGCTTGTCTTCGCCAAGGTAGAATTGCCGGCTGAGCATGCCCTCGAGCAGCAACGTGCTCGATTCGGTGAGCGCCCCGGCGCGGATCAGGACGTCGCCGGGCGGATGAACGCGGACGTCGCCCACTGCCGCCGCCAGCGCGGCACGTTCGCGGGCCGAGACGTCGTCGCGCCGCTCCAGCGCGCGGACGAGCGTGTCGATCGGTTCTTCGGCATCCGTCTGCTCGGCGCGGACATAAAGCGGTGGGGTCATCCGCCGCGAAGCCTTGAATAATCGGGATCTTTCATCGTCTACCCCCGCTACGCCACCGCGACGTGCAGCTTCGCGGAAGATCGCGCGGCGTCAAGTATGCGGATCAACCGGCGGCCCTGATCCGGGCGAGGATGGCAAGCTTCTGCGCCACCAGCGGCCGCCACGGCGCGTCGGCTGGCGAGCGCGCGAGCAGCGCGCGCCACTGCGCCTCGGCCGCGTCGAGATCACCCGACTGGGCATATTCGAGCCCGAGCAGATAGGCCGGCGCGGGGTGACGGGGCGCGATCGCGGCCGCACGATCGAAGGCGTAGCGCGCGGGCGGCGTCACCGAACCGTCGGCATAAGCGACGAGCGCGTTGCCGAGGCCGATCCACAGGGTCATGTTCTGCGGCGCGTGCGCCAGACCGGCGCGCAGCACGGCGATCGCATAGGCGGCATCGCCGTGCCCGATCAGCCCGTCGGCGGCGTCGAGCGCCTGTCCGTCCGGCCCGACCCGATCGAGCCAGGCCCGCCGCTCGGCCGCGAACAGCACGTCGGAGGTGGGATGGTTCGCGCGCGGCGGCGTCGGCCGCCCCGGCAGCGCGGGGCTGCCCTGCCACGCATAGCCCGCCATCGCGAGCAGCAACGCCGCTGCCACCAGCTCGAGGCCGCCGCGCCCCGGCCGCGCGACGAACAGCAGGCCGGCGAGCGTCCCGGCGGCGAGCAGGAAGACGAGCGCCCACGTCATCGGCGGCGACGCCTGCGCAGGCCGGTGCGCGCCACCGCCACGCCGATGGCGAGGAACGCCAGCGGCGCGATCCACAGCGGCCACGTCACCGGCGTCAACGCCGGGCTATAGCTCACCCACGCGCCATAACGCCGCACCAGCCACGCACGGATCGCCTCGGGGCGCTCGCCTGCCGCGATGCGCTGCCGGATCAGGCTGCGCATGTCGCCGGCGAGCTCGGCATTGCTGTCGGCGATCGACTGGCCCTGGCAGACGAGGCAGCGGATCGTCTCCATCAGCGCCGTCGCCGCCGCCTCCTGCCGCGCGTCGGCAAGCTGGACGTCGGCCAGCGGCGCGGCGGGCATATTGCTGTCGGCCAGCACCGGCGTGGCGAACGCGAGCAGCGCGAGGATCAGCGCGCGCCTCATCGTGCTGCCTGCACCGCGGCGATGGTGTCGGCCACGTCCTGCGGGTTGATCGGGCCGATCGTCTGGCGGCGGATCATGCCGCGGCCGTCGACGACGAACGTCTCGGGCACGCCCGACGAGCCGAGCGCCATCTGCACCTGGCTGGCATTGTCCGAGCCAATGCGCGCATAGGGGTTGCCGTAGCGGTGCAGGAAATCGGCCAACGCCTCCGGCCGGTCGCGCACGGCGATGCCGACGATCGGCACGCCCGCGTCGGCAATGGCGCGCAACTGCGGCGCCTCGGCTGCGCACGGCACGCACCAGCTCGCAAAGATGTTGACGAGATGCGGCTTGCCGGCGGCGAGGTCGGCGCTCGCGAGCCCCGGCATGCCCGGCGTGGCGGGCGGCAGGCGGAACGGGGGCACCGCCGCGCCGACCATCTTCGAGGTGATGTTGGTGTCGTCGGGCTTGGCGAGGCCGTAGGTGAGGAAGGCCGCGAGCAGGATGAAGGCGACCAGCGGCGCCCACAGAATCGGGCGGCCGCTCATGCGAACGCCGCCTCGCGCCGCCGCGCGCGGACGTCGCGGGCGACGCGGCCGACCAGGGCCAGCGCCCCGCCCAGCGCGACCAGCGCGCCGCCGAACCAGATCAGCGTCACGAACGGCTTCCACCACAAACGCAGCTGCCAGCGCCCGTCATCGGCCTGCTTGCCGAGCACGGTGTAGAGCTGCCCGTCGAGCACGGTGCGGATCGCACTCTCGCTCGTCTCGGTCGGCGGCGACCAATAGGCACGCGCCTGCGGGCGGAGGAAGGCCGGGTCACCCTGCCCGCGCCGCACCTCGAGCGTCGCCTCCATCGCCTCGTAATTCTCGCCGAAGCTGGGGTCGACGCCAGCGAAGCGGACGCTGTACGGGCCGACCGTCACGGTCTGGCCGACCGATGCCGCGACCAGCCGTTCAACGGTGAAGGCACTGTCGCACGCCATGCCGGCGAGCGCGACGGCGATGCCGAGATGCGCGACCACCATGCCCCAGGTGAAGAGCGGGGTGCGCAGCAGGTTGCGGCGCCAGAGCGGCGCGACGCTCGCCACCGCCGTCCCCGCCGCCACGGCAAGACCGAGCAACGGCAGCAGGCCGATCGACGGCACCAGCAGCCGCAGCGCGACCAGCACCGCCACCAGCAACGCGGCGGCGGGCGCGAGGCGGCGGAGCAAAGGCGCGACATCCTCGCGCCGCCAGCGCATCAGCGGCCCCGCCCCCATCACGATCACCAATAGCAAGGCGAGCGGCCCGACGGCGGCGTTGAAATAAGGCGGCCCGACCGACAGCTTGGTGCCCGACACCGCCTCGACGATCAGCGGATAGAGCGTGCCGACGAGCACGATCCCCAGCACCGCCGTCAGCAGCAGATTGTTGACCACCAGCGCGCCCTCGCGGCTGACCGCATCGAAGCGGTTGCCCTCGCGCACCGTCCCGACGCGCAGCGCGAACAGGGCGAGCGCGCCGCCGATGTAGATCAGCAGCAGCGCCAGCAGGAAGCTGCCGCGCCGCGGATCGACCGCGAAGGCGTGCACGCTCGTCAGGATGCCCGAGCGGACGAGGAAGGTGCCGACCATGCTCATCGAGAAGGCGACCACCGCCAGCATGATCGTCCACGCGCGCAGGCCGTCGCGCGTCGCCAGCACCGTCACCGAATGGAGCAACGCGGTCGCGGCGAGCCACGGCATCAGCGACGCATTCTCGACCGGATCCCAGAACCACCAGCCGCCCCAGCCGAGCTCGTAATAGGCCCAATAGCTGCCCGCCGTGATGCCGAGCGTCAGGAAGATCCACGCCCCCAGCACCCATGGCCGCATCGCGCGGGCGAAGGCGGGACCGACCTCGCGCGTCACGAGCGCGCCGATCGCGAAGGAGAAGGCGACCGATAGCCCGACATAGCCGAGGTAGAGCGTCGGCGGGTGGAAGGCGAGGCCGGGATCCTGCAGCAGCGGGTTCAGCCCCCTGCCCTCCGGCGGCGCCGGATCGAGCCGCGCGAACGGGTTCGAAGCGAACAGCAGGAAAGCGTAGAAGCCGAGCCCGATCGCCGCCTGCCCCCCCAGCGTCGCGATCAGCATGCGCGGCACGAGCCGGCGCTCCAGCAGCGCGACCGCCGCACCGGCGAGGCCGAGGATCGTCACCCACATCAGCATCGAGCCTTCGTGGTTCCCCCACGCGCCGGCGAAGCGGTAGAGCAACGGCTTCTCGCTATTGTCGTTCTCGGCGACGAGAAGCACCGACAGGTCGACGCGCACGAACAGCGCGATCAATGCGGCGAACGCCAGGGCGGTCAGCACCGCCTGCGCCACCGCCACCGGCTGCACGAGCCGGGCGAGGCCCACCTCCTCGACCCCTTCGTCATCCCAGCGCACGCTGGGATCTCGTGAGGAGAGCGCCGCGCCCGCCGCGGGAGATCCCAGCGTGCGCTTGGATGACGGGGATGTGCTGGATGACGGTGAGTTGCGGGATGACGGCCCAAGCACCGCCACCGCCAGCACCAGCTGCAGCGCGCACAGCATCGCCCCCAGCCACAGAGCGGCAAGGCCGGCTTCGGCGATCACTTCTTCAGGCTTTCGGACTTGTGCATCGCGCCGGCGATCTCGGGCGGCATGTAGCGCTCGTCATGCTTGGCGAGGATCGTGTCGGCCACGAACAGCCCGCCCGATTGGAAGCGTCCGTCGGCGACCACGCCCGATCCTTCGCGGAACAAGGCCGGCACGATGCCGGAGAAGCGCACCGGCACGCTCGCAGCACCGTCGGTGACGACGAAGTCGATCGTCACCCCGTCGGCGGCGCGGCGCAGCGACCCCTTGGTCACCATTCCGCCCAGCCGCACCGCGGCGCCGGGCGCGACATGATCCTTCATCACGTCGCTCGGTGTATAGAAATAGGCCGCCTGTTCCTTGAGCGCCGACATGGCGAGCAAGCCGGCGCCGACGATCGCCGCCACGGCCAGCAGCGCCAGCGTCAGGCGCTGATTCTTGGGCTTCATGCTCAGCTTTTTTGACGGCGGTCGAGCGCGTCGGCGCGGGCCTCGGCCCGGCGCAGCGCGGCATAGGCCCAGACGACGAGCGCGACGCTACCACCGATCGCGACGGCATAGGCCGCGGCGACGAACGCCCAGGCGTGCGGGATCGCGCTCATGCCGCCGCCAGTCGCTTCAGCCGCGCCTCGACCTTCGCCTCGGCCAGCAAGGCACGCATCCGCATCAGCACGACACTGCCGAACAGCAAGGAGAAGCCCAGCACCGCCAGCGGCACCGGCCACAGCAGGCTGCGGTCGATCGAGGAGCCGGTCAAACCGATGCTCTCGCCCTGATGCAGCGTCCGCCACCACAGCACCGAGAAGTGGATCACCGGGAGGTTGACCGCGCCCACCAGCCCGAAGATTGCCGAAAGCCGGTCGCCGCCGCTCTGCCGTGCACCGGCATTGGCGAGCGCGATATAAGCGAGATAGAGGAAGAACAGGACCAGCATCGACGTCAGCCGCCCGTCCCACTCCCACCACGTGCCCCAGGTCGGTCGGCCCCAGATCGATCCGGTCAGCAGGCAGATCGCCGCATAGGTCGCGCCGGCCGGCGCGATCGCACGCGCCGCGACCGCGGCCAGCGGATGCCGCCACACCAGCTGCGCGAAGCTCGCCGCGGCGATCCCGCCCCAGCCGGCCATGCCCAGCCACGCGGCGGGAATGTGGATGTAGATGATGCGGACGGTCTCGCCCTGCAGATAATCGGGCGGTGTGACCAGCAGGCCGCCCGCGAGCGCCACCACGACCAGCAGCGCGCCCGACCAGCCGAACCAGGCGGTCAGCGGCCGCGCGAGACGCAGGAAACGGGCGGGGTTGGCGAAACGATGCATGCTCTCCAGCCCCAAATAGTCTATCTGGTAACGGCTGGGAAGCGATGGGGCGATCGACGGGGATTGAACCCGCAACCTCCGGTACCACAAACCGGCGCTCTAACCAATTGAGCTACGATCGCCACATGCGCGCCGCAGGGCGGCTGGCTCCATAGGGGCGGAGCGCACCCCTGGTCAAGGCGTTGCCGGCGCAACGACAAGCGCTGCTTCATCCATCCCAAGCGAAACTGGGCGGCATGCGGGCCGGAACCGGCTAAGGGAGCGAGGACGGGGCCGGAGCGTTGCTTGCCGGCCCCTTGGCTTGTGCGTGGCGGAGACCGGATGCGGAGACGATCGATCCTTCCCGGTTTCGGCCTTACGCTGGGCGTGTCGCTTTTCTATCTGTCGCTGATCGTGCTGGTGCCGCTCTCCACCGTCTTCGCCAAGAGCGCGGGCATGGGCCCAGAGGCGTTCGCCCGCGCCGCGTTCGCGCCGCGCACGCTCGCGGCCTATCGGCTGAGCTTCGGCGCGGCGGCGGCTGCGGCGGCGATCGACATGGCGGCCGGGCTGCTCGTCGCATGGGTATTGGTGCGTTATCGCTTTCCGGGGCGACGGCTCGTCTCGGCGATGGTCGACCTGCCGTTCGCGCTGCCGACCGCGGTCGCCGGCATCGCGCTCACCGCGCTCTATTCGGATACGGGCTGGGTCGGGCGCTGGCTGGCGCCACTCGGCATCAAGGTCGCCTACACCCCGCTCGGCGTGATCGTCGCATTGATCTTCATCGGCCTGCCGTTCATCGTCCGCTCGGTCGAGCCGGTGCTGGCCGATCTCGGCCATGACGTCGAGGAGGCGTCGGCCTCGCTCGGCGCCGGCCGCTTCACCACCTTCCGCCGCGTGATCCTGCCGGCGATCGCCCCGGCCCTTCTCACCGGCTTCGCGCTCGCCTTCGCGCGCGGCATCGGCGAATATGGCTCTGTGATCTTCATCGCCGGCAACATGCCGTTCCACAGCGAGATTGCGCCGCTGCGCATCGTCTCGCAGCTCGAATCGTTCGATTATGCCGGGGCGACCGCGATCGCGGTGGTGATGCTCGCCGTCTCGTTCGGGATGCTGCTGGTCATCAACCTGATCCAGATCTGGTCGCGCGGACGGATGGCATGAACGATCGCGCGATCGGCGAGAGCGGGACGACGCGACGGCTGCTGATCGCCGCCGCCTTGCTGTTCCTGCTGTTCTTCCTGTTGCTGCCCTTGCTCAGCGTCTTCGTGCAGGCGCTGCCGGCTTTGGTCGAGGGGATCGCGCTCGCAAGCGCGCGGCTGGCGCACGGCGCGGTCGGCGATGCGGGCCGCGCGCTCGGCACGGGTTGGCGCGACGCGTGGCGCCTCTATGCCGCCGCGATCACGGCGCCCGATGCGCGCGCGGCGATCCGGCTGACCTTGCTCACCGCCGCCATCGCCGTGCCGCTCAACGTGGTGTTCGGGGTGGCCGCCTCGTGGGCGATCACCAAGTTCGACTTCCGCGGCAAGGGACTGCTCGTCACCCTGATCGATCTGCCGCTGTCGGTGTCGCCGGTGGTGGCGGGCCTGATTTATATATTGATGTTCGGCGCAAACGGCTGGTTCGGCCCCTGGCTGATCCGGCACGATCTGCAGATCGTATTCGCCGTGCCGGGCATCGTGCTGGCCACCACGTTCGTCACCTTCCCGTTCGTCGCGCGCGAATTGATCCCGCTGATGACCGAACAGGGCCGCGATGACGAGGAGGCGGCGCGCGCATTGGGTGCCAGCGGCTGGCAGACCTTCTGGCACGTGACCTTGCCCAATATCCGTTGGGGGCTGCTCTACGGCGTGCTCCTGTGCAATGCCCGCGCCATGGGTGAATTCGGCGCGGTGTCGGTCGTGTCCGGCCACATCAGGGGCGAAACCGACACCATGCCGCTGGAGATCGAGATCCTGTACAACGAATATAACTTCGTCGCGGCCTTCACCATCGCCTCGCTGCTGGCCGCACTGGCGCTGGTGACCTTGGTGCTCAAGAGCCTGCTCGAATGGCGCTACGGCAATGCCGGGGGGGCACGGCATTGACCGCGATCGCCGTCCAGAACGTCGCGCGCCGCTTCGGCCGCTTCGCCGCCTTGACCGGGGTCGATCTCGATATCCGGTCGGGCGAGTTTTTGGCGCTGCTCGGGCCGTCGGGATCGGGCAAGACCACGCTGCTGCGCATCCTCGCCGGCCTCGACTTCGCCGACGAGGGCGCGGTGCTGTTCGACGGCGAGGACGTGTCCGACGTGCCGATCGCCCAGCGCAAGGTGGGCTTCGTCTTCCAGCAATATGCCTTGTTCCGGCACATGACCGTCGCCGACAACATCGCGTTCGGGCTGACCGTGCGCAAGCGGCGCGAGCGCCCGTCCAAGCCCGAGATTCGCGCGCGGGTGGACGAGCTGCTGCGGCTGGTCCAGCTCGAGGGACTGGGCGGGCGCTTTCCGGCGCAATTGTCGGGCGGCCAGCGACAGCGCGTGGCGCTCGCCCGCGCGCTCGCGGTCGAGCCGCGCATCCTGCTGCTCGACGAGCCGTTCGGCGCGCTCGACGCCAAGGTGCGCAAGGATCTGCGCCGCTGGCTGCGCGAGCTGCACGATCGCGTCGGCCTCACCTCGATCTTCGTGACGCACGATCAGGAAGAGGCGATCGAGCTCGCCGACCGCGTGGTGGTGGTCAATCACGGCCGGATCGAACAGGTCGCGACGCCGCAGACGCTCTACGCCGAGCCAGCCTCGGCCTTCGTCTACGATTTCGTTGGCGAATCGAACCAGTTCGCCGTGCAGGTCGAGGGCGGCGGCGTGCTGCGCGACGGCCGCCGCCTGCCGCTGAACGCCGGTACAACCCCGAACGGGGCGGCACGTTTGTTCTTTCGCCCGCACGACGTGCGCGTCGTCGAGGACGGCACCGGCATCTCCGGGCGCGTCACCCACGTCCGCCCGCTCGGCGCGATGCAACGGGTCGAAGCCGAGGTGGCGGGCACCGATCGGCCGCTCGAGCTCGACCTCGCCGACGCCGCGATCCAGCCCGGCGCGGCGATCAGCGTGCTGCCCACCCGCTTCGCTTTGTTCCCCGGCTGAGACGCGTCAGGCGCCGACCGTCGCCAGCCGTGCCCGTCGACGGCTGGCGACCCCGATCAGCCCGAAACCGAGCAACGCCGAAATCCACGATGCCGGCTCCGGAATCGAACCGACGTGTGCGAGCGCAAGCGTCGAAACCGCGCCGGTATAGGCCGCGCCCGGCCCTGCGTCGTAATTCATCTCCAGCGTGCCATAGATAAGCCGCTCAGTGTTGATCATCTGCGTGAGATCCGAACTTTCGAGAGTATCGTCCGGAAAAGCGAGGAAGAGCTGTCCGTCGAATTGCAGGCCGGCGTCCGGCGCCTCCGGCGGATTGTAGGCGTAGATGTAGATCTGCCAGAAATCGCCGGCGTAATCGTCATACGACCAGAGCGTCATGTCGACCGGCTGCGTGGCCGAAGCGATCGTATAGCTCGGCAGGGTCAACAGCAGATCGGAAACCCGGCCGGTCACCGGGTCGAGCGCGAGTGAACCACTGAAGCCGCCCGCGGCCGAAGCACCGGAGAAAGTAAGATCGTAAGGGCTTGCCGTCGCCGGCTGGATGAAGGTGAGCCCGGCCAGCAACGCAACGAGCCACTTCCCCACAAGATATTCTCCCTTTCCCGACCGACACTTGTCGCAGTCGCCGAAGAATAGACGAGAAGTGGAAATTTTAACAAGTGCGGCCAGGCGATCGAGCGACGATCAGCCCCCGGTCAGCTCCAGCATTTTCTCCTTCACCTTGGCGATGCCGAAGCGCCATGCTTGGCCGATCTCGATATGCGGCATGGTCGGGATTTCGGCGGGATCGACCACGGCATGGAGGATCGCCGGCCCCGGCGCGGCGAGGAAGGCGCGCACCGTATCGGCCAGCGTCTCGGGCTGGCGCGCGGTGAAGCCCTCGGCCCCGCAAGCGCGCGCGAAGGCGGCGAAGTCGAGATTGGGGAACATCGCGCCCGGCGCCGCGGGCACGCCCGCCCCCTCCATCTCGAGATGGACGAGGCCCCAGCCGCCATTGTCGTAGACCACGACCTTCACCGGCAATTTATGCTCGACCGTCGTCATGAACTCGCCGAGCAGCATGGTGAAGCCGCCGTCGCCGGCATGGAGCACAACCTGCCGCGTGCGATCGAGCGCCTGGATGCCGTTGGCGATGCCAAGGCCTGTGCCGACCGCGGCATTGTTGAACGATCCGCAATGGCGCTGCGTACCGCGCTGGCGTGTCCAGTTGGCCGCCCACAACGTCACCTCGCCCGTATCGGTGACGATCACCGCGTCGCTGCTCGCATGATCGCTCACCAGCCGCGCGACCGCCTGCGGATGGATCTTGTCGCCGCTGCGCGCGGGATCGGCCTTCTTGTCGAGCATCGCATCCCACGCCGCGCGATCCTTCGCCACGCGATCGAAGAAGCTGCGGTCGGCGCGCTGCGGCAGGCCGTCTAGCAGCATCCGCAACGCCGGTGCGACCGAGCCGACCACGCCCAGTGCGATCGGCGTCCGCCGCCCAAGCGCGTTGGCGCGCTCGTCGATCTGGACCACCTTGCCCTTCTTCGGCAGGAATTCGGAATAGGGATAATCGGTGCCGAGCATCAGCATCAGATCGGCATCGTGGAGCGCATCGACGCCCGGCCGCCCTCCGATCAGCCCGACGCCGCCCATCCAGCGCGGATCGTCATACGGCATGATATCCTTGCCGCGATAGGTGTGGGTCAGCGGCGCGTGCAGCCGGTCGGACAATGCCGCCAGCTCCGCCGCGGCGCCGTGGCAGCCATGGCCGCAGAACACCGCGATCGTCTTCGCCTCGGCGATCATCGCCTGCGCGGTGCCGATGTCGGCGGGCGACGGCGCGATCTCCGGGCGCGGACGCAGGGTGGCAAGGCTCGGCACCGGCCCCGGCGCCTTGGCCGCGAACACGTCGGGCGGCACCGAGAGGTGCGCGACGCCGCGCTCGCCATAAGCGGCGGCGATCGCCTGCTGGAACACCGCCGGCGCCTGCTCGGCGGCGGCGACGAGCTGCGAATAGACCGCGACATCGGCGAATAGGCCGACCGGATCGTCCTCCTGTAGATAATCGGTGCCGCGCTTGGCGGTGGGCACGTGGCCCGAAATGGCGAGCACCGGCGCATGATCCTTGCGCGCCTCGTAGAGGCCGGCGACGAGATGGTTGGCGCCCGGCCCGGTGGTGCCGCAACAGACGCCGAGTTGGCCGGTCAGCTTCGCCTGCCCCGCTGCCGCCAGCGCCGCGCCCTCCTCGTGCCGCACACCGATCCACTGGATGCGCCCGTCGCGGCGCAGCGCATCGGTGAAGGGGTTGAGCGCATCGCCGACGATGCCGAAGATCTGGCGGACGCCGATCCGCGCAAGCGTATCGACCAGCAATTCGGCGACATTCTGGGACATGGATGCGGTTCCTTGTGGGGTGGACGTGCAACGCCCATCCGCCCCGGCGGCTCCGCGCCGGCCGGTGCAGGCAGGCACGCGGCGATTGACGTTCGTGCATCCGCGCGCCCATGGCGGCCGGCATGTCACGCTGGCTGCTGTCGATCCTGGCTGCGATCGTCGCGGTCGTTGCGCTGGTCTCCGCGCTGCGGCTGGTCGCGATCGGCTTCTACTTCATCCCGACCAGCTCGATGCTGCCCGCGCTCGTGCCTGGCGACGTCGTGCTCGCCGACACATGGCGCTTCCGCCACGCGCACACGCTGCCGGCGCGCGGCGACATCGTCATCTTCCGCGCGCCGCCCTCCGGCCGGCGGACCTATATCAAGCGCGTGATCGGCCTGCCGGGCGACCTCGTGGCGATGGACGATGGCGTGCCGTGGGTGAACGGGCGGCCGCTGCCCCGCTGGCGTGTCGCCGATCTGCTGGTGGCCACCAGCCCGCGCACGCCGTGCGATCCGCCGCGGGGCAGCGACGTGCGGCGCGAGGGCAATGCCTGCCGCTATCCGCGCTTCCGCGAGATGCTGCCCGGCGGCCGGATGGTCGACGTGCTCGATTTGGGCCGGACGCGCAGTGATTTCCTGACCCCGCGCCGCGTGCCGGAGGGCCATCTGTTCTTGCTCGGCGACAATCGCGACCTCTCCGCGGACAGCCGCTTTCCCGCGCGCGAGGGCGGTGGCGTCGGCATGGTGCCCCTCTCCGCTTTGGTCGGCCGCGGCGAACTGGTGGCGGCATCCAGCGACGGCAGCGCGCGCACGGGAAGGCCGGCCACGTGGTGGCGCGCCGAACGATGGGACAGGATCGGACTTGCCTTTTTGAAGGGCGACGCGGACTCGGCTAGGGCGACGCGATGACAGCCCCGTCCGACATCGCCGCGTGGGTGGCGACCGCCTTCGATCACCAGCCGCGCGACCCCAAGCTCTTCGCGCGCGCACTGACGCATGGCAGCCATGGCGGCGGCGAAAGCTACGAGCGGCTGGAATTCCTCGGCGACCGCGTGCTGGGCCTCGTCGTGGCGACCTGGCTGTACGAGCGTTTCCCGACCGAGCCCGAAGGCTCGTTATCCGCGCGCTTCAACGCGATCGTCAGCCGCGAATCCTGCGCCGTCGTCGGCCGCACGATCGGCGTGCCCGCGTGGCTGATCCTCGGCAAGCAGGCGCGCGACGATGGCGCGCAGATGTCGGACAATGTCGTCGGCGACGCGGTCGAGGCGTTGCTCGGCGCGCTCTATCTCGAGGCCGGGCTCGACGCCGCGACCGCTTTCGTCCGCCGCGCGTTCGACGATCGGCTCGATGCGCGCAGCGAGGCGCCCAAGCATCCCAAGTCGGCGCTGCAGGAATGGGCCGCAGCGCATCACTGCCGCCCGCCCGTCTACAGCGTCGTCGCGCGCAGCGGGCCGCACCACGCGCCGAGCTTCACGATACAGGTCGAGGTCGGCGGCAAGGCCGGCGGCAGCGCCACCGCGGACGGGTCGTCCAAACAGGAGGCGGAGAAAGCCGCCGCCGCCGCTTTGTTGGAGAAATTGGCATGACCGAGCGCTGTGGCCTGATCGCGATCGTGGGCGCGCCGAATGCCGGCAAGTCGACGCTGGTCAACGCCCTGGTCGGCCAGAAGGTGGCGATCGTCAGCCCCAAGGCGCAGACCACGCGCGTGCGGCTGATGGGCATCGCGCTGGAAGGCGAGGCGCAATTGCTGCTGGTCGACACGCCCGGCATCTTCGATCCCAAGCGCCGGCTCGACCGGGCGATGGTCGCCGCCGCATGGGGCGGCGCCGAGGGTGCCGACCTGATCGCGCTGGTGATCGACGCCAAGGCGCCGGGCGGCGCGCGACTCGATGCGTTGCTCGAGACGCTGGCGGCGCGGCACGAGCCCAAGGTGGTGATCCTCAACAAGGTCGACATCGCCACCAAGGAGCCGATGCTGGTGCTTGCGAGCAAGCTGCAGCAAGTGCTTGATCCGCAAGCGATCTACTTCGTGTCGGCGGCGACCGGCGACGGCGTGGCGGATCTCAAGGCACGGCTGGCCGCGGCGATGCCGGACGGGCCGTGGCACTTCCCCGAGGATCAGGTGTCCGACGCGACCGAGCGGATGCAGGCCGCCGAGGTGACGCGCGAGCAGCTCTACCTCCAGCTTCACGCCGAGCTGCCTTACGCAAGCGCGGTCGAGACCGAGAAATATGAGGAGCGCCGTGACGGATCGGTCGCGATCCACCAGCAGATCCTGGTTGCACGCGACACGCAGAAGGCGATCATCCTCGGCGCGAAAGGCAGTCGCCTCAAGGAGATAGGCTCGCGCGCGCGCACCGCGCTGGAGGAATTGATGGGCCGCAAGGTCCACTTGTTCCTGCACGTCAAGGTGTCGCCGAAGTGGGAGGAGGATCGCGGCCTGTATCGCGAGATCGGGCTGGACTGGGTGGAGTAAGGGCTGCTCCCCGCCCCTCCGTCATCCCAGCGAAGGCTGGGATCTCGTGAGGCGGAGCGCAGCGCCTTCCTTCGGGAGATCCCAGCCTTCGCTGGGATGACGGGAACGGACTGCCCTACCCCGGATAATCGTCCGCCAGATCGCTGAACTTCGTGATCCGGTTCTCGAACTTCAGCTTCACCTTGCCGGTGGCGCCATGGCGCTGCTTGGCGATGATGAGCTCGGCGACGCCGAAGGCGCGCTCCATGTCGCGCATCCACTGGTCGTGGGTCTCGAACGCCTTCGCGTCGTCGCCGTCGCCCGGCCGCTTGGGCTCGCGCGACGCGACATAATATTCCTCGCGATAGACGAACCAGACCATGTCGGCATCCTGCTCGATCGAGCCGGATTCGCGCAGATCCGAGAGCTGCGGGCGCTTGTCCTCGCGCTGCTCGACCGCGCGGCTGAGCTGCGAGAGCGCCATCACCGGCAGCGACAATTCCTTGGCGAGCTGCTTCAGGCCGCGGCTGATCTCCGAGATTTCCTGCACGCGATTCTCGCCCGACGCCTTCGCAGATCCTTGCAGGAGCTGGAGGTAATCCACGACGATGAAACCGATATTCCGCTGGCGCTTGAGCCGGCGCGCGCGCGTGCGCAGCGCGGCGATCGTCAGTCCGGGCGTGTCGTCGATATAGAGCGGCAGGCTTTCCAGCTCGGCGGCGGCGCGCGCGAGGTTGCGGAAATCGACCTGGCTGATCTTGCCCATGCGGAGATTCTCGGAGCTGATGCCCGATTGCTCCGACAGGATACGCGTGGCGAGCTGGTCCGCCGACATTTCGAGGCTGAAGAACGCCACCGCCGCGCCGACCGACTTTTCCGCCGGGATGCCGTCTTCCTTGTCGCGGATCAGGCGTCGCGCCGCGTTGAACGCGATGTTGGTGGCGAGCGAGGTCTTGCCCATGCCGGGGCGCCCGGCGAGGATGATGAGATCCGAGCCGTGCAGGCCGCCCATCTTGCTGTTGACGCTGTCGAGGCCGGTAGTGATGCCCGAGACGTGGCCGCCGGAGTTGAGCGCGCGCTCGGCCTGCTCGACCGCCATGCGCGTGGCCTGGCCGAAGCTCTTGACGCTGCCCTGCTCGCCCCCCTCCTCTGCCACGCGATAGAGCGCGACCTCGGCCTCCTCGATCTGCCCCTTGGGGTCGACGCTCTCGGAGGTGTCGACCGCTTTCTCGACCATGTCGCGGCCGACGCCGATCAGCGCGCGCAGCAAGGCGAGGTCGTAGATCTGCGCCGCGAAATCGCGCGCGCCGATCAGCGCGGCCCCCGATCCGGTAAGCTGCGCGAGATAGGCCGGGCCGCCGCGCCCCTTCAATTCCTCGTCGCCGTCGAACATCGGCTTCAGCGTGACCGGATTGGCGATCATGTTGCGATCGACCAGCCGCAGGATCGCCTCGTAGATGCGGCCGTGCACCGGCTCGTGGAAATGGTCGGTGCGCAGCTTGATCTGCACATCCTCGACCAAGCGGTTGTCGATCATCAGCGCGCCGAGCAACGCCGCCTCCGCCTCCAGATTATGGGGCAAGGCAGGGGCCGCGCCGTCGGCCGGCGCGGGCATGAGTCGGATCGGTTCGGGCATCCTCCCTTATCCGCCGAGGCGGCCGCGGGCTCAACCCGGCGGCGTCAAAACAACCGGGGGCGGATGTGTGGACAAGTCGGCCGAGCGATCAGCGCCCCGCATGCGTTCCTGCGAAAGCAGGAACCCAAAACCGCTTAACTTCGCGCGTGCAGCTCTCGGCTCCTGCCTGCGCAGGAGCACCGAGATCATCGCGCCGACCAGCCCTTCGCTTCGGCCACCTCGGCATTGTGGGTGCGACGGTCGTAGAGGCACAACATCGTGCCGCGCGCGCCTTTCATGAACGCCTGGCGGTAGACCCCCGTGACGAGGATCGCGTCGCGGCCGATCGCGTCGCTGAAGCCGACCGGCGCCGAGGCCGTCGCCGCGCGCAGCCCGGCGGCACGGATGCAGGCGGCGCGACCGGCCGCGTTCGATGCGCGCCAGCTCGCCTCGGTCGAGGCGGAGGCGGCGGTGGCGAGGAGCGCCAGACATGCGAAAGCCGGAAATCTCATGCCGCGCGCTCCCTTGGCCGACGGAGTACCCCGCCCGACAACGGATGCGGCGCGCCGGTGGTGCCGGGAAAGCTGATCGGCAGCCCGGCGAGCGTACGCACCGCCATGTAGGCGAAGCCCTCCGCCTCGGTCGCGTCGCCGTTCCAGCCGATCGCCTCGATCGGCTCGGCGGGCAAGCCGCAAGCGTCGGCGAGCATCGCCATCAGCGTCGGATTGTGGCGTCCACCGCCCGCCACGATGAGCCGCCGTGCCGGCTCGGGCAGCAGCCGCAGCGCCAGCGCGACTGTCTCGGCGGTGAAGCGGGTAAGCGTCGCCGCACCGTCCGCCGCCGCCAGTCCGCGCACCGGGCCGAGATCGAAATCGCCGCGGTCGAGCGACTTGGGCGGCGGCAGGTCGAACCATGGATTGTCGAGCATGGCGTCGAGGATCGTCGCGTCGACACGCCCCTGCGCGGCGAGCGCACCGCCTGCATCGAAGCGCGCGCCGTTCGCCTGCGCCACCCAATCGTCGATCAGACCGTTGGCCGGCCCGGTATCGAACGCGATCAGTTCGTCCCCTTCACCGATCCAGGTGACATTGCCGACCCCGCCGAGGTTGAGCACCGCGATCGGCCTCGGCAGCGATGCACATAAAGCACGATGGTAGACCGGCAGCAGCGGTGCGCCCTGGCCGCCCGCCGCGACGTCGGCCGAGCGGAGATCGTTGACGACGGCGATGCCGGTCGCCTCGGCCAGCCGCGCACCATCACCGATCTGCCACGTCCAGCCACGGTCAGGGCGGTGCGCGATCGTCTGGCCGTGAAAGCCGATCACGGCGATCTCGTCCGCGCTCCGGCCCGCCTGCGCCAGCAGCGCGTCGACCGCCACGGCATGCAGCGCGGTCAGCCGCGCTTCGGCGCGCGCGATCACGGGCTCCGCGCCAGGACGGGGCATCGTCAGCGCGAGGCGCGCCGCCTCGGCCAGCAGCGCCCGATCGGCATCGGCATAGGCCGCGCCGTGGAAAGCGAGCGGGCGGACATGATCGCGCCCGTCGGTCTCGATCAGCGCGGCGTCGATCCCGTCGAGCGAGGTGCCGGACATCAGCCCGATTGCGAGGACAGCAGTCATGGCGCCATCTAACCGTCATGGTGGATGGCGGGCAACACACATGCTAGGCGCGCGCCATCATGAGCGCGTTCCGATCCGATCTCCTCGCCACGCTGTCCGCGCGCGGCTACATCCACCAGCTGACCGACGCCGACGCGCTCGACGCGCTCGCGATGAAGGCGGTGGTGCCGGGCTATATCGGCTTCGATCCGACCGCGCCGTCGCTCCATGTCGGCCATCTCGTGTCGATCATGATGCTGCGCCGGCTGCAGCAGGCGGGGCACAAGCCGATCGTCGTGATGGGCGGCGGCACCGGCAAGATCGGCGACCCGAGCTTCAAGGACGAGGCGCGCAAGCTGCTGACCGAGGAGGTGCTGGCCGCCAACATCGCCTCGATCCGGCGCGTGTTCGAACGCTTCCTCACGTTCGGTGATGGGCCGACCGACGCGATCATGGTCGACAATGCCGAGTGGCTCGACAAGCTGGAATATATTCCGTTCCTGCGCACGGTCGGCCAGCATTTCTCGATCAACCGGATGCTGAGCTTCGACTCGGTCAAGCTGCGGCTCGATCGCGAACAGTCGCTGTCCTTCCTCGAATTCAACTACATGATCCTGCAGGCCTACGACTTCCTCGAACTGTCGCGCCGCGCCGGCTGCCGGCTGCAGATGGGCGGATCGGATCAGTGGGGCAATATCGTCAACGGCGTCGAGCTGGCGCGGCGCATCGACGGCACCCACGTCTTCGGGCTGACGACGCCTTTGCTCACCAATGCCGACGGCAGCAAGATGGGCAAGACGGTCGGCGGCGCGGTGTGGCTGAACGAGGATCAGCTGCCGGCCTACGATTACTGGCAGTTCTGGCGGAACACGCATGACGACGATGTCGGCCTGCGGCTGCGCCTGTTCACCGATCTGCCGCTGGACGAGATCGCCCGGCTGGAGGCGCTGGAGGGCGCGGGCATCAACGATGCCAAGATCGTGCTGGCGACCGAGGCGACCGCGCTCTGCCGCGGCCGCGCCGCCGCGACGCAGGCAGCTGCCACCGCCGCCGAGACCTTCGCCGGGGGCGCGGGCGACGATCTGCCGCGGCTGCGCGTCGACGAAGGCCGCATCCCGATCGTGATCGCGCTGACCGTGATGGGCTTCGCGCAATCGAACGGCGAGGCGCGCCGCAAGATCGCGGAGGGCGCGGTGCGGCTCAACGACATCGCAATCAAGGACGATCGCTACGAGATCGTGCTCGATCAGGATGCGCCGGTGAAGCTCAGCCTGGGCAAGAAGCGGCACGCATTGCTCGAACGCGCCTGAGCCGCACGGCGCCGACCTGAACGGCGGCTGCCGATCGCGTTCGATACGCATTCACCGGGAACCAAGTAGCTGCGTGAAGCCTTACGGCGACGCAACGAACATGGAGAGTAGGATGCGTAACAAGATCGCCCTCGCCGCGCTGGCGGCCACGCTCGCAACGCCGGTGGCGCTGCCCACCGCCGCGGTCGCCCAGCGCTACGATTCGCACGGCCATCGCGTCTATCACGGCAATGGCGGCCGCTATCGCTATCACTGCAAGCGCAGCAGCGGCACGACCGGGACAATCGCTGGTGCGGTCGGCGGCGGCCTGGCCGGCAATCTGCTCGGCGGCGGCACGGTCGGCACGCTCATCGGCGCCGGCGGCGGCGCCCTGCTTGGCCGACACCTCGACAAGCGCCACGACGCCGCGCAGAACCGCCGCAACGGCTGCTGACGCGATCAGGCGGCGGCGGCGCGACCCCGACGACGCGCCGCTGCGCCCACGGCTCCGAACCCGATCAGCGCGAGCAGCCACGTCGTGGGCTCCATCACGGGGCTGACGGTCAGGTGGGTCGCGTCGAGGATGACGAACGCATCGGCATTGGACGTCTCGGTTCCGCCGGCGAATATGTCGTCCTGCACGGTGATGAAGCCACGGCTGGCGGGCGGCCCCGCCGGATCCGAGGATGATGGCAAATCGATCGACAGCGGCTCGCGGAAGTCGGTCGAGGTGAACAAAGTCGAGAACAGACGGAAGTCGATCTCGTAGCTGAGGAAGGGATTGCTCCCGTCCGCAAGCGACTCGGAGCGGAGCAACGTCGCGTCCAGCTCCAGCGAATCGTCCTGGAAGAAGCCGGTGTGCAGGCCCGAATAATATTTGGTCACCTGACCGCCGAGCGAGCGGATGGTGGTGGTGGCGTCCGGTCGCGGCGCGACGTCGGGATAAATCGAGGGCACGCCGAATGTCACGCCGCCGACGGTGACCGCCGCCGAGATGAAGGTCGGCGCGATCGGGCCGCAGGTCGGCGCGCTCGCCGTGCAGCCCGAGGCCCCCGACGCGATCGATCCGGGGGCGAGCATCGACGGCCCGCCCGGCCCGCCAATCTCCACGCCCGAATAATCATAGAATGTCGTCGGATTGGCATCATCGATGACGAAGGTGGCGGTGAAGCCGTCACCGTTCATAACACCGGGGCCGAAGATCTTCGCCGGATCCTGGCTGAAGCCGCTCAGATCGACCGTGCCGGTGACGACGTAATTATAGAGCGCCGCCTGCGATGGCAGCGCCACCGAGCAGGCCAATAGCGGCACAAGCGCGAGCCTTAGACGCCGCATTGCCGTTTCTCCTCACCCCGTCACGGCGATGATCTGGTCGGCCATCGTCCGGGCATGATCCTTATAGCGGCGATCCGCCGCGCCCGCACCCGGAAACAGGCGTGCCGGACATATTTTTCCAACCGTTTCGCATGATGCGTCGTCGCCCGTCAGCGACGGTTCACACGCGCTGGTGCAGGGACGCCGTCGATTTGCTGGAGGCGATGATGACACCCGACGAACGTGCGCTGCTGAGCCGCTTCTTCGACGATTTGAACACCGTGCGCGGCGTGCAGAAGGATAGCGAGGCCGATGCCCTGATCCATCAGGCGCTGTCGGCCAATCCCGACGCAGCCTACGTGCTGGTCCAGCACGCGATCGTCGCCGATCAGTCGCTGCACGCGGCGCAGGCGCGCATTGCCGATCTGGAGAACCAGCTGCGTAACGCCCAGCCGGCGCCGGCCGCGAGCAGCTTCCTGCCGCAGTCGGGGGCATGGGGCCAGCGGCCGGCCGCCGCGCCGGCTTACGCCCCGGCGCCGCAGGATTACGAGCCTATGCCGCCGCAGCAGCGGCCGGGCATGTTCTCGGCCAATAGCGGGCTCGGCAGCTTCCTCCGCAGCGCGGGCACGACCGCGGCGGGCGTCGCCGGCGGCGAGATGCTGTTCAGCGGCCTGTCCGACATGTTCGGCGGCCATCGCGGCGGCGGCATGTTCGGCGGCGGCCAGAATGACGACCGTCCGGAGGAGGTCGTCGTCAACAATTACTATGACGACGATGGCGGCTCCAACGATGGCGGATCGGACGACCAGAGCAACTGGTAACCGGCCGCGCCGTCGCTCACACCCCGCTCGCGTAGGGATAATGTCCCTTCGCGAGCCCGGGGTCGACATGCGTGCGGATCGCGGCGCCGCAGACAGCATAGCCCCAGTTGATGAGCCGCTCCTGCAGCACGCCGTCCATCGCCGCGAGCCGGGTCGCGACGGCGGCGAGCTCCTGGGTCTTCGCCGCCGGCGCAGCAAGCGCCGGATCGGCCCCGGCAAAATCGGAGGCGAGCGACCTGATGCTCCAATAGGCGCCGAGGCGATGTTCGGCTGACCCTTCGGACGCGAGATAGCTGCCGATCAGCTGGCGCTTGCGGAGCGAGCGCACCTGATTGTCGACCAGATCGAAGATCCGCATCGACCCGCGGCCCCAGTCGCCGTGCGGATCGGCATCGGGCGCGACCTTCGCCCCGGCATCGCTGACCAGCACGGTGTTGTAGCGCTTCCACACCGTCTCCAGCCCGAGATTGTCGTAGATGCCGCCGTCGCCCAGCACGGCCTGTTTCTTGAAGCCGGGATCGGTCACGTCGGCGCCGCCGGCATCCCACACCTGATCGGCCGCCAGATCGATCGTCACCGGCGACAGCACCGGCGGGAAAGCCGAGGAGGCGGCGACCGCGGTGGCGAGATCGAGCGTGGGCGACACGATCCGCCCGACGCGCCAGTCGCCCATATATGGCTTGGAGAAGCGCCACAGCGCGCCGGTCTGGATGCTCGTCGCGTTGAAGATGAAGCGCGGCGCGTCGGGCAGATCCTGCAGCGTGGCATGGCCGCAGATGTAACGTCGATAGGCCCCTGCCACCCGATCCGAGACCGATCCCGGCAGCAGCAGGCCGCCGAGCACGGCGCCGACATCCACCGTATGCCCGGCCAACGCGCGCACCTTGTCGACGAAGCGCGCCACGAAGACCTCGCGGGCCGGATTGGCGACGATATCCGGCCACGCGATCGCCAGCGCAGCCGACGTGATCGAGCCCCCCGACACGCTGGAGATGCGCGCCACCTTTTCGAGCAGGCCGGCCTCGTGCAGCCGCCACAGCGTGCCGACGTGAAACAGCATCGCACGATAGCCGCCCCCCGACAGGCAGAGGCCGATGCCGTCCTGCGGCGCGCCGTCGTCCGCGTCGGTGGTCGGGTTGGTCGGTTGCAGCGGCAGATCGGCCATGTCTCGTCCCTCGCCTTCTCAGTTTCGATCGGCGTCGTCGGCCGCGAAGCTCTCATGGTCGACGATGACCTCGGGCTTCACCGCCTCGTCGATGCCCAGCACCGGATGATCGCGCAGCGCCTTCACCGCCGGATCCTGCGGATTGGCGAGCTTGCCCGTGGCGTCGAACTGGGCGGCCAGCACATAAGCCGACTCCAACGCGTCGAACGCCGGATCCCAATGGACGTTGTTGGGCACATGGCAGTGGCCGTAATGCCCGCCCTTCGCGTCCCAGATCGCCTGGTCGCGGGTGTGATGGCCGGCATCGCTGCCGTTCACCGGTGGCGGCGGCGCGCCCATCGGCCACGCGGGCGGGATGGCGTGCTGCTGCTCGATCCAGCGGCAGAGCCGCGCGAGGTTGAACAAGGCGGTGCGATCCTTGGGCTTGCCGGCGAAGGCCACCAGCTCGATCTGCACTGCCGAATCGCGGTTGGTTTCGGGCGTGCCGGCCGGATGCCGCAGCGCGCGCGCCGCCTGTCCCGTGTCGATATGCTGATAGATCTTGGTGTTCGAGACGGTGAAGTGCGGATCGGACCTGTTGGCCTTGAACGCCGAGAAGGCGCCGTCCGCGCTCGATCCCTCGGTCGTGTGATGGACGATCTTGAACGGGCCGCCGGTATAGGAGCCGCTGCTGCCCGAAATGGGCATCCACTCGGCGAAGGGGCATCGCGCCATGCTGTTTTCTCCTCAGGTCGTGGGGGTCGGCGTGGGCGGCGTGCCGATGTCGAGCGCATCGACGTAGCTGGCCATGAACGGCAGCACCTTGGCCTTGATCTGCGGCGCCAGCGCCTGGATCGCCATGCGGTTGAGCGACAGCCGGCCGAGGCTGCGCCGCAGCAACGTGTGGTCGTTGTGCAGCTTGAAGAACAGGATCTGCGTCACTTGCGCATCGGCGTTCAGCCCGAACGCCATCGCCTCCGCCAGCAGGCCGCCATTGCCGGCATCGTGGATGGCGGTGAACTGGACGCGCCCGATCTTCGCATGCTGGGTCTGGCGCTTGAACAGGGTGATGAACGGTGAAGCCGCGTCCATCGTCTGCAGGCTGACCAGGGCGAGCTTGACGAGCTCCAGCGCGGCGGGTGCCACCGGCCCCAGAAAGGCGCTGACGACGTCGAGGATCGCCTGATGGACCTCCAGCCCGTCCTGGCCGAGCTGGTAGCTGGCGGTATCGCGCTCCTGCACCACCCAGCCGAGATGCGCGAGCACGCTGAAATAGCTGTCGAACCACGCCATCGGATCGGCATCGGCGCTGGTCGCCTTGTCCGCCGCGAGCTGGGCGAGCAAGGCGCAGTTCGACGCGGCCTCGCGGAAATCGGCCTCGACGCCGGTATCGAATGAGACGACGTCCGACCCGACCAGCACCGATTGCTGCTTAGCCGCATCGAAGACGAGATCGGGCGGCGCGACATCGTCTGCCGGCAGCGCGAACTCCCCGAAGTCGAGCCGGGCGACGAATGCGCGCGCCACATCCAGCGCGAAACTTTCATGAAGGTCCATGGCATCTGTCCTCGTGAGAAACGTCAGATCATCTGCAGCTCGACATAGATCGGCTCGCCATTGACCACCGGCCCGTAGCTGATCCGGCTGGCGAAGCTCGCCGCCTGCGACTGGTAGGGTGCGGTGTCGGGATCGTCGGCCCAGGCGCGGTCGCCGCGCAGCAGCCGGCCGTCGCAATGCGCGATGAGTTGCGTCTTCACGTCGGGATTCGGCATCTGCCAGCCTTTCTTGCCGGCCGCCTCTTCCTCGACGGTCGAGCACATCGCGGCCAGATCGGCATGGGTCATCAATTCGAGCCCCTTGCCGCGCAGCGTCGCATTGTGGCTGCCGTGATGCCCGACCTTGTACAGGCGGGTGCGGTTGAGGATGTCGGCGGCGGTCAGCGGCGGCGCGGTGCCGATCGCATAGGTCTGATTGTGCCACGACAGCCAGTTGCCGACCTGCGCGTCGGCGGCGAACAGCATGAAGCTGCCTTCGTCGTCGGGCAGCTGGAAGGCGAGGACCAGGCTGGTATTGTTGGTGTCGCTGTCGAGATCGAGCGCCAGCGACGACGCAGCCTCGGTCCACGCGCCGTCGATCCGGCGAAAGCGCTGGTCGCGCGGATCCGGCACTTTCCGGTCCGGCACGTCCTCCGGCTTGGCGGGGGCGCCGGCCGGCACGAAATAATAGCGGTCGTACAGCCATCCGGCATCGGTCTGGGTCCGCGCCTCGGGCGTCGCATCGCCCGCGGCAAGCACCGCCGCCATCGACGTTCCCGCCCAGTAACGGTGCGCGAACGGCGACGACCGGGCGAGGTCCGCCGCATCCCCCTTGGCCGGCACCTCATCGGCGGCCGGCAGGAACCAGTGCGACAGGCTCTGCACGGCAGGCGGACTGTTCCACGCTTTCACAGGTGGCGCGTCCGACGGCGCCGGGCCGGCGAGATAGGTCTCCTTGGCACTGGGCGTCGGCAGGTCTTTCGACAGCAATGCCCAGTCGCGCGGTGGCCCCAGCACCGCGACGGTAAGCGGCGCGGCGCCGGGGGTCTGCACGATCTCGCCGGGCGAGCAGTAGCGGATCTTGCCGGCCTTCTGCTTGATCGCGTCGAAGATGCGGCTCATCGTCAGGCGCGGCGCGCCGTCGAGGCCGAGCCCGTCGTCCTCGATCGGGCCGATGAAGCCCGCATAAGCCGCCAGTTCGTCGCGCAGCGGCGCCAGCGACCGGCCATCGTCGGGCGTGCCCTCGGCCAGCGCGGAGGCGCCATTGCCGTTGCCGAGCCCGGCGACCAGCTTCACGAGCGCGGTCTTGCGCGAATCCAGCCGCGCATTGATCGCCTTGGCGTCCTTGTCGTCGGGATCCTCGGTCCACCCCATCCATAGTTCGCCGAACGCAAGCTTAGCGTCGAACAGGATGTCCTTGGCCTGGATGAAGCCGCCGACATGGTCGAAATGCTGATGGGTGACGACCAGCAGGTCGATGAACGCGTCGCACCCCGCCGGCTTGTCGCCGCCGCCGGTGCTGCACGTCTCCACGATATGCTGGGCGACCGCACGGATGCGATCCTGCCCCGACGGCCGCTTGCCTTCGGTCGCACCAAGCCCCTGCAGGATGCCGCAGTCGATCAGGATGCGGCGCTCGATGCCGCCTTCCTCCTGCACCCGGATCAGGAAGCAGTCGCCCAGCAGGTTGCGGTACATCCGCACGATGATGCTTGCGATGCCGGTCATCCGCATGCCCGATGCACGAGCGCGAACGGCTCGCTGTTCGAGGGATCGTCGCGGCCGGCGAAGCTGAAGGCGCTCGGATCGCCGAGCAGGAAGCCGCGTTGCCGCTCCAGCCGTTTCTGGTCGTCGATATTCTTGTGGATGATCCGCAAGACCTTGCCGCTGCTGAGATCGACATGGATCGTGGCGCCGCCGCGAAAGATGAAATCGGGTTTTTGCCAGAGCGGATCGTCGTCGCCCATCTGCCCGGCGTCGCAGCGGTCCTGATCGGCCTGGAGGTAGTAACCGCGCCGCCGCTGCGCGACCTGGACGATCAGCTGCTGGAGCAGCTTGCCGTCGGCCGTGTGGCGGCGCGAGATGCGCGCGCTGTGGATCTCGACGCTCGGCGCGCCGCGCAGGCGGAACACCGACGGCTTCGCCCCGGTGGCGAGCGACAGGCCGAGCGCGCTACCCCATATCGCCTGATCTTCGGGCATCAATTCCTTCGTCAGCCAGCCATGCAGCAGCGCTGCGTTGAACCGGGCGATGAACAGCGACAGGTCGCGCAAATTGGCCTTCGGGATCTTCGCCTCGGCCCCGTCCGGCCGGTCGCCGGCCCCCTTGGCGGTATCCTCCTTGTTCAGATAATGCCGGATGCCGGGGAATTCGGCGACGGTCTCCCTCAGCACATAATCCGACAGCGACTGCACCTCGGAATTGTTGATCGTCATGCTCTCGAAGAAGACGCCGAGCTGCAGGCGGCCGAGCACGCCGGCGAACGACGCGTCCAGCACCGAGCTGGACGCCGCGCAGGCTGCGCCGTCGGCGACCGGGCCGCCGGCCGGCCCGTGATCGGCGAGGAAGCTCTCGGTCGGCTCCCACAACAGGCTGTCGGTCGAGCTGAAGCTCGCGCCGCGCACCCGGATGCCGCGCTTGCGGAACGCCTCGGCGAAGGCGACGCGGTAATTGTCGGGATCGCGCGGATCGAGATCGACGTCGGCGGTGATGATCGCGCGCAGGAACTCACCGAAAGTCACGTCGATCGGCGGAAGATAATCCAGCCCGCGGATGCACAGATCCAGCACATGGCTGCCGACCATACACGCTTCGATCGTCAGCCGCTGGGCGAGCTCGGCGGGCAGATCGGGCGTGCCGCGCGTCCATCCGCTCAACCGGAACAGGTCGGCGGTCTTGCGCTCGAACATCGTCACGAACGTGTCGAACACCGCCGCGACGAGGATCTGTCCGCGCATGTGCGGCTCGGTCACCGCGGCGTTGCGGTCGGGGTCGAGCGGTGTGCCCGCCGCGAGCGCCGCCTCCTCGTCGCGGACCATGCCGAGCGCGAACCGCAGCGGCCCTTCGCGGCCGGTCCCGCGCCCGAACTGCTGGGCGAGCCCGGTCAGCAGCCCCTCGGCGCGGAGCGACCCGCCATAGCGGACCATCTCATGCCGAACGACGCCGCCGACGGTGAAATGCTGGAGCAACGCGACGATGTCGGCGAACGCTTCGTGGAAGGCGAGGCTGTCGGCATTGCTCGACTCGATCGAGCGCGGCCACATGCCGTGCAGGATGGCGTGGGTCGTCTCGTGCGCGACGATGTCCTGCGACAATGCGGTGAATACCCAGCCGCCGCCGGTGCCGTCACTGGCCGGATCGCCGCGAAAATAGCCGAACAGCAGCGACGCCTTCTGCGGGCTGTAATAAGCATTCCGCTCGCGCATCGCGTGCGGGTAGATACGCAGCCGACGCACCGGCCGGCGAAACGGGATCGGATGATCGGGCGATCCCGGCTTTTCGCGCATGAATAGAACCGGCCGCCCGAGCGCACGCTCGAAGATGCGGATCGCCTTCATCGCGACCGCGAACGCCATCTGCTGATGGAATTGCGGATTGCCGTCGGACGGCGCCAGTCCCTCGGACGCGAGCATGCGCGCATCATTGAGGTCGAGAGGTGGATAGAAACAGCCGCTGGCCGGATCGAAATCGACGACTTCGATATATTCGTTGGTCGGCCCGAGCGTGATCGGGTCTTCCCATTCCTCTTCCCACGGCAACTCAATGAAGGCGTCGTTGATGACCGCGGTCTCAAGCTCGATCGATGCCTGCGGATCGAATGCGAACACGCGCAGCTTACGACTTGGCGGATCGGGTATCAGCCGAGATTTCAGCATCAGGCGATCCCCCCGGAAGCCTTTATGTCATTCATTATTATCGCCGTTAACCATCTCATTATCTTCCGGTGATTGCAAGCGCCGTTCGGATAGACTGAACGGCATCCGCTTCTAATCCCGCGCATGCCCAAGTTTTTGTCGGGTCGCCGGAGATGCCCGCCCGGCCCGGCTATGCCCGTTTGGATGACGCCCTAAAAAAGCCGGCCGTGATCGGACCCGAGCGGCGTCGCATCTCGTTCATCGCGCAACATGCACTCACGAGGGGCTTCTTCATGCGCGATCGCTTGCTGAGCGTGCCCGGGATAACCGGCATCGCGGTCGCGTTGATCGGCATCGTGCTTGCGATCGGGGGCGCCGAGCTGCTCCATCTCGGCGGAACGCTCTATTACCTCGTCACCGGCGTGCTGCTGACCGTCTCGGGCGGGCTGATCGTGCTGCGGCGCGCGCTCGGTATCTGGGTCTATGCCGCCGTGATCGCGCTGACCCTGCTGTGGTCACTTTACGAGGTTCAGCTCGACGGCTGGGCGCTGGTGCCGCGGCTGATCGCGCCGGCGGTGCTGGGCATCTGGATCGCGCTGCCGTGGGTGGCCGGGCGGCTCGGTATCGCGCCGCGCTTGCGCTGGGGCGGTGCCGCGATCTTCGCGGGGCTGATCGCGTTCGTGTTCGTCGCGGGCTGGGCGACCACCGCGCTCCGCTGGCATCGCGACGGCGAGATCGCCGCCGCCGTGCCGGTGCCCGCGCCCGATTTCGGCGTCGCGCCGGGCGACTGGCGCTATTACGGGCGCACCGCCGCTGGCGAGCGTTACTCGCCGCTGGCCGAGATCACGCCCGACAATGTCGCCAAGCTGCAGGTTGCGTGGACCTTCCACACCGGCGACCTGCCCCAGCCGGGCGAAAATGCGCACGGCCACGAATTCAACTTCGAGGCGACACCGATCAAGGTCGGCGACACGATGTATCTGTGCACGCCGCACCGCGACATCGTCGCGCTCGATCCGGTAACGGGCCAGCAGCGTTGGCGCTTCCATCCGCAGAACGATACCAAGCCGAACATCTATCTCGCGTGCCGCGGCGTCGCTTATGCGACCGTCACGGCACCGGGCGATACCTGCCCCGAACGGATCATCTCGACCACCGCCGACGCGCGCCTGTTCGCGCTCGACGCACGCACCGGCAAGCTCTGCCCCAGCTTCGGGCAGAACGGTTTCGTCGACCTGCGCCAGGGGATGGGCGTGGTGCCGCCGGGCTTCCACTTCATCAGCTCGCAGCCGATGATCGCGCACGGCAAGATCATGCTGTCGGGCTGGGTCTATGACAACCAGACCGAGGGCGAGCCCTCGGGCGTGATCCGCGCCTTCGACGCCACCACCGGCCAGCTTGCCTGGGCGTGGGATCTCGGCCGCGCCGACCCGACCGCGCCGCTGAAGCCGGGCGAGATCTTCACGCGCGGCACCCCCAATGGCTGGGGCGCCTATACCGCCGACGACAAGCTCGGCATGGTCTATGTGCCGCTGGGCAACGCCACGCCCGATTATTGGGGCGCGCACCGGCGGCCAAGCGACGAGCAATATAGCTCGTCGATCGTCGCGCTCGACATCGATACCGGTCGCGAGCGCTGGCACTTCCAGACCGTCCACCACGACGTATGGGATTTTGACGTGCCGATCGCGGGCAGCCTGGTCGACCTGCCCGACGGCACGCCCGCGCTGATCCAGACGACCAAGCACGGCCAGCTCTTCCTGCTCGACCGGCGCAACGGCCACCCGATCGCGCAGGTGGACGAGAAAAAGGTGCCGCAGAACGGTTTGCCCGGCGATCGCCTCTCGCCGACCCAGCCGATGTCGGTCGGCATGCCGAGCCTGACCCCGGCCACCTTGCGCCCGCAGGATACGTGGGGCGCAACGCCGATCGACCAGATGCTGTGCCGGATCGAACTCGCCGGCAGCCGCAACGAAGGGCTGTTCACCCCGCCCTCGATCAAGCCGACGATCGTCTATCCGGCGTTCGACGGCGTGATCGACTGGCACGGCGGCACGATCGATCCGGCGCGCCACCTGTTCATCGCCAACACCAGCTATATCCCGTTCGTCGCGACCGCGACGGCGCACGACGAGGCGATCAAGAAGGGCCTGATCTATCCGTGGGCCGGCTGGGCGAGCGGCCAGCCCTATCCGCAGCCACCCGAATTCGCCAACGGCCCCGAATATGGCACGCCGTGGGAGGTGACGGTCAAGCCGTGGCTCAACCTGCTCGGTGCGCCGTGCATGCGGCCGGCCTGGGGCAAGATGGTCGCGATCGACCTCGCCACGCGCAAGATCGTGTGGGAGCGTCCGGTCGGCACGACGCGCGACATGGGGCTGTTCGGCACGCACACCGATCTGCCGTTGCCGACCGGCATCTTCAACATCGGCGGCAACACCGTCACCGCCGGCGGACTGATCTTCGTCGGCGCCTATGCCGACGATTACATCCGCGCGATCGACGAGCGCAGCGGCAAGATCCTGTGGCGCGCCCGCCTGCCCGCCGGTGGGCAGGCGACCCCCGCGGTCTATCAGGGCCGCGACGGGCGTGAATATGTCGTGATCGCGGCCGGCGGCCATGGCGGGCTCGGCACGCGCAACGGCGATGCGGTGATCGCCTATGCGGTGCCCCGCCGCTAGCGACCGACGCGATCGCCGGAAAGACATCGGCTGCCGCGCGTTATGTGCGGCAGCCTCTCAAACCCCTGCTCCCAAAGGACTTTCCATGACGATCAAGGCGATCGGCTATGCCGCCAACCATTCCTTCTCGCGCCTGAAGCCGCTGGCGTTCGAACGCGAGGACGCCGGGCCGGGCGAGGTCGAGATCGAGATCCTCTATTGCGGCGTGTGCCATTCCGACGTCCATCAGGCGGAGAATGACTGGGGCAACACCGTCTATCCGTGCATGCCGGGCCACGAGATCGTCGGCCGCGTCACGCGCACCGGCACCGGCGTCACCCTTCATGCGGTAGGCGACCTGGTCGGCGTCGGCTGCATGATCGACAGCTGTCGCGAATGCGCGCCCTGCGAGGCGCACGAAGAGCAATATTGCGAGGGCCCGAACAGCTGGCTCGCCACCTATAACGGCCCGATGGTGCCGGCCGCCAAGGCCGGCGGCAACATGTATGGCCGCGACAACAGCTATGGCGGCTATTCCAACGTCGTCGTCGTGAAGGAGGATTTCGTCCTCAAGGTGCCGGCGACGTTGCCGATCGAGGCGGCCGCGCCGATTTTGTGCGCGGGGGTGACGACCTATTCGCCGCTCAGGCATTGGGGCGTGAAGCCGGGCCACAAGGTGGGCGTGGTCGGGTTTGGCGGCCTCGGCGACATGGCGGTCAAGCTGGCGCGCGCGATGGGCGCGGAAGTGACGGTGTTCACCACCACGCCGGAGAAGGCCGATGCGGCGCGCGCGCTCGGCGCCGCCGCCGTGCTGGAGGGCGACAAGCAGGCCTACAAGACGCTCGAGCGCCATTTCGACCTGATCCTCTCGACCATTCCCGAGAAGCATCGCGTCGACCCGTTCGTGCCGCTGCTCGCGCATGGCGCCACCTTCGTCGCGGTGGGCGCGCTGACGCCGATGCCGGGCTGGAACCATCAGGCGCTGGTGATGGGGCGCAAGTCGATCGCGGGCTCGCTGATCGGCTCGATCGCCGAGACGCAGGACGTGCTCGATTTCTGCGCCGAGCACGGCATCGCGCCCGACGTCGAGGTCATCCCGATCCAGCAGGTCAACGAGGCGTACAAGAAGATGAAGGCAGGCGAGGTCCGCTTCCGCTATGTCATCGACATTGCCAGCCTGAAACCGGAACTCGAGGAGGCCTGAACCATGCAGATGCAGGATCTTTCCGGCCGCGTCGCGGTCGTCACCGGCGCGTCGAGCGGCATCGGCGTCGCCACCGCGCGGCTGCTGGTGGAGGAAGGCGTCTCGGTCGTGCTCGCCGCGCGCCGTGCCGACAAGATCGCGGCACTCGCCGCCGAGCTGGGCGACAAAGCGGTGGCGATCACCGCCGATGTCGGCGACGCGGGCCAGGTCGATGCCCTGTTCGCGCAGGTGCGCGAGCGGTTCGGCGGGCTCGATCTGCTGTTCAACAATGCCGGCGTCGGCATCAACGGCCCGTTCGCCGATACCAGGCCCGAGGACTGGCGCACCCAGATCGATGCCAACCTCTACGGCGTGCTGAATTGCACGCATGCCGCAATCCCGCTGCTGCGCGGGCGGCCGGGGGCGATGATCTCGTCGGTGTCGAGCGTCGGCGGGCGCTACGGCATCGCCGGCTGGTCGGTCTACAACGCCACCAAGTTCGCCGTGGTCGGCTTCCACGACGCGCTGCGCAAGGAACTGGCCGCCGACGGCATCCGCGTCTCGGTGATCGAGCCGGGCGCGGTGTGGACCGAATGGGGCGACAACGTGCCCGAGGAGCAGATGCGCAAGCGCCGCGAGGAGATCGACGCGCTCCAGCCTGAGGATATCGCGCAGGCATTGGTCTACGCTTTCGCCCAGCCGCCGCGCGTGCTGGTGGAGGAGATCCTGATCCGTCCGGTCAAGCAGGTCGCACCCTGATCGCACTCATTCGCCGGTAGGGCCGACGCGGGCGCAAAATATCCTTGCCCTGAAAGGCCTCAGGGCAGAACAGGTGCGCATTCCGGGGCGCCCCCGCGCCTGCCCGACACGAACGAAGAGGTGATACGCGATGGCCGATGTCTCCATGCTGATCGACGGCGCGCTGGTCGACGGGGAGCGCGATATCGATGTCGTCAACCCTGCGCTGGCCGAGCCGTTCGCGACCGCGCCGGTGCCGTCCGACGCGCAGCTCGATCAGGCGGTGGCAGCCGCCAAGGCGGCCTATCCGGCGTGGGCGGCGACTTCGGTCGCCGAGCGCGAGGCGGCGCTGCACGCCTGCGGCGACATCCTCGAGGCAAATGCCGACATGCTCGCGCGCATCCTGACGCAGGAACAGGGCAAGCCGCTCGTCAACGCGCTGCGCGAGGTCAACGGCTCCGCCGCCACCTTCCGCCGCGCCTCGGGCAAGGCGCTCGCCGACCGCACGAGCGAGGATGCCGACGGCCGCCGCATTGTCCAGCGCCGCCGCCCGCTGGGCGTGGTGGTGACGATTGTCGCGTGGAACTTCCCGCTGTCGATGATGGTCGGCAAGATCGCCGCCGCGCTCGTCGCCGGCAACACCGTCGTCGCCAAGCCGGCGCCGACCACCCCGCTCACCACGCTGCGCGCGGCGATGCTGATCGCCGAAGCGTTGCCCAAGGGCGTGCTCAACGTCGTCGGCGACGACGGCACGGTCGGGCCGAAGCTCACCTCGCATCCCGACGTGCGCCGCATCAGCTTCACCGGCTCGACCGCGACCGGCCGCAAGGTGATGGCGAACGCCGCCGACACGCTCAAGCGCCTGACGCTGGAGCTGGGCGGCAACGACGCCGCCTTGGTGCTGGACGACTGCAACCCCAAGGAGGTCGCCGGCGGCCTGTTCACCGGCGCGTTCGGCAATAGCGGCCAGATCTGCGTCGCGATCAAGCGCGCCTACGTGCCCGATGCGCTCTACGACGACGTCTGCGACGAGCTGGCGACGCTGTGCGAGGGCGCGATCGTCGGCGACGGGCTGGAGCAGGGCACGCAGTTCGGCCCGCTGCAGAACAAGGCGCAGTTCGATCGCGTGCGCGGCCTGATCGACGATGCCGCCCAGCACGGCACGATCATGGGCGACAGCGGCACCCTGCCCGAGCATGGCTATTTCATCCGCCCGCAGATCGTGCGCGACATCAGCGACGGCACGCGGCTGGTCGACGAGGAGCAGTTCGGCCCGGTGCTGCCGGTGATCCGCTACGAGGATCCCGAGGATGCGCTCGCGCGCGCCAACGCCTCGCCCTACGGCCTCGGCGGTTCGGTGTGGTCGACCAATCCCGAGCGCGCGCGCAGCTTCGCCGAGCGGATGGAGAGCGGATCGGTGTGGATCAACCGCCATCCCGACCTCGCCCACCACATTCCGTTCGCGGGCGCCAACCAGTCGGGCTTCGGCGTCGAATATGCCGACGAGGGGCTGGAGGAGTTCACCCAGATCCAGGTCATCACCGCGCGGGTGTAAGGCGGCGCACAAGCGACGGAGCGTAGCATGAAGACGGCGATCGTGACCGGGGCGACCTCCGGCATCGGCGAGGCGACCACGCGTGCGCTGGTGGGCGCCGGCTGGCAGGTGATCGCGACCGGCCGTCGCGCCGATCGCCTCGCACCGCTGGCCGCGGAACTGGGCGAGCGGGTCCACACCGCCGCGTTCGACATTCGCGACGCGGCGGCGCTGGATGTGGCGCTCGACGCCTTGCCCGATCGCTTTAGCGGCATCGACCTGCTGGTCAACAATGCCGGGCTCGCGCTCGGCACGGTGCCGGCGCAGGCGGCGAAGCTCGACGACTGGCGGACGATGATCGACACCAACGTCACCGCGCTGGTGACGGTCACGCACCGGTTGCTGCCGGGGCTGATCGAGCGCAAGGGGGCGATCGTCAACCTCGCCTCGGTCGCGGGCACCTATCCGTACACCGGCGGCAACGTCTATGGCGGCACCAAGGCGTTCGTGCGGCAGCTCACGCTCAACCTGCGCGCGGATCTGCATGGCACCGGGGTGCGGGTCAGTTCGATCGAGCCGGGCATGGTCGAAACCGAATTCACGCTCGTTCGCACCGGCGGCGACCAGTCCGCCTCCGACACGCTCTACGCCGGCTCCGATCCGATGACCGCCGAGGACATCGCCGCGACGATCCTGTGGATCGCCGCGCTGCCGCCGCATCTCAACGTCAACACGCTCGAGATCATGCCGGTCAGCCAGTCCTTCGCCGGCTTCCAGGTGGCGCGCACGAAACAATAGCAGTCCGTCATCCCGGACTTGATCCGGGATCCCGCTTCTTCTTCGGATTGCAAGCAGCGGGGCCCCGGATCAAGTCCGGGGCGACGATGAAGCAGTCAGGCCAGCGCGTCGGTCGGCGGCACGAACGGCTTGCCCAGCGCCTCGGCGACGGCGGGGTGCGTCACCTTGCCCTCGCAAACGTTGAGCCCCGCCAGCAGGTGCGGATCGCGCTGGAGTGCCGCCTTCCAGCCGAGATTGGCGATGCGCAGCGCGTGCGGCAGCGTCACGTTGTTGAGCGCGTAGGTGCTCGTCCGCGCCACCGCGCCGGGCATGTTGGCGACGCAATAATGCACCACGCCGTCGACGATGTAGGTCGGCTCGGCATGCGTGGTCGGGCGGCTCGTCTCGAAGCAGCCGCCCTGATCGATCGCGACGTCGACCAGCACCGCGCCGCGCTTCATGTCCTTGAGCATCGCGGCGTTCACCAGCTTCGGTGCCGCCGCGCCCGCGACCAGCACGGCGCCGATCACCAGATCGGCCTCGGTGACGCTCTCAGCGACGTTGGCGCTGTTGGCAAAGCGCGTCTTGGCGCGCGATTCAAAGTGGATGCCCAGCCGCTCCAGCACTTCGGGGCTGCGATCGAGGATCACGACGTCGGCGCCGAGCCCGACCGCCATCTGCGCTGCGTTGAAGCCGACCACGCCGCCGCCGAGCACCGCGACCTTCGCCGGCAGCACGCCCGGCACGCCGCCCAGCAGCACGCCGCGCCCGCCATGCGCCTTCTCGAGCGCGGTCGCGCCCGCCTGGATCGACATGCGGCCGGCGACCTGGCTCATCGGCTTCAGCAGCGGCAACGCGCCATGCGCGTCGGTCACCGTCTCATAGGCGATGCAGATCGCGCCCGAGCGAAGCAGATCCTCCGCTTGTTCCGGATCGGGCGCGAGATGGAGGTAGGTGTAGAGGATCTGGCCGGGGCGCAGCATCGCGCGCTCGGCCGGCTGCGGCTCCTTGACCTTCACGATCATGTCGGCCTGCGCAAACACCTCGGCCGCAGTGGCGATCACCTCGGCGCCCGCGCGGCGATAATCGTCGTCGCTGGCGCCGATGCCCTCCCCGGCCCCACTCTCGACCAGCGTGCGATGCCCGTTCGCGGCCATCTCGCGCGCGCTTTCGGGCGTCAGCCCGACGCGATATTCGTGCGTCTTAACCTCGCGAACCGTACCGACGATCATGCCACTCATCCTTTTCCGATCAGGCGTACGGGCAATAGCCGCTCCTTCACCGCCTGTCCGTCGTGAAACGGCGACGGGGCCGGTTTGGTGCCCGCAACCCGCGCGCCTCACATCGGCGCGCTGGTCGTGCCGCCCGATGCCGCGCCGAAATGGTCGTAGAGCATTCGCGAGAGCTGCGCGATCTTGCGATCGTGCGCGCGCGGGCCGCCGCGGCCGGTCTCGAAGATCGCCACCGCCAGTGCGTGCCCGTTGGGCAGGCCGACGATGCCGACGTCATCGGTGACGCCGTTCATCGTGCCGGTCTTGTGCGCCACCGGCGTGCCGGCCGGCAGCAGCCCACGGATGCGCCCCGGGCCGGTGCGGCAGCGCGCCATAACCTCGAACAGATAATCGGTGCGCTGACGATCGAGCAGTTCGCCGCCGCGCAGCTTGACGAGCAACGCCGCCATCGCCTCGGGCGTCGAGCTGTCGCGCTTGTCGCCGGCGGGGGCCGCGCGCGGCACCGAGACGGTGATCCAGTGGCGATGCCGCCCACGCCCGACGCGCATCCGCTTGCGCACTTCATGATCGCGCAGCAATTCGGCGATCGAGCGGTCGACGCGCTGGCCGCTGATCCCCGCCGCCGTCAGCCAGTTGCCGAGCGCGCGCGTGCCGCCGATCGCGGCAAGCAAGGTGTCGGCCGCACTGTTGTCGCTGCGCGTGAGCATCAGGTCGAGCAGCTCGGCACCCGAACGCCGCCCGCCGAACAGCCGCATGTCGCCCAGCCCGCGCGCGAAGCGTCGCTCGTGCGCCGACAGCCCGTAGCGTTCGTCGAGCGACAGCCGGCCATGCTGAACCCCGTCGAGAAAGGCGGCAGCGATGGCGACCTTCACCGTGCTCGCCATCGGGAATTGCTGGTCGCCATTGACCGAGACCATCGTGCCGGTGGTGAGATCGATCGCGGCGAGCCCGACCCGCGTGCCGCTGCCGCGCGCCTCGGCATCCAGCCGCGATTTCAGGATCGCCAATGTCGGTTCGGTCCGCGCGAGCGCCGGCGGATCGAGCCGGCTATGCTCGGCCAGGTCGTTCGTCCCATCGGCCTGCGCACCCACGCCCACGGCCGCCAACACGGCCAGCAGCAATCCCTTCACACGCCCTCCGCTCAAGCGGTCCATGATCCGGTGCGACGACGCCGGCCGCAAGCCCGCGCATCCCCGCACGTCGCAGCGCAGCGTCGGATCGGCGCACCACGCGCGATCAGGCGGCCGAGCGCTCCTCGCCGGCGATCAAGGCGATCGGATCGACCAGCAGCAGCGCCTGTCCCTCATGACGGATCGTGCCGAGCGCGACGCGTCGCCAGCCCGGCTCCAGCACCGACGGGCAGGCCGCCGGGGGCAGCGCCTCGACCACGTCCTCGACCTCGTCGACCAGCAGCGCATAGCTGTGGCCGTCGCTCTCGACGATCACCGCCGTGCCGATGCCGGTGCACACGATCCGGCCGAGCCCGAGCGCGGCACGGCTGTCGATCACCGTCAGCACGCGGCTGCGCAACGCGAACAGGCCGGCGATGTGCGGCGCGACGCGGGGCACCGGCGCGACCTGGTCCACCTCGACCACCGACCCGACCGCGACCGTGGGGAGCGCCACCCGTTCGTCGGCGATGCGGGCGATCAGGAACAGGCCGATCATGCGTGCTTCCTCGCGCGGGCGTGACGATCGAGCGCGCTCAGCAGCCCGGCGCGATCGTAGCGATAGACGCTGCCGTCGGCCGGCGCGGGCTCCTCGCGCGTGCTGCGCAGACGCACCAGCGGCGCATCGACCCCGGCCGGCGCGGCCCCGCTTGCGATTACGACCGCGACGCGTTCGCCCGATGCCGGGGCGCCATGCGAGACGCGATAGCCCGCAGCACGCAGCAACGGCGCCATCACGGCGCGCGCCCAGGCATCGTCGGCGTCGGCGAGCAGGCAGAGCGGCGGTGCGCCGTCCGCATCGTTCAGGCTGCCGGCCGCCACCTCGCCATGCGCCTGCGCGAACAGCCAGAAGGGATCGAGCAATTCGATCGGCAGACCATCGCGCAGCAGCACGCCGGCAATCGGGCCGTCCGCCGCTGCGGGGGCGTAGTCGATCGGCAGATCCTCGACGTCGATCACGCGGTCGATCGCATAGGCCAGGCTGGCCGCATCGCCGCCGACATGAAGCACGCGCATCCGCTCGTGCGACGGCAACGGGCCGGCGGCGTGAAAGGAGATCAGCCGGCCGTCATGCGCCAGCAGCCGCGATCCGCCGCTCTCGACCACGCCGGCGGTCGCCACGTCCTCGATCCGCTGAACCAGCGAGAGGCGAATCGCGCGGTGGGCGCCATCCAGATCGACGAACAGCAAGGTCGGCAACAAATCGGCCGTCGCGTCCGCAACCGCCGTCTCGATCACGGCCGGCTGCTCCTCGATGCCGGCGAGCGTCGCGATCCCCGCCACATCGAGCAGCAGCATCGGCCGGCTATTGTCGGGCAAGGTGGTGCCGGCATAGACGCCGCTCGCCATCAGGGCCGGCGCCGCCGGCTTGACCACCAGTTCCTCGTGATCGTGCACCGCCGTCACGCCCAGCGCGTAATGCGCGCCGCCGCCGGCGTGCAGGATCGCGAGCAGGGGTGGCGCGGCATCGCTGTCGGCCAGCCCCATGAAGGCGGCGAGATCGACGATCGGCAGGCGCGTGCCACGGATGCAGGCAACCAGGCCGCCGCCGATCCGCTCGATCGTGACCGCCGCATTGTCGCTGCGGACGATCTCGTCGATCGCCGAGCGCGGGATGGCGAAGTGGACGCCGGCGCTGCTGATGGTGAGCGCCGGGATGATGGTGAGCGTCAGCGGCACGCGCATGACGATGCGCAGCCCCTCGCCGGTGCGGCTCTCGACGTCGATCTTGCCGCCGATCCGCTCGACGTTGGCGCGCACCACGTCCATGCCGACGCCGCGACCGGAGATGCTCGTCACCTTGGCGGCGGTCGACAGGCCGGGCGAAAAGATCAGGTCGAGCTCGGCTTCGCGCGACATCGCCGCGGCCTGCTCGGGCGTGACCAGGCCAGCGGCGATCGCGCGCTCGACCACCTTGCCGGCGTCGATGCCGCGCCCGTCGTCGGAGATTTCGATCAATATCTGGTTGCCGGACTGGCGGGCGCCGACGCGCAGCCGCCCCGTCTCGGGCTTGCCCACGGCCAGCCGCTGTGGGGGAAATTCGATGCCGTGGTCGATCGAATTTCGCACGATGTGGGTCAGCGGATCGCGGATCATCTCGATCATCTCGCGATCCAGCTCGACGTCGCCGCCGTCCACGTCCAGCGTGACCATCTTGCCGAGCTCGCTGGCGAGGTCGCGCACCAGCCGCGGCAGCGCGGCGAACAGATTGTCGATCCGCGCCATGCGCGTGCGCGTGATCGCGTCGCGCATCTCGCCGACGCATTGCGACAGCCGATCGAACGCCGCGTCGCCTTCCTGCCCTGCAAGATCCGAGCGGAGGCAGCGGCCGAGTTCGTTGCGCGCCAGCACCATGTCGGACACGCTCGCCATCATCCGGTCGAGCAGGCCCACGGGCAGGCGGATGCTGCGCGCCACCGTCCGCGCCGGCAGGCCGTGCGCCGCTTCGAGCGACGGCTTGGGGGCGTTCGGCGCGGCAGCAATATCGGCGTGAGGCGCCAGCGCCGCGATCAGCGCGCCCTCGATCGCTTCGGGCAGATCTTCCTTGGTTTCGAGCGCCTCGTTCAGTTCGCCGATGCGATCGATGACCGCCAGCACCGCGCTCACCAGCGCCGCATCGGGCACGCGCGCGCCCGAACGCACTTCGGCCAGAGCATCCTCGGCGGCATGGCTCAGCCGCAGCAGGCGCGGCAGATCGAGGAAGCCGCAGCTTCCCTTGACGGTGTGGACGAAGCGGAAGATCGAATCGAGCCGGGTACGGTCGGCCGGGTCAGCCTCCCACGCCACGATCTCGCCGGCAATGCCTTCGAGCGTGTCGCGCGTCTCAGCGATGAAGTCGATGAGCAGATCGTCCACGGGCGCCTTTCCAGCCGTCTCGGAACGGCGATCTGGCATAAGCAGGGTAAAGAAGTGCCTAACCAGCCGCCGATGCGGCGCCGGTGACGCACGGCTCACCCCGGACCTGTTCCGGGGTCCACCACGCGGCAGGCGCGCCCCGAGCGAAGCGACCGAAGGCCGTCAAGGAAAGCTGGATCCCGGATCAAGTCCGGAATGACGAGAGAGTTAGAGCGCGGGAAGCCGGAACAAGATCCGCGAAACGACGCTGAGGCGTCATGTCGCCGCCCGTCCCCGCCAGCCCGATCGCGCGTCATGTCGAGCTCGACTGGCTGCGGATCGGCGCGTTCGGGCTGCTGATCCTCTATCATATCGGTCTCTATTTCGGGCCGTGGGGCTGGCATATCGACGCGCCGCACCCGCTCGCCTGGCTGGTCTACCCGCTGCTCGCGCTCAATCCGTGGCGGATGACTTTGCTGTTCCTGGTGTCGGGCTATGCCGCGCGCGCGGTGCTGGCACGCGGCACGGCGGCCAGCTTCCTGCGCTCGCGCGCGGTGCGGCTGCTACTGCCGCTCGCCTTCGGCGTGCTGGTGGTGATGGCGCCGCAGCCGTGGGTCGAGCGGATGAACGGCGGCACCTATCATGGCGGCCTGCTGCATTACTGGCTGCACGATTATCTCGGCGCGATCGACGGCACCACGCCGAGCCTCGATAACCTTTGGTTCGTGGCCTATATCTGGGCCTATTCGCTGGTGATCGGGATCGCCGACGCGACGCTGCCGCCCGATCGGAGCGCCGCCTTGCAGCGCGGCTTCGACCAAATCTTCACCGGCTGGCGCGCGCTGGCGATCCCGATCCTGTGGCTGCTCGTGCTGCGGCTGATCCTGTTCCCGACGATGATGCCGACCAATCGGCTGTTCACCGATATCAACGGCCACCTCGCCTACCTCCCCGCCTTCCTGTTCGGCTTCGCGCTCGCCGGCTCGCCGGCGGTGCGTGCGGGCATCGCCGCGCTGGGTCGGCCGGCGGCCTTGCTGACGCTGGCGGCCTATGCGGCGATGGCGTTCGCCCATCTGCTCACCGGCGCCGACCCGGCGACCGGCTCGCCCGCCTTCGTCGCGATGCGGGTCGCCGCCGCGATCATGAGCTGGAGCACCAACATCCTGCTGCTGGCGCTGGCCGAGCGCATCGTCGGCGGATCGGGGCGCTGGCGGCGCACACTGAACGAGGCGGTGTTCCCCTCCTACATCGTCCACCAGACCGCGATCGTCCTGATCGCGTGGAGCATTCGCCCGCTGGCGCTGCCCAATCTCGCGCAGTTCGCGCTGATCCTGCCCGGCACGATCGCCGCCTGCGCCTTGTTCTACCTGATCGGCAAGGCGTCGGGTCCGTTCCGCCCCTTGTTCGGCCTCGCGCCGCTTCCCGCCGCGCGCGGCAGCGGCTAGGCACCGCCGCGAACCGACCGCCGAGGAGCGCGATGACACAGGACTGGACGCTCGTGATCCATGGCGGATCGGGCAGCATGACGCGCGCCAATCTCGGGCCAGACGGCGACGCCGCCGGCCGGGCAGGCCTCGCCGCGGCGCTGGAAGCCGGCTCCGCGATCCTGCGCGACGGCGGCAGCGCGCTCGACGCGGTCGAGGCGGCGGTGCGGGTGCTGGAAGAGGATCCGCACTTCAACGCGGGGCGCGGCTCGGTCTTCTCGTGGGACGGCGTGAACGAGCTCGACGCCGCGATTATGGACGGGCGCACCCGCGACGCCGGCGCGGTGACCGGCGTCACCACGACGCGCGCGCCGGTGTCGCTCGCCCGCGCGGTGCTGGCGGACGGGCGCCACGTGCTGCTGTCAGGCGCGGGCGCGGACGGCTTCGCGCGCACCGCCGGGCTGGAGCAGGTCGCGCCCGACTGGTTCGCCATCCCCGAACGCCGCCGCCAGCTCGACGAGATCAAGGCGGGCGGCGGGTTCGATGCCGACATGAAATATGGCACGGTCGGCGCGGTCGCGCGCGACCGGCACGGCCATGTCGCCGCCGCCACCTCGACCGGCGGGCTCACCGCCAAGCGCTGGGGCCGGATCGGCGACACGCCGCTGATCGGCGCGGGCACCTATGCCGACGATCGCGCCGCCGCAATCTCCTGCACCGGCGCGGGCGAGGTGTTCATCCGCGCCGCGGCCGCGCACGAAATCGCCGCGCGCGTGCGGATTGGCGGCGCGCTCGCGGTCGACGCCGCCGGCGAGGTGATCGCCGACATCGGCGCGCTCGGCGGCAAGGGCGGCACGATCGTCGTCGGCTCCGACGGCAGCGGCGGCTGGGCGTTCAACACGCCGGCCATGTATCGCGCCATCGCCCGGTCGGGCGACGAACCGCGCATCGCCATCTATGGCGACGAGGAGTGAGCATGATCCCCGCACATGATCGATCCGCTCTGCGGCGCTTGCTCCGGCTCGATCGCCTGCTGCTGATGTTGGTGGCGCTGCTTGCGCTTCCCTCCCCCGCCGCCGCGTGGTGGGAATATGGCCACGAGACCGTCGCGACGATCGCGATGAGCCAGGTCAAGCCGACCACCCGCGCCTCGATCGACTGGCTGCTCAAGCGGCAGGCGGTGCTGGAGACGCCCACCTGTCCTGCCCACACGATCGAGCAGGCATCGGTCTGGCCCGACTGCATCAAGACGCTCGGCGACCGCTTCAGCTATGCGTACAACTGGCATTTCCAGGACGTCGAGCTGTGCAAGAGCTTCTCGACCAGGGAGCCGTGCGCCAACGGCAATTGCGTGTCGGCGCAGATCGCGCGCGCGCAGCGGATGCTCGCCGATCGCAAGCTGCCGCCGCGCGACCGGCTGATGGCGCTTGCCTTCATCGTCCATTTCGTCGGCGACCTGCACCAGCCGCTGCACGGTGTCGAGCATGAGGGCGATCAGGGCGGCAACAAGGTCAAGGCGAGCTACGGCGCGGTGCCACACACCAACCTCCACTCGATCTGGGACGGGCTGCTGGCCGAACGCGCCATCTCGACCCCGCCTGAGGGCGCGGCCGGCATCCTCGCCTCGGTCCCCGTCGCCGATCGCGCCGCGCTCGCCGCCGGCACGCTCGACGACTGGGGCCGCGAAAGCTGGGAGGCGGCCAAGCGCGACGTCTATGGCAGCGTGATCGCCGATCCCTGCGCCGAGCCGCCCGTGCGGCAGGTGAAGCTGGACGAACCCACGATCGAGCGGCTGATCCCGATGGTCCGCATGCAGGTGGCAAAGGGCGGCCTCCGCCTCGCCCGTCTGCTCGACGAGGCGCTCGACGGCGACCATCCCGAGGTCGCGCACCCGCCGCGCAAGCCGCGTTCGGAGGGCTGATGCGCTACTTCCTCGATACCGAGTTCAACGGCTTCGGCGGCGCCTTGCTCAGCCTCGCTCTGGTGCCGGAGGATGGCGGCGACGATTTTTATGTCGTGCTGCCGCTGGAGGAGCCGGCGCATCCATGGGTCGGGCGCCACGTGCTGCCCTATCTCAAGAGCGTGCCGCCGATGCTGTACAACCAGCTCGATCGCGTCGCGGCGGGGCACGACGTCGCCGCTTATCTGCGCACCGATCCCGATCCTGAGATCGTCGCCGACTGGCCCGAGGATATCGCCTTGTTCTGCCGGCTGCTGCTGACCGCCGAGACCGAGATCGTCGACGTCGCCAGCCTGCGCTTCCGCTTCATGCGGACGCCCGGCTTCTCGACCGCGCGCAACAGCCAGGTGCCCCACAATGCGCTGCACGACGCGCGCGCATTGCGGGATCACGTACTGGGAGCCGAACAGTGAGCGGTGACGCGCGTCTCCGTTCATCCTGAGGAGCCATTGAGCTCGTCGAAATGACGTCTCGAAGGACACGCGCCGGTTGCACATATCCTTCGAGACGGGCCTTCGACTGCGCTCAGTCCCTCCTCAGGACGAACGGTTTGGGCAGGGCTCGCCTTTACTGGGGCACCACCGTCACGGCGCGGCGGTTCTGCGCCCACGAGGCTTCGTCGGAGCCGGTCGCGACCGGACGTTCCTTGCCGTAGCTGATCACGCTGATCCGCGCGGGCGAGACGCCGGCATTGACCAAGAAGTTCTTGGCCGAATTGGCGCGGCGGTCGCCCAGCGCGAGGTTGTACTCGCGCGTGCCGCGCTCGTCGCAATGGCCTTCGATCGTGACGCGCACGTTGGGGAATTTGCGCAGCCACGCCGACTGCTTGGTCAGGATCGACTGCGCCTCGCTGTCGACGTCGGAGCTGTCGGTGGCGAAATTCACCGTGTCGCTGCCGGACTGGGCGATGAAATCGGCACGCGAGCCGGGGACGGTCGTGGTGCCGACACCCGAATCGCTGGGCGGCGGCGGGGGTGCGGGCGTGTTGCTGGTGGGCGGCGGCGGCGGCAGCTGTGCCGGCGGCTTCTTGGCGCAGCCCGCGACGGCGAGCAGCGCCACCGTGGTCAGCAGCATCCGGTTGGTCTTGAGCATCATTCGCACTCCTCTGCTTTGCGGCTTTGTTTAGGCAGTTTATTTCAGGGCAGCAACGGTCCCCATGCCGGGTCCGATCCGTCCAGCGGCGTCGGGATGTGGCGCTCGTTGACGCCGGTCAGGTCGACCAACCACAATTCGGCCTTGCCCGACCCTTGGGCAGTCCGGAAGAACATGAGCACGCGGCCGTTGGGGGCCCACGTCGGGCCCTCGTCCTGCCAGCCGTTGGTAAGATCCTTGGCGTTCGATCCGTCAGCGCCCATCACGCCGACCGAGAAGCGGCCGCCGGTATGGGTGTAGGCGATCAGGTCGCCGCGCGGGCTCCACACCGGCGTGGCATAACGGCCGCCGCCATAGCTGATGCGATGCTGGTTCGATCCATCGGCATTCATCACGTAGATTTGCTGACCGCCCGAACGATCGCTCTCGAACACGATCTTCGACCCGTCGGGCGAATAGCTGCCGCCGGTATCGATGCCGGGGGACGTGGTCAGGCGGTGCGGCGTGCCGCCGCTCGCCGGCACCGAATAGATGTCGCAATTGCCGTTGACGATCATCGAGAACAGGATCGTGCGTCCATCGGGCGAGAAGCGCGGCGCGAAGGTGGTGTAGGGCTGGTTGACGACCAGATGCTTCCGCCCCGAGCCGATCTCGTAGACGTAGACGCGCGGCTGGTCGTTCTCGAACGACATGAACACGATCTCCTGCCGCCCCGGCGCGAAGCGCGGCGTCAGCACGAGGCTCTGGCCATTGGTGATGAAGCGGTGGTTGGCACCATCCTGATCCATGATCGCCAGCCGCTTGGTGCGGTTCTTCTTCGGCCCGCTCTCGGAGACGTACATCACCTGGCTGTCGAAATAGGGGCCCTCGCCGGTCAGGCGGGTATAGACCGTATCCGAGCATTTGTGCGCCGCGCGGCGCCACTCACCCGGCTTCACGACGAAGCCCTGCCGCGTCAGCTCGGTCTTGGAAAAGACATCGTAGAGATAGCAGCCGACCGTCAGCGTGCCGTCGCCGTTCGCCTGAACGAAGCCCTGCACCAGCGCCTGCGCGCCGGTAGGCAGCCACGCGCCATAATCGGGCGCCTGCACCTGCGGGAAGCCGACCGGGCGGAGCTGTCCCGCCGGCAGCGGATTGAACAGGCCGCTATTCTTCAGGTCGTTGGTGACGATCTGCGCCACCTGCCGGCCCAGCGCATCGGTGCCCCCCGCCGGCGTGTCGGCCGCGGCCGGCGTCGGCATGTCGGGGATCGCGATCGGCATCGGCTGCGAGATGCCGCCGGTGATATCGACGCGCAGAGGTGCCGCGGCGGCAGCCGCAGGCGGCGGGGCCGGCGGCGGCGTCTGCGCGTGCAGCGGCGCGCGGCCCATGCCCATCAGCAGCACGGCGCCGCAGGCGGCGGTCAGGAACTTGGCCTTGGTCATTGCATCTGCCCCGGAGTGAAGCCCATGGTTATGTTCTCCCACCCGCCGCTGTACATCTCGGCGGGTAATTTGAGTGGCGCGCAACGCAGGATAGCGCGACGGCTCACTTCGATCATCTGTTTGGCGTAGGCACGGTTGCCGTCATTGACCCCCTGCTGCTCGACCAGCTGCGGCGCGCCAGCGACCGATCCGTCGGGGTTGAAGCGGAGCTGCAGCACGGTCACGATCTGCATCGCCGGCGTTCCGCCCAGGCCGCCGAGATCGTAGCAGGGCTGGACCTGGCGCTTGATGGCGGCGGCGAGGCCGTTCATCGCCGCGTCGTTGATCGAGGCGCGCGCCTTCTCGCCCTTGCCCGCCGAGGCTGACAGCACGCCCTTGAGGAAATCGGGGCCGAGCTTCGCACCGGCGGCGCGTTCGCTCTTGGCGGCGCTCGCCTGCTCGCTCTTGGCGCTGGAGCGCACATCCTTGAGGATGTCGGTCAGCGACTTGGCCGGCGCCGGCTTGGCCGCCGGCTTTTCGGGCGCCTTCTGCGGCTTGGCCGGCTCGGGCTTCGGGGGCACCGGCTTAGGCGGCGGCACGTCCGATTTGGGCTCGGGCGGCTTGACCGGCGCGGGCTTGGGCGGGGGAGCGGGGGTCGGCTGTTGCGCAGGCGGCGGGGGCGCCTCGGCGGGAGGACCGGCCTCGGGCGCCTCCGCCTGTTGCGGCGCTTCGGTCGCGGGCTCGGGCGCGGCGGACTTGAGCCCGACCGCGTCGACCAGCTGCACGTCCATCACGTCCTGCACCGGCTTCACCGGCGGCACCCGCCACGCGAGACCGATCGACAGCGCGGCCAGCAATGCAAGATGGCCGACCGCCGCGACGGCGAGCCCGGCACGATCAGCCCGGTCCATGTCCGGCCTGCAGCGGAAGGGCGAGGCTCACTTGCCGCCCTCGGTGGCGTTGGTGAGCAGCGCCACGCGGGTGAGGCCGGCGCGGCTCAGCTCGCCCATCACCTGCATCACCCGCCCGTAATCCAAGGAGCGGTCGGCGCGCAGGTAGATTTGCGGCGCGTCGGCGCCCTTGCCCTTGGCGGCGATCGCGGCGAGGCGATCGGGCAGCGCCCCCATCGCCAGCTCGGCATCGTCGACGAACAATTTGCCGTCGGCCGACAGGCTGATCTGGACCGGCTTCTGCGGCTGGTCGAGCGGCTTGGCGCGGCTGTCGGGCAAGTTCACCGGCACGCCGGCGACCAGCAGCGGCGCCGTCACCATGAAGATGATCAGCAGCACCAGCATCACGTCAACCAAAGGCGTGACGTTGATCTCCGCCATCGGCGCGCGCCGGCGGCCGTGGCCGCGCCGCGGGGCTGGCCCCATCGCCATCGATCAGCGCTCCGCGTCCAGCTCGCGGCTGAGGTCCGCGTGGAGCGTCTCGGCGAAGCGCATCAGCCCGGATTCGATCTTGTCGAGCCGGTGGGTCATGCGATTGTAGCCGATCACCGCCGGGATGGCCGCGAACAGGCCGAGCGCGGTGGCGAACAACGCCTCGGCGATGCCCGGCGCCACCGCGCCGAAGCTGGTATTCTGCGACGCCGCGATATCGGCGAACGAGCGCATGATGCCCCATACCGTGCCGAACAGGCCGACGAACGGCGACACGCTGCCGATCGTCGCGAGCAGGTTGAGCCGATCGGACAGGCGCTCGGTCTCGGCCGAGGCGGTGGTGGCCATCACCGCGGCGATGCGCGCGCGCGCCGCATCGGGATCGACCTTCTTGGCGGAGGTCGAGCGGCGCCATTCGAGCATTCCGGCGGTGAAGATCCGCGCGGCCGGCACCTCGGATTTGGTCTCGGCCGCATAGAGCTTGTCGATATCGGGCGCGCGGGAGAAATCGCGCGCGAACGCCTCGCTGCGATTCTGTGCCGAACGCAGCACCGCGCCGCGGCCGATGATGATCGTCCACGTCAGCAGGCTGGCCAGGATCAGCCCGGCCATCACGACCTTCACGACGATATCGGCGTGAAGGAACAGGGCGATCGGCGAGATCGCCGCGCTATTGGTGGTGACGCTCAATCCGTTCATTCGCCTGCCTGCGCTCCCCTGATCGCCATATAGGCCTTCACCCAGGCCTCGGGCTGCCGGCGCGGCCGGCCGTCGGGCCCGACGAACACGACCGTTACCCGGCCCGAGGCGACTTCCTGCCCATCGCGCATGACTGCCTGCTGAATGACGAGCGCCGAATTGCGCACCTCCTCCAGCCGGCTGACGACGACCAGCGCGTCGCCAAGCAATGCGGGCGCCGAATAGCGCAGGTCGACATGGCCGACGACATAGCCGCCCTCGCCTGCACGCAGCGTCGCGACATGATCGATGCCGAGCAGCGCGAGCATGTCGCCGCGCGCGCGCTCGAAGTAGCGCAGGTGGTTGGCATGGTATACGATCCCGGCGGCGTCGGTATCCTCATAATAGATACGCAGTGCGAAACGATGTGCCCCGTCGGCAAAGCGGCCGGCATAGGGCTGGTCGGAAAGATCTTCAGCCATCGTCTCGCCCTAGCCTCCACTCGTCGCGCCGAAAAGCGGCGAGTTGTGTGCGGTGCAGCATATTTTAGCGGAACCTTGCTGCCGAAACGGCGTTCCCGCGCGCCCGACCGGCCAAATTGTTGCAATCGCGCGACAGTTTGTTGCCCGATCGTTTCCGTTCGTCGCTTGCGGCTTCCAAAGTTCCGCCGCTTGTCGGATTTCGGGGGCCATCCATCGCGCTCCAACGGCGCGAAAGACGACAGGATTTACAATATGATCGATGGTTTTCACAGCTTCAGGCGCTCGCTCGGCGGGTGTGCGGCGCTTGCCGCGCTGACCACCGGCCTGATCGCCGCTCCCGCAAGTGCACAAGGCGTTCCGCTCGGCGGCCAGGCGCAGGAATCGGTTCCGAACACGGGCGGAACCGGCGCGCCGTCCGCGCCCGAGACAAACGGCGAGATCGTGGTCACCGGCTCGCGCATCGCGCGCCCCGACCTCGTCGCGTCGAGCCCGGTCGCGGTCATCAACCCCGCCGCGATCCGCGCCAGCAACACCGTCACGGTCGAGCAGATCCTGACGGTCAACCCGCAGTTCGTCGCGAACGGCACCTCGGCCTCGAACAATCCGGGCGACGGCGCGGCGACGATCGATCTGCGCGGCCTCGGCGCCAACCGCACGCTGGTGCTGATCGACGGCAAGCGCGCGCCGGCCTACGACACGACCGGCGCGGTCGACGTGAACACCATCCCCGTCGCGCTCATCAAGCGCATCGACGTGCTGACCGGCGGCGCGTCGGCGGTGTACGGATCGGACGCGATTGCGGGCGTCGTCAACTTCGTGCTGGACGACGAATTCACCGGGCTGCGCGCCGACGCCAGCAACCAGGTTTCGGGCCAGGGCGACGGCATGACCCGCGACTTCAGCCTTACCGGCGGCATGAAGCTGGGCGATCGCGGCAACATCGTCGCATCGGCCAATTATTCGAAGCGCGCCGGCGTGTTCTATTCGGCGCGGCCGCATAACGCGAACGCCGTCAGCTCGAGCGACCTGCAGACCAGCGCCGGCTCGTCCAACGCCAACCCCACCGTGTTCGACCTGGGCGACGGCAGCGAAGTGCAGGTGACGCCGACCGGCGCGCTGACGCCGAACCTGAACCTCTACAACTTCACGCCGGTCAATTACGCGCAGCTACCGTTCGAGCGCTACAGCGGCACCGTGATGGGCAAGTACAAGCTCACCGACGGCATCGAAGCCTATGCGCGCGGCACCTATGAGCATGTGAAGGTGGTGACGACGCTCGCCCCGACCGCGACCGCCGGCTACACCTTCAACATCGACCCGTCGAACCCGTTCCTGACGGCCGACGAGCGCACCGCCTTCTTCGGTCCGGGCGCGGTCATCAACGACGGCTCGGGCGTCGCCGACGATCCCACCGCGCGCGCCGGCACCTCGGTGATCGGCATCCGCCGCCGCGTCACCGAAACGGGTGGCCGCGTCGAGGATCACACGACCAATTACTATCAGGGCGTCGCTGGCCTGCGCGGCGACCTCGGCTCGTGGAAGTGGGATGTTTCCGGCCAGTATGGCGAGGTCCGGCGTCACGAAGTCCTGAAGAACGATCTGTCCTACTCGGCGCTCGCGCAGGCGCTGGACGTCGTGAGCGGCCCGAACGGCGCGCAATGCTTCGACCCGACCGGCGGATGCGTGCCGCTCAACCTGTTCAATGCCGGCACCATTCCGGCCAACCAGCTCGCCTTCGTGCTGCGGAACGCGGTGCAGGATACCAAGACGACCCAGATCGTCGCGGGCGGCAACATCGCCGGCGACGTCGGCTTCCTGCAGAGCCCGTTCGCCGACAAGCCGGCGGCGGTATCGATCGGCGTCGAATATCGGCGTGAGAAGGCGGTCACCACCGTCAGCGACGATTACGCATCGGGCGACCTGATCTATTACGGCCAGGGCCAGAATATCGGCGGCAAGTACGACACGAAGGAGGCCTATATCGAGGCCAAGATGCCGATCGTGCAGGATCGGCCCTTCATCCACGCGCTCGATGTCGAAGGCGGCTTCCGCTATTCGGATTACTCGACCGTCGGCGCCGTCTACACCTACAAGGGTGGCGGCGACTACAGCCCGGTCGATGGCCTGCGCTTCCGCGGCATCTACCAGCGCGCGGTGCGCGCGCCGAACGTCTACGAGCTCTACTCGCCCGTGGTCGGCGGCACCGGCAGCCTCAACAACGATCCCTGCACCGGCAACAACGTCAGCTCGACCATCCGCGCGATCTGTATCGCGCAGGGCGCGCCGGCGAGCGCGTTCAACGGTGCGGTCAGCAGCGTTCCCAATCCGATTTCGGGCCAGATCAACGTCTTCACCGGCGGCAATCCGAACCTGAAGGCGGAGAAGACCGACACGTTCACGGTCGGCATGGTCGTCAACCCGGTGCGCTTCCGCGCCTTCACGCTGTCGGTCGACTATTACAACATCCGCATCGGCAACGCCGTGTCGGTCGTGCCGCCGTCGATCACGGTCAACCAGTGCTACAATGTCGACCAGAATGCGGCGAGCGCAGCCTGCTCGGGCATCCACCGCAACACGCTCAACGGGTCGCTCTCGGGCAACCTGATCTACGGCGTGCCGGAGGTGCTGGGCAACGTCGCGGTCATCAAGACCGACGGCATCGACGTGTCGGTCGGCTATCATGGCGGCAACATGGACCGCTTCAACTATGCTCTGTCGTTCTCGGGCACCTACGTCCGCAACTACAAGCAGCAGAGCGATCCGACCTCGGCGACGATCCAGTGCGCCGGCAAGTTCGGTTCGGCGTGCAACCCGCTCGAGCCGTTGCCCAAGTGGAAGCACGTCGCCGACCTGAACCTCGGCTACGGCTCGTTCAACCTGCTGTCGCGCTGGCGCTTCCTGGGCGCGGTGCACGAGGATGTCGGCACCGACATCCTGCGGTCGCGCATTCCGACGATCAGCTATTTCGACGAGACCGCGAGCGTCACGGTCAACAAGAACCTCGACTTCCGGCTCGGCATCCAGAACATGTTCAACAAGAAGTCGCCGATCGTCGGCGACACGGTCGGCTCGGACGTGAATGCCGGTTCGACCTTCCCGAACACCTACGACGTGATCGGGCGGACCTTCTTCGCGGGCGTGTCGGTCAAGATCTGACCGGCATCCCGACGCAAGTCGGACATGTAGCAAAAGGGCCCGGAGCAGAGATGCTCCGGGCCCTTTCTTTTGCCGTTCACTCCGAACGGAGCGTCGTTACGCCACGTGCAGCGCGAGCTTGCCGTCGGCGTCGGTCACGGTGACGACCGATCCGTCGGGCACCTCGCCGCGCAGGATCGCCTCCGCGAGCGGATCCTGCAGATATTTCTGCACCGCGCGTTTCAGCGGTCGCGCGCCGTAAACCGGGTCGTAACCCACGCGGCCGAGCCAGTCGCGCGCCTCGTCGCTCAGGCTGAGCGCGATCTTGCGGTCCTTCAGCAGCCGCTGGACGCGGCCGATCTGGATGTCGACGATCGGGCCCATATGGCTCTGGCCCAGACGGTGGAACAGGATGATCTCGTCCAGCCGGTTCAGGAATTCGGGCCGGAAATGCCCGCGCACGACCTCCATCACCTGCGGCTCGACCGTCTCGGCCGGCACGTCGTCGGGCAGGCTCGCCAGATATTGCGAGCCGAGGTTCGACGTCAGGATGATGAGCGTGTTGGTGAAATCCACCGTGCGCCCCTGCCCGTCGGTCAGCCGCCCGTCGTCGAGCACCTGCAGCAGGACGTTGAAGACGTCGCCATGCGCCTTCTCCACCTCGTCGAACAGGATCACCTGATACGGCCGGCGCCGCACCGCCTCGGTCAGCACGCCGCCCTCCTCATAGCCGACATAGCCCGGCGGGGCACCGATCAGGCGGGCGACGGCGTGCTTCTCCATGAACTCGCTCATGTCGATGCGCACCATCGCGCTGTCGTCGTCGAACAGGAAGCCGGCCAGCGCCTTGGTCAGCTCGGTCTTGCCGACGCCGGTCGGGCCGAGGAACAGGAAGCTGCCCAGCGGCCGGTTCGGATCCTGCAGCCCGGCGCGCGCGCGCCGCACCGCGCGGCTGACCGCCGCGACCGCATCCTGCTGGCCGATGACGCGCTTGCCCAGCACCTCTTCCATGCGGATCAGCTTTTCGCGCTCGCCCTGCAGCATCCGCTCGACCGGCACGCCGGTCCAGCGGCTGACGATGCCGGCGATATCCTCGCTGGTCACCTCCTCGCGCACCATCGCGCCCTGCGCGGCGGACTGCGCCTCGGCGAGCTGCTTCTCCAGCGCGGGGATCGTGCCATAGGAAAGCTCGCCGGCGCGGGTCCAGTCGCCGCCGCGCTGCGCCTGATCGAGCGCCACGCGCGCCTGGTCGAGCTGCTCCTTGATCCGCGTCTCGGCGTTGAGCTTTTCCTTCTCCGCCTGCCAGCGCTGGGTCAGTTCGGCCGACTGCTGCTCGAGCTGGGCGAGATCGTAGTCGAGGCTGCCGAGCCGGTCGCGCGACGCCTGATCGGTCTCGCGGGTCAGCGCCTCGCGCTCGATCTTCATCCGCATGATGCGGCGGTCGAGCGCCTCGATCTCCTCGGGCTTGCTCTCCACCTCCATCCGCAGCCGCGACGCGGCCTCGTCCATCAGGTCGATCGCCTTGTCGGGCAGGAAGCGGTCGGTGATGTAGCGGTTCGACAGGGTCGCCGCCGCGACGATCGCGCCGTCGGCGATGCGCACGCCGTGGTGCAGCTCGTATTTCTCCTTCAGCCCGCGCAGGATCGAGATCGTATCCTCGACCGTCGGCTCGCCGACGAACACCGGCTGGAACCGCCGCTGGAGCGCGGGATCCTTCTCGACATACTTCCGATATTCGTCGAGCGTGGTCGCGCCGATGCAGTGCAGCTCGCCGCGCGCCAAGGCGGGCTTGAGCAGGTTGCCCGCGTCCATCGCGCCTTCGGATTTACCCGCGCCGACCAGCGTGTGCATCTCGTCGATGAACAGCACGATATGCCCGTCGGCCTGCTTCACCTCGTCGAGCACGCCTTTCAGCCGCTCCTCGAACTCGCCGCGATACTTCGCGCCAGCAATCAGGCTGCCCATGTCGAGCGCCATCAGCTTGCGGTCCTTGAGGCCGTCGGGCACGTCGCCATTGGCGATGCGCAACGCGAGGCCTTCGGCGATCGCGGTCTTGCCGGTGCCGGGCTCGCCGATCAGCACGGGATTGTTCTTGGTGCGCCGGGCGAGGATCTGGATGGTGCGGCGAATCTCCTCGTCGCGACCGATCACCGGGTCGAGCTTGCCTTCGCGCGCCGCCTCGGTGAGGTCGCGCGCGAACTTCTTGAGCGCGTCGTAGCGGTCCTCGGCCGAGGCGGTGTCGGCGGAGCGGCCGCCGCGTAGCTCGTTGATCGCAGCGTTGATCGCCTCGGGCTTTACCCCTGCCGCCTGCAGCGCCTTGCCGGCGGGGGTGTTGAGGGACAGCGCGAGCGCGAGCAGCATGCGCTCGACCGTGACGAAGCTGTCGCCGGCCTTCTGCGCGACCTGCTCGGCCTGATCCAGCACACGCACCAGATCGTTGTTCATGCCCGGCTGCGCCTGCGCGCCCGAGCCCGATACGGCCGGGATCTTGGCGAGCGCGAGGTCGGTCTCGCTCAGCGCGCGCCGCGGATCGCCGCCGGCTTTCTGGATCAGCCCGGACGCCATGCCCTGCTCGTCCTCGAGCAACGCCTTCAACAGATGCTCGGGCGTGATGCCCTGGTGGCTCATGCGGATCGCAACGGTCTGTGCGGCCTGGAGAAAGCCCTTCGCGCGATCGGTGAATTTGTCGAAGTTCAAGGTCGTCTCCCTCTCCTACCGGGGCGATATGGTGTGATATTTATACAACACAAGTGCCCTGCCCTTGATCTTTGCCGCCACAGCCGCGAGAGCCCGGCGACGAATTGGAGGAGAGACAGGATGGCCGGCATCGACGGCAAGTGGGAATGTTCGGTCGAGACGCCGATGGGCGATCAGGCGTTCGTGCTGACGGTGGTCACGGCGGGCGACCGCTTCTCCGGCTCGGTGTCGGGCGCGATCGGTGCCAAGGAGATCGACGATGGCGATGTCGACGGCGACACGATCCGCTGGTCGATGTCGGTGCCCAAGCCGATGCCGGTGACGCTCACCTGCCAGGCGACCGCCGAGGGCGACACCATCAGCGGCAAGATGAAGGCCGGCATCTTCGGCAGCTTCGCGCTGACGGGCACCCGCGCCGGCTGAGCCGGCTGAACCGGACGCGCGTCACAGCACCCGCGTCACATGCCCCATCTTGCGGCCGGGCCGCGCGCCGCTCTTGCCATAGAGATGGAGGTGCGCGCGGTCGTCGCGCAGGATCTCGGCCCAGCGATCCGCCTGCGTGCCGATCAGGTTGCGCATCTCCGCCCCCCGCCCGACCAAGGCGGTCGATCCCAACGGCAGCCCGCAGATCGCGCGGATATGGTTCTCGAACTGCGATGTCACCGCGCCCTCGATCGTCCAGTGGCCGCTATTGTGGACGCGCGGCGCCATCTCGTTGAACACCGGCCCGTCGGGCGCGGCGAAGAATTCGCAGGCGAGCACGCCGACATAGCCGAGCGCATCGGCGATCCGCCGCGCCTGATCGGTCGCCGCCGCCGCCTGCCGCGCGACGATGCCGCCGGGCGGCACGGTCGAGCGGGCGAGAATGCCGTCCTCATGCTCGTTGGTGGCGGCGTCCCACACGGCGATCTCGCCCTCCAGCCCGCGCGCCAGCAGGATCGAGAATTCGGCCTCGAAGCCAACCATCGCCTCCAGCACCGACGGTGCCTCGCCGACCGCGGCCCACGCCGCCGCGGCGCGTTCGGGATCGAGGATGCGCGCCTGGCCCTTGCCGTCATAGCCCATGCGCCGCGTCTTCAGGATTGCGGGCGCGCCGACGATGCGCAGCCCCTCGGCAAGGTCGGCGAGGCTGTCGACCGGCCAGAATGGCGCCGGCCGCCCGCCGAGCGCCTCGACGAAGCTCTTCTCGGTCACTCGATCCTGCGCGACCTCGAGCGCGCGCGCATTCGGGTGAACGCCGGGCAGCCCGGCGATGCCGGATACGTCGACATTCTCGAACTCGTAGGTGATTACGTCGACCTGATTGGCGAAGGCGCGCACCGCATCCGCATCGCCATAATGGCCGTGCGTCCAGCGCGCCGCCACCTCCATCGCCGGGCCGCTCGTGCCCGGCGCGTAGATATGGGTGCGGTAGCCGAGGTTTGCGGCGGCGATCGCCAGCATGCGGCCGAGCTGGCCGCCGCCGAGGATGCCCACGGTCGAACCGGGAGGGATCGTCATTCGGGTGCTTCGTCGACCGCCGCGGTCTGGGCCGCGCGCCACGCGTCCACGCGCCCGGCGAGCGCATCGTCATCGAGCGCGAGGATCTGCGCCGCGAGCAGCCCGGCATTGATCGCGCCCGCCTTGCCGATCGCCAGCGTGCCCACCGGCACGCCGCCGGGCATCTGCACGATCGACAGCAGGCTATCGAGCCCCGACAGCGCGCTCGACTGCACCGGCACGCCCAGCACCGGCAGCCGCGTCATCGCCGCGACCATCCCCGGCAGGTGCGCCGCACCGCCCGCGCCGGCGACGACCACCTTCAGCCCGCGATCGACCGCGCCGGTGGCGTAGGCGACGAGACGGTCGGGGGTGCGATGCGCGGAGACGACCTTGGTCTCGTGCGGCACGCCCAGCGCGTCGAGCGTCGCGGCGGCGTGGCGCATCGTCTCCCAGTCCGAGCGCGACCCCATGATGATGCCGACCAGCGGCGCGCGTCCGTCATTGGCCATCGGATTACAACGCCGTCGCGAAGGTGATGCCGCCCAGCACGACGCCGGGAATGTTCGCCAGCACGATCGGCCAGTCGCGCAGGCCGCGCACCCAGCCGTACGACACCCACAGCGCGCAGCAGAGGCAAGTCGCCGCCGGCAGGATCATCGATCCCTTCTCGCCGTGCAGGTTGCGCACGATCTGGTCGATGAACGAGAAATACATGACGAGCGACCCGACGGTCGCGGCCCAGCCCAGCGAGGCGATGGGCGGTCGAGGTGCAACCTCCGGCATGATGCTCAGCGCTCGCTCAGATAATAACGGTCGGTGGCGGCAAGATCGTCGTCCAGTTCGTAGACGATCGGCTGGCCGGTCGGGATTTCGAGCGAGGCGATTTCCGCATCCGAGATACCCGACAGATGCTTCACCAGCGCGCGCAGCGAATTGCCATGCGCCGAGATCAGCACGCGCTTGCCCGCCTTGAGTTCCGGCGCGATCCGCCCGTCCCAATAAGGCAGGACGCGCGCGATCGTATCCTTCAGGCTCTCGGCCGAGGGAATGGCGATGCCGGCATAGCGGCGATCACCCGACAGGTCGAACGGGCCGCCCTGCTCCATCGGCGGCGGCGGCACGTCGAACGAGCGACGCCAGATCTTGACCTGCTCGTCACCATGCCGCGCCGCGGTCTCCGCCTTGTCGAGCCCGGTGAGCCCGCCATAATGGCGCTCGTTGAGCTGCCAGTCCTTCTCGACCGGCAGCCACAGCCGACCCATCGCCTCCAGCGCCAGATTGAGCGTCTTGATCGCGCGGGTCTGCAGGCTGGTGAAGCACAGGTCGAAATCCAGCCCCTTCGCCGCCAGCAATTCGCCCGCCGCCTGCGCCTCGGCGATGCCCTGCTCGGTCAGGTTGACGTCCCACCAGCCGGTGAAACGGTTCTCCAGGTTCCAGGCGGACTGGCCATGACGGATAAGGACGAGCGTCGGCATGCGGCGATGGGCTCCGAATGGTTTCGCCTGCCTTAGCGACGGCCGTCGCGCGCGTCATCCTGTTAACGAGGGAGATTTGCGCGCGATCATGGCATCATGCACCGATGGCGCACGGCCGACGGAACGTCCGTTACCGGGGCTGGTGTCGGAGTGGCGGCCTCAGGCGAACCGCAGCGCGGCAGCCTGGCCCTGCCGGCGACGCATGGCAAAGCCGACTGCGCCCGCGCCGAGCATCACCATGCCCCACGTCCCCGGCTCAGGCACCGACGACGACGCCGCGTCCGGCGTGGTCGCGGCGATGCTGACGAGGCTGCCGCCGAGCAAACTGGCGTCGACCGGTGCGATCGAGGTCGGCGTGTAGCCGCTGGGCGACGCGAACGGATCCTGCGTCAGGTCGTAGGCGAGGAACTCTTCGTTCACCCCGCGCTGGCTCAGGGCGTAGAGCGTGCTGCCCGAAATCGCGATCGAGACGAGGCTGCCACCGAGCAGGCTGGCATCGACGGGGGCGATCGAGGTCGGCGCGTAGCCGCTGGGCGATGCGAACGGATCCTGCGTCAGGTCGTAGGTCAGGAATTCCTCGTTCACCCCGCGCTGACTCAGGGCGTAGAGCGTGCTGCCCGAAATCGCGATCGACACCAGGCTGCCGCCGAGCAGGCTGGCATCGACCGGTGCGATCGAGGTCGGCGTGTAGCCGCTGGGCGACGCGAACGGATCCTGCGTCAGGTCGTAGGTCAGGAACTCTTCGCTCGTCCCGCGCTGGCTCAAGGCATAGAGCGTGTTGCCCGAAATCGCGATCGAGATGAGGCTGCCACCGAGCAGGCTGGCATCGACCGGCGCGATCGAGGTCGGCGCGTAGCCGCTGGGCGACGCGAACGGATCCTGCGTCAGGTCGTAGGCGAGGAACTCTTCGTTCACCCCGCGCTGGCTCAAGGCGTAGAGCGTGTTGCCCGTAATCGCGATCGAGACGAGGCTGCCGCCGAGCAGGCTGGCGTCGGCGGGGGCGATCGATGTCGGCGTATAGCCGCTGGGCGATGCGAACGGATCCTGCGTCAGGTCGTAAGCCAGAAATTCGTCGGATGTCGATCGCTGGCTCAGCGCGTAAAGCGTTGGCGCTGCGGCCTGAACTGCCAAGGGAGCGAACAGCATTCCGGCAGCTGCCGCGACTTCAAGCCACTTAAACAAGGCCCCCTCCTTGCTTTGCCGATACGGATAATCTTCTCGCCATCGACCGAGCAGATGTCAAGCTGAACTTTACCACCCCAATTCGAGATCTTGGCGAATTTCCCTCGTAATTTCAAATCGCGACGGATTGGATTTGGCGAGCACCCGCTGGTCGAGCGACCAATGATACGGCGGCTCAGGACGGGGGGTCAGAGGAAAGCTGCAATTCGGTGAAGCCGCGGAGCAGCGTGATCGCGATGTCCCGCGCATTTGCCCCCAAAGCCTCGTCCGGCAGCTCGCCGGCCGTCCAGAAGGACAGCGCGCCACGGAACGCGATGGCGAGTTGCCCCGGCAAACAGCTCAAGGCCCGCTCGCGCGCGCCTTCCGGCAGCCCTTCACCCGCGCTCAATGCCAACGTCCACAGCGCCGTCGAATGCTGCAAGGCCTTTGCCGGGGCCGCCCCGGACGTCCCGATCCATCCCATCACCGCCCGGTTCACGCCGGGTTCCTCCAGCATCACCGCCACTGCCATATCGATGGCCAGCAGCACGCGGCCGGCGGCATCCGGCGGCGGCGACGCCTCGGCATATCGCTGTGCCATCGTGTCGATCCTGCGCTCGGACAGCGCGTGCATGATCGCGGCCTTGCTGCCGAACTGGTTGAAGGGGGTCGCGAAGCTGACGCCCGCCTCGGCGGCCAGATCCCGCATCGAGAAATCGGCCCTGCCGTTGCGCAGCAGCCGTTCGGCGGCATCGATCACGCGCTGGCGAACGGCGCCTCCCCGCTCGCTTCCGGCCGACAGCCTGCTCTTGTCAGATCGCATCCGCTATCTATATCATGATATAGTTATTCATCCACTCCGGAGTACCGCATGACCGCTCCCTCACCCAAGACCTTCCTCATCACCGGCGTCAGCTCGGGGCTGGGACATGCCTTTGCCGAAGGCGCGCTGGAGGCCGGGCATCGCGTGATCGGCACGGTGAGGAAGGCCGCCGACGCCGATGCGTTCGCGGCACTCGCACCCGACCGGGCTCATCCTCTGATGCTCGACGTGACCGACTTCGCATCGATCCCGGCCGCCGTGGCGGATGCCGAGCAGCAGGCCGGGCCGGTGGACGTCTTGGTGAACAATGCCGGCTACGGCCACGAAGGCGTGCTGGAGGAATCCTCGATGGACGATCTCCACCGCCAGTTCGCCGCCAACGTGTTCGGGCCCGTCGCGATGACCAAGGCAGTGCTGCCCGGAATGCGCGAGCGACGCTACGGCCGGATCATCAACGTCACATCCATGGGCGGTTTCATCACCATGCCGGGGATCAGCTTCTATTGCGGCAGCAAGTTCGCATTGGAGGGCATCTCCGAAGCGCTCGGCAAGGAGGTCGCGAGCTTCGGCATATATGTGACGGCGCTGGCCCCCGGACAATTCCGCACCGATTGGGCGGGCCGCTCGATGGATCGCACGCCGCGCAGCATCGCCGATTACGATGCGGTGATGGACCCGATCCGCGCGGCGCGGCTGGCAAAGAGCGGCAACCAGCCGGGCGATCCGGCGCGAGCCGCGCAGGCATTGCTTGCTTTGGTCGACGCCGAGAAGCCGCCGGCGCGTCTGTTCCTAGGCGCCGATGCCCTCGGGCTCGTCAACGACAAGCTCGACGCGATGAGGTCCGAAATCGCGGATTGGGACACGCTGTCGCGCTCGACCAGCTTCCCGCAATAAACCGCATAGGGGCAGCCAGGTGCAGTGGGCGCTGCATCCGGCTGCTGTCGGTCGAAGCCAATCTTGACAAACTGGAACATATCGAGTACAATCGCGCGGCCGGCAACTTAGTCGCCGCTTGCTCTTTCGATCGTGGATGACGCCTGCTTTCTGGCCTCGGCCGCCGGCCATGGGGGGGGTGATCCACCCCCCACTTAGTGTCACCTTTGTCACCTTGCGCGCATTTTTCGCCGCACGAATCGCGCCGTCGAATCCGACCGCCGCATCCTATTGCAACGGCCCACCGGCTGGCGCAGGTTCCGCGCCGACCAAAAGGGGAATTTGATGCGATATTCGGGACGGATCTGGGCCGGGGCGTGCATGCTTGCGCTGGCGACGGGCGCGATCGCCAAGCCGATGAGCCAGCAGGAGGTCGAAGCGGCGTTCGATGCGCGCATCGATCCGGCCGATCTGCAGCTATGGCTGAAGGATCTGTCGTCCGCGCCGAACAATGTCGGATCGCCGCACGACAAGGCCAATGCCGATTACATGCTCCGCCTGTTCAAGTCGTGGGGCTGGGACGCGCATATCGAGACCTTCTCGATCCTCTACCCCAAGCCCATCTCGACCACGATCGAGATGATCGCGCCCGACGCGGTGAAGCTGGGCGGGCAGGAACCGCCGATCGCCGGCGACGAGACCTCGACCAACACCGCCGATGCGCTGCCGCCCTATGTCGCCTATCAGGGCGACGGCGACGTCACCGCCGACCTCGTCTACGTCAATTACGGCATGCCCGAGGATTATGACGCGCTCGCTCGGCGCGGCATCGACGTGCGCGGCAAGATCGTGATCGCGCGTTACGGATCGGGCTGGCGCGGGCTCAAGCCCAAGCTGGCGCAGGATCATGGCGCGGCCGGCTGCATCATCTATTCCGACCCGGCCGAGGACGGCTACGCCAAGGACGACGTCTACCCCAAGGGCGGCATGCGTCCGCCCGAAAGCGTGCAGCGCGGCTCGGTGATGGACATGCCGATCTACCCCGGCGATCCGCTCACCCCCGGCGTCGGCGCCACCCCCGGCGCCAAGCGGCTGACGCGCGCCGAGGCGACCACGATCCTCAAGATCCCGGCGCTGCCGATGTCGTGGGGCGATGCGCAGAAGCTGCTGGCGAAGCTCGGCGGCCCGGCCGTTCCCGGCGGCTGGCAGGGTGCCTTGCCCTTCACCTATCACACCGGCGGCGAAGGCGGGGTGAAAGTGCATCTGGCGGTCAAGTCGGACTGGAAGATGACCGACATCTACGACGTGGTCGCGACGATGAAGGGCTCGACCTATCCCGACGAATGGGTGGTGCGCGGCAACCACCATGACGGCTGGGTGATGGGCGCCAACGATCCGCTGTCGGGCAATGTCGCGATGATGGGCGAGATGAAGGCGCTGGGCGCGCTCGCCAAGCAGGGCTGGCGGCCGAAGCGCACGCTCGTCTACGCCAGCTGGGACGGCGAGGAGCCGAGCCTGCTCGGCTCGACCGAATGGGCCGAGACGCATGCCGACGAGCTCAAGGCCAAGGGCGTCATCTACATCAACTCGGACAATAGCGAGCGCGGCTTCTTCCACGCCGAGGGCAGCCACGATTTCCAGCATATGGTGACCGGCATCGCCGCCGACGTCGCCGATCCGGAGACCGGCGCCACCATCCTCAAGCGCTCGCGCGCCGCGACCTTGGTCGGCGCCTATGAGACCAAGGGTGGCCGCAACCGCGACGCCGCCGCCGTCGCCGCGGCGGAAAAGGGCGGCGACCTGCCGCTCGGCGCGCTGGGCTCGGGCTCGGATTATTCGGCCTATCTCCAGCATCTCGGCCTGCCCGCGCTCGATCTCGGCTTCGGTGGCGAGGGCGAATCCGGTGGCGTCTACCACTCGCTCTACGACAGCTATCACCACCTCGTGACGTTCGACGATCCGGGCCTGAAATATGGCGCTGCGCTGGCGAAGGTGGCGGGACGCGCCGTGCTGCGCGTGGCCGACGCCGACACGCCGCCGATGCGCTTCGGCGACTTCGCCGACACGGTCGCGACCTATCTGGACGAGGTGAAGAAGCTCGCCGACAGCCAGCGCGAGAAGGACGGCAAGTTCGCCAAATTGCTCGGCGACGACAGCTTCCGCCTCGCCGGCGATCCGCTCAAGCCGGTCGCGCCGCCCGCGCCGGTCAGCGCCACCACGCCGACGATCGACATGGCCGCGCTCGATGCGGCGGTGGCGAAGCTCAAGGCGAGCGCGACCGCGTTCGACAGCGCCTATGCCGATCTCGGCGCGAAGATCGCGCCGGCGCAGCGCACGAAGCTCAACGGCCAGCTGCGCTCGATCGACCAGCTGCTGCTCGACGCGCGCGGCCTGCCCGGCCGCCCGTGGTATCGCCACATGATCTACGCGCCCGGCCGCTTCACCGGATATGGCGCGAAGACCCTGCCCGGCGTGCGCGAGGCGATCGAGGAGCGGCGCTTCGCCGACGCGACCACCTATGTCGGCATCACCGCCAAAGCGATCGACGCCTACGCCGCCCGGCTCGATCAGGCGCGCGCGACGTTGATGATGCGCTGACCCTTGCCCGCTCCGGCTCGTGGCGTCATAGGGGCGCGCAAGCCGGAGCAGCATCCAATGAAGACCCGCATCTACGTCACCCTGAAGAACGGCGTGCTCGATCCGCAGGGCAAGGCGATCCATCACGCGCTCGAAGGGCTCGGCTTTGCCGGCGTCGAGGGCGTGCGCCAGGGCAAGCTGATCGAGCTCGACCATGCCGATGACGTGAGCGACGCAGACCTCGACGCCATGTGCCGCAAGCTGCTCGCCAACACGGTCATCGAGAATTACCGCATCGAACGGGGGTGAAGCCATGAAGTCCGCCGTCATCGTCTTTCCGGGTTCGAACTGCGACCGCGATCTCGCGGTGGCGCTGCGCGACGTGACCGGATCGGAACCGGCGATGCTGTGGCACCGCGAGACCGCGCTGCCCGACGGCATCGACATCGTGGCGGTGCCCGGCGGCTTCTCCTACGGCGACTATCTGCGCTCGGGCGCGATGGCGGCCCGCTCGCCCGTCATGCGCGCGGTGGCCGAGGCGGCGGAGCGCGGCGTGCCCGTGCTGGGCGTGTGCAACGGCTTCCAGGTGCTGACCGAGGCGGGGCTGCTGCCGGGCGCGCTGATGCGCAATGCCGGCCTCAACTTCGTCTGCCGCACCATTGCGCTGAAGGTGGAGAACGCCCAGTCGATCTTCACCAGCGGCTATGCCGCCGGCGAGGAGATCCGCATCCCGGTCGCGCATCATGACGGCAACTTCACCGCCGACGAAGGCACGCTCGACCGGCTGGAAGGCGAAGGCCGCGTGGCATTCCGCTATGCCGAGCCGGTCAACGGCTCGGCGCGCGGCATCGCCGGCATCGTCAACGCCGCCGGCAACGTCATCGGCATGATGCCGCACCCCGAACGCATGATCGGGCCCGAACATGGCGGCAGCGACGGCCGCCGCCTGTTCGAGGGGCTGCTGGAAGCGGTCGGGTGACCGACGGCCGCCTCGCCGGCGGCTGTCTCTGCGGCGCCGTCCGCTTCGCCAGCGACGCGCGCCCGATCACGGTGCGCCATTGCTGGTGCCGCGACTGCCAGCACGTCTCGGGCGGCGCGGGCACGATCAACGTCTTCCTGCCGAGCGACACGGTGATGGTCGAGGGTGCGGTACGCTGGTTCGACAGCGTGGCGGACAGCGGCACGCCGCTCTCGCGCGGCTTCTGCGCCACCTGCGGTTCGCCGCTCTTCACCCAGTCGCATGCACGCCGCCACCTGATCGGCATCCGCGTCGGCGCGTTCGACGATCCGGCACCGCACGCGCCGGCAATGGCGATCTGGACGATCTCCGCGCCCGACTGGGCGACGATCGACCCGGAATTGCCGCGGGTCGAACGCCAGCCACCGCCGGCCGCCTGAGCGCGCGCCCTAGACGCGCGTCCGGAACGGCGTGAAGTTCGTGCCGGTGTCGAACACGTCGATCCCCTCGGCGCGCTTGAGGAAGCCCACCACCGCATAGGTGACCGGGGTCAGCACCACCTCCCACGTCACCTTCAGCACCCATTGCGTGAGCAGCACGCGCACCACCAGCGCCGGCGTCCAGCCATGCGCGCCCCAGAATGCGAGCGGGTAGAAGATCAGGCTGTCCACCCCGTCCCCCACCAAGGTCGAGCCGATCGTGCGCGTCCACAGCCAGCGGCCGCGCGTCCACACCTTCATCCGTGCCATGACGTAGCTGTTGGCGAACTCGCCCACGCAGAACGCCGTCATCGAGGCGAAGACGATGCGCGGCACCTGCCCGAACACCGCCTCATAGGCCACCTGCCCGCCCCAATCCGGTGCGGGCGGCAGCGCCACCACCACGAAGCTCATGAACGCCATGAACAGCAAGGCTGCGAAGCCCGCCCAGATGCAGCGCCGCGCGCGCGCATAGCCATAGACCTCGGTCAGCACGTCGCCGAGAACATAGCCGATCGGGAAGAACAGGATGCCCGCGCCGAACGGCCAAGGGCCGATGCCGGGCAATGTCACCACCGCTACCTTGCCCGCGCCGATTACGTTGGACAGCAGCAAAATGGTGACGAACGCCGCCATCACGAAGTCGAACCAGCGCAACGATCGTCCGCCCAGCGCATCCGCCGTCACCGCCCGCTGGCCGCCCAAAGTGATATCATCCATGGCCGGGCAGACTATTGGCTTTCCCGCCCCGCGCAATCCACGCTATCGCGCGCTCGGGCGCCCGTAGCTCAGCTGGATAGAGCACATGCCTTCTAAGCCTGTGGTCGCTGGTTCGAATCCAGCCGGGCGCGCCATTCCATTTGTTGGTCGTAGCCGTTTTCGGCAGGAGGCCGGGGGAGCGGAACGGCGTGACTGTTGCCCGTTCCGGTCGGGGCGAAGCCGGCGGGGCATAGCCATTTGGCATGGAAAGGTGCAGATCATGCCTCAAGGAGAATCCCATGTTTAAAAAGACTTCGTTGCTGATCGTCGCCGTGGCGCTGCTTCCTGCGCCCGTTCTGGCGAAGGGCTGCCTCAAGGGCGCGGCCGTTGGCGGCGTCGGCGGCCATTTCGTCGGCAAGGGTCATGCGGTCGCGGGTGCTGCGATCGGCTGCGCGGTCGGGCATCACCGCGCCACGGTCGCCGCCCGGCAGCAGGCCGCCGCGCAACAGCCCGTGCCGCCGAAAAGGTAGCACCACCCGTGCCCGCCCCGCCGGCCGCCGCACCGGACGCGGGGCGGCCGGCGGACACACCGTGTATGGATGATCGGTTTGACCGGCCGAGCGTTACGGAGCGGTGATAGACTCCTCGCTCAACAACGCCGCGCATGTCGTGCAGCTGGCCCTGACGCCGATCTTCCTGCTGACGGGGCTCGCCTCGCTGCTGAACGTGTTCACCACCCGCCTGGGGCGCGTCGCCGACCGGGTGGACAGATTGGCCGAGGATGCAGAGGCGCATCCCAGGCAATTGCACGTTCTGAAGATGCGATCGCGCGCGCTCGACGTCGCGGTGATCCTGGTCACCACGGCCGGCGGGCTCACCTGCTGCGCGGCTCTCACCTTGTTCTTCGGCGCGCTCAGGGATGCGAGCGGCGGCTTGCTGCTGTTCGCGCTGTTCGGGGGCGCCCTCCTCTTCTCGGTTTTGGCGTTGGCGGCGTTCGCGTTCGAGACGCTCCTGTCCGGTCGATCGATGCGGGAGCAGGCCGAAGGCGGATCGGGCGAGGACGCCCGGCCGAGCGCGATAGGAACGTCACATGCTGGATCGTGAACCGCTGCTTCATCCCGTCGCGATCGACGGGTTGCGGCCGACGCAGATGACCGTGGGCTACCGCGAGGTCGCGCGTAAGCGCCACGAGTGGCGCGATCGTGCGGCCAAGGACGGGCCCGATTATCTCGGTCGGCACATGATCCCGGCCGTGATCGGGCCCAAGGGTCGTTACTGGATCATCGACAACCACCATCTCTGCCGCGCCCTCCATGACGAAGGCGTCGAGCAGATCCTCGTCCGCGTCGTCGCCAATCTTTCGTCGCTGGGGGGGCGTCAGTTCCGGACGTTCATGGACAATCGCAACTGGCTGCATCCGTTCGATCACAAGGGGCGCCGCCAGCTGGTTTCGCGCATCCCCAAGCGGATCGATCGCCTCCACGACGACCCTTATCGGTCGCTGGCCGGCGAATTGCGGCGGGCCGGCGGCTGCGCCAAGGACGACACGCCCTATTCCGAATTCCTGTGGGCCGACTATCTGCGCCGCAAGATCGACCTCGACCTGGTGTGCGAGGCGTTCGACGACGCCGTCGAACGTGCGCTGAAACTGTCGCACGGCGGCGACGCCAGCTACCTGCCCGGCTGGGCAGGCGCCCACGAATAGGCCGCACCCGCACGACCCCGGCTGCAAACGTCAGGTTACAAGCGACCAAGTTTTCGCTGCTCGTCAATTCCTATTATTGGAATAGGAGTGCGGCGTGCCCGTCAATCTTCCGACCAATGTGCTGCGCAGCTTCGTAGCGATCGTCGACACCGGCTCGATGCTGCAGGCGGCGGGCCAGGTGCTGGTTACGCAGTCGGCGCTCAGCCTTCAGGTTCGCAAGCTCGAGGAACTGCTCCAGCAGACGCTGTTCCATCGCGATGGCCGCCGCCTCTCGCTGACCCCCGCGGGCGAACTCCTGCTCGACTATGCCCGCCGCGTGCTCGCGCTCCACGACGAGGCGGTGAGCGCCGTCGGCTCGGGCCAGTTCACCAGCCCCGTCCGGATCGGGATGGTTCAGGACTTTGCCGAAGCTCTGCTGGCTGGTGTTCTCGCGCAATTTGCCGAGCTCCATCCCGATGCTCAGGTCTTTGCGCGCGTCGCAGGCACCGCCGATCTGCTCGGCCTGCTCGACCGCGACCAGCTCGATATCGTGGTCGGCTATGCCCCTGCCGACGCCGAGGATGCGGTCTCGATCGCTCCGATGGCGTGGTATGGCAGCGAGGGCGCGGCGCGGCGCGCAATTCTCCCGCTCGCCGTGCTGGAGACGCCGTGCCGGTTTCGCGAGGCGGCGATCGGCGCGCTCGATGCCGCCGGCCGACCCTGGCGGATCGCAATCGAGACACCGAACCTGTCGACGTTGCGCGCTGCCGTCGACAGCGGGCTGGGGCTCACCTGCCGGACGTCGCTATTCTCGAGCGATCCACCGCTCGTCGATCCGTCGCTTCCGGCCTTGCCCGCGGTCGCCTCGATCCTGCGGAGCAGCACCGCCAGCGACACGGCGATGCGGCGCCTGCTGGAGCTTAGCCGTGCGGTGATCGCGGGCGGCGAGAGGCGCTTATGAGCCACGATCATCGATCGCGACTCCTTCTCGTTGGTCGCGATTTTGCTGCGATCCTAGCGTTCGGCCGAACCGTCCGGAGAGTTTGCATGTCCGATATATCCCCGCTCGCGTCGGCCTTTGCGGCGCTTCAGAAGGAGCGCGCCGCAAGCTGGTCCGCCGAGGCGCTTGCCGCCGGAGCGGCGCAGCGTCGCGCCCTCGTCGAGGCATTCGATCCGGCGCGCGCCGTGCAGGTCGGCGACAGACTGCCCGATGCACGGCTCATCGATGTCGCCGGCGGCGACACGAGCCTCGGCGCGGTCGTCGCCAACGGTCCGGCCGTGCTGATCCTCTTCCGCTACGCCGGCTGCCCGGCCGACAATATCGCGCTGCCAATCTATGATCGCGACCTCGTCGACGCTCTTTCGGCCCAGGGGGTGCCGCTCGTCGCGATCAGCCCGCAGATCCCGGAGCGACTGGCGGGGATCCGCGACCGGCACCAGCTGAAGCTGACCGTCGCCAGCGATCCCGACAATCGCCTCGCCGGTGCGCTCGGGCTGGTCTTCACGCCGCTGCAGACGCCCGCGCCCCCGCCCTCCGGGTGGATCGGCGAGGTCACGGGCACCGGTACGTGGGAACTGCCGCTGACGAGCGTGCTGATCGTCGACGCGAAGCGCGCCGTGCGCTTCGTCGCCGTCAGTCCCGACTGGCTCGACCGGATCGAGCCCGGCGCCGTGCGCGCTGCGCTCGATGCCGTGCTGGACGGATCGGCATCCGAGCGGGCTGCCGCATGACGCTGCTCGACCGCCGCCATTTACTCGGCGCCGGGCTCGCCGGTGTGGTCGCGGCGTGCAGCCGGTCGGCGACGGCGGATCCGGCGATCCTGCTCGTCGGCGATCAGCGCGGCGGTCAAAAGGTCGTCCTCGAGGCGACCCACGCTTTGCGCGACCTGCCGTACCGGATCGAATGGGCCTCGTTCCCCAACGCCGCGCCGGTACTCGAGGCGTTGAACGCCGGTGCGATCGATGTCGGGTTCGGGGGCGATGCCGCCTTCATCTTCGCGATCGGCACGGGCGCGAAGGTCAAGGCGATCGGCGCGCAACGCTACGAGGGGCCGGGCCCCGTCCTCGTTGTGCGCGGGGACTCGCATGTCCGCACGATCGACCAGATTGCCGGGCTTCGGATCGCGACGCCGCGCGGATCGGTCGCGCACAATCTGATCCTGGCCGCGCTCGAACAGCAAGGCAGGCCGCTCGACGCGGTGCGCTTCGCCTTCATGTCGCCGCAGGATGGGCAGGCGGCCTTGCAGGGCGGTTCGGTCGACGGCTGGGCGATCTGGGATCCGAACGCCACGCTGGCCGTCCGTGGGGGCGCACGCGTCGTCGAGGGCAGCGTCGGTCTCGTTCCATCCTATGCGCTGCTGTTCGCGCGTGACGGCGCGCTCGACCTCAAGCACGCCGATCTTGCGGACTATCACCGCCGGATCGACGCCGGCTGGCAATGGGGCGCCGACCATCGCGACGCCTATGCCGCTCTGCTCGAAAAGGAAACCGGCGTCGCGGCCGACGTCTGGCGCGAAGTGGGACAGCGCACCAAGCGGCTGCCCGCGCCGATCGACGACCGGCTGATCTCGGATCAGCAGAAGACGGCCGATCGCTATCTCCGCGCCGGACTGCTCGATCACAAGATCGACGTGCGCGCTGGCTTCTACGCGCACCTATCGTGATACATAAGCATATCTCATAGTTTAGTGATTATATAAATAAGCACTAAAACTTTAGACCGTTGATCAATAGCTTTGTTACGCAAGACAATGGCCTGATCTAGAAGCATCTCAATATTGAAAGGGGTGTTCATGGATCTGGTCTACGAATTGTCGAGGCGCCGCGTTATACTGGTGAGCGGAGTTGCGATGCTGGCTCTTTCGTCTGAAGCCTATGCGGAACCGGCCGCTGCAGCAGCCGCGCCGAGCGTCGAGGCGCCGGCGGACGCGGACGTCGGCGAGATCACCGTGACAGCCCGCTATCGCCAGGAAAGCGCGCAGAAGGTGCCGATCGGCATCACGGCGCTGTCGGCCAGCACGCTCGCCGAGCAGGGCGCGTTCAACCTCAAGCAGGTCGTCCAGCAGCTGCCGAGCCTCAACATCCAGGGTTATAGCGGGCGCAACCAGACGATCACGATCCGCGGCATCGGCACCAATGCCGGCGGCACCAACGACGGTCTCGAACAGGGCGTCGGTCTCTATGTCGACGGCGTTTATCGCCCGCGCACCGGATCGGTCATCACCGACCTGATCGACATCGACAGCATCCAGTTGCTGCGCGGGCCGCAGGGCACGCTGTTCGGCAAGAACACCGTTGCCGGCGCGATCGACATCCGCACGCGCGAGCCGACCTTCACGCCCGAAGCGAAGGCGGAGCTCACCTACGGCAATTACAATTATCTGCGCGGCTACGTCTCGCTGGATTCCAAGATCAACGACACGCTCGCCTTCCGCGTCTCATATCTGCGCACGCAGCGCGACGGCCTGATATACAACACCACCTACCATCAGGATTGGGACAATCTGAACAACAATTCGGCACGGGTCGATCTGTTGTGGAAGCCGGCGCCGAACTTCAAGCTTCGCCTGACGGGCGACTACAGCATCCAGACGGGCAACGTCGGCTTCCAGAGCATCGCCGCCATCCTGCCGACGACGCTCGCCAACGGTACGCAGGTGCGCGGTTTCTACCGGCGCGCCGCCGACATCGGCTATACGCCGCTGCCGGTGGATCCGTTCGCGCGGCGGACGGACATCGACAGCTCGCAATATGACAAGATGCCGAGCTGGGGCATCCAGGCGCGGGCCGACTGGACGCTTTCCGGCGGCACCACGCTGACCTCGATCAGCGCCTATCGTCGCTGGAAATGGATCCCCAATTTCGACGGCGACCAGCTCGGCGCCAACATCTCCACCGCCTCGAACGTCGCGACGGATCAACAGCAGTTCAGCCAGGAGCTGAGGCTTGCCTCCCCCGGCAACGAGACGATCGACTACACCGCCGGGCTTTATTATTTCTGGCAGAAAGCGGACGATACGCAGATCACCGGCTATGGCCGTGATGCCGCGACCTGGCTGACGACGCCGAACACGCCGACCGCGGCCGTGTCGACCCTGCCAAGCGCCGCGTTGAACGGGCTCTATGCCTATGCCCACATCGTGCCGGCGACCTACAGCTATGCGAGCTACGGGCAGGCGACGTGGAACATCTCGCCCAGCCTTCGCCTGACCGGCGGCCTGCGCTTCACCTACGAACACAAGACCGGGCTCTACGACGCGACGTCGGGCGGCACGGTCGCGCCGATCGCGAGCTTCGACCCGGCGATCCAGGCAACCGTCGCCGCGCGTCGCGCCGCGCTCGCGCCCACCGGCTCCTACAATGCCTCGAAGGACACGAAGAACGTCTCGGGCACGCTGGTTGCAGCCTACGACCTGAGCCCGGATCTTCACAGCTACGCGTCTTTCTCGCGCGGCTACAAGTCGCCGGGAATCAACCTCGTTGCTCGGTCGAACGGCATCGACATCTTCGTGAAACCGGAAAAGGTCGACGATTACGAGATCGGACTGAAGAGCCGGCTGTTCGGCGGCAAGATCGAGCTAAATCTCGATCTCTTCTGGAGCGAGGACTCCAACTATCAGGCCAACTATATCAATTATGCGGTCACGCCGGTCGTCAGTTACATCACCAATGTCGGCAAGCTGCGCACGCGCGGCGTCGAGGTCGACGCACGCGCCAATCCCGCCCGCGGCCTGACGCTGACCGCGTCGGGCGCCTATGACGACGCCCGCTACGTCAGCTATCGCAACGCGCCGGCGCCCTACCTCCTGAGCTATCTGAGTTCGGTCGATCTTTCGGGACGACCCGCGTCGGGGGCGCCGAAGTGGGCGGTGACCGGCACCGCCGAATATACCCGTCAGGCGGGCAGTCTCGAAGCCTATGTCGGCGGCGACGCCAGCTATCGCTCAGGCTTCTATGCTGCGGTGAATCTCGATCCGCTCTCGCGCGTCGCAGGCTACGCGCTGCTGGGCGCACACCTGGGCCTGCGCCAGCCCGACGCGCGCTGGGACGTGTCGCTGTGGGTCCGCAACCTGACCGACAAGAACTACTTCAACACCAAGTCGATCAGCACGGCCTACGGCACCGTGCTCGCGGCGCTCGGCGAGCCCCGTACCTTCGGCGTCACCCTACGCGGCAAACTCTAAGCTCTTTGACGAAGAGGAGTATCTCCCATGTCCAACTCGAAGCCCAGGCGTCAGCTCAAATTCGGTGTCGTTCCCACCGGCGTCGGCGGCCCCGGCGAACATAACCGCTGGCTCGATCCTGAGATTCCGGCCGATGCCAGCGTCGACATCGACTGGTATATCGACGTCGCGCGGCAGGCCGAGGCGGCCAAGTTCGATCTCGTCTTCATCGTCGACAGCCAGTTCATCACGCCGCACTCGCCGCCGCATTATCTCAACCGGCTCGAGCCGCTGACCCTGCTCTCGGCGCTGGCGGTCGCGACCAGCCGGATCGGCCTCGTCGGTACGGCGACGACCTCGTACAACGATCCCTACAATCTCGCGCGGCGCCTCGCCTCGCTCGATCTCATCAGCCGTGGCCGCGCCGGCTGGAACGTCGTGACGAGCGGCGATGCCGGCACGGCGGGCAATTACGGCAAGGACGAGCATTACGATTATGCCACGCGCTATGCGCGGGCGCATGAATATCTGGATGTCACGCGCGGTCTGTGGCGCTCCTACGAGGACGGCGCGCTCGTCCGCGATCGCGCGACCGGCGTCTTCCTCGATCCGACGAAGTTGCATGCGCTGAACCACAAGGGCGAGTTCTTCTCGGTCGTCGGGCCGCTCAATATCCAGCGCTCGCCGCAGGGCGAGCCGGTGATCTTCCAGGCCGGCGACAGCGAGCAGGGGCGCGACCTCGGTGCCGCGATCGCGGACGGCATCTTCACCCATGCCCAGACCGTCGAACAGGGACGGGCCTTCTATGACGACATCAAGGGCCGTGCGGCGAAGCTGGGGCGCGATCCGGATCAGATCGTCATCCTGCCGGGCACGAACGTCACGATCGGCGACACCGACGAGAATGCGCGCGAGATCGCGCGCCACTGGCACGCCCAGGATCATTCGTTCGTACAGGCATTGGGCGAGCTCGGCCGGTCGTTCGGCTGGCACGATTTCAGTCAATATGAACTCGATGCGCCGTTCCCGACCGAAGCACTCGAACATGCCCGGCGCAGCTTCTTCACCAACGCCAAGAAGGTCACGGATCACGCCGCCGCGCAGGGCCTGACGCTGCGGCAGGTCGTGGAGAACAGCCGCACCCTGCGTGCGAGCCCGTTCGTCGGATCGGCCGAGACGGTAGCGAACGAGATTGCGCGCTGGTTCGAGGCACGCGCATTCGACGGCCTGAACATCTATGCCGGCCATCCCAGCCAGTTCCGCCGCTTCACGGGCGAGGTCATCCCGCTTCTTCAGGAGCGCGGACTGTTCCGCACCGATTACGAGGCGGACACACTGCGCGGGAATCTCGGCCTGACGATCCCGGCCAACCGGCGCGACGGCGGCGCAGGGGATGCCGCCACGCTTCATCCGGCGCTCGACGCGGTCGCAGCCTGACCTGGGGGCGGGCGCCCGCACGTCCGCCCGACCTATTCTGGGAGATATCGTCGATGCCACCCAAACGCGACATCCTGCAGGCGCGCTGGCTTTCGCCCGTCGTCCTGCTCATCCTGTGGGAACTGGCCTCGCGTGCGGGCATCATCCCCGACCGCGTTCTCGCGGCCCCATCGTCGGTGCTGCGGAGCCTGCTCGCCATGACCGCATCGGGCGAGCTTCCGCTGAACCTGATCATATCGCTGCGGCGAGCGGCGTTAGGCTTCGCGATCGGCACCGGCCTCGGGGTCGGGCTTGCGCTCGTCGCCGGCCTGTGGCGGCGTGGCGACGCGCTCATCGACCCGCTCGTCCAGATCAAGCGGACGCTGCCCGTCGTCGCCCTGACGCCGCTCTTCATCATCTGGTTCGGGATCGGCGAGACGACCAAGATCGCGCTGATCGCCTTCGCCAGCCTGCTTCCCGTCTACATCAACCTCTACCAGGGCATTCGCGGCATCGACGTCCGTCTCGTCGATGCCGCGCGGAGCTTCGGGCTCGGGCGTGGGGCCTTGGTCGCGCACGTGATCCTGCCGGGCGCCCTGCCCTCATTACTGACCGGGCTGCGCTACAGCCTGTCGGTGTCGGTATTGATGCTGGTGATTGCCGAGCAGGTGAATGCGAGCGCGGGACTGGGATTCCTGATCCTGAACGCGCGCGACGCGATGCGGACCGACATCATCGTCGTCTGCCTGATGGTGTACGCACTGCTGGGGCTCGCCGGCGACAGCCTGATCCGGGCGATCGAGACCCGCGCGCTCGCCTGGCGCCCGACCTTCGTGGAGGCATGACATGAGCGAGCTCTTCAGGATTTCGCTGACCGTCGTCCCCGATCCCGAGCCGGTCGTGCGGCTGCGAGGTTTCTCGCGCGCGTTCGGCGAGGCGCGCGTGCTGGACGATCTCGACCTCGAGATCGCTCCGGGCGAGTTCGTGGCGCTGCTGGGTCGTTCGGGCTCGGGCAAAACGACCTTGCTGCGCACGCTTGCCGGGCTCGACCCGACCGGCGGTCAGCAGGTCCGGCTGCCCGCCTCGCGCGCGACGGTGTTTCAGGATGCGCGGCTGCTGCCCTGGAAGCGCGTGTGGCAGAACGTCGTGCTGGGCCTTGGCGGGCGCACCGGGCGTGACGTCGCCGCAGCAGCGCTCGAAGAGGTCGAACTCGTCCATCGCATCGATGCGTGGCCGCTGACGCTATCGGGGGGAGAGGCGCAGCGCGCCTCGCTGGCGCGCGCCCTCATCCGCAAACCCGAACTCCTGCTTCTGGACGAGCCATTCGCCGCGCTCGACGCGTTGACACGGATCCGCATGCACGCGCTTGTGCTGTCGCTCTGGCAGCAGCACCGCCCCGCGGTCCTGCTCGTCACCCACGACGTCGAGGAAGCGATGGCGCTCGCCGACCGCATCCTCGTCCTCGATCGCGGCCGGATCGCCGCGGAGGAGCGGATCACGGCACCGCGCGGAAATCGGAGTAACGTGGTGAGAAGCCTGCGCGCATCGTTGCTCGGCCATCTCGGCCTTCAGACGGAGAGCGGAGTCTATGCCGATCTGATCGGGCGCCAGCCGTGACCCGTCCTGTCGAAAGACTGAGGGATGGAGATCTCCACGATCGGCTCTCGCCGCTGCGGCGCTTCATATCCGACTTCACCGAACTGGTGGACGGGGTTTCGGATAAGGAGGCCTTGCTCGATCACGGCGGCAGACTGCTCGGCGAATTACTCGCCGCCGAGGGCTGGCTGCCGGAAAGCCATGCCCGGCCGGACCCGGATCGCTACCGCCAATATCTGCTCTACGCTGATCCTGCGGGCCGTTTCTCCGTGGTGAGCTTCGTGTGGGGGCCGGGACAGGCAACCCCGGTCCACGATCACACTGTCTGGGGGTTGGTCGGCGTGCTCAGCGGCGCGGAAATCTCCGAACGCTTCGCGATCGCGGACGGGGAATTGCGGTCGCTGGGCAAGGAACGGCTCGGGACCGGCGCGATCGACCGGCTCGATCCGGCGGCCGGCGACATCCATCGTGTCAGCAACGCCTATGACGACGCAGTCTCGATCAGCATCCATGTCTACGGCGCCGACATCGGCACGGTCGAGCGCTCGATCTACGATATGAAGGGGCAAGCGCGTCCCTTCGTCTCGGCCTACGCGCCCGCTCCCGATCTCCCATTCTGACGAGTATCGCATGACCAGAACCATCAGTGCGTCCGCCGTGCGGCGCTTCTTCCTCTTCGGCCAAGAGATCGCACTGCTCGATCTGCGCGTCGAAGCAGCGTTCGCGACCGGCCATCCGCTGTTCGCAGCCAACCTTTCGGCAGCACGGATCGGAGACGAGGCGCGCATCCGACTGCCGCGGCGCGATGTGCCGATCGTGCTCTTCGACGATGGCGAGGGGCTGGTCGATCGGGCTGCCGATGCCTTCGCGCGGCTGGGCTTCAGCGATGTGTGGGCGCTGGAGGATGATCTCGATGGCTGGCGCAAAGCGGGCTACGAACTCTTCCAGGACGTGAACAGCTATTCCAAGGCGTTCGGCGAGCTGGTCGAAGCACGACGGCACACGCCCTCGCTGGCAGCCGAGGATGTCGCGGCGCTGATCGACGAAAAGGCCGACATCGCGATCGTCGACGCCCGGCGTCCATCCGAATATGCCACCATGAACATCCCCGGATCGACCAGCGTGCCCGGTGCGGAACTGGTGCTTCGCGCAGACACCGTTGCGCCGGATCCCGACACGACGATCATCGTCAATTGCGCCGGCCGGACGCGTTCGATCATCGGCGCGCAGTCGTTGATCAATGCGGGGCTGCCCAACCGTGTCGTCGCGCTACGGAACGGCACGATCGGCTGGACCCTGGCCGGGCAGGCATTGGAGCATGGGTCCGATCGCCACGCGGGACCAGCCGGGCGCAGCGAGAGCTTCGGCCGCGCGCGCGCCGTCGCCTATCGCTCCGGCGTTCGCCATGTTCGGCCAGACGATGCCAATGCGTTGCGCGAAGACGAAAGTCGGACGCTCTATCGCTTCGACGTGCGCACCGAAGAGGAATATGCCGCGGGCCACATTCAGGGCTTTCGCCATTACCCCGGCGGCCAGTTGGTCCAGGAAACCGACATGGCCGCGCCGGTGCGAGGCGCGCGCATCCTGCTCGCCGACGATCTCGGCGCGCGTGCCGACATGACCGCGTCATGGCTCGCCCAGATGGGATGGGAGGTCTACGTTCTCGAGGGAGGATTCGACGGCAGCCTGGGCACGCTCGAGCGCGGCGCGCAACCGGCGCTTCCGCCGATCGCGGCGGCGGAACGCTACAAGCGGCCCTATGAGGGCACCGACAACGCCACCACCGCGATGCAGGCCTATCTCGACTGGGAATATGGCCTGGTCGGACAACTCGAGCGGGACGGCACGCACGGCTTCTTCGTCATCTAGCACTCCGAGGTCCGGCGACCGACGTCGCGCGTGTCGCCATCCTTGCCTTGTCCATAAAAAGTGCCTTCGCGCGAGACGATGCGCTGCGGGGCTTGGCGTGCGCTATACGGCTTCCGCATGGCCAAGAAGCGACGATACCTCACCGCGACGACCGCCGACGGTTACGTAAAGACGATCGGTCCAACCGCGAGCCCGTTCACGCATTATTGGCGGATCGTCGCGTACCTCGAGAACGGCCGGACCGAGGTTTTCTGGGGGCATACGAGATCGCTCGGCGAAGCAACCGGCAAGACGGCCGCGACAGCCGATGCAGCGCGCCAGCGTGGCTGGCAGCGTTATGATTTCGAAGTGGTCGAACTCGTGGAGTCGGCCACACCGCCGACGAAACACTCGAGTTGATCGCGCAGAACTGGCACATAATCCTGGCTTCACGCTCGCAGCATCCGATGTACGGACACGTAGCCATTGAGGGGAGTGACGCGCCAGACGAGGGGGCCGGGTGCTGCATCCGCCGAGCAATCGACTTGGAGCACGTCACGAGGCCGCGGCGGATCGCAGGCCAGCGCGGCGTGGACGATGGGCGTCGTGTAGCGTCGAACGTCGCCGCGCTGGGCTAGGAGGCTGCCCCGCCTGCCCCGGCAGGCGCGTCATAGTCATCGTAGAAGCCGTGCCCAGTCTTCACGCCCAGCCGGCCTTTCTCCACGTAGCGCTTGAGCAAATCCCGCGGCGCCTCGGGCAAGCCCGGCCGGGTCTGCGCATAATGCTCTTCGATCGCGAGCACGACGTCCAGGCCGACCTGATCCATGTTGCGGAAGGGCCCGAAGCTGCCGCCGACGATGAGATTGAACAGCGTGTCGAGTTCCTCGGGCGTGGTGACGCCTTCGGCGACCACCTCGAGCGACTCCCGTTTGATGGCGGCCCATACGCGATTGAAAATCAGCCCGACGCTCTCTTTCCGCACCTGGAACGGGATCACGCCATAAAGCGGCAGCTGCCTCATGAGCAATTGAACGATCGCGTCGTCGGTCTTGTCCGATGCCATCACTTCGACCGGCAGCACGCGCGGGGGCATATAAAAATGCGTCGTCAGTACGCGCTCGACGTTTCGCACGTCCGCGATGAGTTCGCCGCTCGGATATGATGAGGAATTGCTGGCGATGATCGCGTCGCCGGGCGCGAGCTTGTCGAGGTTCGCGAGGACGCTACGCTTAAGGTTCGGAATTTCCGGCACGGCTTCGATGATCAGCCACGCATCCTCAACTGCCGTCGGAAGATCGCTCGTGGCGACGAGCGGGCCTGCACGCCCGTTCGCAATCGTCGGAAGCAGCGCCGGGAGCGCGCCGCCGATGTAATCGACGGCCTGTTGCGCGGACGCGGGACGCGTATCGTACAGTCTCACCTCGGCGCCTTGAGTACAAAGCATCAGCCCGATCCTGCGCCCCAACGTTCCGGCCCCGATGATGGCAATCGGGCGCGTTGCGATATTGTCCGGAATCAGTGCCGCCACGACATTCCCCTGACCAAAAGCATGCGACGCGTTACCGTCGCGAAAAGTGAAGACGGGCTTCGGGCCACGACGTGGCCCGAAGCCGGCTTTGACTGTGGCGGTATCGATCGTTTCAAACGGCGTGACGATGGAGGATTGACTGCATTTTGATCAAAGCCGCGCGATCCGCTCGATCACGACGAATATTCAAAAGCCGTGGGAAATACCGCCGGAGAGGACAAGCGGATCGAGCCGGATCCTGGCTTCGATCGGCGCCGCGCCGAGCAGCGCCGTCGCTCGCGTCCTCAGGTGCGCCTTCTTGACGTCGACGAACACGCCCCAGCGTGGCGACACGGCGAACTCGGTGCCGCCCTGGACGGCCACGCCCACGCTGTCGTGCACGTCGAGCTGCCGGACTGCATCGTCCTTGTTCTTGAAGATGAGCAGGAACACGGGGCCGGCGCCGATATAAGGCTTCAGCCGGCCGAGCCCACCGAAATGATAATGACCGCTGATGACCACCGGCCCGTATCGGATGCGGCCAAGCGATCCGAGCGGCTGCAGCGATCCGACGCCATCGACGGTCGCGACCGGGGGAAAACCGCCGGTGGCCGATAGCCCCCAGTGTCTCCACCGATAACCGGCTTCCGCGATGAACGTCTCGTTCGCGGCGATACTCACCGAAGCCTTGGGAATGACCGATGCCCCGCTTCTGATGACCGCGCCTTCATTGAACAGCAACGCGCCCGCGCCGAGGTGGACGTACCACCCCCGGTCGGTCTGTGGATCAGGTGCCACTGCTGCCGCGTCGCTCGCGAACGACGCCGCGATCAGGCAGACGCCGGACAACACTTTTCCATGCAACCGGCTGCTGCACGATCGCGGACAGGGCATGGCGCGATCACGCCTTGAGGTAGGCGATGCCCGTCAGCGGGCCATGTCCTTCATATATAACGGATCCATCATCAGGACTTTCGAGGCTCACGACCCGCACGATGCCGCCGAGATCGCTGACGAAGACGCGCTTGCCGACTTGGTCGATGGCAAGGCCGATCCCTTCCTTGAGCCCGGAAAGAATGATTTCCGGTTCGAGCGGACGCCCGGCGTCGAACGCGACACGGTTCAGCGTGTTACCGGCGGGCGGTGATCCGCGGTCGGTCCAGTAAAGCTGGCTCTTCTCCGCATGCCATTCGAGATCGATCGGCTCCGGAAGGGTCTCGAAGAGGAGCTCGACATCGGGGCGGTTGGCGGGATCCGCGCCGGCCGGCATCTTCAGTCCCGCGCGGAAAATCCGCCCCTCATTTCCGTCGGGGCGCCCTTTCTGCGTCCAGTAGATGAACCCGTTCTCGGTATCGAGCGCCAGGCCGACGCAATGGCGTCGGCGGTCCCGACGATCGATGTCGCCCGAGCCGGTCTGGATCAGCGTCGTGACGTCGGACCCGTCGGTGCGCGCGCGCATGACACGCATCCCCTCGCGATCCGACCAGTAGATGAGCCCCTTCCCCGCATCGCATTGCATCTGCTTCGGCGTGAAGGTGCCTCCCTTCGGTATGATGACTGCGCGATCGCTGCCGTCGTAATTGACCCGCTCGATCATGCCGTCATTCTGATTGAAGTCTTCGCCGTCATGAGCACTGCCCATGTAGGTCCAGAAGATGTGCCGGTTGATGGGATCGAGACCGATGCCGTCCGGAACGACGCCAAGGTCTGCGACGAGGGTCTGGATATCCCCACCGTCCGGCGCGATCGACACCATCCGCGACGGGTGGCCGAGATTGAGGAGAAGCAGCCGGTCTGACGCACCCATGATCGTCATCCTTCGTGCGATGCGCGGTCGATCCCCGCGAGGCCGTTGATCACCGCGATCTCCTTCGCATCGCGCGTTTCCGCGAGATCCTTGAAGGCCGATTTCCCATAGGTTGCATCGACCTGCGCGATCAGAAGGGCCTTGGTCGCTTCGTCCAGCTTCGGCTGGCCGAGGACTTTCCAGGACGCCTCGGTGGGTGGACCGAACTGCTCGAGAAAGTGGCGAAGCCCACCAGCCCCTCCTCCGAGATGGAAGGAGAGGAAGGGTCCGGATGTCGCCCAGCGGATACCGAGCGAGTTGGTCATGATGTCGTCGAGCTCATCCAGCTCGACCACGCCCTCGCTTACGAGATAGACCGACTCTCGAAAGATCGCCGCCTGTAGCCGATTGGCGACGAAGCCGGTAACTTCCTTCCTGATCTCGCGCGGAACCTTGCCGACACTCTGGTAGAATTCGAGGGCCTTCGCCGTCACGGCGGGATCGGTGGCAAGCGTCGGCACGATTTCGACCAGCGGCATCAGGTGGGGCGGATTGAAGGGATGCCCGATGATCAGCCGGGCCTTGTCGGTCATCTGATCGGACTGAACGGATGCGGGGATCGTCGAACTCGACGAACAGAGGAGCGCGTCTTTCGGCGCCGCCTCCTCGACCAGCTTCCAGAGCGAGCGCTTGAAGTCCAGCCGTTCCGGCCCGCATTCCTGGACAATGTCGGCGTCCGCAACCGCAGAGGCCGTATCGCTGCCGAAGGACAGATTTGCGGTCAGGTCGGCCGTGTCGTAGCCCATCGCAGCGAGCGAGGGGATTGCGGTCTCGATCGTTGCCTTGACCTTGGTCTCGATGGCCGGGTCGGGATCGCTGATGATGACCTTCAACCCGTTGGCGAGGAACAGCGCCGCCCACGAGGCGCCTATGACGCCGCCGCCGATGATGGCTGCACGCTTTCCGCCCTGGATGGGGTCCTGTTTGGCCGTCGTCATGTGGAAGTCTCCGAACAACGCGGCGCGGTTGCGACTGTCGGGCGCAACGCCGCTTCTGAAGCGTTCGATCTAACCGCGCCGCGCCAGCCGATCTTCTCCGAACCGCGCGGATTTGTTCAAATGGGCGGTTATCCCGGCTGCGCGATCAACGGGCATTTGTCTATTCGCAGGCCGTTTTGCCCGTTTGCCTCACAAAGCCGACGGATGTTCGGCTTCGTCGTTGTGCTGCAGGAACGACGAGCCCTAGTTAAGACTATGGCGGCGTCGTTCTTCCAAGACGAGGACATCAATTATCCTCCCGAATATCGACCGGCCTTTCCGGGCGGACCGGGGCATCCGCCGCATCCCCGCATGCGTCGATACGCCTATCTGGCGGTCGGCGTGGCGCTCGCGCTGACATCCGGGCTGGGCAACACGCTGATACAGGACAATCAGGGCCAGCTTCTGGGAGCGCTGGGCGCCGAAGCGAACGAGATTGCGTGGGTGCCGACCGCCTATGTCATGAGCTTCGCCACGATGAACCTCCTGCTGGTGCGGTTCCGCCAGCAATTCGGCCTGCGGCTCTACGCGCTGATCTCGCTCGTCCTTTTCACGATGTTCACTGCGGCTCATGCCTTCGTGACCGGGGTCGGTGGCGCGATCTTCATTCATGCTCTTGCGGGTTTTTCGGGTGCGTCGCTGCTCGCGCTGTCGATCTATTATGTCATGGAGTTCATGGCATCGGCGCATGCCTCGAAAGCCGCCGTCCTGAGCCTTTCGCTGTCGCAGGTGCCGATCGCGATGTCCCGCCTGATCGATCCGGAGAAACTCGCGTTCGGCGACTGGCAGGCGCTCTACGTGATGGAATTGGGCATCGCCCTAATGTGCCTGGTTGCGGTCCTCTGGCTGCGCCTGCCGCCGGGCGTCCGATCGCAGGCATTCGAGCCGCTCGACTTCATCGCCTATCCGCTCCTCGCCGGCGGAATGGCGCTGGTCATCGCGGTCATCGGGATGGGACGCTACGAATGGTGGACGGACCATGACTGGCTGGGCTGGGCGCTGGTGGCGGCGATCCCCATGCTGACTGTCGCCGTTTATATCGAGGCTCATCGCACGCGTCCGCTGCTCGACGTCCGATGGCTCTATCGCAACGAGCTTCTGCGCTTCGGCCTCGTCGTCATCATCCTTCGGATCGTGCTGGCAGAGCAGTCGCTGGTCTTTGGTTTTCTCGCCGGTGCGGGCATCCTCAACGACGAGCTGGTCACCTTCTGCGCGGCGCTGAGCCTTTCCGCGATCGCGGGTGCGGTCACATCCGCCATGGTTTTCGAGCAGAAGCGCATTCTGGCGATGGGGGTGGTCGCGTTTGCGCTGATCGCGGTGGCGGCTGCAATGGATTGCTCGCTGACCAGCCTTACCCGGGCGCCGCAGCTCTACGCGACCCAGATGACGATCTCGTTCGCGACGACGTTTGCGATCGGCCCGACCCTGGTGTTCGCCCAGGTTCCCGTCGCCCGCGCGCACGGCACGACGCTGACCTCTTATGTCGTCCTGTTCGCGATCGCACAGAATGTCGGTGGGCTGGCCGGCATCTCGCTGTTGGGATCGCTGCAGACTATCTTCGAGAAGGCCAATTCGGTCGCCCTGATCGATCGGGTCCGGGCGTTCGACCCGGTGGTTCAGGCCCGCATCGTCGCCGGTGGGGGCGGCGAACATGGCGTGGCCGCGCTTCAGGCGGCGATGTCGCACGAGGCCGGTACGCTCGCCTACGGAAATGTCTTCGGCGTCGTCGCGCTGATCGCCGCCGCGGTCGCGGTCTACATGTTGACCCGCCTGCTGTTCTGGCCGCCCGCATCTCTTCCGTCGTCGCCCCCCTCCCCTCCTGCGCTGGTGCATTCATGACCGACGTCGGCCCTGCGCCCCCGGCCGCGTCGGTCACTCCCGCGCGGTTCTGGCAGATCCCGCAGCCCGCATGGCCGGTGCGCATCCTCTTCGTCGCTGTGGCGATCACCGGAATTCTGCTGGTGCTGGCAGCGTGGCGCCTGCCGCCGTTCGGGAGCGGATCGCAGCGCACGGAGGACGCCTACGTTCAAGGCCATACGACGGTGATCGCACCCCAGGTGGCCGGCTATGTCTGGCGGGTTCACGTCGACGATTTTGCCGTGGTCCGGGCCGGACAGATCCTCGCCGAGATCGATCCGCGGCCATTCCAGCAGCGCGTCGAGCAGGCACGCGCCAATCTCGACGCCAAGCTCGCCGAACTCAAGAACAACCGCCAGCGGCTCGCCGAAGGCCTCTCCCAGGTGCGCGTTCAGGAGGCGACGATCGCAAGTGCGGTCGCAAAGCAGGTCCAGGCCGTGCGCTACGCACAGCGCTCCGCCGATCTCGTGAAGCAGGGCGCGCTATCGCAGCGCGAGCGCGAAAGCGACGAGGCGACGCTTGCGGGTTCGGATGCGGCGGTCGCACAGGCGAAGGCGGCGCGCGACAGCGCGATCGAGCAAGTGAAGGCGGTCCGGGTGAACGAGGCCGCGCTCGTGGCCGATGCCGAGGCGGCCCGAGCGCAGTTGCACCAGGCCGCGATCGACCTTGGCTATACGACGCTGCGCGCGCCGCAGGACGGCTCCCTAAGCGAAGTCGTCGTTCGCATAGGGCAGTTTGCGGCGGCCGGAACGCCGTTCATGTATCTCGTTCCGGCGCAGCGCTGGGTGATCGCCAATTTCAAGGAAGCGCAGACCCGCCACATGGCTGTCGGCCAGCCCGCTTGGTTCGCCGTGGACGCGCTTGGCGGCCTGCGCTTCCGTGGACATATCGAGCGGATCGCGCCGGCGACCGGCGCACAGTTCAGTGCGCTCAAACCCGACAATGCCACCGGAAATTTCACGAAGGTGCCGCAACGGATTCCGGTCCGGATCGCCATCGACGCAGGCCAGCCGCAGGCGGCTCGCCTGGGGCCCGGCATGTCGGTCGAGGCCCATGTCGATATATTTTCGGGCAGCCGGGCCGGACGGGCAATATGAGGCCGGCCGGCGCGATGACCGCGCTCGCTGCCTTGGCCGTGTCGGCATGCGCGGGCCCTCGCCCGCCGATACCGCCGGCCGCGTCGCTGTCCCCGCCTGCCGCTTGGCGACACACGCCAGCCAACGACGCCGCCATCGACCGGCAATGGTGGCAGGCCTTTGGTGATCCCGTGCTGTCCGAACTGGTGGAGCGCGCGCGTGCTCACAATACGGACATCGCGATGGCCGCGACGCGGGTCGCCGAAGCCCGAGGCGCGGTGCGATCGGCCCGCGAGGCGCGCATTCCCGAAATCGATGCCCAGGCAGGCGGAAGTTACGCACGGACGGTGACGCTGGGGATACCTGTCGACGCGCTCGGCACCGTCGATGGCGTCAGCGCATCGTGGGATCTGGACCTGTTCGGTCGCCTCGCCAATGCGAGTGCGGCCGCCCGTGCCGAGCTGCTCGCCTCGCGTGCTTCCTACGATGCGGTCCTCCTGTCGATCAGCAGCGCCACCGCGGAAACATATATCGAGCTGGTCGGCGCCGATGAACGCCTGACGGTGCTGCTCGAGACGTTGAAGTCGCGGTCCCGCTCGCTCGACCTTGCACGCAAGCTTCGCGGCGGCGGTTATTCCTCCGATCTCGAGCTGCGGCAGGCGGAGGGCGAATATCGCGCGACCAGCGCCATGGTGCCGCAGGAGCGCCTTGCGATCACGCGGCTCGAAAATGCGCTCAGCATCCTCGTCGGCGATGCGCCTGCCGACGTTGGCAGGGCACCCGGTGGACTCGCGGGATTGAAATTGCCCGTCATTCCGGTGGCGTTGCCGTCCAGCCTGCTGCGCCGACGCCCGGATGTGGTCGCGGCAGAGGATATGCTGGTCGCGGCGGATCGCTCGCTCGACAGCGTGCGCGCCTCGATGATGCCCGACTTCTCGCTGGCCGCCAGCGGCAGTCTGCTTGCGGCCAACGTTCTCCCACAGCCCTTCGGGCTGTTCAATCTGGCCGGGGGTGCCATCGCGCCGTTGCTCGGCGCCGGGCGGCACAAGGGTGAGATGGAATCGGCGGCAGCGCGCCGCGATCGTGCCGCCTTTGCCTATCGCAATACGACGTTGACGGCGCTCCGCGAGGTCGAAGACGATATGGCTGCCCTGCAACGCCTGGGCGAACAGCGTCAGGAACTGATCGCGCAGGTCGATGCCAACGCCGGAGCACTCCGGATTTCCAGCTTACGTTATGCGCGCGGTTATGCATCCTTTTTGAACCAGCTGGATGCCGAGAGGCAGCTGCTGGCGGCGCGGCTCGCGCTCGCACAGGCCGACACCGATCGGCTTGCGGCGAGCGTTCAACTCTATCGCGCGCTCGGTGGCGGCTGGATGGACAGCGGCTAATTCGCGTCGCTTCTTGCGAAGCCAATGCGGACGATAGCGCCTCATCGTCTGCCAATCACGCGTGGCCAGATCAACCGAACATCAGCCGTCTGTGAAGATTAGAAGCGGTCCTTTCAATCATACCATAGCGAGCCGTGCAAAGCCGGCAGCCCAGTGCAGAGCGCGCGCTCCGCCCCGCAGGGCCCAACGAGGTGAAATCCATGGCCGAGCCACCGCCAAACCCCGCTCGCCGGCCCGTTCGCGATGCCGGGAGGGCCTTGATCGCGCTGACCGTCGGCAGGCCGGTCATCCTCGGAGTTGGATTGGCTGTAGCCGGCGCCTTGGCGGCAACGGGGCTTGGCAGGGAGCTTGGTCCCGAACGGATGACATTCCTGTTCGCCGCCGCCGCGACGGCGGTCCTGTCGGGCATCGCAGCCTTCGGGTGGGGAAAAGTGGTGATGTTCGAGGGACGGAGGCGGGAACAGGACTTGTCGAGAACGGTGCATGCGCTGCGCGAGCGGGACAGCGAAGCGAGCCGACATGCCGCCAGTCTCGCCTTGTTGAATCAAGAACTGGCGCATCGTTACAAGAACTTTCTGGCCGTCGTTCAGATGATCGCGGAACGTACCCTCGCTCAGGCGTCGGACCTCGATACCGCACGCCTGGCGCTGTCCGATCGGATTGCCGCGCTGGGGGCGACCGCCACGATCCTCGCGGCGCCCGATTGTGAGGCAGCCCTCCTTGAAACGGTGGCGCGTACCATGATCTCGCCACATGATCCCGACGGCACGCGGATCGTGTGTTCCGGACCGCCGATCATGCTGCCGTCCTCGATGGTGCTCGGCATGGCGCTCGCGCTCCACGAGCTCGCCACCAATGCGGTCAAATATGGCGCCCTTTCATCGCCGACCGGGCGCATCGACGTCCGGTGGTCGGTCCAGCGCAATGTCTACGAAAACGATGATGCACGTTGGGAGGACGTCCTGTGCTTCTCGTGGCGGGAGGCGGGTGGCCCCGTCGTGACCCCGCCCACGCGACAGGGCTTCGGCAGCCTGCTCATCAAGCGCGCCGTAAATTCCTATTTTTCGGGATCCGGAAACCTCGATTTCGCACCGGAAGGGCTAGTCTTTTCGATGGAAGCCCCACTGCCGGCCGCCTTCGAGACCTCCATGCTGTCTGAGTGACGCTCGATCCGAACCCGGATAGCCTGTTGCCGCCGGGATTGCATTTTGAGGTCATGATCCACCAGAGATCAAAGCTCGATTATGCCACGTCGTGCTGCGACGACGACGGCGTGGGTGCGGTCGGTCGCGCTGAGCTTCAGCGCAATGTTCTTCATGTGCGATTTCACCGTTTCTTCCGACAGCGAAAGCGCGTGGGCTATTCGCTTGTTGGAATTACCGCCGGCGACGAGCTGCAGGACTGCAATCTCGCGCGCTGTGAGCGGTTCGTCGATTGCCCCCAGCGCCAGCGCCGACGCGACCTCTGGGTGAAGATAACGATGCCCGCGATGCACCTCGCGGATGGTGCTGACCAGCTCGCGCCGCAGGCTGCTTTTGAGCAGATAGCCGACCGCCCCCGCTTTCATGGCGCGCATGGCCTGGGCATCGCCGGCATAGGTTGTGAGCACCACGATGCGGGCTTGCGGGAATTCAGCCCGGATCGCGCCGAGCGCTTCGAGCCCGCCCATCTCCGGCATCTGCAGGTCCATCAGCGACACGTCGGGTCGCCAGCGGCGATACCCCTCGATCGCTTCGGGCCCATTGCTGGCCTCCCCGACCAGCGAGAGATCGGGCTGCGGCTCGAGCACCGCGGCGACACCCTCGCGGAGCAAGGGATGATCATCGACAACCATCACCCTGATCGGGCCGGGCCGTCCGTCGCTCATGCCAGCGCTTCCATGTTCGACAGGCCGAAGAGCGATCTTATCCGCCGAAGCGGGCTGGACGGATAAGCCACGCTTGCAGGCACCGTCACGGTAACGCAGGTTCCTCGCCGGCCGGCATTCGCCCCCAGATACAACGAACCCGCGACGCGGCGGGCGCGCTCGTGCATGCCGGCAATACCGAAATGCCGATTGTCATCGGGCGCCACGCGTCCGAGGTTGATACCGCGCCCGTCGTCGACGATCGCGAGCGTGAGCCGGGCACGCCCGTAATCGATGACGACATCGACCGCGTCGGCCTGGGCATGGCGGACGACGTTCGACAGGGCTTCGCTCGCGATGGCGGTCAACTCCTCCTGCACGGTCGGATCGATGGTCCGCGCCGTACCTTCCTCGCGAACCACGACCGACAGGCCAGCGGCGGCATCCAAATTATCCGCCACCTCGAGCAAGGACGAGCTCAGATCGCCCGTGCGCATAACCGATCTGAGACCGTGCACCCGCTCGCGCCCTTCCAGCAGCAGTTCCTCGGCGCGATCCAGTGCCGTCTCCATCAATTGCCCCGGAACCTGATCGCTCGGCAGGCGGTCGGCGATGCCCTGAAAGCGCAGAATGAGCCCCTGCACGCCCTGAAGCAGCGTGTCGTGCAATTCGCGGGCGATGCGCTCGCGCTCGGCAAGGCGCGCATCGAGCCGCGCCTTGAGCCGGCGCGTGATATTGTTCAGCCGGATCCTGTAAAACAGCCAGGCAAGCAGGAGCGCCGCCCCCGCGCATAGAAGCTTGAAGACGAAGGACTGGACGAACGTGGGCGGCAGGGTGAACCGGATAGCGGCACCGGCCCTGTTCCAGACGCCGTCCTCATTGGCCGCGATGACTGCAAACCGATATGAGCCGGGCGCGAGGTTGGAATAGAAGGCCTGGCGCCGGGCGCCGGGATCGACCCAATGTTCGTCCACGCCTTCAAGCCGATAGCGCAGCGCCACGCGCTCGGGAACGGCGAGGCTCAGCGCGGTAAAATCGAGTTCGAGGTTCTTCGTGCCGCGCCGCAGCGCGATTGCCGCTGGATCCGAAGTTACGACTCCGTCGGCCACCAATCTGGTGATCGCGACGGGCGGCGGAAGATCGTTGTGATGAAGGTTTGCCGGGTCGATCCAGACGATGCCGCTGGTCGTCATGAACCAGATTCGTCCATCGCCACCGACAGCGGCGCCATTGTCGGCATAATCGAGATAGTTGAACCCCTGCAGACCATCCAGGGCATTGAAGATCTGCGGACGCAGAACGGTGCCCGGATGATCGAATGCACGCTGGATGTCTGCCGTCCGCAGCCGCAGGATTCCCGAGGTCGATTGCAGCCATGTATCGCCGCTTGGCGTCTCGACGATTCCGGTCACATGCTGAAGCCAGGGATAAGCCGATCCGAGCAAGTCGATACGTCGGCCACGTATGCGCGCGAGGCCGTTCACCCCTCCGACGAGCATATCATCCGAGCTGCGATAAATCGGCCCTGTCCTGCCGCCCGGGATCTGGTTGAACGGCCAGATCATCGACGGCGCCGACGCGTCTTGACGCATCAGCCCCTGGTTTTCGTAGAACAGCGCCGGCCGGCCCTGCGCATCGAATGAGAATCTGGTCACGAACGTATGGCTCTTGCTCGTCGGCGCCTGCGCCCAGCCGCCGGACGTGCGCCGGAACAGATTTCCCCAAGTGCTCAGGAACCAGGGCTGGCCGTCTCGATCGGCTTCGCAATGCATGTAGCCCCGGTCGGCGGGGGGGATTGCGTCGTGGAAGCGTCCGTCGTGCTGGACATGGAAGGTATCGAGGTCACCGACCCATATGTCTCCGCCCGCGCCTTCGCAGATACCCATGGGGTTTTTCAGGTGCTGAAGGACCGCCTTCGGTGATCCGCCCGGTTCAGCCTTATAAAGCGTTTCGCTGTCGGCGACGTAGATCGTCCCTTCATGGTCGGCGAACAGGGCGTACCCCAATGCCGACCGCGTCGACACCGCGGTTTCGAGCACGACGTTTGCGGGGCGAAACCGATCGAGGCCGCCCGACGTCCCGATCCAGATGGATCCTTCGTGATCTTCAAAGATCGCGCGAACCGCGTCCGACGACAGGCCCTGCATCGATGTGTAGTGCTCGACGGTCGCGCTGGAAGACCTACCGGCCCCGGGCTCTCCCACTCGAAACACCCCGTGCGCCTGGGTGCTGCCCCACACGTCACCGGACCGATCAGCGATGACACGAAGCACGCTCTCGCCGGCGGCGGACTGGATCGGGATTATGTCCGCCCCCGATGCCTTCGCGATGGCGGTCAGGCCGCGGCCATGACTGTTGGTCGCGGCCCACAAGGTGCCGCGCTTATCCTCGACAAGGCTGGTGAACATATTTCCGGGATTTGGGGCGATATAGCTGAACCGATCCTGCCCGCTGCGGAGCACGTAGACCGCTTTCTGGGTCAGAACCCAGAACGAACCGTCGTGCGCCAGCAATAGCGCCAAAGCATATTTACCGGAGAGTTGGGCATCGAACTGCGTCCAGCGCCCATGATAGAGCCGCAGAACCTGTAGATCGGGGGCGGCGCTCCGCACCCAGAGGCCACCGCCGCGATCCTCCACCATCTCTTCGATACGCTTCGCGCGGGAGCTGGGGGTGACGTCGGCCTGTTGAGCTCCCCGACGCACCAGCACGTGCCCGTTGAGCAGACCGATGAACAAGCGACCGTCGCGCGTGGCCGCCAATGCCGTGACGCTCGTTTCCGGCCCAACCATCGCGACACGCTCGAACCTTCGCCCGTCGAAACGATAAAGCCCGGTGATCGAGCCGATCCAGAGAAACCCGTCGGTTGTCTGCGCCAATGCCTGGATACCCGCCGGGGCGCCGTTGTCGGCGGTCCAGCGTGTATGTTTCATCTGCTCGAGTGTGCGAAACGTCGGCGCGGTTGTGGCACCCGTCAGGAACAGTAACGCGGGGAGGCACAGCCAGCAGACGGTCTTTTTCAACGCGTTACCCCATCGCTCCCAAAAGAATGGCAGCGTGCCACCCTTCTATTGACGCCCTGGGTGCTTCGTAAGACCCCCAAACGGGTCAGTCGACGGTCCCCTGATCGTGGGGCGCGCCCAGCAGGTGCGGGTGGCCAGATGCGCGCGCGGCGCGGTGCATTCCTCAAATCGGTGACCGCTCAATCCCCCGATCCGGGCTGTTGGCAAACGAGCGCGCCTGCAAACAGCAGGGCCCGAAACGCTAGTGGAACGACTTCCGCTCGCTGCTCCGGGAGCGCTGCCATGGTTCAGATACCGCCCAGCGTGCTGCGAGATGGTTCCAGAGCATCCGGCCCGATCCGATCCCACGGCCGCAGCGAGTGGGGAAACCCGGCGCGACCGCCACGCTCCACTTTACCGCGCCGCTTCCGCTCGACGGCCGAGGCGTGACATGGCCACGCTGGCCCCTCTCAGCCGCGGCGATGTTTCAGGCCGCTCCGACCCGTTCTTGTCGGGCTATCGGGTCGATGCCGGATGTCATCGCCGCCTGCGCAGCACCGAACTTGCCCAACTGGGCGAAAGCGCCGACGTCGCGCTTAGGGTCGTCCGCGACCGTTTCGATGAAACCGGTTCGGAGGCTTTCATCAGTTTCGGCAATCACGACGCCGACGCCGCGCGCTTGCTCCTGGCCGACACGCCCACCTCGACCTTTGTTCGCGACGGACAGACCCGGATCGTCGCGCCGCGCAAGGCATGGCACACGAGCGTCGAGGATCTGCGGCCCAGCCTGCACTGGCGGGCGGATCACGCGCTGGATCTCCTCAGCTTCGTGGTGCCGAAGGCGGCACTGGACCGATGGGCGGACGAGGCCGGCGTCCGGCCGGTCCCGGGCCTGATGCATCAGGCGAACAAGCACCTTGCCGACGAAGTTATCGCCGGGTTCGGCCAGGCAATCCTACCCTGCCTCGATCGCCCGGACACCGCGCCGCGCCTGTTCGTCGACCAGGTATTGCACGCCATGTGCGGGTATCTGGCCCGCACCTACGGCGCGGCGCAGCCGGCCCAGCACAAGGGCGGCCTCGCGCCTTGGCAGGAGCGCCGGGCGAAGGAACTGATTGCGGCCAACCTCGACAATCAGCTGTCCTTGCACGCGCTTGCGACCGAGTGCCGGCTTTCGATTTCGCATTTCACCAAGGCATTCAAGACGTCGCTCGGCCAGAGTCCGCACCAGTGGCTGCTCGAGCGGCGGATCGAACATGCGAAGACGCTGCTCGTGACCACGGAGCTCGCGCTCTCCGAGGTCGCGACCACCTGCGGCTTCGCTGATCAGAGCCATTTCAGCCGCGCTTTTTCGCGACGCGCGGGTTGGTCGCCCGGCGCGTGGCGCAGAGCGCATTCGAATCTGTCCTGACAGGCGCCGCGCTGGTGCGGCGCGTCGGACCAAGCCGACGCCTTTCCAAGCGTGATGAACGATTGCCCTAGGAAGAGACAAATCGTCCGCCGATCCGACAAGCCCCGATCAATTGGCAAGTCTAGACCGCGTCGAGACGGACAACGGAGAAACGTATGACCAAAAAGGCAATTCGAGCACGTGGCCGATTGGGCCTCATGACCGCTTCGATGGTCGCAGCCGCCGCGCTGACACCAGCGGGCGCTTCAGCCGCCGTGAAGTCGGTCGTCCTCGTCCACGGCGCCTTTGCCGACGGCTCGGGATGGAAGCCCGTTGCCGAGATCCTGGAGCGAGATGGTTACACGGTGTGGATCGTGCAGGAGCCGGAGACGACGCTGGCCGAAGACGTCGCGGCGACCAAGCACATTCTCAACAAAGCCGGCCCGTCCGTGCTGGTCGGCCACAGCTATGGCGGTGTCGTCATCACCGAAGCGGGCGATCACGAGTCCGCGCGCGCGCTCGTCTACATAGCGGCGTTCCAGCCGGATGTCGGTGAGAGTGCGGGTGCGCTCGCGACCAAGACGCCCGCCGCGAGCAAGGCGATCGCGCCGATCGGCGGCGGTTTCCTGTGGGTCGATCCGGCCAGCTTTGCCGCCGACTTTGCGGGAGATCTCCCGAAGGCGACCGCCGCGTTCATGGCGATCTCCCAGGTACCGATCACGGCGAGCGCGTTCGGTGCGCCGGTGTCGGTCGCGGCATGGAAGTCGAAGCCGTCCTATGCGGCGGTGGCGGTCAATGATCGCATGATCAATCCGGATCTCGAACGGTCGATGTATGCGCGCTCGCATGCGACGACGATCGAACTGCCCGGGGCCCACACGATCTACGTCTCGCAAGCGCAGAGCGTCGCGAAGCTGATCGAAAAGGCGGCCGCCGCGGCCAACTGATGCCGACCGATGGATGCCGATAGCGGCGCGATGACCGTCGGTCATTCCCTACAGGATCAGATGGCGGAGACTCAGGTGGCCGACGATTACGAAACGCTCGACCTCCACGCCGATGGCGCAATCCTGTTCGTTACGATCAACGCGCCGCCGATGAATCTGCTGGGCCCCGAATTGGTCCGTGATCTGGTATCCATCATCGAGATTCTCGATCGTGGAGAACCCTACAAGGTCGCGGTCTTCCGCAGCGCCGACCCCGATTATTTCATCGCGCACGTCGACGTCACCAAGATCGCCGCCTACCGGCAGGAGGCCGCCCGGCTGACGGGCGAAGCCTCGATCGCGCTTCTGTTTCGCCGGCTGGCGGAAACCAAGGCGGTGACGATCGCGCAGATCGAGGCGCGCGCGCGAGGCGCCGGCAACGAGTTCATCCTGAATTGCGACATGCGATTCGCCGCACGCGGACGGGCGGTGTTCTCGCAGAACGAAGGCGCGTTCGGTCTTGTCCCCGGCGGCGGCGGCGCCCAGCATCTCGTTCGCATGCTGGGCCGCGGGCGGGCGTTCGAGGTCATGCTGAGCGCGGAGGATTACGACGCCGAACTCGCCGAACATTATGGCTGGATCAATCGCAGCTTCGAACCTGCAAAGCTCGCGCCCTTCGTGGAGGCGCTCGCCGCGCGTATCGCGACGTTGCCGGCATCGGGTGCGCGCGCCATCAAGGACCGCGTCAACGCAATTTCCCTCGCGTCCGTCGAAGAGTTTAGGCGGGATTCCGATCTGTTCGGCGAAGGCGCGCGAACCCCGGAAGTACAGCAGCGTATCCGCACCGCGATCGAGCGCGGATTTCAATCCCGCGACGCCGAAATCGATGCCTCCCGCATCCTTGGCAGTCTCGACAATTGAGAAGGGATGCGGCCTACCGAGGGCTATAATAAAGACCGCCGACAAGTTCGCCGGCGGTAGCCTCCGGGTTGCCAGTGCCCCTTGGCACATTTCGGCATGATGTCTGCTATACGACGACAGTAAGCCTTACGGCTTGCTGCGGGCGAAGCTGACTGGCGCGCTATTTTGGCGCCAATCGCACGAAGCTGACACGCGTCAACGGCGTTTCGGTCCGACGAGCGCGGCCAAGGTCGATCCAGCCGACGGAGCCGTAGAAATCCTGCCGGGAGGGGAGACGTTGCATGGCCAACCTCGACATTGCAGCCCTGCGCGGGGAGCACGAAGCATCTGAAAATCGGGCCGAATTGCAGCCGTGACATTCAGCGCTTCCCCGTGATCGAAGCTGTTCGCCGAACCTACCAGAACATCACAATCGTTTCGGCCCTAGTCCATTGTTCGATTTTTCTCGAAAACCACCTATCATCATCAAAAATAACCGTTTTTTTTGAGCGCTGGAAAGATGCTCGATTGTCTTTTATTTGCAGCGCTTATGTTTCGAGTCTGTAACATAACGTTACTACCCTCCTTTCATATCACCAAAGGGGGTTTTAGATGGTTTCGAAACGCGTCTCCGCGCGCCATTTGCTGTGTGCTACCGCGATGTTTGGCTTGGCCGCTCTGCCGGCTTATGCCGCCGATCCCGTTCCAGCTGACCCGGCGCCTGCGCAGGAGCAGGATGCGAGCGGCGCGCTCGCCGAGATCGTCGTCACAGCCCAGAAACGGGAGGAGAATCTCCAGAAGACACCGATCTCGATCTCGGTGATGAAGCCGGCAGATATCCAGAATAGGCACATCCAGTCGCTGCTCGATCTGCAGGATGGCTCGATCCCGTCGCTGCGCGTGCTCCCCTTCTCCGGCCGCAACTTCAGCTTGGTTCTCAACATCCGTGGCGTTGGCGTGCTGGGCGATTCCAACCAGCCGGCACGCGATCCCGGCGTGGGCGTCTACATCGACGGCGTTTATCTCGGCCGTCCGCAGGGTCTGAACGGCGCGCTCTACGATCTCGAGAGCATCGAAGTGCTAAAGGGGCCGCAGGGTACTTTGTTCGGCCGCAACACCGAGGGCGGCGCGCTCAACATCGTCACCAAAAAGCCGACCGGCAAGTTCGGCCTCTCGGTCACCGCCGGTGCGGGCAATTACGGCAGCTACGAAACCGAGGTCCACGCCGATCTCCCGGAATGGCACAATTTCAGCCTGAAGGTGGACGGGCTGATCACCTCGCGCGGCGGCACCGTGAAGAACACGATGCCCGGCCAGGCCGATTTCAACGGCTATGACCGGCGTGGCGCGCGCATGCAGCTGAAATGGCAGCCCTCGCCCGATTTCAACGCGCTCTACGCCTACGATAATATTTATGACTCGACGACGGTCGGCTATGAGCAGCGCGTGTCGGTCGGCACGGCGTTCGTGCCGGCGGCGGCGCTCCAGCCCAAGCGCGCCGACACCGTGGCGTACGGGATCCCGCTGCAGGACAGCATCGGCCACCAGAACGGCCACACGCTGACCATGACGTGGAACGCGGCGTCGCACCTGACGCTGAAGTCGATCTCGTCCTACCGCGAGCTGACGCAGAGCCAATATGATGGCGGCGGCATGGCCGGCGGCAATTACGTGACCACCGCCGCGCCGAACGGGCTGGCACAGCATGACAACACGTCCGACCGCTACAGCCTCGCGAATTTCCAGCAATATCAGTATAGCCAGGAACTGCAGGCGATCGGCGACATCGGCGATCACCTCAAATTCGTGATCGGCGGCCTCGCCTATCACGAGCATGTCCGCGATCAGGCGCAGGCGTTCAACACCGGCTATTTCAACAGCGCGGGCCAGTGGATCGTCGAATTTCCACAGACGGGCAATTTGATGAACCTCAACGGCCAGACGGCCGTGACGAACGCCGTGGACCCGCTCTTCCCCTATGTCGGCGTCGACCGCGCCAGCATCGCCAAGACGACCAGCTACGGCATCTTCGGTCAGGCGACCTGGAACCCGGCTTTGCTGGAGGATCGCCTACACCTCACGGGTGGCCTGCGTTGGACCGACGACAAGAAGTCGGGCACGTTGCTCATCACCAACAACTTCGCGCCGGTGAACTCGAACGGCACCTTCGCGCCGATCAGCTTCAAATCCGAGTGGAAGCGGGTCGATCCAATGGTCAACCTCGCGGTCGATCTGTCGCGCGATATCCAGGCCTATGGCAAATGGAGCACCGGCTACAAATCGGGCGGCGCCAACTCGCGTTCGCTCAATTATCGCGCCTTCGATCCCGAATCGGTGTCGATGTTCGAAGTGGGCTTCAAGAGCGAGTTCCTCGACCATCATGTGCGCCTGAACGTCGCCGGCTATACCGGTGTGTACAAGGATCAGCAGGTCGATTTCAGCGTTCCGTATTTCTGCTTCAGCGGAACCGGCGCGGTGATCGCCTGCCCGGGCGCCGCGGTCACCACCCGGACGACGACCAACACCTACAACACGCCCAAGCACGGCAAGGTCAGCGGCGTCGAGACCGAGCTCACGCTGGCGCCATTCCGCGGCCTGACGCTGAACGGCTCCTATACCTACGCCTATATCCGCGTGGGCGCTGCGGTGGATCCCTTCTGCGAATTGCTTGCGGGCGGCGGTTGCGCGATCGATCTGACGCCCCGTGCGCAGCAGGCAGTCCTGACCCCGAAGCACAGCCTGTCGGGTCAGATCGACTATGAATATCCGCTGCCCGACGTCACGCTACGCGGTCACATCGACGGCGCCTGGGATTCGGGTTCGTACAACAGCAGCACGCCCAACGCGGTCGGTGTTCCCAACCCGCTCAGCCAGTCGGGCGTGGTCATCAACACGCGGCTCTCGGTCGGCGACATCGATCTGGGTGCGTCGGGCGCGAAGCTGACGCTTTCATTCTGGGTGCGCAATCTGTTCAACGAGCAGCATCTCGTCGCGCGCACCTACACGGCCGGCACGGGCTATTACGGCTATTTCAACGATCCCCGCACCTTCGGCGGGCAGGCCAACATCCGGTTCTGACGCGCCATGATCGACGGCCGGCCGCATCACGCAGAAAAGGGGATCTCAATGCGTTACGCCCTTTCGCTTCTCCTCCTGTCTACGGCGCAGCCGGTCGTCGCTCAAGGGCTCGCGCCCGTCGCCGTCTCCGCACCTCACGAGCGGCAACTGCCTTTGCAGGGCGGCCGCAATTTCAGAGACATCGGCGGATATCGTGCCGCCGATGGTCGCACCGTAAAATGGGGTCTTCTATACCGTTCGGGATCGATGCACGGCCTGACCGAGGCCGACTATCGCGCGCTGGAGGCGCGAAATATCCGTGTGGTCTGCGATTTCCGCGATACGCAGGAGCGCGCTGGCGAGCCGGTATCATGGCCCTCGCCCGGCGCCCCGAAGGTATTGAGCACCGATTACGAGCTCGACCGCCATTTCTTGCCCGCCGGCGATCCCAAGAATTGGACAGCTGAACAGGCACGATCGGCGATGACGGAGTCCTATCCCCGGCTTCTCACGCAGTTCAACGCTCAATACCGGCGCATGTTTGCGGAATTGTTGGCGGGACATGCGCCGCTTGCTTTCAACTGCACGGCCGGAAAGGATCGCACCGGGATTGCCGCCGCCCTGCTGCTGACCGCGCTTGGCGTTCCGCGCTCGATGGTGATCGACGATTATCTGCTCACCAACCGCTATCTCGACGTGCGCAGTCTGAGCCAAGGCCCTGCCTCGCCCGCCAATCCCCTGGCAAGCATGTCGCCGGACGCCGCCAGGACGCTGGGTGCAGCGGATCGCCATTATATCGAAGCTGTTTTCGCGATTATGGACGCGCATGTCGGCGGCGCCACGGGCTACCTGCGCGACGAGCTCGGCCTCTCTCGCAATGACTTGGTCAAGCTGCGGAATCTTTATCTAGCGTGAGCGCCGGTCGCGTATATCTCGGCGCGAAGACCTATCAATGGCTTTCAGTCGATCGCCATCGGAAACCCGGGCCTGGACCCCGGACGCAAAAAACCGCCGCAGGGGGTTATCCTGGGCGGTTATGGTTTGGGTGGGTTGTGTGTTGGTTGCGGGGACAGGATTTGAACCTGTGACCTTCAGGTTATGAGCCTGACGAGCTACCGGGCTGCTCCACCCCGCGACAACTGGTGTTGGCCCCGGGCCTGGATCCCGGACCGAAGGTCCGCAAGGCCGACCGGCCGTCCGAGCTTATGCGAGGATAGCCAAAGCCGCGGATGCGGCTGCCGGCGCCTGAGGCGCAAAAGGTAACATTGTGAATGGGTTAATCAGCGTTCGCGCCGGCTTCAAAGCCTGGCGGCGACCTACTCTTCCATCGCTTAAGCGATAGTACCATCGGCGCTGTCTGGTTTCACGGCCGAGTTCGGGATGGGATCGGGTGGGTCACAGACGCTAAGGCCACCAAGCTATGGGGCCGGCGCGGATGCTGATGGGTCAGAAATCGATGCGTGCACACTAACACTATGCCGAGCCGAACCACGTGATCGCCGACAATGCTGCGGACAGCCCTGTCATTGATGGTGGAACTCTCAAGCGCGAATAGGACAATTAGTATCGGTTAGCTCCATGGGTTACCCCACTTCCACATCCGATCTATCAAGGTCGTGGTCTTCGACCGTCCTAAGATATCTTATCTCGAGGGGAGCTTCCCGCTTAGATGCTTTCAGCGGTTATCTCGTCCGTACATAGCTACCCTGCTGCGCTCTTGGCAGAACGACAGGTGCACCAGAGGTACGTTCATCCCGGTCCTCTCGTACTAGGGACAAGTCCTCTCAAATATCGACGCCCACGGCAGATAGGGACCAAACTGTCTCGCGACGTTCTGAACCCAGCTCACGTACCACTTTAATTGGCGAACAGCCAAACCCTTGGGACCTGCTCCAGCCCCAGGATGTGATGAGCCGACATCGAGGTGCCAAACAACCCCGTCGATATGAGCTCTTGGGGGTTATCAGCCTGTTATCCCCGGCGTACCTTTTATCCGTTGAGCGATGGCCCTTCCACGAGGGACCACCGGATCACTATGACCGACTTTCGTCTCTGCTCGACTTGTCAGTCTCGCAGTCAGGCTGGCTTATGCCATTGCACTCTAACAGCCGGTTTCCAACCGGCCTGAGCCAACCTTCGCGCGCCTCCGTTACTCTTTGGGAGGCGACCGCCCCAGTCAAACTACCCGCCACAGAGGGTCCCTGATCCAGTTTCATGGATCGAGGTTAGACATCAGAAAACAACAGGGTGGTATTTCACCTATGGCTCCACCAGATCTGGCGACCTGGCTTCAAAGCCTCCCACCTATGCTACACAGTTCTTTCCTAATGCCACTCTGAAGCTGCAGTAAAGGTGCACGGGGTCTTTCCGTCTAACCGCGGGTACTCCGCATCTTCACGGAGAATTCAATTTCGCTGAGCATGTTCTGGAGACAGTGGGGAAGTCGTTACGCCATTCGTGCAGGTCGGAACTTACCCGACAAGGAATTTCGCTACCTTAGGACCGTTATAGTTACGGCCGCCGTTTACCGGGGCTTCATTTCGATGCTTGCACATCTCCACTTAACCTTCCGGCACCGGGCAGGCGTCAGACCCTATACGTCGTCTTGAAGCCGACTTAGCAGAGCCCTGTGTTTTTGCTAAACAGTCGCTACCCCCTGGCCTGTGCCCCCCAACAGAGCTTGCGCTTAGTTGGGGCCTCCTTCTTCCGAAGGTACGGAGGCAATTTGCCGAGTTCCTTCAGAACACTTCTCTCAAGCGCCTTGGTATACTCTACCAGACCACCTGTGTCGGTTTCGGGTACGGTCTATACGGTGGGGCTATTTCCTGGAACCACTTCGAAGCCCATCCAATCCGATAAGGATGAACAACACACGTGATCCGTCACACACCACCAGGCCCACGAATATTAACGTGGTTCCCATCGACTACCCCCTTCGGGCTCGTCTTAGGGGCCGGCTCACCCTGCGCGGATTAGCCTTGCGCAGGAACCCTTGGTCTTTCGGCGACAGGGCATCTCACCCTGTTTATCGCTACTCATGTCTGCATTCGCACTTCCGATACCTCCACGGCCCATTACCAGACCGCTTCACAGGCTTACGGAACGCTCCGCTACCGCGTGGATAAATCCACACCCAAAGCTTCGGTGTATCACTTGAGCCCCGTTACATCTTCGCCGCAGGAACCCTTGATTAGACCAGTGAGCTGTTACGCTTTCTTTAAAGGATGGCTGCTTCTAAGCCAACCTCCTGGTTGTTTTGGGATTCCCACATGCTTTCCCACTTAGTGATAACTTGGGGACCTTAGCTGTTGGTCAGGGCTGTTTCCCTCTCGACGACGGACCTTAGCACCCGCCGTCTGTCTCCCGAGCTGCACTCGTTGGTATTCGGAGTTTGGTTAGGATCGGTAGGTCTCGCGACCCCCTTGCCCATCCAGTGCTCTACCCCCAACGGTGATCACTCGAGGCACTACCTCAATAGTTTTCGCGGAGAACCAGCTATTTCCCGGCTTGATTGGCCTTTCACCCCTAAACACAACTCATCCGGTAACTTTTCAACGTTAATCGGTTCGGACCTCCAGTGGGTGTTACCCCACCTTCATCCTGGTCATGCCTAGATCGCCGGGTTTCGGGTCTAATCCATCAAACTCAGTCGCCCTATTCAGACTCGCTTTCGCTGCGCCTACACCTAACGGCTTAAGCTTGCTTGATAGATTAAGTCACAGACCCATTATGCAAGAGGTACGCTGTCAGGCCTCTAGGACCCTCCAACTGCTTGTAGGCATTCGGTTTCAGGTACTGTTTCACTCCCCTCATCGGGGTGCTTTTCACCTTTCCCTCACGGTACTTGTTCGCTATCGGTCATGCACGAGTATTTAGGCTTAGAGGGTGGTCCCCCTATGTTCAGACAGGATTACACGTGTCCCGCCCTACTCAAGTCCGGTAACATCACTTTCGCATACGGGGCTGTCACCCGCTATGGCCACTCTTTCCAAAGTGTTCTGCTAGTTGAATTACCGGCACTGGCCTGGTCCGCGTTCGCTCGCCACTACTAACGGAATCTCGGTTGATGTCTTTTCCTCCG